>NZ_CP067100.1:0-600000 GCF_016616235.1 Bradyrhizobium diazoefficiens
ATGAACACATCGGAACAGGATCGCTGGTCACGCGTGAAGAATCGGCTGCGCTCGAACGTAGGCGAAGACGTCTATACGAGCTGGTTTGCGCGCATGGACCTCGAAGGCGTGCAGGACGAAAGCGTGCGGCTCTCGGTGCCGACCCGATTCCTGAAGAGCTGGATCCAGGCCCATTATGCCGAGCGTGTGCTCTCGTGCTGGCAGGCCGAGATGCCCGAAGTGCATCGCATCGATCTCACCGTCCGCTCCGCGGTGCGCCCGGTGGTGCAGCCGAAGGAAGCGCCCGCGCCGGTCGAGACGCGCCGCGCCCCCGCGCCGGAATTGCGCTCGACCGCGACCGCGCCGGTCTCGGCCAATCATGACGCGCTCGGCGGCTCGCCGCTCGATCCGCGCCTCACCTTTGCAAGCTTCGTCGTCGGCCGCTCCAACACGCTGGCGCATGCCGCCGCGCGTCAGGTCGCCGAAGGTCGCCGCGGCGACCCCGTGATGTTCAACCCGCTCTACATCCATGCCGGCGTCGGCCTCGGCAAGACGCATCTGTTGCAGGCCGTGACCTGGGCCGGCAATTCCGGCAACGAGCGCAAGGTGCTGTATCTCACCGCGGAAAAGTTCATGTACGGCTTCGTCGCCGCGCTGAAGACGCAGACGGCGCTCGCCTTCAAGGAAGCGCTGCGCGGCATCGACGTGCTCGTCATCGACGACCTCCAGTTCCTGCAGGGTAAGTCGACGCAGGCCGAGTTCTGTCACACGCTGAACGCGCTGATCGATGCCGGCCGCCAGGTCGTGATCGCAGCCGACCGTCCGCCGTCCGATCTGGAAAGCCTCGACGACCGCGTGCGCTCGCGTCTCGCCGGCGGCCTCGTGGTCGAGATGGGTTCGCTCGGCGAGGAGCTGCGCCACGGCATTCTCAAGTCGCGCGTCGCAGCCGCCCGCGCCCATCACGCCACCTTCGACGTGCCGGAGGAGGTGCTGCATTATCTGGCGCGCACCATCACCCATAACGGACGCGACCTCGAAGGCGCGATCAACCGCCTTCTTGCTCATTCGAAACTCAACAACCAGCCGGTGACGCTGGAGATGGCCGAGCGCGAGGTGCGCGACCTGGTCCGGCCGCAGGAGCCGAAGCGGATCAAGATCGAGGACATCCAGCGCGTGGTGGCGCGGCAGTATAATGTCAGCCGCTCCGACTTGCTGTCCTCGCGCCGCACGGCCAACGTGGTCCGGCCGCGCCAGGTGGCGATGTACCTTGCCAAGACGCTGACCCTGCGCTCGCTGCCCGAGATCGGCCGCCGCTTCGGCGGACGCGACCACACCACGGTGCTGCACGCGGTGCGCAAGATCGAGGCCCTCGTCTCCAAGGACAATGCGCTGTCGGAGGAAGTGGAATCGCTGAAGCGCCAGCTTCAGGAATAAAGGCCTAAGCCTGCCGCCATCCTCCCGCCGCCCTGGCCATGCCCGGGCGGCGGTTTCGTTTGGGCGGTAAATCGTGGGAATCGTGCGGAACCACCTCCCAATCCCTTGAATCCGGGGGCCATCCGCGCCACCTTGCGCGACCCTGACGGCTTTGGTCATATCGGCTGGATGATCCGGCTTTCCGGGGTTTTCGGTGCCGTGGCGCGCGTCCCGCCGCCCGGCCTTTCCAACGCTGGTGTTTCCTAGGGGATCGGGCGAGTAGTGCAATGAAGGTTACGGTCGAACGCGCGCAACTGCTGAAGTCGCTGGGCCATGTCCACCGCGTGGTCGAGCGCCGCAACACGATTCCGATCCTCGGCAACGTGCTGGTGCGGGCCGAGAACGCGAAATTGTCGCTGAAGGCGACCGACCTCGATCTTGAGGTGACGGAGACGCTGCCTGCGGAAACCGCGACCGCGGGCTCGACCACGGTGCCGGCGCACATGTTCTACGACATCGTGCGCAAGCTGCCTGATGGCTCGCAGATCGTGCTGGAGGCCGACGGCGACCGCGCCGTGCTGGCGATCCGCGCCGGCCGCTCGCGCTTCACGCTGCAGACCCTGCCGGAGAATGATTTCCCGGATCTCGCCGCCGGCGACATGTCGCATTCGTTCAATCTCGCCGCCAAGGACGTCAAGCGGCTGATCGACCGCACTCAGTTTGCGATCTCGACCGAAGAGACGCGTTATTATCTCAACGGCATCTATCTGCACGCCGCGGGCACCGCGAAGGCGGCCACCCTGCGCGGCGTCGCCACCGACGGCCACCGCCTCGCCCAGCTTGATCTGGTCCAGCCCAAGGGCGCCGAGGGCATGCCGGGCGTGATCGTGCCGCGCAAGACCGTCGGCGAGGTGCAGCGCCTGATCGAGGACACCGAAGCCGAGATGACGATCGAGCTGTCGCAGGCCAAGATCCGCTTCACCATCGGCAATGTGGTGCTGACCTCGAAACTGATCGACGGCACCTTCCCCGACTACGGCCGCGTCATCCCGCAGGGCAATGACAAGGAGCTGATCGTCGACAAGAAGGATTTCGAGAACGCGGTCGACCGCGTCTCCACCATCTCGAGCGAGCGCGGCCGCGCGGTCAAACTGTCGCTGTCGGCGGGCAAGCTGGTGCTGTCGGTGACCAATCCGGATTCCGGCAGCGCGACCGAAGAGCTCGAGGTCGAATACGCCTCCGACGCCCTCGATATCGGCTTCAACTCCCGCTATCTGCTCGACATCGCCGCCCAGATCGAGGGCGACGTCGCAACCTTGAGGCTCGCCGATCCCGGCTCCCCGACGCTGGTGCAGGACAAGGACGACAAAAGCGCGCTGTACGTGCTGATGCCGATGCGGGTGTAATATCTACCGGCTTTCTTCGCACTGACTACATGTGTCATGGCCGGGCGTAGCCGTCCGAAGGACGGCGTCGCTTCGCTCGCCTATGTCCCGGCCATCCACGTCTTCGGCGCCAAGAACGTGGATGCCCGGCACAAGGCCGGGCATGACGAAAAGCGGATCACATGACCCCCTCCCGCATTCATCGCCTGACGCTGACGCATTTTCGCAATTATCGGGCGGCCGGGCTCGAGACGGCGGCTGACATGGTGGCGCTGGTCGGGCCAAACGGGGCCGGCAAGACCAATTGCATCGAGGCGATCTCGTTCCTGTCGCCGGGGCGCGGCTTGCGGCGCGCCACGCTCGAAGATGTTGCCGACAACCAGGGCGACGGCTCCTGGGCGGTGTCGGCGCAGGTCGAGGGCGCGCTGGGGCTGGCGACGCTCGGCACCGGCATCGATCCGCCGCGCGCCGACAGCACGGTGAACCGGCGCTGCCGCATCGATCGCGAGCCGGTCAACTCGGCAGCATCGTTCGGCGATCATATCCGCATGGTGTGGCTGACGCCGGCGATGGACGGGCTGTTCATGGGCGCAGCCTCCGAGCGGCGGCGGTTCTTCGACCGCCTGGTGCTCGCGATCGACAGCGAGCATTCCAGCCGCATCAACGCGCTGGAACGCTCGCTGCGCTCGCGCAACCGCCTGCTCGAGACCCGCAATTACGACGATCATTGGTGTGACGCGATCGAGCGCGAGACCGCCGAGCTTGCGGTGGCGGTCGCCGCAACGCGCGGCCAGACCGCGGCGCGGCTGACCGGCATGCTCAACGCACGCGCGCAGGCCTCCGCGTTTCCGTCGGCTAGAATCGCGCTCGACGGCTGGATGGAGAATGCACTGCTCGACGAGACCGCGACTTCGGTCGAGGACCGCTACCGCCAGATCCTGCGCGACAACCGGCCGCGCGATGCGATCGCCGGCCGCACCACCGACGGCCCGCATCTGACCGATCTCCAGGTCGTCTATGCGCCGAAAAGCATGCCGGCGCGCGATGCCTCGACCGGCGAACAGAAGGCGCTGCTGATCGGCCTCGTGCTGGCGCATGCGAGCCTGGTCGCCGAGATGACCGGCATCGTGCCGCTGCTGCTGCTCGACGAGGTCGTTGCCCATCTCGATCCGAACCGGCGCGCGGCGCTGTTTGGCGAACTGCACAGGCTCGGCGCGCAGGTCTGGCTGACCGGTGCGGATCCGGCCGCCTTCACCGAGATCGGCGCGGGCGGCGAAGTCTTTGACGTCGAGAGCGGACAAGTCTCGGCCCGGCGCTAGACGGCGCCATTGAACCCGGCCGTTTTCCGCGGCGACTAGCCCTGTGAGGCCGCACCGACGCTGTCGCAGCCGCTCGCAAATCGCGCAATGACATCACGCGCGATATCCCTGCAAGATGCGGGACGGTAAGGCTCGGGGCGAAAATCCCGGCACGATGGCGGGCGTTCGTGTGCGGCCTCGCTCTTCTCGCAAGCTGCACGGGGGCCTTTCCAGGGCGTCTGGAGGTGCTCCTGGAACCAGCAAAATCCCGGCCTTTGAAGATCGGAAATGCCGACCGAATCGCGCTTTTCCCGACGTCCGGAATCGGCTTTCAAAAGCCTTGAAAATCGGCCTAAAAACCCTATCTCCTCAAAGGGTTGCGAGGGGATACTTTGCGCTAGGCGCAATCTCTCTTTCGTGGCACAAATAGCCTGCAAATCAGCGCCTTTTGCGCGGCTGATTCGGGCGACATCTCGAAGGCCTCTCATGACAGAACCTGCTCGGCAGACGCCTGCCGAAAACGAGCCCTCAAATCCGAGCGATTACGGGGCGGAATCGATCCGCGTGCTCAAGGGCCTCGATGCCGTGCGCAAGCGCCCGGGCATGTATATCGGCGACACCGACGACGGCTCGGGCCTGCACCACATGGTGTACGAGGTCGTCGACAACGCCATCGACGAGGCGCTGGCGGGCCACGCCACGCGCGTCGACGTGATCCTCAACGCCGACAATTCCGTCACCGTGCGCGACGACGGCCGCGGCATTCCGGTCGACATCCACAAGGGCGAAGGCATCTCGGCGGCCGAGGTCATCATGACCCAGCTCCATGCCGGCGGAAAATTCGACCAGAACTCCTACAAGGTCTCCGGCGGCCTGCACGGCGTCGGCGTCTCCGTCGTCAACGCGCTGTCGAGCAAGCTGGGCTTGCGGATCTGGCGCGACGACAAGGAGCACTACATCGAGTTCGCCCATGGCGATGCCGTGGCACCGCTCAGGGTCGTCGGCGACGCGCCCGGCAAGCGCGGCACCGAGGTGACGTTCCTGGCCTCGTCCGAGACCTTCAAGAACATCGAGTATGATTTCGCCACGCTCGAGCACCGACTGCGCGAGCTCGCCTTCCTCAATTCCGGCGTCAACATCGCCCTTTCCGACATGCGTCACGCGGTCGAGAAGCGCGAGGAGATGTACTATTCCGGCGGCGTCGAGGAATTCGTCAGATATCTCGACCGCAACAAGAAGGCGCTGGTACCGGCGCCGATCATGGTGCGATCGGAGGCCAACGGCATCGGCGTCGAGGCCGCGCTGTGGTGGAACGACAGCTATCATGAGAACGTGCTGTGCTTCACCAACAACATCCCGCAGCGCGACGGCGGCACCCATCTCGCCGGCTTCCGCGGCGCGCTGACGCGCCAGGTCAACGGCTATGCCGAGGCCAATGCGAAGAAGGAAAAGATCGCGCTGACCGGCGACGACTGCCGTGAAGGCCTCACCGCCGTGCTGTCGGTGAAGGTGCCCGATCCGAAATTCTCGTCGCAGACCAAGGACAAGCTGGTGTCCTCGGAAGTGCGTCCCGTGGTCGAGAACGTCCTCAACGAGGCGCTCCAGGCCTGGTTCGAGGAACATCCGAGCGAAGCCAAGATGATCGTCGGCAAGGTGATCCAGGCCGCCGCCGCGCGTGAGGCTGCGCGAAAGGCGCGTGAGCTGACCCGCAAGAGCCCGCTCTCGGTCTCCTCGCTGCCCGGCAAGCTTGCCGACTGCCAGGAGAAGGATCCGGCCAAGTCCGAACTCTTCATCGTCGAGGGCGATTCCGCAGGCGGCAGCGCCAAGCAGGGCCGCAACCGCGAATTCCAGGCGGTGCTGCCGCTGCGCGGCAAGATCCTCAACGTCGAACGCGTTCGTCCAGACACGATGTTGAAAAGCGAGCAGATCGGCACTCTGATCACCGCACTCGGCACCGGTATCGGCGACGAGTTCTCGATCGACAAGCTGCGCTATCACAAGATCATCGTGATGACGGACGCCGATGTCGACGGCGCCCATATCCGCACACTGCTGCTCACCTTCTTCTACCGGCAGATGCCCGACATCATCGACGGCGGCTATCTCTATATCGCCCAGCCGCCGCTCTATAAGGTCGCGCGCGGCAAGTCCGAGCAATATCTGAAGGACGAGCGGGCGCTGGAAGATTATCTGATCGACGCCGGGCTCGACGATTGCGTGTACATCCCCGGCACCGGCGGCGATCGTTCCGGCCGCGACCTGCGCCAGCTGGTCGACGACGCCCGCGTGGTCCGCAGCATCCTGCGCAATTTGCACAGCCGCTACAATCGCAAGGTGATCGAGCAGGCCGCCATCACCGGCGTGCTGAACAAGGCGATCTACGGCAATCCCGAGAAGGCCGCCGCAGCCGCGCAGTACATCGCGAGCCGGCTGGACAGCCAGGCCGAGGAAGTCGAGCGCGGCTGGGTCGGCCAGTTCGTCGAGGGCCAGGGCTTCCTGTTCGAGCGCACCGTGCGCGGCGTCAAGGAAGCGGCCATGATCGACGATGCGCTGCTCGGCTCGGCCGAGGCCCGCAAGCTCGACGAGTTCACGACCAAGCTCCAGGACGTCTACGCCCGCTCCGGCAAGCTGCGGCGGAAGGACACCGAGCACGTGGTCCACGGCCCGGTCGATCTGTTCGAGGCGGCCACCGACTTCGGGCGCAAGGGCATCGCCCTGCAGCGCTACAAAGGTCTCGGCGAGATGAACCCGGAGCAGCTCTGGGAGACCACGCTCGACACCGAGGCGCGGTCGCTTTTGCAGGTGAAGGTCAAGGAGGTGGACGAGGCCGACGACATCTTCACCAAGCTGATGGGCGACGTGGTCGAGCCGCGCCGCGACTTCATCCAGGAACATTCGCTGAGCGCAACGATCGATATCTGAGGCTTGCTCGCCTCTCCCGCTTGCGGGACAGGCCGACGCGCTCGCAGAGCGCGGCGGGTGAGGACTCTCTCTTCGCGAGGATACTGTCCGGAGATTTCGACAATCCCACTGCGGAAGCACCCTCTCCCCCGCCCTCGCCTGCAAGCGGGGAGGGAGCACACCTCCTTCGTGGCAGCCATCAAGGTCGAATTGCTACCGCACTCGTTTCTCTGTATTTTCCGCTTCCGAAGCAGCCCGCCCCAACCGTACCAGGACGGAGAGACCTCAGTGGCGCCCATCCAATACATCGTCGAGGGCGGTCACCGGCTCTCGGGCTCGATCGAACCGTCCGGCAACAAGAATGCGGCACTGCCGATCATCGCGGCGGCCCTGCTCACCGAGCATCCGGTGACGCTTGAGAACGTGCCGCGGATCCGCGACACCGAGACGCTGGTCGAGCTGATCCGCTCGGTCGGCGCGGCGGCAGAATGGACCGAGCGCAATACGCTTCACATCCACGCCAAGAGCATCCGCGCCGCCGATCTCGACCCCGAACTGTGCGTGCGCATCCGCGCCTCGATCCTGCTCGCCGGTCCCCTGCTGGCCCGCTGCGGCGAATTGATGCTGCCGCCGCCCGGCGGCGACGTCATCGGCCGGCGCCGGCTGGACACGCATATGCTGGCGCTGGAGCAGCTCGGCGCAAAAGTCACTGCGACCGACCGGCTGGAATTCCGCTGCCCCAAGCTGACCGGCGCGGACGTGTTCCTGGACGAGCCCAGCGTCACCGCGACCGAGAACGCGCTGGTGGCGGCGGTCGCCGCCGATGGCGTCACCTATTTGCGCAACGCCGCCTCCGAGCCGCATGTGCAGGACCTCGCCCATTTCCTGGTCGCGCTCGGCGCCAGGATCGAGGGCATCGGCACCAACACCATGATCATCCATGGGCCGGCGACGCTGGGCGGGGCGAGCTACCGGATCCAGCCCGACCATATCGAGGTCGGCTCGCTGATCGGGCTTGCCGCGGTGACGCGCTCGCAGATTGGTATTGTGCGTGCCGGCGTCGAGCATCTGCGCTCGATCCGCATGGGTTTCGAGCGGCTCGGCATCGTCTGCCGCGTCGAGGGCGATGATCTCATCGTGCCCTCCAATCAAACATTGAAGATCCAGGACGATTTCGGCGGCCACGTGCCCAAGCTGGAGGACCAGCCATGGCCCGCCTTCCCGGCCGACCTGATGTCGATCGCGATCGTCACCGCCACGCAATGCGAGGGCGTGATCCTGATGTTCGAGAAGATGTTCGAATCGCGAATGTTCTTCGTCGACAAGCTGATCGCGATGGGGGCGCGTATCGTGCTCTGCGATCCGCATCGCGCCATCATCGCCGGCCCCAGCCGCCTGCGCGGCGCATCGATGATCTCGCCCGACATCCGCGCCGGCATGGCGATGCTGCTCGCCGCCGTCTGCGCCGAGGGGACATCCACGATCAACAACGCCGACCAGATCGAGCGCGGCTACGAGCGCATCGAGGAGCGCCTCAACGCGCTGGGCGCGAAGATCAAGCGGGTGCCTGAGAGGAAGGGCTGAGACGGCTCTTCCGTTCTCCCCTTGCGGAAGAAGATGGCATAGCGCTCCGCACATTGATCTCGTGCCCCGGACGCAGCACAGCACGTCAGTGATGCGCTGCTGAGCCGGGGCCCATACCGCGACATTGGTGTCCATGGCTTCTGGGTCCCGGCTCGCGCTTCGCGCGTCCGGGACACGAGAGCAGGGCCATGTTTTCGACGTGCGGCTGTGCTATGGCAGCCGCCATGCTCGATACCATGCAACATCAGCCGCAGCCGCAAGCCGGCGTGCCGCAAAACCATCTCGCGCTGGAATTCGCCGAGACGCTGCGGCTGGCCGTGCCGATGATGCTGACGCAGCTCGGGCAGATCGCGATGATCACGACCGATCTCGCGATGATCGGCCACCTCGGCGAGAGCGCGGTCGCAGCGGCCGCGCTGGCGCATACGGTTTATTTCGTCAGCTTCACCTTCGGGCTCGGCCTGATGTCGGCGGTGTCGCCGCTGGCCGCGCAGGCGTTCGGCGCCGGAGATGTCAGGCGCGTGCGCCGCGCCTTGCGCGTCGGGTTGTGGGTCGCGCTGCCGATCTCGCTGCCGATGATAGCCTCGCCGCTCTATGGCAAGCAGATCCTGATTGCGCTCGGACAGGCGCCGCAGTCCGCCGCGCTGGCGCAGCATTATCTGAATGGCCTCGCCTGGGGCATCGCGCCGGCGCTCGGCTTCGTCGCGCTGCGCAGCATGATGAGCGCGGTGAACCGGCCACAGGCGCCGCTGTGGATCACCGTTGCGGCGATCCCGGTCAATGCCGCACTGGTCTATTGCCTGATCCACGGCCTGTTCGGCCTGCCCGAGCTCGGCCTGTTCGGCGCCGGGCTGGCGACCACGCTGGTCAATCTCGGCACCTTCGTCGCCACGCTCGCCATCGCTGCATGGCGCAAGCCGTTCGCGGATTATCATCCGCTCGCCCATCTCTGGAGGATCGACTGGCCCTTGATGCGCCAGCTGATCGGGATCGGCGCGCCGATCTCGTTCTCGCTGCTGCTCGAATACGGCCTGTTCTCATCGGCGGCGCTGCTGATGGGGCTGATCTCGACCACGGCGCTCGCCGCGCACCAGATCGCGCTCCAGGTCACCGCCGTGCTGTTCATGGTGCCGCTCGGCATCGGCATGGCCGCGACGGTGCGGGTCGGCCACGCCTTCGGCCGTGACGACATGATCGGCGTCAGACGTGCGGGCGTCGTCGCTGCCGTGCTCGGCATCGCTTTCGTCGCGGCGTTGACCATCGGGATCATCCTCGGGCGCTATCAGCTCGGGCGGCTGTTCTTCGGCAGCAGCGAGGCCAGCGCGCCGACGGTCGAGCTGACCGCGACCCTGCTGCTGGTCGGCGCGACCTTTTTCATTGCGGACGCGCTCCAGACCATCATGGGCGGCGCGCTGCGCGGCATCAATGACACCAGGATGACACTGGTGTTCGCGGCGATCGGCTATTGGTGCATCGGCTTCCCGATCGCCTGGATGCTGGCCTTCCACGCCAATCTCGGCGCGGTCGGCGTCTGGATCGGGCTGTCGATCGGATCGTTCGTCTATGCGGGCCTCCTGATCTTGCGCTTCCGCATGCTGGCGCGCAGACTGGGGGGATGACAGGACCGGTTCGCGAAATCACTCCCGATGTCGATGTCGGCACGGTGCTATCAGGCGCGCAGTTCATCGACGCATTTCGTGTCGAGCTCGGCCCGAGGCAATTGAGTGCCCGCGAGGCCTGCACCCGAATGATGCTGCACGGGCCGCGCTGGATCGATGCGCTGACGCGCTTGCGCAACATCCTGGTGAAACCCTTCGGACTGAAGACATCGGGCGAAGGCGCTCCGGCTCCGCACGGGATGATCGGCCTATTTCCGGTGCTGAGCGAAACACCGGAGCGGCTGATCGCCGGTTTTGACGACTACCATCTCGATTTCCGCGTCGTGGTTGATGTCGCCGGCGACACAGCGGACCGGCGGGTGACATTGACCACGTTGGTGCGGACCAACAATCTGCTCGGGCGGGCCTATCTCGCGCTGATCATACCGTTCCACAAGCTCGTGACCCGCAGCATGATGGGAGACATCGCGGAGCCGGTGCGATGACGCTGTCCGTCAACCGTTCCAGGTCGCGGCCGTCCCATCAAGTCCGCACCGGCTGCCCGATTCCCAGCAAGTTGCCTTCGCTGTCGCGGAACCAGACACCCCGCTCACCAACGCCCTTGCTGGGATAATTCCCGGCGATCTCCGCAATTCCGTCGACGGTCTTCAGGCCGGGCAGGTCGTACTCCTCAAAGTGGACTCCCCGGGCGCGAAGCTCACGCACGGTTGCTTCGAGATCCTCGACTTCCCAACCCATCTGCGTGTGCGTGCCGGATTGCATTCCGGCTGAGACGAATAGCGCAAACTCGCCGCCGGCGCAGACGTAGTGGAGTCCGCCCGGACGCTCTTCAACCGGCTCAAGTCCGAGTTTCTCGGAGTAAAACGCTCGCGCGCGGTTCAGGTCTTTGGCCGGAAGCCGGGCTGCCACCTTCGCGTTCTCCAACATGGCCTTCCCTTTCTTCGTCTTAAGTTTGCCTACCAGTACTGCGACACAAGACGCAGCCGAACGTACTCGCTTCGTCCGCGAAAGCCGATGTTAAGAGGACACCCATTTGGCTCACTCCGCCACACGCGCAGGCTTGCCCCCCGACGCCTCCGACCATTCGCCCACCACGCGGTCGAGATCGCAGAGATTCTGGTGCATCTGCTCCAGCGAGAACCCGAGCGCGAAGAAGCGTTCGGCTGTGTCGGCGGGCTGGCCGCGGATCAGGCCGTCCTGGCGCACGGCGGCGACCGCCTCCGCGTAGTGCTGGAGCGCGACGTGGACGGGATGGATCGGCGGCGCGCCCGCGCCCTCGCGCAACGCCGCGGCGGCCGAACGCAGGAAGCATGCGATCACGGTGGAGACCTCCATCAGCGGCCCGGCAAGCCGCGTCTGCACTTCGGCCGGCAGCGGCACCACGGTGGAGCGGCCGATCATCACGACGTCATGGCGAAGCCGCAGCACCGTGCGCAGCAGCGGGCCGGTATCGGGGCCGCTCGACAGCCGCGCGGCGCGCTCACGCTCGGCTTCGGCGCCGATGGCATTCATGCCGACCATTGCGGTGCCGATGCCGTCCTGGATCCGGTGCAGCGCGTCGTTGTCGCGGCCGCGCGTGAGGCCTGCGAGCAGCTCGGTGAAAGCGTCCGCGATCAGCTCGAGCAGCCTGGCTGCGCTGGCACGGATCTGCCGCACCGCGCGCGAGGGCAGCACCAGGAACGAGACGAGCAGGCCGGTAACGGCCCCGACGCCGACCTCGCTGACGCGATCGATCGCCGAGGTCATGGGATCGGAATGATGCATGGTCGGCACCAGCAGCACGATCACGGCCGTGACCGTGGCGGCGCTGAGGCTCGGATTGACCGCGGCGATGAACGCGAGCGGAGCGACCGAGAGCACCAGCAGGCCGAGCAGGCCGGCCTCGCTGGAATAGGGGATCAGGATCGCGATGGCGCCGCCATAGATCGCGCCGCCGATGGTGCCGAGCATGTAGTCGCGCGTCGCCTTCAGCGAGCGGCCGACGCTCATCTGGGTCACGATCAGCGAAGTCAGGACCGCCCAGAGTGGCAATAGCAGATGCAGCGCGGTGGCGATCGCATAGGCCGCGGTCGCGGCCACCGTGACCCGGATCGCCAGCCCCAGTTGCGTCCGCCGCGACCGGAGCCGATCGAACACCTTCCCTGCGAATGCCATCGTCGAATGTCCCGATCCTCGTCAAGCCAAAGCATGGCTGGTGCCCGCGGCCCCACGGCCGCTTGAAAGGCCAAATCAGCCCGCCTAACCTGCGCGCCAAAACGAGGAAACACGATGGCCCACGAAACCGCAACGCTCGCCGCCTATGTCATCAATCTGAAATACCCGGATATTCCGGCACAGGTGCTCGATCGCGCCAAGGTGCTGACGCTGGACTTCCTCGGCAGCGCCATCCGGGCCCGCAGTGAGGCGGAATCGACCCCTTCGATCCTGAAGATGCTGGAGGCGCTCGCGCTCGACAGCAAGGGCCGCTCCACCGTGTTCGGCGATACCAAGACCTGGACGCCGGCGGTCGCCGCCCTCCTCAACGGCGCGCTCGGCCATTCCCTCGACTTCGATGATACGCACGCCGATTCCTCGCTGCATCCGAGCGCACCGGTGGTCCCGGCCGCCTTCGCCGTCGGCGAGATGGTCGGCGCCTCGGGCCGCGACGTGCTAACCGCGATCGTCGCGGGTTATGAAGTGTGCTGCCGGCTCGGCAACGCGCTCGATCCGACCTCGCATTATGCGCGCGGCTTCCATCCGACCGCGACCGCCGGCACCTATGGCGCGGCTGCGGCGGCCGGCAAGCTGTTCGGCCTCAGCGAGAAGCAGATCATCGCCGCGTTCGGCGTCTCCGGCAGCCAGGCCGCGGGCTCGCTGCAGTTTCTGGTCAACGGCGCCTGGAACAAGCGCTACCAAGTCGGCGCCGCCGCGATGAACGGCGTGATTGCCGCCACATTGGCGCGCAACGATTTCGTGGGATCGACGGAATCGGTCGAGGGCAAGCACGGCCTGCTCGCCGGCTACACCGACGATGCGCATCCGGACAAGGCGGTCGCCGAGCTCGGCAAGACCTACGAGACCATGAAGATCGGCGTCAAACCTTATCCGAGCTGCCGCTACACCCATGCCGCGATCGACGCGTTGATCGCGATGCGGCGCGAGCACAATCTGACGCCCGACCAGGTCAAGCGCGTCGAGATCGGCCTGCATCGCAACGGCATCACGCTGACCGGCGATGCCGCCACCAAGCGGCATCCGCGCTCGATCGTCGGCGGGCAGTTCTCGATGTTCTTCACCGGTGCCCTCGCCCTCGACCAGGGCTCGTTCGGCTGGGATGACTATCGCCGCCTCGGCGATGCCGCGATCGACGCGCTCGCCGACAAGTTCGACGTGGTGCAGGACGACCGGCTCGAGATCGGCCGCAGCCATCCGTTTGGCGCCCGCGTCAGCATCACGACGGATGACGGCGTGCATGAGCGGCTCTACGCCGATCCCTCGGGAGAGCCGACATCTTTCCCGGATACGCAGGCCATGCAGCAGAAATTTTTGACCCTGGCGCGCCCAGTGCTGAACGCGCGGGCGGAGAAATTTGCCGATGCGATCATGACGCTGGAGCGATTCGACCGCGTGGCGCAGGCGACGGAGTTGGGGAGATAGACCAGCGCCACAGCGCGCTGCTTACCCTCCCTGGAGGGATCCGGGACGAGCGTAGCTCGCCCGTGGGTCGCTACGCATGCCGCGAAGCGAAATGCGTAGCGGGGTGGGGTGACGGTCTCTCCATCTCCAACAGCGCCCGTGTGGAGAGATCACCCCACCCCGCTCGCGCTGCGCGCGATCGACCCTCCCCCTCCAGGGGAGGGCAAGTGCTTCCGCCGTCAATTCATCCCCGCCAGCTTCCCCTTCTCGCGCGTTGCCGCAATCACATCCCGCACCAGATCGAACACGCCGTCGGCTTCCGGCGGCCAGTTCGGCGAGCGGCCCATCCGCACGATCACCAGCTTCTCCGACGGAATCACGATGGTGTACTGCCCGATCGTGCCTTTGGCGAAGAACGCATCGCGGGGCCAGCCGTGCTCGATACGGAAGTTTGCGCCAAAGCTGTCGCCCTGATTGGTCCAGAAGCCGGCGCCGATGCCGACCCAGGCATTTGGCGTGGCCGTCGCGGAATAGTTCACCCAACCTTCGGGCAGGATGCGCTTGCCGCCGGCGACGCCATCGTTGAGGTAGAACTGGCCGAAGCGCGCCCAGTCGCGCGCGGAGGCCAGCATCTCGCCGGAGCCCTCGATCGTGCCTGAGGCATCGAGCTGGAGCGTGACGTGGCGCATGCCAAGCGGGCCAAACAATTCGCGGCGCGCGAAAGCAAGCGCATCGCTGGGCTTGCCGCCGGCGACCTCACGCAGCAGATGCGCAAGAATGAGGAAATTGCCGTCGTGATAATTCCATGCCGTGCCTGGGGCCGTCGCAAGCGGCGCGCGTTCGGCAAAGCTCGCCATATCGTCCTTGGCGTATTTCATGGTGTTGACCGGTTCGAGCACGGAGCCGAGCGAGGCCTGCAACGAACTTCCGAGCGCAATGCCGGCGGTGTGACGCAGCAACTGGTCGACAGTGATGGCATGGCGCGGATCATCGGGATTTTGCCAGGCGGCAATTGGCGCGGGTCCGTCGAGCTTCAGCTTGCCCTGGCGCACGAGAATGCCTGTCAGCGCCGAGATCACCGACTTGGTCATGGAGAAGCCGAGCAGTTGGGTCTCCGGCCCGACACCGTCGGCGTAGCGCTCGGCGATGATGCGGCCGGCCTTCATGACGACGATCGCGCGGGTGCGCCGATAAGGTGGCTGCGCGGGCTCGGCGAAGGCGCGGTCGAGCGCGGCAGCCAGGCCTTCACTTTGCGGGGCGACGATATCAGGGCCGGCGATTTCAGAGAGCAACGCCGGCTGCTTGTCGTCAGGTGGCAACGCGGCGTCGGCGACCCCCTGGCCGTGCTCGAGCGTGCAACCGAGCCCCTGGCGATAGATGGCATGGCTGCGGCCGATGCCGAACAGGCTCACCGTGACATCCTTGCGGGCGCGATCGGCCCGAAAATCCATCGCCCAGGTCAGAAGACTCGCACCCGGCATCGCATCGATGGTTTCGGCGAGGTCGCGCTGGGGATCGAGGCCGGAGACGAAGATCTCCGAACAGAGCGTGTGGGCGATGAAGCCGGTGGCAACCTTGGGCACGTCACGCGCCCGCGCGGCACCGAAGGCGAGGCCGGTACAGGCAATGGCAGTGCTGAGGAGGAGGATTTTGCGGCGGCGGGTCACAGGCTTTCTCCGGCTATGGGGCGAATGCGGGAGAACAGACCGGATGCGGGCGACGCGCGCTCGCCGGATTTGGAAATCGGCCTAGCTGAAAGCAGATCGGGCTCATCGATTCTGAAAAAACTCAGTTCTTTCAGGTCCTTGGAATTTGGCCCCGACGGCGATGGGGTCTACTCCCTCTCCCCGTTCTTACGGGGAGAGGGTCGGGGTGAGGGGCCTCTCTCCGCGAACGAGATCACCGTGAGACCTGTACCCCCTCACCCGAATTCGATGTGCGATCGAATTCGACCTCTCCCCGCAAGCGGGGAGAGGTTAAGGACCGTCACGCCGCATTCACCTTCAGCCGCCGATATTCTGTCGGCGTCACGCCGGTCACCGCCTTGAAGGCGCGGTTGAACGGGCCGAGGGACTGAAAGCCGGCGTCCATCGCGATGGTGATGACGGGAACCTCGGCCTGGGTGGGATCGGCCAGCGCCGCTTTGGCTTCCTCGATCCGGTGGTTGTTCAAGAACACATTGAAGTTGCGGTAGCCGAGCCGCTGGTTGATCAGCCGCCGCAGCCGGTATTCGGGAATTCCAAGCTTCGTGGCGAGCGTGCCGATAGTAATGTTGTCGTGGCGATAGATGCGCTCGTCAGCCATCAGCCGCATCAGCGCATCGACCAGCTTCTGATCCGCGCCGGAATCCGCGGCAACGGCGGCAGGGGGGGGAAGGTTTGCCGCGGCTTCGACTGGCGCCGGAAACAAATCCGCGGTATTGACCTGCATCATCGCATAGCAGATCGCGGCGACGAGACCGGCGAGAACGGCCGCGTTCGCGACATTGGCGATCGCGGCGTTATCCCGGCCCCATATCGATATCTGCAGCAGCACATTAACGCCGCCATAGAGCAAGGCTGCACTGACGATGAATACCCGCACATTGCGCCGGCGCTCGACCAGATCGGCCGACCAGGAAGTAACGGTCTGGGCTATCGCCAGCAGGATGAAGCAAAGCGCCAGCAGATTGACCACGATAATCGCCGGACGGCCGTGGACCGCCGGCGCGATCCACAGGCAACTGACCAAACTGTAGGCCGAGACCGCCGCCCAGATCAGCGCGTGCCACCAGCGCAGCACGAATGAATCGTCAAGCAACGCGCGGGTGAACAGCCACAGCACCACGGCATCGCCGGTCGACAGCGCGATCAGCGGCGCACGCCATATCGAGACCGGCGCGGTCGAGCCGATCTCCGAAGTGACGGCGTGCGCGATCGTCCCCAGCGCCAGCGCAATGGTGAGGCGTCCCGCCACGCTATGGCGGAAGTCGCGCAGCAACGAGGCCGCCAGCATCAGCAGCAGCGCCACGGTCGCGGCACGCAGGGCAAGTTCCATTGCAGCAAAAGTCATCGGGCGATGCGATCGGTCGCGGTTGAAAACAGCCGAACATCGTTCGTCAGACACTTTTTTTCAAGGACCGTCTGCGCGGCGGCTAGCGCCCCGCCCTCAACTGTCATCGCCCGGCCAGTGCGCAATTGCGCACTAGGCGGGGAATGACAGCGGAGTATGGGTCGGCCTTTGTCGCGACGACGACGGTAATTCCTGCTACGATCGGCGAAATTCAGAAGGAGTCCCATCATGAGCTGGCAACCCTCCAACGATCCCGTGCTCGGCGATCCCATGTCCTGCGATGCGCTCGATCTCGTCATTGTCCCGCGCACGCGCGATCTCGGCGATGGGTTCGCGGTGCGCCGCGCGCTGCCGCATGGCAAGCGGCAGATGGTCGGGCCCTTCATTTTCTTCGACCATTTCGGGCCGGTGCAGTTCGTCTCCGGCAAGGGCATGGACGTGCGGCCGCACCCGCATATCGGGCTCGCCACCGTCACCTATCTGTTCGACGGCGCGATCATGCATCGCGACAGCGAAGGCAACGTCCAGGAGATCGCGCCCGGCGCAATGAATTTGATGACGGCCGGGCGCGGCATCGCCCATTCCGAGCGCACGCCGGACGCGCAGCGCGCCACGGGCCAGAAGATGCTGGGCCTGCAAAGCTGGATCGCTTTGCCGGCCGGCTCGGAAGAGATCGCGCCGTCATTCCAGCACTATGCGGCGGGCGATTTGCCGATGATCTCCGAGCGCGATTTCACCGCGCGGGTGATCGCGGGCTCGTCGTTCGGCATCGCCTCGCCGGTCTCGATGGTGTCGCCCTGGTTCTACGCCGAGGTCACGGCCGTTGCGGGCGCGAGCGTGCCGCTCGACCCCGATCACGAGGAGCGCGCGATCTACGTCGTCGACGGCGAGGTCGAGATTGCGGGCGAGCGCTATGAAGGACCGCGCCTCCTGATCTTCCGGCCCGGCGACCGCATCACCGTGAAGGCGCTGAAGGCGACGCGGATGATGTTTCTCGGCGGCGATGCGCTGGAGGGGCCGCGCCACATCTGGTGGAATTTCGTCTCCTCCAGCAAGGAGCGGATCGAGCAGGCCAAGCAGGACTGGAAAACCGGTCGCTTCGCCGCGGTTCCGCAGGAACATGAGTTCATTCCGCTGCCGGAATAGGCTAATCCGGTTTCCGGCCGTGTCATCAGGCGCGGCCGGATGACTTGCCCGAAAGCTTTGCCGATGACCATCATGCTCTCCAGCAACCTGCCGCTGCCCAAGATCGGCCGCGGCAAGGTGCGCGATATCTACGCCGTCGACGACGACCGCCTGCTGCTCGTCACCACCGACCGTATCAGCGCCTTCGACGTCGTGATGGGCGAGACCATCCCGATGAAGGGCGCGGTGCTCACGCAAATCAGCGCGTACTGGTTCAATGAGCTCGAAGGCGTCGTGCCGCATCACATGATCAGTGCCGACACCGACGAGATCATCGCGGCCGTGCCGGCCCTGAAGCCGCACCGCGCCGAGATTCTCGGCCGCGCCATGCTGTCGCGCCGCACCACCGTGTTTCCGATCGAATGCGTGATACGCGGCTATCTCTCAGGCTCGGCCTGGAAGGAATATGCTAGCTCCGGCACGCTCGCGGGCGAGAAGCTGAAAGCCGGCCTCGTCGAGAGCGAGAAGCTGGAGCCCTCGATCTTCAGCCCGGCGACCAAGGCCGAGAGCGGCCACGACGAGAACATCACCATCGCGAAGATGCGCGAGGTGGTCGGCGACGAGGTCGCCTACACGCTCGAGAGCATGACGCGCGCGATCTACACGCTCGGCGAGGAGCTCGCGCGCGAGCAGGGCATCATCATCGCCGACACCAAATTCGAATTCGGCCGCGACAAGGACGGCCGCATCATCCTGATCGACGAAGTGATGACGCCGGATTCGTCGCGCTTCTGGGCGGTCGACGCCTACAAGCCCGGCCAGCCGCAGGCCAGCTTCGACAAGCAACCCTTGCGCGACTATCTCGACCTCGAGCGCCACGCCGGCCGCTGGAACGGCGAGGCCCCGCCCCCGCCGCTGCCGGCGAGCGTGGTGGAAGCCACCAGCAAGCGGTATCTGGAAGCGTATCGACGCGTGACGGGGAAAGAGCTCAAGATCTAGCCCGGCCGCTTGACCGGCCATTCACGTCCCGCGGGCCGCATTCCCACCGCAGCGACAAAACTGTCGGATACTTCATAGTTGCAAGAATCCTGTTGCGCTACGCTCGCGTTCGTCTACGTCTCGGACGGGAATATTCATGAGCGAGTGTCACGGGGTGACAGACCCAGCAATTGGCTTCGATCCGGTCACGGGGGTCAGTCCGTCCGTCAAGCGTGCGCTGAATGATATCTTGGGTGGAGCCGCGGCGAGCGTCCTGACCGTCACCTTCGGTCTCTCCTACGCCCTGCTGATCTTCGCCGGCCCACTCTCGCCCTTTCTGGCCTACGGGATCGCGGCGACCTTCATCAGCTCCGCCGTGCTGGCCGCCATCGTGGCGCTCGGCAGCTCCCTGCCGTTCGCGATTGCCGCTCCCGACAGCTCGACCGCCGCGGTGACGGGCATTCTGGCGGCCTCGCTGGTCGAACGGGTCGTGGCGGCCAATCCGGGCGCGCCGCTGCTCTCGCCGGTCCTGATCACGCTCGGCCTGTCGACGGTGCTGACCGGCGTGGCGCTGTGCGGATTGGGCCTGACGCGGATGGGCCGCGCCATCCGCTACGTACCCTATCCCGTGGTCGGCGGCTTCCTCGGCGCCACCGGACTGCTTATCCTCATGGGCGCGATCCGGGTGATCACCGACCATCCCGTGGAGTTCGCGACGCTGACGCGCCTCGCCAACGGCATCGCACTGTCGGAGCTGGGCGCCGCCTGCGCCATGGCGCTGGTGCTCTACCTGACCTGGCATCGCTCGCGCGGCCCGTTCGGGCTGCCGATCATCCTGATCGGGGGCGTGCTCACCGCGCATCTGGCGTTCTGGATCACGGGCGTCTCGCTTACAGAGGCCCGTGCGCTGGGCTGGACCTTCCAACCGCCGCCGCAAGCGGCGTTCATGGTGCCCTGGCACGTCGATGGATTGATCCACTATCCCTGGTTCGCCGTGCCTGATTTGCTCGGCAATCTCGTCGCCGTCATTTTCGTGACCGCGTCCAGCACGCTGTTCAACACGACGGGAATCGAGGTGGCCGTGCATCGCGAGGCCAATCTCGAGCGCGAGCTCAACGTCACCGGCACCGCCAACATGCTGACCGGCGTGCTCGGCGGCTATGCCGGCTGCATCTCGGTCAGCCGCTCGGTGCTGAATTTCTCGAGCGGCGGCCGCGGACGGCTGTCCGGCCTCACGGTCGCGGCGCTATCGCTGTTGATGCTCGCGGTCGCGCCGGAGCTGCTCGGCTTCATCCCGAAATTCGTGCTCGGCGGCCTGCTGCTCTATCTGGGCGCCGACCAGCTGCACAAATGGATCATCGAATCGCGCAAGCGGCTTTCGAAGCTGGAATACCTCTCCCTGATCGCCATCATCGCAATCATCGTGGTCTGGGGTTTCGTTCCGGGCATCCTGATCGGCGTCATCATCGGCTGCGCCACCTTCGCGTTCAGCGCGGCGCGGGTCGAATCGATCAAGTACAGTTTCGACGGCTCGGAATATCGCTCCTCGCTCGACCGCTCGCGCGACGATCAGGAGGTGCTGCTCGCCCATGGTGGCAAGATTCAGGGCCTGAACCTGCAGAGCTATCTGTTCTTCGGCTCCGCCAACCGGCTGTACCAGCACGTCAAGCAACTGCTCCAGGAGCGGCCGGAGTGCCGCTATTTGCTGTTCGACTTCAAGCTCGTCACCGGCGTTGATTCGTCGGCGGCCTACAGCTTTGCCCAGATCAAGCGCAGCGCGGCCGATCTCGGGGTCGAGCTGATCCTGGTGCATCTGTCAGCCGCGGCCGAGAAGGTGCTGCGCTCCAGCGATTTCGTCGGCGAGGGCGTCGTCATCATTCCCGAGCTCGATCATGCGCTGGAATGGTGCGAGAACGAGCTGATCTCGCAGCATCAGGGCCTGGCGCAGGAAGAGGCCAGCCTGCGCGACTGGTTCGCAGACATCCTCGACAGCGAGGACGACGCCGACGCGCTGATCCGCCGCTGCCAGCGCATCGAAGTTGCCGCCGGCGAGGTCATCGTGCAGGCCGGTGACCCCGCCGATTCCATGCATTTCATCCTCGAGGGCCGGGTCGGCATCATGGTCCCCGCCGAGGACGACCGCACCACGCGCGTGCGTAGCCTGGGGCGCTACACCACGATCGGCGAGATGGGCCTGGTGTCACAGGCCCCGCGCAGCGCGACAATCCAGGCTGAGGTCGACAGCGTGCTCTATGTGCTGAACACGCACCAGTTCGAGGCGATCAAGGACGAGGACCCTGCGCTCAGCCACAAGCTGCTGACCTATTTCGTGTCGGTCATGGCCGAGCGGCTGACGTTTGCGAATCGGACGATTGCGGTGTTGAGGCGGTAGTACGCAGCTAGCCTCGTCATTGCGAGGAGCTCTTGCGACGAAGCAATCCAGGCTGTCCCGGTGGAAAGATTCTGGATTGCTTCGCTTCGCTCGTAATGACGTGGAGAGATACCGGCGGCCTCACACCCCCGCCATCATCACGTATTTGATCTCGACATATTCTTCCATGCCGTGACGCGAGCCTTCACGACCGAGGCCGCTTTCCTTGACGCCGCCAAAAGGAGCGACCTCGGTGGTGATCAGGCCGGTGTTGACGCCGACCATGCCTGACTCCAGCGCTTCGGCGACGCGCCAGACGCGGCCGAGATCGCGCGAGTAGAAGTAGGAGGCGAGGCCGAACGGCGAGGCGTTGCACATCGCGATCACGTCGGCCTCGTCCTTGAAGCGGATCACCGGCGCGAGCGGGCCGAAGGTCTCTTCCTGTGACACCAGCGAATCCGCCTTGACGTCGGCGAGCACGGTCGGCTCGAAGAAGGAGCGCCCGAGTTCGCTGCGCTTGCCGCCGGTGACGATTTTGGCGCCGCGCTTGACGGCATCGGCGATATGACGCTCGACCTTGTCGACCGCCTTCATGTTGATCAACGGACCCTGCGTGACGCCGCTCTCGGTGCCGTCGCCGATCTTCATCGCCGCGACCTTCGCCGACAGCTTCTTGACGAACTGGTCGTAGATCTTGTCCTGGGCGTAGATGCGATTGGCGCAGACGCAGGTCTGGCCCATGTTGCGGTATTTCGAGACGATGGCGCCTTCGACGGCAGCATCGATGTCGGCGTCGTCGAACACGATGAACGGCGCATTGCCGCCGAGCTCGAGGCCGAGCCGTTTCACGCCGACCGAGGCCTGCTGGTAGAGGATCTTGCCGACCGCGGTCGAGCCAGTGAAGCCGACGAAGCGCACCGCCGGATGTTCGCACAGCACCTTGCCAATCGGCGGTGCGTCACCGGTGACGATGTTGAGCACGCCCTTGGGGATGCCGGCCTTCTCCGCAAGCACGGCCAGCGCCAGCGCCGACAGCGGCGTCTCGTTGGCGGGCTTGAGCACAACGGTGCAGCCGGCGGCCAGCGCCGGCGACACTTTTCGGGTGATCATCGAGTTCGGGAAATTCCACGGCGTGATCGCACCGCAGACACCGATCGGCTGCTTGATCGCGAGCAGCCGCGCATCGGGCCGCTGCGTCGGGATGGTCTCGCCATAGACGCGGCGAGCCTCTTCGGCGAAGAACTCGATATAGGCGGCGCCGATGTCCACCTCGCCGAGCGCCTCAGACAGCGGCTTGCCCTGCTCGGAGGTGAGGATCAGCGCGAGGTCCTCGCGGTTGGCGATGATCAGCTCGAACCATTTGCGCAAGATGTTGGAGCGCTGTTTTGCGGTGTGCTTGGCCCAGGCCGGAAACGCACGCTCGGCGGCTTCCACGGCCTTGGTGGTGTCGTCCGCGCCAAGCTGCGGGACTTTTGCCAGCTCGACACCGGTCGCGGGATTGTTGATCGCAAAGACCGGCGTGCCGACCCAGGCGCCGTCGATGTAGCAGGCCTCCTTCAGCAGCGAAGGGTCCTTCAACCGATCGCGCAGGGTGGCAGTTGCTTGCGGGGTGCGTGCGGCGGCGGTCGGGGTCATGGCGTTGCTCCCTAAGGCGATCGGATCGGCCCGGAATATAGGGGCAGACGGTGCGCAATGCACCGTCCCGCAATGCACATCTGATGGGAGTTAAACTCGGAGCCGCGGATTTACGCCGCGCCACTCAGATAGGTTTCGCGCCGGCCGATCATTCGTTCGGCCGCTGCCTTGGCGTCGGCCTTCGAGGAGGTCGCACACGTCCGGTATTCGAGATCTGGAACGTCAGAGGTGTCGCGGCGGCCGAACCAGGATTTCGAGCCGACCGGCAGCAGCGCCAGGGCCTGCGCGAGATTGTCGACCGCGCCGAACGAATACAGCGCGCCGGTGCCGGCGATGCGAACCTCATAGATGCCGGGCGAGATCGGCGCCTCCAGATTGTCGCCCCGTCCGGGACGGGGATAGCGCTTCCACTCGCTCCAGGTCGAAATCATCTGAGGTCCCCCCTCGCGGTCGCGCGGCGACCGCCAAATTTGCATCAAGTTTGAATGTCGACGCCGATCGGGCCATGTGCTGAACGCCGCAACGCACAAAATGTTTCAAGTGCTTCAAACCGTGAAAACATATCGCCTGAGCCCATCCAGGGTCACGGCTGGGCCATCTACCGCAGATTGTGACGGAGTGTTGCAGCTCAACTACCATGTCGTCCTGCGCCGACAGCGCTCCGTCAAGTCACGACATCGCGACCGACGCGGGCATCTCGACGCGCTTGCCGCGCAGAGCGCGCAGGAGGACAATCGATCACTTCCAACAATAATCAAACCGGAGGAAACGCGCATGCAAAGCCAAGCCGAGATCGACGAGATCCTACGCCAGAAGTGCGACAAGGAAATTCCCGGCGTCGTCGCGATCGCTGCGAGCGGCAGCGACATGTTGTATCACGGTGCATTCGGCAAACGCGATTTGTCGAAGCCCCACGCAATGACCGAGGACAGCGTGTTCTGGATCGCCTCGATGACGAAGGCGGTGACGACGGCCGGCGCGATGCAGCTGGTCGAGCAGGGCAAGCTGTCGCTGGACGCGCCGATCGGCGAAGTGCTGCCCGACCTCGCCAAGCCGCAGGTGCTCGAAGGCTTCGACGCTGCGGGTGAGCCGAAGCTGCGGCCGGCGAAGGGGCCGATCACGCTGCGCCAGCTCATGACCCACACCGCCGGCTTCTGCTACAACATGTGGAACGGCGATCTTGCGGTCTATCTGGAGAAGACCGGCATTCCCGCCATCACCACCTGCCAGAACGCGGCGCTGAAGACGCCTGTCATGTCCGATCCCGGCACGCGCTGGGAATACGGCACCAACATCGATTTCGTCGGCAAGGCGGTGGAAGCCGTCAGCGGCAAGCGGCTGGATGCTTATCTGCGCGACAATCTTTTTGCTCCACTCGGAATGTCTGACACCGCTTTCAAGATCACCGACGACATGCGCAGGCGCCTGGTCGGCATGCATGCACGCGGCGAAGACGGCCAGCTCGCATCGATCCCGTTCGAGCTCGAACAGGAGCCGGAATTCCACATGGGTGGCGGCGGCCTCTATTCGACGGCGGCCGACTACATCAAGTTCACCCAGATGATCCTCAACAAGGGCCGCGGCAACGGCAACCAAGTGCTGAAGGCCGAGACGGTCGCGACGATGGGGCAGAACCACATCGGCGATCTCGCGATGGGCAAGATGACCACGGCAGCGCCGATGTACACCAACGACGTCGATCTCTACCCGGAGCAGGTGAAGAAGTGGGGCCTCAGCTTCATGATCAACACCGCCCAGACGGCGGAAGGCCGCAGCGCCGGCAGCCTCGCCTGGGCTGGCCTTGCCAATACCTACTACTGGATCGACCCTGCGCGCGATGTCACTGGCGTGATCCTGATGCAGCTGCTGCCATTCGCCGATGCAAAATGCCTGGAGGCGTTCGCGGGATTCGAGCGCGGTGTCTATGCCGGGCTCGATGCCGGCAGCGGGCAGAAGGCGGCGTGAAGGGGCTGGGTGCTCTCGCTACACGAGGACTGTCATTCCCCGCGAAAGCGGGGAATCCAGTACGCCGCAGCTTCTCGATAAACCACTGACGTCTCGGCGTACTGGGTTGCCCGGTCAAGCCGGGCGACGACAGCGGGAATGAGGCTACTACGCCCTAAACCGTCAGCCCGCGCTGCCGGGCGAGATCCTTCAGCAATGTTTGCGGACGTGCGCCGATGTGCTGGATCACTTCGGCAGCGGCGAGCGCGCCGAGCTCGCCGCACTGCTTGTGCGACAGATCGCGCGCGAGCCCATAGAGGAAGCCTGCCGCGAAGAGATCGCCCGCGCCGGTGGTATCCACCAATTGCTTGATCGGCGAGGCAGGGGCCGCGACGGCGTCGGTCGGGGTCACCACTACGCAGCCCTTCTCGCTGCGGGTGACGACGCCCAGCTCGACGTCGCTGCGCAGCTGCTTCAGCGCGGTGTCGAAATCCGAGGTCATGTAGAGCGAATGCAGCTCGGCCTCGTTGGCGAACACGATGTCGACGGTGCCGCCCCGCATCAGGCCCAAAAACTCGTCGCGATAGCGGTCGACGCAGAACGAATCCGACAGCGTCAGCGCCACCTTGCGCTTGGCCTCATGGGCGATCTGAGCGGCCTTGACGAAAGCGTCCTTGGCGTTCTTGGGGTCCCAGAGATATCCCTCGAGATAGACGATGCCGGCCGCGGCGATCTCGGCCGGATCGATGTCGGCGGGCGACAAATCCTGCGCCGCGCCGAGATAGGTGTTCATGGTGCGCTCGCCGTCATCCGTGACCAGGATGTAGGAGCAGCCGGTGGCGGGACCGTCCTTCGCGGCCGGCGTGTTGAAGGCGACGCCTGCGGCGCGGATGTCGTGGACATAGAGCTTGCCGATCTGGTCGTCCTTGACCTTGCCGACATAGGCGGCGCGGGCACCCAGGCTGCCGATGCCGACGATGGTGTTGGCGGCCGAGCCGCCGGAGACTTCCGTCGCCGGGCCCATGTCGTTGTAAATGGCGGCGGCCCGCGCCTCGTCGATCAGCGACATGCTGCCCTTGGTCATGCCGTGCTTGGCGAGAAAAGCCTCGTCGGTCCGGACCAGCACGTCGAACAGCGCGTTGCCGATGCCGAGAACGTCATATTTCACGTCAGCCATTCACCTTGATCCTGTTTGGCGGATTGCGATACCTGCGGAAATCCGCTTCATGTCGGCCTTAAATCTGGCTCGCGGCCTATCACGACCGGGCCGCTACGGGCAAGCAACGGTATTATAACGGCCCGATGATCCGCTCCTTCCTCACCGTCTCGACGGGAACACTGGCCTCGCGGCTGCTGGGCTTTGCGCGCGATTCCCTGATCGCGGCTTTGCTCGGCACCGGCGCCGTGGCGGACGCGTTTCTGGCCGCCTTCCAGCTCGTCAATGTGGTGCGGCGCCTGCTCAGCGAGGGCGCCCTGAATGCGGCGCTGATCCCGGCCTGGCTGCGTGTCAGGGACCGCAATGGCGAAGCGGCCGCGTCCGCCTTCGCGGGGCGCGTGCTCGGCACGGTCAGTGCGGCGCTGATCGCGATCTCCGCCGTGATTGCGCTGGTGATGCCGCTGATCATGACGATCATCGCGCCCGGCTTTCTCGGTAGCGCGACGCTCGATCTCGCCGTGCAGAACGCGCGGCTGATGCTGCCTTACCTCGCTTTCGCCGGCCCCGTCACCGTGCTGATGGGCCTGCTGAACGCGAAAGGCCGCTTCGCGCTCACGGCATTCTCACCGCTGCTGTTCAACATTGCGCTGATCGCCGCGATCGGGCTGCTGCTGGGCTGGCATGCGGATGCCGGCTTCGCGGCGTGGATGCTGGCGGCCGCCGTCGGCATCGCCGGGCTGCTGCAACTGTTGATGCTCCTGTCGCAGCGAAGTGCAAGTCTTGCGACGCCGTTGCGCGTAAACCTCGACAAGGAGATGCGCGGCTTCTTCGCCAAGGCGATTCCCGGCATGATCGCAAGCTCGGGGCCGCAATGGCTGATGGTGGCCGGCGCGATCATCGCTTCCGCGACACCCTCCGCGGTGTCCTGGCTCTATTTCGCCAACCGCTTGATCGAGCTGCCGCTCGGCATCGTCGGCGTCGCCATGGGCACGGTGCTGGTGCCCGAGCTGACGCGCGCCGTCACCAGCGGCGACCGCGACGCGGTGGCGCATGCGGAATCGCGCGCGCTCGAGCTTGCGGCCGGGCTCGCGCTGCCGGCCACCCTCGGCCTGATCGTGCTGGCCGACCCGATCGTGCGGCTCTTGTTCGAGCATGGCGCGTTCGGCGCCGATGACAGCGCGGCGACCGCGCATGCGCTGATGTGGCTGGCGCTGGGCCTGCCGGCGCACGTGCTGATCAAGGCGCTGTCGCCGGCGTTCTATGCCCGCAGCGACACGATGATGCCGCTGCTCGCCACGGCCAAAGGATTTGTGGTCGCGGTCGCTCTCGCCGTCCTGCTCGGCCATGTCTTCGGCGCGAGCGGGATCGCCGCGAGCATTGCGGCCGGCGCCTGGAGCAGCGCGCTGTTGCTGCTCCGGAAAGGCACCAGCGAGTTCGGCTTCTCGGCCGATGCCGCCGCGCGAAAACGGCTGCCGCGGATCGTGCTCGCCGCTTGCGCCATGGGCGCCCTGCTCTGGCTGACCACGGATCTCGTGCCCGCCGAAGCGCACGGCCTCATCCGCGTCATCACCCTCGGCCTGCAGATCGCAGCCGGAATCGCCGGCTATGGCTTGCTCCTGCAAATCCTCGGCGCAGCCTCGTGGCGCGAAGCGGCTGCCGTCCTGAAGCGGCCCGCACATTAGAGCATCCGCTGGTCTTCACCTCTCCCATCGGGAGAGGTCGATTTGCGCAGCAAATCGGGTGAGGGGACTTGGTCCCACGAGAGGCCACAGCCCCTCACCCGTCGCTTCGCGCCGACCTCTCCCTATGGGAGAGATGGAATTACCCTTGACGGGGCAGCGCCGCTGTTGGAAACGACGGCCGAATACCTATGGGAAGGCTTATCATGCCATTCGTTGAACGGGTCTTTTCCGGCGTCCAGCCGACCGGCAATCTGCATCTCGGCAATTACCTCGGCGCGATCGTCAACTTCGTGAAGATGCAGGAAACCCATAACTGCATCTATTGCGTCGTCGACATGCACGCGATCACGCAAGGCGTGGACGTCTGGGGCGGCCCGGCCGAGCTCGCGCGCAACACCCGCGAAGTCACCGCGGCATTCATCGCCAGCGGCATCGATCCCAACAAGCACATCGTGTTCAACCAGAGCCAGGTCTCGGGCCATGCCGAGCTCGCCTGGATCTTCAACTGCGTCGCGCGGATGGGCTGGCTCGGCCGCATGACCCAGTTCAAGGAGAAGGCCGGCAAGGACCGCGAGAACGCTTCCGTCGGGCTATTCGACTATCCCGTGCTGATGGCCGCCGACATCCTGCTTTATCGCGCCACCCATGTGCCGGTCGGCGAGGACCAGAAGCAGCATCTCGAGCTTTCGCGCGACATCGCGCAGAAGTTCAACAACGATTTTGGCGATTCCATCCGCAGCAACGGCGCCAGCGACGGCCTGTTCTTCCCGCTGCCGGAACCCTTGATCACGGGACCGGCGACGCGGGTCATGTCCTTGCGCGACGGCACCAAGAAGATGTCGAAGTCGGATGCCTCGGACAATTCGCGCATCAACCTCACCGACGATGCCGACACCATCGCGCAGAAGATCCGCAAGGCGAAGACCGATCCGGAGCCGCTGCCGACCGAGGAGAAAGGCCTGGAAGCGCGCCCCGAGGCCGACAATCTCGTCGGCATCTTCGCAGCCCTGTCCGGTCGCTCCAAGGCCGACGTGCTACGCGAGTTCGGCAGCGGTCAGTTCTCCAGCTTCAAGAATGCGCTGGCGGAGCTGTGCGTGACCAAGCTCGCGCCGATCGCCGGCGAGATGAAGCGGCTCGTTGCCGATCCCGGCCATATCGACGCGATCCTGAACGAGGGTTCCGACCGCGCCCGCGCCATCGCCGACCAGACCATGAAGCTCTCGAAGGACATCGTCGGCTTCATCCGCCGGCGCTGATTGTTGCGCTAACGGAGCTCGGCCTGCGCCATGGCACCGGCCGCTATCCCTCTCCCAAACGGTGAGGGAGTGTGGCACCATGCAGGCCGTGCACACGCCGGGATAGGCATGACTAGCAAGCGACTTTGCTTCGAGTCGGGTCACAAGCCCAAATGCCTCGTCATTGTCGACGACACCGCCGAATGGGATCGCGCAGTCTATTACGCCAGCCGCTGGGCGATCCGCGCCGGCGGCGGCGTGGTGCTGCTGCGCATCATCGAGCCCGAACAGCAGAGCCAGGAATGGCTTGGTGTCGCCGACATCATGCGCGCCGAGGCGCAGGAAGCAGCCGAAGCCGCGCTCGACCGCGCCGCCGGCAGAGCCAACGGCATCGCCGCGATCACGCCGGAGCGGGTGATCCGCGAAGGCGCCGCGATGGACCAGCTGCTGGCGGTGATCGACGAGGACCCTGACATCGCCATGCTGGTGCTCGCCGCCAATCCCGGCGCCGAGGGACCCGGGCCGCTGGTCGCGCTGCTCGCGCATGCGCTGGGCACGTTCCCGGTGCCGGTGACGATCATTTCGGGTGCGCTGAGCGATCAAAGCGTGGATTCGCTGTCGTAGGTCGCTCTTTCTTACCCTGCCCTGGAGGGGGAGGTCGGCTCGTGTTGCGGAGCGAAACATGAGACGGGGTGGGGTGACGGTCTCTCCCCGTCCAACAGTGCCCGTGGGGAGAGATCACCCCACCCCGCTCGCGCTGCGCGCGATCGACCCTCCCCCGCCAGGGGAGGGTAGCGCAACTCTGTCCAGACCGGATAGATAGGTAACAGAGTAGACCGGATGGATGGGTGACAGTTCTCTGTCGGCTGGGAGGATCAGCCGATGCCTTGGCGGGAGAGCTGTACAATGGACGAACGAGTTCGCTTCATCTCGGATCAGCGAACCGGCTTGTGGACGATGACGGAGCTTTGCGAGCGCTACGAGATTAGCCGCAAGACCGGTTATAAGTGGCTGGAGCGCTACCGGTTGGAAGGACCTGCCGGGCTGGCGGATCGCTCCCATGCCGCGCGGGTTCATGGACGGGCGACACCACAGCACATCGTGGATGCGATTGTGGGGCTGCGGCTTGAGCGGCCGAGCTGGGGACCGCGCAAGATCGTCAGCAAACTTGAGGCTCGCCAAGGGGACGTCGATTGGCCGTCGGCCTCGACGGCGGGCGGGATTCTCAAACGGGCGGGACTGGTGAGCAACCGTCGGACCCGGCGGCGTGCGCCGCCGCGCATGGGGCAACTGACGGTGCCTCAGCATGCCAACCATGTATGGGCGCTCGATCACAAGGGCTGGATCCGCCTGGGCGACGGATCTCGCGTTGAACCGTTCACGGTGACCGATGGCTTCAGCCGCTATTTGATTAGCCTGGCGGCGACGGGCAGCACGCAACATGCCGAGTGCCAACCGCTGCTGGAGCGGGCGTTTCGCGAGTACGGCTTGCCGCAGATCATCCGCTCCGACAACGGCTCGCCGTTCGCCTCGACCGGAACCACGGGCCTGACGGCACTGTCGGTATGGTGGATCAAGCTTGGCATCCGCCATGAACGGATTGATCCCGGCCATCCACAGCAGAACGGCCGCCACGAGCGTTTTCACCTCACGCTTCTGGAGGCCATGCAGCCGCCGCCGCCGACCCAGGCCGCGCAGGCTCGTCGCTTCGCGGCATTCGTGCGCGACTACAACGAAGAACGACCGCACGAGTCACTTGGCCAGCGCCCACCTGCCAGCGTCTATCAGCCTTCGTCTCGTGCGATGCCGAGGCGGCTTCCGGAGCCGGATTATCCAGCCGAAGCCGCGGTGCGCCAGGTCCGCTCCAACGGCGAGATCAAGTGGCGCGGCGAACTCATTCACATCTCCAGCGCTCTCATTGGTGAGGCCGTTGCCGTCGAGGAGGCCGCCGATGGGCAATGGCAAGTGCGCTTCTTCCACATACCGATCGGCATCATCGACCAGAAAACACGCAGGCTGCGGCGCTGCGCTAGCGCAGCGCCGCAGCCGACCAAACCATGAACGATTGTTACCTATCCATCCGGTCTGTTTTGTTACCCATCCATCCGCTGGACAACTCACTGAAAATCTTGGACTAATGCTCCACTTCCCCTTGACCGTGCGTTCGCCATCGCCATCTGCTAGTGGATGGAGCACGCGCCGGCCTTGAACTGGCGACGTCTGGAGAAACCCATGTTCATTCAAACCGAACCCACCCCCAATCCCGCCACGCTGAAGTTCATTCCCGGCCGCGTCGTGGTCGACGGCAGCCCGATGGAATTTTCCAACCGCGAAGCGGCCACGCGCTCGCCGCTCGCCGAAAAGCTGTTCGACGTGCCCGGCGTCACCGGCGTGTTCTATGGATCGGACTTCATCACCGTGACCAAGGCGAGCGGTGAATGGCAGCAGCTCAAGCCCGCGATCCTGGGCGCCATCATGGAGCATTACATGTCCGGCGCGCCGCTGCTCGCCGGCGGCGAGGCCCAAGGCGATGCCGATCTCGACGACGAGGACGAGTTCTTCGACGAGGCCGATGCCGAGACGGTCGACATGATCAAGGACCTGATCGAGACCCGCGTGCGGCCGGCGGTCGCCAATGACGGCGGCGACATCACCTTCCGCGGCTTCAAGGACGGCATCGTCTATCTCAACATGAAGGGCGCCTGCTCCGGCTGCCCGTCATCGACCGCGACGCTCCAGCACGGTATCCAGAACCTGCTCAAGCACTTCGTGCCCGACGTGGTCGAAGTCCGGCCGATGTGATTAGAGCGCGAATGGCGAGTAGCGAATGGCGAATGGGATTTCGATCGGCTAGACTGATCGCCATTCACCACGCGCCATTCGTTCTTTCATGCTGATCCTCGCCATCGATACTGCGCTCGACGCTTGCGCTGCAGCCGTGCTCGACACCGAAACGGCCGAGCTGCGCGCGCGGGAATCGCTTCCGATGAAGCGCGGTCACGCCGAAGCGCTGATGCCGCTGATCGCGCGCGTGATGCAGTCGGCCGATCTTACCTTCAGCTCGCTGGACCGCATCGCCGTCACCGTCGGTCCCGGCAGCTTCACCGGTCTGAGGGTCGGCATCTCGGCGGCGCGCGGGCTTGCGCTTGCGGCCGGCAAGCCAGCGGTCGGCCTGACCACCTTGTCGGCCTATGCCGCGGCCGTCGTGGGCCAGAGCAAATCGGCGCCCGTGATCTCCGCGATCGATGCCCGGCATGATCACGTCTATTTCCAGATCGTCGCCGGCGACGGCAGCCAGCTGGTGCGGCCGGGAATTGTCCCGATCGACGAGGCGATCGCGGCCTCACAGTTCGGCGCCCCGCATCTGGTCGGCAATGCCGCAAACCTCCTCGCCGGGCGCTGGCCGAAGGACGCGCCGCAGCCTGTTGCGGTGGACGCGCAGCCCGCGCCCGGCATCGGCTGGGTCGCCTGGCTCGGTGCCGCGGCCGATCCCGAGACCAATCCGGCGCGGCCGTTCTATCTGAAGGCGCCCGACGCAAAGCCGGCCGCACTGCCGCCGCTCGCAGCGCAAGCCGCAAACTCATGATGAAGTGGTTTTCGGAATGGTGGCGCGGCGGCACGGCCGCCGTCGAGCCCGCGTCCGCGCGCGACGCTGCACGGCTGGCACAGCTGCACGGCGCTTCCTTCGCGCACGGCTGGGGCGAAGGCGAATTCGAAAGCATGATGACCGAGCGCAACACGCTGGTGCATCGCTTGCGCCTCGGCCGCAAGACGATCGGCTTTGCGGTGTCGCGGATCGGCGCAGACGAAGCGGAAATCCTCTCGATCGCGGTCGATCCGTCACATCGCGGCCGCGGCCTCTCCCGCACGCTGCTGATGACCCATCTCGGTCATCTCGCCGGGCGCGGTGTGCGCACGATATTTCTCGAGGTCGAGGAAAATAACCAGCCGGCGCGGCGGCTCTACGAGAGGGCCGGATTCATGGTGGTGGGGCGCCGCGAACGCTACTATAAGCAGCCGAACGGGGAACAATTGGACGCCCTTCTGATGCGGCGTGACTTGTCGTAACATTGATGGCAGAAAGCGGCCCGCCAGGCAGACAACCATGACCGCACTGAAACCTTCTTCCGCATCCAAGGCGTCCGGCATCGAGGCGCGCTGTGCCGCCACCGGCATGCGCATGACCGAGCAGCGCCGCGTCATCGCCCGCGTGCTGGCCGAGGCGGTCGATCATCCAGATGTCGAGGAACTCTACCGGCGCTGCGTCGCCGTCGACGACAAGATCTCGATCTCGACCGTGTATCGCACCGTGAAACTGTTCGAGGATGCCGGCATCATCGAGCGTCATGATTTCCGCGAGGGCCGCGCGCGCTACGAGACGATGCGCGACAGCCACCACGACCACCTGATCAATCTGCGCGACGGCAAGGTGATCGAGTTCACCTCCGAGGAGATCGAGAAGCTGCAGGCGGAGATCGCCCGCAAGCTCGGCTACAAGCTCGTCGATCACCGGCTCGAGCTCTATTGCGTTCCGCTCGACGACGACACGCCGACGTCTTGATTTGGCATGATCTTGTCGGAAAACCGCTTCACACTTTTCCGGATCATGCCTTAGTGCCGATCGACCTCATCATCTTCGATTGCGACGGCGTGCTCGTGGACAGCGAGGTGATCTCCTGTCGCGCCCATGCCAATGTGCTGACCCGGCATGGCTATCCGATCACCTCGGAGCAGGTGTTCGCGCGCTTCCTCGGCCGCTCCAGGCGGCAGGCGAACGCCGAGATCGAGACCGAGCTCGGCCGCAAGCTGCCGGAGGCCTATCACGGCGACCTGCAGGACGAGCTGCACCGCTCATTCGAGGCCGACCTCGAAGCGATCCGCGGCATCCATGATGTGCTCGATGTGGTGACGCAAGCCGTCTGTGTCGCCTCGAGCGGCTCGCATCAGCGCATGCAGGTGAGCCTGGGGAGCACCGGGCTCTACGAGCGCCTGGCGCCAAACATCTTCTCGGCTTCGCAGGTGACAAACGGCAAGCCGGCGCCCGACCTGTTCCTGTTCGCAGCGCGCGAAATGGGCGTGCCGCCCGAGCGCTGCGTCGTGATCGAGGACAGCTTGGCCGGCATTGCCGGCGCCCGGGCGGCCGGCATGACCGTGTTCGGCTTCTGCGGCGGCAGCCATTGCGGCGAAGGCCATGCCGAGGCCCTGCACCGGGCCGGCGCCGACCTGACCTTTGCCGACATGCACCAGCTGCCGGAGCTGGTCCGGCGGGTCGAGGCGGACGCCGTGGCGGGCTAGGCGCCACAGTCATTCCGGGGCGATGCGCAGCGTCGAACCCGGAATCCAGAGGTTTTGGCGAGATTCCGGGTTAGCGACTGCATCGCGCCCCGGAATGACGGCCCAAATGGCTGCCTTCGCTGGATTTTTGGCCCTCCAACCTATATCTGAGGGCGGTCCTCCACCTCAATTCGGGTTCCATGACGCCGCCGCGCAAGCTGCACATCAAATCATATGGCTGCCAGATGAACGTCTACGATGCCCAACGCATGGTGGACACGCTGGCGCCGGAAGGATTCGTGGAGACGGCCAGTGCCGAGGACGCCGACCTCGTCATCCTCAACACCTGCCATATCCGCGAAAAAGCCTCCGAGAAGGTCTATTCCGAGCTCGGCCGGCTCCGCGTTGCCAAGGACGAGGCCGCGCGCAACGGCCGCACCATGAGAATCGCGGTCGCGGGCTGTGTGGCGCAGGCCGAGGGCGAGGAGATCGTGCGCCGTGCGCCCGCGGTCGACGTCGTGGTCGGCCCGCAGAGCTATCATCATCTGCCTGAGCTGTTGAAGCGCGCCGGCAGCGAAGGCCGCGCGATCGAGACTGAATTTCCCGCGGCCGACAAGTTCGGCTTCCTGGCCCAGCCGAAGCCCGACGCGATTCGCGCGCGCGGCATTTCCGCCTTCGTCACGGTGCAGGAAGGCTGCGACAAGTTCTGCACCTTCTGCGTCGTGCCCTATACGCGCGGCGCCGAAGTCTCGCGTCCGGTCGCGAAGATCGTCGACGACGCGAAGCGGCTGGCCGACAACGGCGTTCGCGAGCTCACGCTGATCGGCCAGAACGTCAACGCCTATCATGGCGATGGTCCTGACGGAAAGACCTGGCCGCTCGGCCGGCTGCTCGAGCACCTCGCGACAATTCCCGGCATCGCGCGGCTGCGCTATTCGACCAGCCACCCCCGCGACGTCGATGGCAGCTTGATTGCAGCCCATCGCGATCTCGACGCCTTGATGCCGTTCGTGCACCTGCCGGTGCAGTCGGGCTCGGACCGGATTCTCGCCGCCATGAACCGGAAACATACCGCCGATGATTATCGGCGTGTCATCGACCGTTTCCGCGCCGCGCGCCAAGACATTGCTTTTTCATCGGATTTTATCGTCGGCTTCCCCGGCGAGAGCGAGCAAGATTTTCTCGCCACCCTCGCGCTTGTCACGCAAATCGGCTACGCTGCCGCGTATTCGTTCAAATACTCCGCCCGGCCGGGAACGCCGGCCGCGGACATGCAGGAGACGGTGTCCCCCGCCGAGATGGACCAGCGATTGGAGCGGCTCCAGGAACTGATCGACAGCCAGCAATCGGCCTTCAACAAGGCTGCGATTGGCTCAACGGTCGACGTGCTGTTCGAACGTCCGGCGCGCAAGCACGGCCAGATCGTCGGCCGCACCGCATTCCTCCAGCCTGCCCATGTGATGGCCTCGTCCGACATCATCGGACAAATCCTGCCGGTCAGAATCGACAGCCTCGAACGCTACAGCTTCCTCGGCGAGCTCGCCACACCGCGCACCGCGGGCGGGCCCGCTTTATCGCAAGCCATCGGAGCCTGAACCCTTGCCCAAAAGCGCATCGGATTCGTCGTCTATCGCTCCCAGCCGCAAATTTGACCGCGACATGCAAGTTCCGCCCGAGACTCAGGTCGTCATCGACTTCGACGACAACCGCGCCGCATCCGCGCTGGTCGGCCCCTATGGCCAGCATCTGGCACAGATCGAGCGGCGGCTCGGCGTCATCGTGGATTCCAAGGGCAACCACATCACCATTGGCGGCACGCGCGACGGCTGCGATGCCGCACGCCGCGTGCTGGAGATGCTCTACGCGCAAGCCGTGAAGGGACAGGATCTTGACCAGGGCGAGGTCGAGGGCGCAATCCGCGCCGTGATCGCGCAGGGGTCGCTGTTCGAGTTCGACGCCAAGTCGGCCAAGGCGACGTTCGACAGCATCAATTTGCGCAAGCGTCCGGTGCGCGCGCGCACGGCGGCGCAGGACTCCTACATCCGCGCGCTGAAGCGCCACGAGCTGGTGTTCGGCATCGGCCCGGCCGGCACCGGCAAGACCTGGCTCGCGGTCGCGCATGCCGCGCAGCTGTTCGAGCGCAAGGAGGTCGACAAGATCATCCTGTCGCGTCCGGCGGTCGAAGCCGGCGAGCGGCTCGGCTTTTTGCCCGGCGATCTCCGCGAGAAGGTCGATCCGTATCTGCGCCCGATCTACGACGCGCTCTACGACCTCATGGATGCGCGAGTCGTCGAGCGCGCGCTGCAGACCGGCGAGATCGAGATCGCGCCGCTCGCCTTCATGCGCGGCCGCACGCTGACCAATGCCGCCATCATCCTGGACGAGGCGCAGAACACCACGTCGATGCAGATGAAGATGTTCCTGACCCGCCTTGGCGAGAACAGCCGCATGATCGTGACCGGCGATCCCTCGCAGATCGACCTGCCGAACGGCCAGACCTCGGGTCTTGCCGAGGCGACGCGCCTACTCGGCGGCGTCGAAGGCATCGCACAAGTTCATTTCAAGGCCGAGGACGTGATCCGCCACGAGCTCGTGGCGCGGATCGTCGCCGCTTATGAAGGGTCGCCGCAGCGGCCGGCAGCCCAGAAATCCTGACGGGACAACATCCGGACCAAGCGGGCGCGGACGAAGGCGCCTCATCGTTCCGAACAAGCACAATGTCACATCCGAACCTTCCCATGACCGAGGTCCTCGTCGTTGCCGATTGCTGGCAGCGCGAGCCCGAGTCCGAAGCCGTGATCCAGCGCGCGGTCGCCGCCGCCGCCGAGAGTGTCGACGAAGACGTCGCCGACGCGGAAGTGGCGGTGATGCTGACCGACGATGCCGGCATCCGCACCCTCAACAGCAACTGGCGCGGCATCGACAAGCCGACCAATGTGCTGTCGTTTCCCGCGCTCCAGCCGGAGGGCGAGTGGAAGGAAGGCGATGCGCCGCGCATGCTCGGTGACATCGCGATCGCCTATGAGACCATGCGGCGCGAGGCGGACGAGGAGCACAAGCCGTTCGATCATCATTTGAGTCACCTCGCCGTCCATGGTTTCCTGCACCTGATCGGCTACGATCACGAGACCGACGACGACGCCGAGGAAATGGAAGCGCTGGAGACCGAGATCCTGGCACATCTTGGCATCCCCGACCCCTATGCAGACCGCACGGGGACGCACTGATGCCGGATTCCGACCCGACCCACGACAATCCGCGCAACACGCCCAATTTGCCGGCCGTGGTGACACCAGGCGAGGTGCTGCGCCCGACGGCGGACGGCTGGCTGGTTCGCGCCATCCGCACGCTGTTCGGCTGGAAGGCGGGATCCGTGCGCGACGACCTCCAGGTCGTGCTCAACGCGACGACGCCTGACGACACCGGCTTCTCTGCGGTCGAGCGCACCATGCTGCGCAACATCCTCGGCCTGCACGAGCGCCGTATCGCCGACGTCATGGTGCATCGCGCCGACATCGTCGCGGTGAAGCGCGACATCCCGCTCGGCGAGCTGATGGACCGCTTCGAGAGCGCCGGCCATTCCCGTCTCGTGGTCTACAACGAGACGCTCGACGATCCGGTCGGGATCGTCCACATCCGCGATTTGCTCGCCTTCATGACCGCGCGTGCCCGCGTCCCGGAAGCCGTCAAGACCAAGCGCAAGAAGCCGCTGCCGGCCGGGCTCGACCTGCGGACGGTCGACCTCGCATTGCCGCTGGAGGATGCGCGCATCATCCGCAAGCTGCTTTACGTGCCGCCGTCGATGCGGGCGATCGACCTGCTCGCGCAGATGCAGGCGACGCGCATTCATCTCGCGCTGGTCGTCGACGAATATGGCGGTAGCGACGGACTGGTTTCGCTCGAGGACATCGTCGAGCAGATCGTCGGCGAAATCGACGACGAGCACGACAGCGACGAGCCGCCCTCGATCGTGCGCCTGCCCGATAACGCCTTCATCGCCGATGCGCGCGCCAGCCTCGACGACGTCCGCACCGTGATCGGCGAGGACTTCGTCACCGGCGAGGCCGGCGAGGAAGTGGAGACCCTTGGCGGCTATCTCGTCAGCTTCGTCGGGCGCCTGCCGGTGCGCGGCGAGGTGATCTCGGGCCCCGGCAATTACGAGGTCGAGGTGCTCGATGCCGACCCGCGCCGCGTCAAGCGGCTGCGCATCTCGACGCGGAAGGAGCGGCCTGCCCCGCGCACCCAGCGCGAGAGCCGGCGCCGCGAGGCTGCGCCTGACAGCGGTCAGCCGCCAGCCGGTGACACGCCCACCCCGCCGCCGAGCGAGGGGACCGGCCAGCAGTGAGCCCGCTCCAGCGACTTCGGCTGATCGCGCTTGCCATCATCCTCACCTGGGGATGGAAGCGCGCCCTCATCGCGATGGCATGCGGCGCGCTCTCTGTGCTGGCATTGGCGCCGTTCAATATCTTCCCGGTGCTGTTCATTACGTTCCCGGTGCTGGTCTGGCTGATCGACGGCGCGGGCGCCGGACGCTACGGCGGCGTGCCCGCCGCGGCACTGACCGGCTACTGGTTCGGGCTCGGCTATTTCGTTCCCGGCCTCTACTGGATCGGCTACGCCTTCTTCGTCGACGCCGATGTGTTCGCATGGCTGACGCCGTTCGCGGTGCTGGGCCTGCCGGCCTATCTGTCCATCTTCACGGCAATCGGCTTTGCGCTCGCGCGGCTGCTCTGGACCAAGAACGCCACGCGCGTGCTTGCGCTCGCGGCAAGCCTCACCATCAGCGAATGGCTGCGCGGCCACGCGCTGACCGGGTTCCCCTGGAACGCGTTCGGTTATGCCCTGTCCGAGCCGCTGCCGCTGGCGCAGACGGCATCGCTGATCGGACTATGGGGCATGACATTCCTGACGGTCGCGATCTTCGCCAGTCCCGCGACGCTGATCGACCGCACGCCCGATCGCCGCCTGCAATGGCGCGTGCCGGCGGCCGCGATTACGCTGCTGATCGTCATGGGCGTCTTCGGCGCGATCCGCCTGTCGCTGCATCCGACCACGACGGTGGCGGGCACCAAGCTGCGCCTGATGCAGCCGGACCTGCAACAGGACGCGAAATTCAACTACGCCGCCAAGGCGGAGGTGATGAAGAAATATCTGGCGCTGTCGGACCGCGCCTCCGGACCGCAATCGACCGGCGTGCGCGATGCCACCATCCTGATCTGGCCGGAATCCGCCTTTCCGTTCTTCCTGACCCGCGAAGCCGACGCGATGGCTGAGATCGCCGACCTGCTGCCGAAGGGCACGGTGCTGATCACCGGTTCGGTCCGCGCGCCCGACCTACCGCGCGGCACGCCGATCACGCGCGCGTATAATTCAATCTACGTGATCGATCACGACGGCAGCGTGCTCGCGGCCTACGACAAGCTGCATCTCGTGCCGTTCGGCGAATACCTCCCCTACCAGGACCTGATGGAGAAGCTCGGCTTCGAGCAGCTGACGCGCGTGCGCGGCGGCTTTATTCCCGGCACCGTGCGTCATGCGCTACCGGTGCCAAGTGCGCCGCCCGCACTGCCGTTGATCTGCTACGAAGCGATCTTTCCCGGCGAGATTGCCGGACGCAACGAGCGTCCGGGTTGGATTGTGAACCTCACCAATGACGGCTGGTTCGGCATCTCGACCGGCCCATATCAGCATCTGGAGCAGGCGCGGATGCGCGCGATCGAGCTCGGATTGCCGCTGGTGCGCTCCGCCAATACCGGCATCTCCGCAGTGATTGATCCGGTCGGGCGAACGATTGCTAGGCTCGGTCTCGGCATTGAGGGCATTTTGGATGCAAACCTGCCCGCCGCGATCCCGCCGACCGTCTATGCGCGCGTGGGCGATGCACCAGCGGCCATGCTGGTGGCGCTGGCGGTGATTCTGGCGGTCCGCCGCCGTGTCACCAAGCGGCAGCCCTGATCGCACCGTCGCCGCCGGCCCGGCCGGAAACCTTTGACAACCGTAGTACACGGTTGACAGACTGCGCGCGGGCTCCCCATTCTGCATCCGCTGCAAAAGACAGTGGGCATTGCTAAATTTCTCCGCAATGTTTCCCAATAACAGGGTGTGATTTTGACGATGCTGGCACCTGAGGCATTCCTGATTGCGCCGGAGGTGATGTTTGGAGGGCTGAGGAAATGTCGAAAGCGCCCAACCCTGTTGACAAATATGTCGGCAGCCGCGTGCGTATGCGCCGCATCATGTTGGGCATGAGCCAGGAAAAGCTCGGCGAAGCCCTGGGCCTGACTTTCCAGCAGATCCAGAAATACGAGAAGGGCACCAACCGCGTCGGCGCGAGCCGCATCCAGCAGATCGCCGAGATTCTCCAGGTGCCGGTGTCGTTCCTGTTCGAGGGCGGCCCTAGCGGCGTGCCGGGGCCGGACGGCTTCAGCGAAGGCGCTTCGCCCTCTTACGTCTCCGACTTCCTCGCGACCTCCGAAGGTCTCGCACTGACCAAGGCGTTCACCCGAATCGCCGATTCGAAGATGCGCCGCTCGATCGTCGATCTGGTCGAGCAGATCGCCGCGCGCGAAGGCCCGGACAAGCGCTGAGGCGGCTCCTCATTCCGATTTGAGGCCGCGCCAAATCTGGCCTATGTCGTCATTTGCGGCCGCGCCTTGCTGCGCGCCCTGTCCGATGATGCAGTTCGAAGGCACAGATCCGTCCATGACCAGCGCCAATTGGTTCGATTCTCAAACTATTCTCTATGGCATCCGCCGCTGGGTGGAGATCGAGACGCCGACCGACGCGCCCGAACAGGTCAACAAACTGATGTCACTGGTTGCGGATCATTTCCACGATCTGCCCGTTGCGCTGGAACGCGTCGCCGGCGTCGACGGCTGCGGTGATCATCTCATCGCGCGTTCGGCGTGGGGCCAGGATCAGCCGGGCATCCTGATCCTCAGTCATCTCGATACCGTTCATCCCATGGGCTTCATCGAGCGCCTGCCGTTCAAGGTCGAGGGCGACAGCGCGTTCGGCCCCGGCATCTACGACATGAAGGGCGGCGCCTACATCGCCCACCACGCATTTCGTGCGCTTTGCGCCGACGGCGCTCGCCCGCCACTCGGCATCACCCATGTCTTCACCTCCGACGAGGAGATCGGCAGCCCGACTTCGCGTGCGCTGATCGAGAAAGAGGGGCGCAAAGCGAAATACGTGCTGGTGACGGAGCCGGCGCGCGACGGCGGCAAGATCGTCACCGGACGCAAGGGTGTCGGACGCTTCCGCGTGTTCATCAAGGGCGTGCCTGCGCATGCCGGAACGCGGCCCGAGGACGGCCGCAGCGCCGTTCGCGAGCTCGCCAACGTCATCCTGGCGCTCGAAGGCATGAATGATCTCAAGCGCGGCGTCACCGTGAATGTCGGCGTGGCGCGCGGCGGCACCCGCCCCAACGTCACGCCGGAAGAGGCCTATGCCGAGATCGATCTGCGCGTGCCGAGCCTTGCCGACGCGGAAGAATTCGTCGGCAAGATCCTCGGGCTGACATCCAAGACCGAAGGCGTCAGCGTCACGGTCAGGGGCGAGCTCAATCGACCGCCTTACGAGAAGAGCAATGCCGGCGCCTCGCTGTACGAGCATGCAAAGACGCTCGCCGCCGACATCGGCTTCGAGCTGCTCGACACCCACACCGGCGGCGGCTCGGACGGCAATTTCACCGCCGCGCACACCGCAACGCTCGACGGCCTCGGCGTCGACGGCAAGGGCGCACACACCCATTATGAGCAGCTCTATGTCTCCTCGCTCGAGCCGCGCGCGCGGCTGCTCCATCGGCTGTACCAGACCCTGCGATGAGCGAGCGCAACTCAGATCCCGATCGCGATGACAGCCAGCGCGCCTTCTTCGGGCGCCGCAAGGGCCACAAGCTGCGGCAGCACCAGGCCGAGCTGATCGACCATCTGCTGCCGCATCTTGCGCTCGACATCGAGGGCGAAGCGCCGGCGAATGCCGCGGAGATCTTCGATCCCGCGGCCGAGGATGTGCGGCTCGAGATCGGCTTCGGCGGCGGCGAGCATCTTGCGGCGGAAGCGCAACACTTCACGACGACCGGCTTCATCGGCTGCGAGCCCTATGTCAACGGCATGGCGAAAATCCTCGCGCAGATCGAGGCCGCCAACATCGGCAACATCCGCCTGTTCGCCGGCGATGCCGCCGAACTGCTGGCCTGGCTGCCGCCGGCTTCGCTGTCGCGGATCGACCTGATCCATCCCGATCCATGGCCGAAGCGGCGGCACTGGAAGCGGCGCTTCGTCCAGGACCGCACCATCGCGGCGATGGCGCGCGTGCTGAAGCGCGGCGGCGAATTCCGCTTCGTCTGCGACATCGACGATTACTGCGCCTGGACGCTGTCGCACCTCGCGCGCTCGGTGGCTTTCACCTGGCTTGCAGAACGCGCCGACGATTTCCGGCAACCATGGGCGGGCTACACCATGACGCGTTACGGCCGCAAAGCCGCGCGTGAAGGGCGCAAGGCGGCGTACTTGCGGTTCAGGCGAATTTAGATCGTCTGCCGGTTGCGCCAGAAATTCACGACGCGCTCGGCCGTCGTTGGCATCAGGCGGGTGAAGTTCGAGCGCGCCTGCTCGAGGTCCCCATCGGCCGGCGTGCGATTCGGGCCGTACCACATCAGGACCAGCGCGCGCACCGTGGGCCAGCCGAGATTGAGCATGCGGCCCAGGACCAGAATCGGATCGTAACGGTCGCCTGCGATCAGGCGATCGAGGATCGAGAGGCGGATACCGGACATCGCCGAGAGCGAAGCGATCGATTCCTCGTATTTGTGCGCCTTGGCGAAGCCGAGCAGCGCGCTCTCGCCGAGATGGCCTTCGCGATGCAAGGCCAGCACCGTGCGCTGCGCCGCCGAGTAATCGCGGCGCGGCCCCGGGGGGCGCGCAGCTTCCTCGATCGCGGCCATCGCCCGCTTGATCTCGACCTGGCGCGCTGGATTGACCACGCTGGAGAGGCGGCGGCGGATGACGTCAAGCGTGCCGTTGAGCAGCTCCTTCAGGTGCTCGCCCGAGAGATCGCTGCGCTGGCCAATCCTCAGCGTGAGCACGCCATCCTGCGCGGCGCGCTTGATCAGCTCGGAATAGCTGCCGGGAGAAAACACCGCACCGGCATTGCCTGCGGCGCGACGCACCACGTCGCGATCGCCGCGCTCGATCAACACGTCAGTGATGAGGGAAGACAAGGTGGGGCGTTCGGTCATCGCCAGCAGATGGCCCTGACCCTTCAGCCGCGCGATCTCGACCAGCGCGGAATCGTCGAGCACGGGCGAGCGGCGCAGCACCGGGCCCGCCACCGTAATCTCGTTCTCGCGGGCGAGCTGGTTCACCAGGTGCGGTGGCGCGTTATCGAGGTATGAGAAGCGCTCAGCGAGATCGGCGCGCGCGGTGAGCTCCGCATGCGGTACCAGATCGATCAGGAGATTGTCGAAGAGATCGACGAGGTCAGGGCGGAGATTTGCGGCATCCTGAAAAAACAGCGCGGAGATGGCGCGCGCGATCTCGCCACGACGCCTGGGGTCGCCGCGTTTGACGATATCGTCCAGTCCGGGAATGAGCGACGTGGCAACAGTCATGAAAACGCAACTCGATCAGGGCACGCCGCGGGTGCGCCCTTGGTCCAAGCCGCCCCACGATCAGGGAATTTAGGCCTGCTTGATGAAAGAAGCGTTGCCGCTGGGGACCGCGGACCGGGCGCAAAAAGCCTCCTCGCCGCTGCGATGGGCCTTGTCCGGGCGGGCAGAAAGAGCTATATCAGCGCCAATTCATCTTCTCATACGATCCGCGTAGTGAGAGTGGGCCCGAAAGGACCCGCTCTTTTTTATTACCTGAGCGCGGCTTGGCGGAAGATGCGGCCCGGCGCGCTGTCGGGAAAGTTCCGAAGCGGGCTTTGAAGTCTTACCACCTTGACGTCTTAACCAAGCATTTACCATCGAGCGCCTTGACCCCTGATATGACCGAACGGAACACTGGTTCCACCGATGCCGAGTTGCTGGCCGAGCCGAGGCTCGTGATCGAGCCGGGCGTGGCGGCACGGGTGTCGGCGGTCGCAGCGCCAGTGCTCGAAGGCATGGGCTACCGTCTGGTGCGGATCCGCATCTCGGGCGAGGCCGGCTGCACCGTGCAGATCATGGCCGAGCGTCCGGATGGCTCGATGCAGCTCGAAGATTGCGAGGCGATCTCGCGGGCGCTGTCGCCGGTGCTCGACGTCGCCGACCCCATCGACCGCGCCTACAGGCTGGAAATCTCCTCGCCGGGGATTGACCGTCCGCTGGTGCGACGTTCCGATTTCGAGCGCTATTCTGGCCATCTGGTGAAGATCGAGATGGCGGTCGCCCATGAGGGGCGGAAGCGGTTCCGCGGCACGCTCGGTGCTGTCGAAGGCGACCGCGTGCATCTGCATCGCGACGACGTCAAGGCCGGCGAAGATGCCGACGTTCTCCTGACGATGGAGGATATCGGCGAGGCGCGGCTGGTGCTGACGGACGAGCTGATCGCGGAATCGATGCGCCGCGGCAAGGCCGAGGAGCGCCAGATGCGCCGGGAGCTCGGCCTCGAGCCGCCGCAGGCGCCGCACGCCAAGATCAGCGAAAAGATTACCAAGAACACCAGGCCGAAGAAGAAGCCGGCCCCGACCAATACCAAGAAACATCGCCTGGCCGCCGAACGCGCGCGGCGTGGCGAGATCGAGCCTGACGAAGGAGACTAGCCATGGCAGTCAGCGCCAATCGACTTGAATTGCTCCAGATCGCCGACGCCGTTGCGCGCGAGAAATCGATCGACCGCGGCATCGTGATCGCGGCGATGGAGGACGCCATCGCCAAGGCGGCGCGGGCCCGCTACGGCAGCGAGACTGACGTTCATGCCGAGATCGACCCGAAGAAGGGCGAGCTGCGGCTGTCGCGCCACATGCTGGTGGTCGACAAGGTCGAGAACCACTCCAACCAGATCTCGCTGGTCGATGCGCAGCGCGCCAATCCCGGCGCCCAGGTCGGCGACACCATCGCCGACACCCTGCCGCCGCTGGAATATGGCCGCATCGCCGCGCAGTCGGCCAAGCAGGTCATCGTGCAGAAGGTGCGCGAGGCCGAGCGCGACCGGCAATATCAGGAATTCAAGGACCGCATCGGCGACATCGTCAACGGCGTCGTCAAGCGCGTCGAATATGGCAGCGTGATCGTCGATCTCGGCCGCGGTGAAGCCATCATCCGCCGCGACGAGATGCTGCCGCGCGAGGTGTTCCGCAACGGCGACCGCGTCCGCGCCTATATCTTCGATGTCCGCCGCGAGACCAGAGGCCCGCAGATCTTCCTCTCCCGCACCCATCCGCAGTTCATGGCCAAGCTGTTCGCGCAGGAAGTGCCTGAGATCTATGACGGCATCGTCGAGATCAAGGCGGTGGCCCGCGATCCGGGCTCGCGCGCGAAAATCGGCGTGATTTCCCGCGATTCCTCGGTCGATCCGGTCGGCGCATGCGTCGGCATGCGCGGCTCGCGCGTGCAGGCCGTGGTGAACGAACTGCAGGGCGAGAAGATCGACATCATCCCCTGGTCGCCGGACATCGCCACCTTCGTGGTCAACGCGCTGGCGCCGGCGGAAGTCTCCAAGGTCGTCATCGACGAAGACCGCGAGCGCATCGAGGTCGTGGTGCCCGACACCAACAACCAGCTCTCGCTGGCGATCGGCCGCCGCGGCCAGAACGTGCGCCTCGCCTCGCAGCTCACCGGCTGGGACATCGATATCCTGACCGAGCAGGAGGAATCGGAGCGCCGCCAGGCCGACTTCGAGAACTCCACCCGCGTCTTCATGGAATCGCTCAACGTCGATGAAGTGGTCGGCCAGCTCTTGGCGTCCGAAGGCTTCACCTCGGTCGAGGAACTCGCGATGGTGGACCTGAAGGAACTCGCCGGCATCGAAGGCTTCGACGAGGAGACCGCGCAGGAGCTCCAGAGCCGCGCCCGCGAATATCTCGATCAGCAGGAAGCCGAGATCGAAGCCCGCCGCAAGGAGCTGGGTGTCGAGGACGCCGTCAAGGACGTGCCCGGCGTCACCTCGAAGATGCTGGTGAAGTTCGGCGAGAACGACATCAAGACGGTCGACGACCTCGCCGGCTGTGCCACCGACGATCTGGTCGGCTGGACCGAGCGCAAGGAAGGCGGCGAGCAGACCAAGCATCCGGGTGCACTCGACGGTATCGACATCTCCCGTGACGACGCCGAAGCGATGATCATGCAGGCCCGCGTCAAGGCCGGCTGGATCACCGAGGCCGATCTCGCCAAGCCGGCTGAGGAGGCCGAGGCGACCGAAGATCAACCGGCTTGATGCGGGTTCGGCGAAAGTGGAGACCGGTTTTGCGTAAAGAACACGCGACTTAGAAGGCGAAGGAGGATGTCACCCGGATGCTCGCCAGCACTGACAGCGAACTCGACCATGGACCGCGGACCGAAAGGTCGGCGACCATGCGCATGTGCGCGGTCAGCCGCGAGGTCCGGCCGATCGACGAGCTGATCCGCTTCGTCGTGTCGCCGCAAGGCGACATAGTTCCCGATCTCAAGCGCAAGCTGCCCGGACGCGGCATGTGGATCACCGCCTCGCGAGAGGCGGTTGCGGAAGCGGTGCGGCGTCACCAATTTAACAAGGCTTTCAAGCGCGAGCTGCGCATCCCCCAGACGCTTCCCGCCGATGTCGAGGCCCTCCTGATCCGGAGCGTGGCGGAAGCCCTTGGGATCGCCGCCAAGGCAGGCCAGGTCGTCGCCGGCTTCGGCAAGGTCGAGAGCGCACTTCAGGAAGGCACGGCCGAGGTCCTGATCCACGCCAGCGACGGGGCCGCGGACGGAATCCGCAAACTGGACATGCTGGCGCGTCAAAATGCCGGAAATCGCGGCGCCAAGCCGCAGATTCCCGTCGTCACCGCGCTGAAATCGATAGAATTGGATTTGGCACTGACCCGGTCAAATGTGATACATGCAGCCCTGCTCGCGGGCCCGGCGAGCAAGTCATTCCTGTCACGTAGCCAGATGCTGGTCCGATACCGGATGGCGGACGCTGACAAGACTGCCGAAGACAAGACTGCCGAAAAGCCCGGCCAGGATTTCTGAGAGACAACGACGACCCGATAGGACGGTGCGGCAACGCACAACACTGATAAATCAGGATTAGGACTGCTGAATGGTTGATACCAAGACCCCTGACGACAAGAAGCTGAGCGTTCCGAGCAAGACGCTATCGCTCAAGCCGCGCGTCGAAACGGGCACCGTGCGCCAGAGCTTCAGCCATGGCCGCAGCAAGCAGGTCGTGGTCGAGAAGCGCGGTAAGCGCCGCATCGACGGCAGCCCTGAGCCGCAGGCGCCCACGACTGTTGCAAAGCCGGCGCCAGCGGCACCTGCGCCCACCCCTTCACGCCCGGCGGCGCCACCGCGCAACGCCGGTTCCGGCGTGGTGCTGCGCACGCTGACCGAGGACGAGCGCTCCGCGCGCGCCAGCGCGCTGGCCGATGCCAAGCTGCGCGAGGTCGAGGAACGCCGCCAGGCCGAGGAAGAGGCCCAGCGCCGCGCTGTCCGCGAGGCCGCCGAACGCGCCGAGCGCGAAGCTGCCGAAGCCCGCCGCAAGGCCGAGGACGAGCGTCATCGCCACGAGGACGAAGCCAAGCGGAAAGCCGAGACCGAGGCCAAGAAGCGCTTTGGCGAGGGCGAGCAGCCCTCTGCCGCGCGTCCCGCTGCGGCGGCTCCTGGCGCTCCTGCGCCGCGTCCCGGTGCTCCCGCGCCGCGGCCTGGAACCACGACGGCCCGCCCGGGAACCACGACGGCGCGTCCTGCCACGACCACCGCGCAGCGTCCGGGTGGACCGGCAGGTCGCGGCCCCGCCGTTGCAGCCGAACCCGATGAGGATGAGGCTCCGCGCCAGATCCGTCGCGGCCCCGGCGGCGCCGCGCGTCCTGTGGTCGCTCCCAAGCCTACCCATAAGCCCGGCCCGCAGAAGGAGCGCGGCCGCCTGACCGTCGTGACCGCGCTCAATGCCGACGAGGTGCGCGAGCGCTCGATTGCCTCGTTCCGCCGACGCACCCAGCGCCTGAAGGGCCATGCCGCGAACGAGCCGAAGGAAAAGCTCATCCGCGAAGTGGTGATCCCGGAAGCGATCACCATCCAGGAGCTCGCCAACCGCATGGCCGAGCGCGCGGTCGACGTCATCCGCATGCTCATGAAGCAGGGCGCGATGCACAAGATCACCGACGTGATCGACGCCGACACCGCGCAGTTGATCGCCGAAGAACTCGGCCACACCGTCAAGCGCGTTGCCGCCTCCGACGTTGAAGAGGGCCTGTTCGACCAGGTCGACGATTCCACCGACACCGAGACGCGCTCGCCGGTCGTGACCGTGATGGGTCACGTCGACCACGGCAAGACCTCGCTGCTCGATGCGCTCCGCCATGCCAACGTGGTCTCCGGCGAAGCCGGCGGCATCACCCAGCATATCGGCGCCTATCAGGTGGTCTCGCCCGAGAGCGGCAAGAAGATCACCTTCATCGACACGCCCGGCCACGCCGCGTTCACCGCGATGCGCGCCCGCGGCGCCAAGGTCACCGACATCGTCGTGCTGGTGGTCGCGGCCGATGACGGCGTGATGCCGCAGACCATCGAAGCCATCAACCACGCCAAGGCGGCGCGGGTGCCGATCATCGTTGCCATCAACAAGATCGACAAGCCCGATGCCAAGCCCGAGCGCGTGCGCACCGAGCTGCTCCAGCACGAAGTGCAGGTGGAATCCTTCGGCGGCGACGTCGTCGACGTCGAGGTGTCGGCCAAGAACAAGACCAATCTCGACAAGCTGCTCGAGATGATCGCGCTGCAGGCCGAACTGCTCGACCTCAAGACCAATTCGGAGCGTCCGGCCGAAGGCACCGTGATCGAAGCCAAGCTCGATCGCGGCCGTGGTCCGGTCGCGACCGTGCTGGTGCAGCGCGGCACCCTGCGGATCGGCGACATCATCGTCGCCGGCGCCGAGATGGGCCGCGTCCGTGCGCTGATCTCGGATCAGGGCGAGACCGTGCAAGAGGCGGGTCCCTCGGTCCCGGTCGAGGTGCTCGGCTTCAACGGTCCGCCGGAAGCCGGCGATCGTCTCGCCGTGGTCGAGAACGAAGCCCGCGCCCGCCAGATCACCAGCTACCGCGCGCACCAGAAGCGGGAGAACGCGGCGGCCTCGATCTCCGGCATGCGCGGCTCGCTCGAGCAGATGATGTCGCAGTTGAAGACGGCGGGCCGCAAGGAATTCCCGCTGATCATCAAGGCCGACGTGCAGGGCTCGCTGGAAGCGATCCTGGGCTCGCTGGAGAAGCTCGGCACCGACGAGGTCGCCGCCCGCATCCTGCATGCCGGCGTCGGCGGAATCTCGGAGTCCGACGTGACGCTCGCGGAAGGCTTCAACGCCGCGATCATCGGCTTCTCGGTTCGTGCCAACAAGGAGGCGGCCGCGGCCGCCAAGCGCAACGGCATCGAGATCCGCTACTACAACATCATCTACGACCTCGTGGACGACGTGAAGAAGGCGATGAGCGGCCTGCTCGCGCCGACCTTGCGCGAAACCATGCTGGGCAATGCCGCGATCCTGGAGATCTTCAACATCTCCAAGGTCGGCAAGGTCGCCGGCTGCCGCGTCACCGACGGCACCGTGGAACGCGGCGCCAATGTGCGCCTGATCCGCGACAACGTCGTCGTGCACGAAGGCAAGCTGTCGACGCTGAAGCGCTTCAAGGACGAAGTGAAGGAAGTCCAGTCCGGTCAGGAATGCGGCATGGCCTTCGAGAACTATCACGACATGCGTGCCGGTGACGTGATCGAGTGCTATCGCGTGGAGACGATCCAGCGCTCCCTGTAAGTCCAAATCTTACCGAAGCGCCCGGATCTTTTTGAGCTGAAATTGCGGGAAGTGCGGTGGCCGGATTTTTTCCGGCCATCCGCGCCTCATTCGTTTCAACAGGACAAATGACAATGCTCGTGTCCCAAACACGGGCACGACGAGGTGATTTTCGACGATGCCACGGCACCATCAGAAGAAGAGTTCCGCGCCCGGCGGCTCGCAGCGTCAGTTGCGCGTCGGCGAGCAGGTTCGCCATGCGATGGCCGAGATTCTGGCGCAAGGCAATGTGCATGATGCGGACCTCGAAGGCCACATCATCACCGTGCCGGAGGTACGGATGTCGCCCGACCTTAAGCTGGCAACAGTTTACGTGATGCCGCTCGGTGGCCGCGACACCGAGCTCGTCATCGCTGCGCTCGAGCGCAACAAGAAATTCCTGCGCGGCGAGGTCGCGCGGCGCGTTAACCTGAAATTTGCACCTGACATTCGCTTCCGCGTCGACGAGCGATTCGACGAAGCGGAACGGATCGAGAAGCTTTTGCGAACACCTGCGGTGCAGAAGGACCTCGAACAGGACTTGGAACAGGACTTGGAACAGGACTTGGAACAGGACTTGGAACAGGACTTGGAACAGGATCCGGATTTGGATCGGGAAGAAGAGCAATGATTATGGACCCGGCACACGGCGCGATCGGCAACGAAGAGCCCGATCTGCGTGACGTGCAGAAAAATAATTTTGCGGATGTCGGCGGTGATGTTCAGCCGCATCAGGAGCCGCGCCGCGTCAACAACGATCCGCGCGCCAGGCAGCAGAAGGGCAACCAGGCGCGCCGCGACCGCCGCGACGTCCATGGCTGGGTCGTACTCGACAAGCCGATCGGCATGACCTCGACGCAGGCCGTTGCCGTGCTCAAGCGCCTGTTCAATGCCAAGCGCGCCGGACATGCCGGCACACTCGACCCGCTCGCCTCCGGCGGCCTGCCCATTGCTCTTGGAGAAGCCACCAAGACCGTGCCTTTCGTCATGGACGGCCGCAAGCGCTACCAGTTCACCGTGTGCTGGGGCGAGGAGCGCGACACCGACGACATCGAGGGCCGCGTCACCGCGACCTCCGACCAGCGCCCGACCCGCGAGGCCATCCTGGCGCTGCTGCCCCGCTTCACCGGGGTGATCGAACAGATCCCGCCGCGCTATTCCGCGATCAAGGTCCAGGGCGAGCGCGCCTATGACCTCGCCCGTGACGGCGAGGTCGTGGAACTGGCTCCTCGCCCGGTCGAGATTCACCATTTGTCCCTTGTGGATCAACCGGATAACGACTGGGCCGTGTTCGAGGCCGAGTGCGGCAAGGGCACCTATGTCCGGGCACTGGCCCGCGATATGGGCCGGATTCTCGGCACTTTCGGCCATATCTGCGCGCTCAGGCGGACCCTGGTCGGCCCATTTGACGAAACCGACATGATTCCGCTGGATCAGTTGGAGGCTTTGTGCGATAGAGCCGCGTCCGGCGAGGGCAGCCTCGCCGACGCGCTCATGCCCGTTGAGACCGCGCTGGACGACATCCCGGCACTGGCCGTCACTCGGGCTGATGCGGCAAGGCTCCATCGGGGCCAGGCCGTTTTGTTGCGCGGACGGGATGCGCCCACTTGTAGCGGCACAGTCTATGTCACGGTGGCAGGCCGTCTTTTGGCGCTTGCCGAAGTTGGCAATGGCGAAATCATCCCCAAGCGTGTGTTCAACCTGACCGGCTTGACTGCCTCGACCGGTCGCAACGAGAGAAATTGACGATGTCGATTGCCGCAGAACGCAAAGCGGAAGTCATCAAGACGAATGCCACCAAGGCCGGCGACACCGGCTCGCCCGAGGTTCAGGTCGCGATCCTGTCGGAACGCATCAACAACCTCACCAACCATTTCAAGACCCACGTGAAGGACAACCATTCGCGTCGTGGCCTCTTGAAGCTGGTCTCGACCCGTCGCTCGCTCCTCGATTACCTCAAGAAGAGGGACGAGGCGCGTTACAAGGCGCTACTCGAGAAGCACAACATTCGTCGTTAAGTGTTCCCGCGCGCGCCACTGGCGCGCGTTTTTGCGCGTGGTTTCGAACGAAAGCGTTTGTCTAAAGGTTTTTGATCGAGGCTGCGTGCGCGTCGGCTGCGAGGCCAAAGTGCGATGAGAATCGCACTTTTGGATTGTTGTTTGAGCATGATCTTTTCGGAAAACCGCTTCGCACTTTTCCGGATCATGCTTGAGGGACGATTCGCAACCGGGCACGATGGGCGAAGACCGCGGTTCGGTGTTCGCATTCGTGCCGACTGACAGTCCAGCAGCAATCCGGCGGCTGGGCACAACGGGCAAGGCGCCCGTATGACCCGAAAGGATGGACGCCATCCGAAATCCAAAAACCATGGCAGGATCGCAGGTCGCTGATCATCCGCTCCGATCAGCGTCCTGCAATCTTGCGCATGGTTTTTGTTTTTCGAGCCGTTCCTTCTTTCGAGAACCCATGAAAGAAGACCTCTATGTTCAATAAGCATTCAGTCGAGATCGACTGGGGCGGACGCCCTCTCAAGCTCGAAACCGGCAAGATCGCCCGCCAGGCCGACGGCGCCGTCGTCGCCACCTATGGCGAGACCGTGGTGCTCGCCACCGTCGTCGCGGCGAAGGCGCCGCGCGAAGGCGTCGACTTCCTACCGCTGACCGTCGACTACCAGGAGAAGACCTACGCCGCGGGCCGCATTCCCGGCGGCTATTTCAAGCGCGAGGGTCGTCCGACCGAGAAGGAGACGCTGGTCTCCCGCCTGATCGACCGTCCGATCCGTCCGCTGTTCGTCGACGGCTGGCGCAACGAAACCCAGGTGATCGTCACCGTGCTCTCGCACGACATGGAAAACGATCCCGACATCGTTGCGTTGGTGGCGGCCTCGGCCGCGCTGACGCTGTCCGGCGCACCCTTCAAGGGCCCGATCGGAGCGGCACGCGTCGGCTTCGCCAATGACGAGTTCATTCTTAACCCGACGCTCGACGAGATGGTCGACACCCAGCTCGACCTCGTCGTCGCCGGCACCGCGGACGCCGTACTGATGGTGGAATCGGAAGCCAAGGAGCTCAACGAGGACATCATGCTTGGCGCCGTGATGTTCGGTCACCGCCACTTCCAGCCGGTCATCAACGCGATCATCGAGCTCGCCGAGAACGCCGCCAAGGAGCCTCGCGAAGTCACCGTAATCGACAATTCGGCGCTCGAGAAGGAAATGCTCGGTCTCGTCGAGCAGGAGCTGCGCGCCGCCTACGCCATTCCGGTCAAGCAGGATCGCTACGCCGCGGTCGGCAAGGTCAAGGAAAAGGTGATCGCACACTACTTCCCCGAAGGGCAGGAGCCGAAATACGACAAGCTGCGCATCGCCGGCGTGTTCAAGGAGCTGGAAGCCAAGATCGTTCGCTGGAACATCCTCGACACCGGCAAGCGCATCGACGGCCGCGATGCCAAGACGGTGCGCAACATCGTCGCCGAAGTCGGCGTGCTGCCCCGCGCCCACGGCTCGGCGCTGTTCACCCGCGGCGAGACCCAGGCGATGGTCGTGACCACGCTCGGCACCGGCGAAGACGAGCAGTACATCGACGCGCTGTCGGGAACGTATAAGGAAACGTTCCTGCTGCACTATAACTTCCCTCCCTACTCGGTCGGTGAGACCGGCCGCCTCGGCGGCACCAAGCGCCGCGAGATCGGCCACGGCAAGCTGGCGTGGCGCGCGATCCACCCGGTGCTGCCGCCGCATCACGAGTTCCCCTACACGATCCGCGTGGTCTCGGAGATCACCGAATCCAACGGCTCCTCGTCGATGGCTTCCGTCTGCGGCGCCTCGCTCGCGCTGATGGATGCCGGCGTGCCGTTGAAGCGGCCGACCGCGGGCATCGCCATGGGCCTGATCCTCGAAGACAAGCGCTTCGCGGTTCTGTCGGACATCCTCGGTGACGAAGATCATCTCGGCGACATGGATTTCAAGGTCGCCGGCACGGAGCAGGGCATCACCTCGCTCCAGATGGACATCAAGATCGAGGGCATTACCGAGGAGATCATGAAGGTCGCGCTCGGCCAGGCCAAGGATGGGCGTATCCACATCCTCGGCGAGATGGCCAAGGCGCTCACCAACGCCCGCGCCGAGCTCGGCGAATACGCGCCGCGCATCGAGACCTTCAAAATCCCGACCGACAAGATCCGCGAAGTGATCGGCACCGGCGGCAAGGTGATCCGCGAGATCGTCGAGAAGACCGGCGCCAAGGTCAACATCGAGGACGACGGCACCGTGAAGGTCGCCTCCAGCGACGGCGAGGCGATGAAGGCCGCGATCAAGTGGATCAAGTCGATCGCGTCCGAGCCGGAAGTCGGCCAGATCTATGACGGCACCGTCGTCAAGGTGATGGAGTTCGGTGCTTTCGTGAATTTCTTCGGCTCCAAGGACGGCCTCGTCCACATCAGCCAGCTCGCTTCGGCGCGCGTGCAGAAGACCTCCGACGTCGTCAAGGAAGGCGACAAGGTCAAGGTCAAGCTGCTCGGCTTCGACGACCGCGGCAAGACCCGCCTTTCGATGAAGGTGGTCGACCAGACCACCGGCGAGGACCTCGAGGCCAAGGACAAGGCCGCCGAGGGCGAGAAGGCCCCGCGCGAAGCAGCCGGCGAGTAATCGCACCACTGCATCAGAAACACGAAGGGCGGCCTCTCGGCCGCCCTTTTTGTTTGTGCTCGTTGTTTGTGCTCGCCCCGGGCCGAGCTGCGCTCCCTCGCCCGCTTGCGGGAGAGGGTTGGGGAGAGGGTGTTTCCACAGAGAGACTCCCAAGGAGGAAAGAGCCCTCACCCGCCGCGCTTCGCGCGTCGACCTCTCTCGCAAGCGGGAGAGGTGTCAACCTCACGCCGCGATGTCGAACCGGTCGAGGTTCATCACCTTGGTCCAGGCCTTGGCGAAGTCCTGCACGAACTTCTCCTTCGAGTCGGAGGTCGCATAGACCTCGGCGAAGGCGCGGAGCTGCGAGTGTGCGCCGAAGATCAGATCGGCGCGCGTGCCGGTCCACTTCACCGCGTCGGTCTTGCGGTCGCGGCCCTCATAACTGCCGTCAGCCACTGGGGCCCACTGCGTGCTCATGTCGAGCAGGTTGACGAAGAAGTCGTTGCTGAGCGTGCCTACCTTCGAAGTGAAGACGCCGTGCTTCGACCCGTTCGCGTTGGCGCCGAGCACGCGCAGGCCGCCAACCAGCACCGTCATCTCGGGGCCGGTGAGCTTGAGCAGCTGCGCGCGATCGACCAGGGCTTCTTCCTGCTGCAGGAACTGATGCTTCTTGCCGATGTAGTTGCGGAAGCCATCAGCCCGCGGCTCCAGCGGAGCAAAGGAGTCAACGTCGGTCTGCTCCTGCGAAGCATCCATGCGACCCGGGGTGAAGCCGACCTTGACGTCGACGCCGGCATCCTTCGCGGCCTTCTCGACCGCGGCGGTGCCGCCGAGCACGATGAGGTCCGCCAGCGAGATCTTCTTCGCAACTGACGACGCGTTGAAGTCCTTCTGGATCGCTTCCAGCTTGCCGAGAACCTTCGACAGCTGAGCCGGCTCGTTCACTTCCCAGTCCTTCTGCGGGGCAAGACGGATGCGCGCGCCGTTGGCGCCCCCGCGCTTGTCCGAGCCGCGGAACGTCGAGGCCGACGCCCAGGCGGTCGAAACCAGCTCGGAGACCGAAAGGCCCGAGGCCAGGATCTTGGTCTTCAGCGCGGCGATGTCCTGATCGTTGGCCAGCTCGTGGTTCACGGCCGGAATAGGATCCTGCCAGATCAACGTCTCCTTCGGCACCAGCGGGCCGAGATAGCGCTGGATCGGGCCCATGTCGCGGTGGGTGAGCTTGAACCAGGCGCGGGCAAAGGCGTCCGCGAACTGATCGGGATGCTCGTGGAAGCGCCGCGAGATCTTCTCGTAGGCCGGATCGAAGCGCAGCGAGAGGTCGGTGGTCAGCATGGTCGGCCGATGCTTCTTCGACTTGTCGAAGGCATCGGGAATGACCGCATCGGCGCCCTTGGCCGTCCACTGGTTGGCACCGCCCGGGCTCTTCGTCAGCTCCCATTCGTACTTGAACAGGTTCTCGAAGAAGTTGTTGCTCCACTTGGTCGGAGTCTGCGACCAAGTCACCTCGAGACCGCTGGTGATGGAATCACCGGCGATGCCCGACGCGTGTTTGCTCTTCCAGCCGAGGCCCTGATCTTCCAGCGCGCCCGCTTCCGGCTCCGGTCCGACCAGCGACGGATCGCCGGCGCCGTGGGTCTTTCCGAAAGTGTGACCGCCCGCGATCAGCGCGACGGTTTCTTCGTCGTTCATCGCCATGCGGAAGAAGGTCTCGCGGATGTCCTTGGCCGCGGCGACCGGATCCGGCTTGCCGTTCGGGCCTTCCGGGTTGACGTAGATGAGGCCCATCTGCACCGCGCCGAGCGGCTCGGCGAGCTGGCGTTCGCCGCTGTAGCGCTCATCGCCGAGCCAGGTGCCTTCCGGACCCCAATAGAGCTCTTCCGGCTCCCAGACGTCGGCGCGGCCGCCGGCGAAACCGAACGTCTTGAAACCCATCGACTCTAGGGCAACATTGCCGGCAAGCACCATCAGATCGGCCCAGGAAATCTTCCGGCCGTATTTCTGCTTGATGGGCCAGAGCAGACGGCGCGCCTTGTCGAGATTGGCGTTGTCGGGCCAGCTGTTCAGCGGCGCGAAACGCTGCTGGCCGGCGCCGGCACCGCCGCGGCCGTCGGTGATGCGGTAGGTGCCCGCGCTGTGCCAGGCCATGCGGATCATGAGGCCGCCATAGTGACCGAAGTCGGCGGGCCACCATTCCTGCGAATCCGTCATCAGGGCAGTCAGGTCCTTGATGACCGCGTTCAGGTCGAGCGACTTGAACTCCTTGGCGTAGTCGAATTCCTTGCCCATCGGATCGGACAGGTCGGAATTCTTGTGCAGCATCTCGATGCTGAGCTGGGTTGGCCACCAGTCGCGGTTCACCCGCGCGGGTTTTCCGCCCGAAAACGGGCACTTCGAAGTGTCATCCATGATTACCTCCTCTGGTGGCGTCCGACGGCGCCTTTGACCAGGTCAGGCCACTCTAGGCGTCGCCTCCGATCAGGGGAAGTTGACTTTAGTGATCGCTGCGATAGGATTTTCTGATGATCAATTTGACGCTGCGCCAGCTCCGCTATTTCGACGCGCTGGCGCGTCACGGTCATTTCGGCCGCGCGGCGGAGGCCTGCTCGATCTCGCAGCCGGCCTTGTCGATGCAGATCAAGGAGTTGGAGGAAGCACTCGGCGGCCTGCTGCTGGAGCGCAGCGCCCGGCAGGTCGCGCTGACCCGGTTCGGCGAGGAGCTCTCCCAGCGCGTCCGCGACATTTTGCGATCGGTCGACGAGCTCGGCGATTTCGCCCGCGCCTCGCAGGACCGTTTCGCCGGGCGGCTTCGCATCGGCATGATCCCGACGATCGCACCCTATCTGCTGCCCAAGATCACCAAGAATCTGACGCGCCTGCATCCGGAGCTCGACATCCGCGTGCGCGAGACGATGACGCCGCGGCTGATCCAGGAGCTGGTCGAAGGCCGGCTCGACACCGCCATCGTTGCGCTGCCGGTGTCGGAGCCCTCGCTCGCCGAGGTCGCGCTGTTCGACGAGAAGTTTTTGCTGGTGCGGCCGGGCTCCGACGAAGGCACGCCGGTGCCGTCGCGCGAGATGATGCGGGAGATGCGCCTCTTGCTGCTCGAGGAGGGACACTGTTTCCGCGACCAGGCGCTGTCATTCTGCAACATGCAATCGGCGCCGCCGCGCGAGATGCTGGACGCCAATTCGCTCTCGACGCTGGTCCAGATGGTCAGCGCCGGCATCGGCGTCACCTTGATCCCGGAGATGGCTGTGCCGGTGGAGACGCGGTCGGCCTCGGTCTCGCTGTCGCGCTTCCGCGACCCGGAGCCGTCCCGAACCATCGGCATGGTCTGGCGCAAGACCAGCCCGCTGGCGCGGCAGCTCCTGCAAATCTCCGAAGTGGTGTGTCTGTCCGCCGGCAAGGCAAGACCACGCCAGGCCGCGCGCAGCCAGCGGGCCTGAGATGTCGCATCCGGTGATCCGCCCCGCCCGCGCCGACGAATATGACGAGATCGGTCGCGTCTGGATGGAGAGCTGGGTCTCGACCGGGCTCGCCGAGGCCAGCGACTTCCTGCTCGCGAACCTGCGCGCGCGCATCCGGCGCGAGATCGCGGACGGCTGGAGCCTGTTCGTCGCCGACGACAACGGCACCATCGCCGCAATGCTGGCGCTGCATCTGCCAAAGCTCTATCTCGACATGCTGTTCGTCGGCCCCGACTATCAGGGGCAATCGCTAGGACGGCAATTGCTCGCCTTCACGCGCACGCAAATGCCTGACGAAATCCACCTGCGCTGCGTCCGCGAGAACGAAAAGGCCTGGCGCTGGTACGAGCGCGAAGGCTTTGTGTTCGAGAAGGAAGAGGTCGAGCCGTCGAATGGCTTTACGATGAAGTATTACCGGTGGAAGCGAAGCGCCATCGACGCGTAGCGCGCCAAGATCTTCGCCTTGCGGTTGTCATCGGCTCGCTCTAAGGAATACTCCGAGTCCCAATAGGGACATCTCGAAAGCCATGTCTGCCGATCCATGCTTCGCGTCTGTTTGATCACGATCTTCCTGTCCGGTTTCATCGGCAGCGCCGATGCGCAAACGACATCGCCATTAGCGACCACCACGCCAACGATACGGGCGGCCAAGGACGGCTCTCCGAAAGTCGCACCGAACGCGATGCCGTTCAGCAGTCCGGACTCAAGACCGTGCGAGATCGGTCTCATTTCCACGGTGGCCAGTCGATTTGGCGTTCAGCAGGTCGGCTTCACAATGTTCGGAAACGAATACACGCCCGTCGATGTCGATAAATGGGGACTCCAGAGCGTCATCGTATCGCGCGTTCAGGCCGCAGCTTCCCGCAAGTCGGTCAAACTAATAGCGTATTCGCCCAGCTCTTGGGCGCGTGCTGCGGAATCAGCATCGCCGATGCTGAGAAGCAACCCGGAGCGGCTCGACTTCGTCCAACGGACGGCGGCCGGATCCAAGTGCCAGCGCTATGTTCTGATCGAGCGATTCCAGAACGGCTTCAGCAATACCAACCAGTCCGTCGAAGGCTTTGGTATCGTGAAGTGGGGCAATCCCATCAAGCGACGCACGTTCCTGTTCGCCTTGACCTACATCACCGTGTACGATGGACAGTCATTCGAGGTCATCAAGAAGGGCGCCGCTTCCCTGGATGACGAGCCAATGATGTCGCGCCTGATGGGGATCAACCCGATCAGCGGCCCCAACCAGGAATTGGATGAGGCGGCGTTTCCGGCGGCTCCCGCCGAGGTGCCGGCCAACCAGAAACTGCGCGACGCCATCCGCACGCTGCTGACAACAAGTCTCGACCGGACGTTGCCCCGACTGCTCCAGCAATAGGGATTCGCCATGATCAAGCTCTATTGGTCGCCCCGCTCACGCTCGTTCACGACGCTGTGGCTGATGGAGGAGAGCGGCCTAGCCTACGAGCGCGTGCTGACCGACATCTCGACCGGCGCGCAGAAAGCGCCGGAGTTTTTGAAGGTCAATCCGATGGGCAAGGTGCCGGCACTCAGCGACGGCGAGGCCGCGCTGGGCGAAGCCGCGGCGATCTGCGCCTACATCGCCGATCGCTATCCCGAGACGAAGCTGGCGCCGTCCATCACCGATCCGCGCCGCGCGCGCTATCTGCAATGGCTGTTCTTCTCGCCCGGCTGTATCGAGCCCGCCATCATCCAGATCTTCACGAAGATCGAGGTGCCGACCTCGACCGCGGCCTGGGGCAGCGCGACCCAGGTCTTCGACGTGCTGGAAGCTGCGCTCGCCAAGGGACCGTGGATTCTCGGCGAGGAATTTTCGGCCGCCGACATCACGGTCGGCTCGGGCCTGAACTTCGCAGTGCGCCTGTTCAAGATGGTGCCGTCGCGCACCGTGTTCGATGCCTATCTCGCGCGCTGCATGGCGCGGCCGGCGTTCCAGCGCGCGGAGCAGATCGCGGCGGGTTAGTCCGGCGACTTCAGGTCGTCCGGCCTGGGCATCAGGACGACGTTGTAGCCGGAATCGACATAGTGGATTTCGCCGGTGACGCCGCCTGACAGCTCGGATAGCAGATACAGCGCCGAGCCGCCGAGCTCGTCGAGCGTGACGCCGCGGCGAAGCGGGGAATGTTTCTGCATGAAGGCGAACATCGCGCGCGCCTCGCCGATGCCGGAGCCGGCGAGCGTGCGGACGGGCCCGGCGGAGATCGCGTTGACGCGGATACCGCGCGGGCCGAAATCGGAGGCGAGATAGCGCACCGAGGCTTCCAGCGCCGCCTTGGCGACGCCCATTACGTTGTAGTTCGGCATCGCGCGCTCGGAGGCGCCGAAGGTCAGCGTGATCATGCTGCCGCCCTCTGTCATCAGCTCGGCCGCGCGCTTTGCGACCTCCGTGAACGAGAAGCAGGAGATCACCATGGTGCGCGAAAAATTCTCGCGGCTGGTGTCGGCGTACCGGCCCTTCAGCTCGTTCTTGTCGGCAAAGCCGATCGCATGGATGACGAAGTCGAGCTTGCCCCATGTCTCGCGGAGCGCCGCGAAGGTCGCATCGACGCTGGCGATGTCCTCGACGTCGCACGGCAGCACCAGGTCAACGCCGAGCTGCTCCGCCAGCGGCTTGACGCGCTTGCCGAGGGCCTCGCCCTGGAAGGTGAAGGCAAGCTCGGCGCCGTGGGCATGCAGCGTCTTCGCCATGCCCCAGGCGATCGAATGATCATTGGCGATGCCCATGATCAGACCGCGCTTGCCTTTCATCAAACCTTCCATCTTGCGATTACTCTCCGCTGTCCGTCATGCCCGGGCCTGTCCCGGCCATCCACGTTTTCCAACCGGTAGCAAAGACGTGGATGGCCGGGACGAGCCCGGCCATGACGAAAAAAATACCAATGCGTACGCAAGGCCTCACGCATCCAGCCGGCTGAACACCAGCGTGGCGTTGGTGCCGCCGAAGCCGAAGGAGTTCGACAGCACGGTGCCGATCTTGACGTTGTCGATGCGCTTGCGCACGATCGGCATGTCGGCGAACACCGGATCGAGCTCCTGGATGTGGGCGCTTTCGCAGATGAAGCCGTTGTTCATCATCAGCAGCGAATAGATCGCTTCCTGCACGCCGGTGGCGCCGAGCGAGTGGCCGGTCAGCGCCTTGGTCGCCGAGATCGGCGGGCACTTCTCCCCGCTGCCGAACACGCGGCGGAGCGCGTCGATCTCCGGCGGATCGCCTGCTGGCGTCGAGGTCGCATGCGGATTGATGTAGTCGACCTTGGTCTTCACCGTCGACATCGCCATGCGCATGCAGCGCTCGGCGCCTTCACCTGACGGCGCGACCATGTCGTAGCCGTCGGAGGTTGCGCCGTAGCCGACGATCTCGCCGTAAATGCGCGCGCCACGCGCCTTGGCATGCTCGAGCTCTTCCAGCACCAGCACGCCGGCGCCGCCGGCAATGACGAAGCCGTCGCGATTGAGGTCGTAGGGACGCGAGGCGGTGGCGGGCGTGTCGTTGTACTTCGAGGACATCGCGCCCATGGCGTCGAACAGCACCGAGAGCGACCAGTCCAATTCCTCGCAGCCGCCGGCGAAGATGACGTCCTGCTTGCCGATCTGGATCGTCTCGTAGGCGTTGCCGACGCAATGGTTCGAGGTCGCGCAAGCCGAGGAGATCGAATAGTTCACGCCCTTGATCTTGAACCAGGTCGCGAGCGTCGCGGAAGCGGTTGACGACATCGCCTTCGGCACTGCAAACGGACCGACGCGCTTCGGGCCCTTGGTGCGGGTGATGTCGGCGGATTCGACGATGGTGCGCGCCGAGGGGCCGCCGGAGCCCATGATGATGCCGGTGCGGATGTTGGAGACCTCTTCGGGCGCCAGGCCGGAGTCCTGGATCGCCTGCTCCATCGCGACGTGATTCCAGGCCGCGCCCTGGCCGAGGAAGCGCATCGCGCGGCGGTCGACCACCGTCGAAGGATCGAGCGTGGGTGCACCCGCTACCTGCGAACGGAAGCCGAGCTCGGCATATTTCTCCGCCCGCGAAATGCCCGACTTCGCCTCGTAAAGGCTTGCAAGCACTTCCTGGGTGTTGTTTCCGATCGACGAGACGATACCCATCCCGGTGACCACAACCCGCCTCATGACAGCCTCGCCTAAATCGTTGTCTTCCAGGTAATGCGCTTAGCCCAGGCTCGTGCCCTGCTTGAACAGGCCGACCTTCAGATCCTTGGCGCGATAAATAATCTGGTCATCGACCGAAAGCCACCCGTCGGCAATGCCGAGCACCAGCTTTGAACGCATCACGCGTTTGATATCGACGTTGTACACAACCTTGCAGGCCTCGGGCAGCACCTGGCCGCCGAACTTCAGTTCGCTGAGGCCAAGCGCGCGGCCACGACCTTCGCCACCGATCCAGCCCAGATAGAAGCCGACCATTTGCCACAGCGCATCGAGGCCAAGGCAACCCGGCATCACCGGATCGTTCTTGAAGTGGCAGCCGAAGAACCAGAGGTCGGGCTTCACGTCGAGCTCGGCGCGCACGACGCCCTTGCCGAACTCGCCGCCATTGTCGGTAATTTCCGTGATGCGGTCGAACATCAGCATCGGCGGCAGCGGCAGCTGGGCATTGCCCGGGCCGAACATCTCGCCGCGGGCACACGCCAGCAAATCTTCGTATTCGTAACCGTTGCGCCTGTTCAGCATAGACGAGCCTTTGTTCTAATCCCGATTGAGCGGCGTTTCTTGGCGAAAATGGGCCCCGTCTCGGTCGGAGAGCAACGCCAATTGCCACCGTCGGGCGCCGCTCCCGCAAGGCCCGGATGGACTGCGAGCCGGGCCTGCATGCCTGGCTGCGCCAAAATCGGCTATGCGGAACCGCGCGCTCTCTAACACAGGCCATTTCGGTGGCAAAGCACCCTCATGAAGGTAAAATGACAGGGCCTCGCCTCGTTCCAAAGCTGACGGAACCCCAAGGCCTGATTAGAACCTCTCTAGTTGCGAGAAACTTGCATCTGCATCTATCTGTCCATATATTGCATATAGATAGTGTCCACGCGTGCCGAAATCTGGAAATGAGCGAGAATACACCGCATCATCGCGACGACGACGCCGATACGGCGGCCCTCTTGTCCGGCCGCCAGCCGGCACTGACCGGCTGCCCGTGGCATGACGTCAACGAAATGCTTCAGTCCGCCGGCCTGCGCCCAACGCGCCAGCGCATGGCGCTCGGCTGGCTGCTGTTCGGCAAGGGTGCGCGCCACCTCACGGCTGAAATGCTCTACGAGGAGGCAACGCTCGCCAAGGTTCCGGTGTCGCTGGCGACCGTCTATAACACGCTGAACCAGCTCACCGATGCCGGCCTGCTCCGTCAGGTCAGCGTCGACGGCACCAAGACTTATTTCGACACCAACGTCACCACCCACCACCATTACTACCTCGAGAACAGCCACGAGCTGGTCGATATCGAGGATCCGCATCTGGCGCTGTCCAAGATGCCGGAGGTGCCGGAGGGTTACGAGATCGCCCGCATCGACATGGTCGTGCGGCTGCGCAAGAAGCGCTGAGATCAATCCGAGACCGCCGATTTGGTCGTCATGGCCGGGGCTTCCCGGCCATTGTCGTTTCAGGCCGTCAGTTGACCTGCTCGTCTGCGTAGACGCCCCAGAGGCGCTCCTGCTGGATCCAGCCGTCAAAGCCATTGCCGGTGACTCGGCACCAGTTTGCACTGCACTTCTTCACCTGCGTGACGACGCCGGCCTGGAGCTTTGCGGCAACGGCGCTGTCGGGATCGGCGCGGTCGTAGATCGGCGCCAGATCGTCCTTGTGCTTCATGGTGACGACCGCGGTGCGGCGGCCTGAGAGCAGCGAGTGATAAACCCAGCCCTCGGCACCCTCGGAATCGCGCACCCGCCGCCAGTTCTCGAACTCCGCGGTGATTTCGACCGGCAGACCGGCACGGGTATAGACCCAGGCCACGTCGTTGTCCTTGGTCGGGCCGGCGCGGACGTTGACGTGGTCGGACTTGAGACTGACATAGCGCGGCACCGGCAGCCCGCTGGCGGTCTGCGGGGTGTTGTCCTTGGCCGAATGCGAGGGACCGACCGAGGCGCTCAACCAGGCGCAAACGAGCGCCATCACCGAACAGAAACGCCCCAACACCATCAACCCGTCTCCTGTCGAAGACCCCAGCCTAAGCCGGATCCTCACCCCAATTCGAACTCTGCCGTACACCCCGCCCGCCCCACGCGGGTGTTCCCGAAGCTGGCCCGTGGTTCTTGTCTTGGCCCGGCCTTCTGCTAGAGAGGACGGGCACTTGAACAACCAGTTTGTCCCGATTTTCCGGCCGGAAATGTCGGGAGAGCTTGAAGGAAACGCCGGGGACGACACGGCAGTCGCAGTGTCGAACAACCGAGTTAATGAGGCCTCAACGGCCGGCCTTTGGTGACAGAGGCGGCGGCTCGCGCCTCATGAGGGCAGGACATGTCGGTGAAGAAAAAGCCCCTCGTCGTCGTGACGCGCAAGCTGCCGGATTCGATCGAGACGCGGATGCGCGAGCTGTTCGACGCGCGGATCAATCTCGAGGACACGCCGATGTCGGCCGAGCAACTGGCCGAGGCCGCGCGCACCGCCGACGTGCTGGTTCCGACCGTCACCGACCACATCAGCGCTGATGTCGTGAATCAGCCGGATTGCAAGCTCCGCCTGATCGCCAATTTCGGCAACGGCGTCGACAATATCGACGTCGAGGCCGCGCATGCCCGCGGCATCACCGTCACCAACACGCCGAAAGTTCTGACCGAAGACACCGCCGACATGACCATGGCGCTGATCCTGGCCGTGCCGCGCCGGATGATCGAAGGCGCCTCGATCCTGACCGAAGGAAAGCCCTGGGCGGGCTGGTCACCGACCTGGATGCTCGGCCACCGCATCGGGGGAAAGCGCCTCGGCATCATCGGCATGGGCCGGATCGGCCAGGCGGTGGCGCGCCGCGCCCGCGCCTTCGGCCTTCAGATCCACTATCACAACCGCCGTCCCGTGGCGCCGAAGATCGCCGAGGAGCTGGGCGCGACCTATTGGGAAAGCCTCGACCAGATGCTGGCGCGGATGGACATCATCTCGGTGAATTGTCCGCACACGCCGGCGACCTATCACCTGCTCTCGGCGCGGCGGCTGAAGCTGATCCGGAAAGACGCCTACATCGTCAACACCGCGCGCGGCGAAGTCACCGACGAGGACACGCTGATCAAGCTGATCGAAGGCGGCGAGATCGGCGGCGCCGGGCTCGACGTCTACGAGCACGAGCCTGCGGTCAATCCCAAGCTGGTGCGGCTCGCGAAAGCCGGCAAGGTGACGCTGCTGCCGCATATGGGCTCGGCCACCATCGAAGGCCGCGTCGAGATGGGCGAGAAGGTGATCATCAACATCCGCACCTTCCTCGACGCCCACAAGCCGCCGGATCGCGTGCTGCCGAGCATGCTCTGACGTAGCCGCCGCAATCAGGTGCGATGGGCACTGAGGTCGGTGATCACAGGCCCGTCGCCGTTGAGCGGATTGGCCGGATCGCGCGCATAGCGCAACGTCTCGAAGCGCATCGCACGCGCATCGATCATCAGGAGGCGGCCGACGAGGCCGTCGCCGAACCCGACGATCTCGCGGATCGCCTCCAGCGCCATCATTGAGCCGAGCACCCCCGCAAGCGCGCCCATGACGCCGGCCTCGGCGCAGGCCGGCACCGTGCCGGGCGGCGGCGCCTCCGGAAACAGGCAGCGATAGGTCGGGTTGAATTCGCCCTGCTCGTTCGTCTCATGCGCGCGAATGGTGGTGAGCGAGCCGTCGAAGGTGCCGAGCGCCGCCGTGATCAGCGGCCGCTTCGAGAAGAAGCAGGCGTCCGAGACCAGATAGCGGGTCGAGAAATTGTCGGAGCCGTCGAGCACGAGGTCGTAGTCGCCGATCAGGCTGAGCGCATTGTCGGCGTTGAGCCAGGTAGCGTGGCCGACGAAGCGGACATGCGGATTGAGCGCCGCGATCCGCTCGGCCGCGCTCTCGACCTTGTGCCGTCCGATATCGGGCGTCGTGTGGATCACCTGGCGCTGGAGGTTGGACAGCGACACCACGTCGTCATCGACCACGCCGAGCGTGCCGACGCCCGCGGCAGCGAGATACATCAATGCGGGTGCACCCAACCCACCTGCCCCGATCACCAGCACCGAGGCCCGCTTCAGCGCAGCCTGGCCCGGACCTCCGACATCGCGCAGCACGATATGGCGGGCATAGCGTTCGAGTTCGTCCGGGCTCAGCACCTTGTCTTACTCCTGAACCGCCCCAACATTGTTCGCGACCAACGAGATGTGCTTCAATGGCATGGCGTTCAATGGGCCGGCTGGATTTGTCATGAGATCGATGCTTGCGGCAACACTGATGTTGGCATCGGCCACAGGCGCCAGCGCCCAAATGACGGTGCCGCAGGTCCCCGGCACCAGGCCGAAGGTGGTCCAGACCGTACCGATCAAGCCACCCGCGCTGCAAACGCCGTCGGAAACCGCGGACGCAATGGCGCAAGCCGAGCGGCTGTCGCTTCAGTCCGACCTCGCCTGGGTCGGCGAATATAACGGCGCCATCACCGGCGACGTCAGCTCGCGCATGGTCGATGCCATCAAGGAGTACCAGAAGGCCAAGGGCGGCAAGCCGACCGGCGTGCTCAATCCGCAGGAGCGCGCCGCGCTCGCCGAGACGGCCCGGCGGAAGCAGGACAGCGTCGGCTGGAAAATCGTGACGGAGCCGACCAGCGGCGCGCGGCTCGGCATCCCCGGCAAGCTCGTGCCGCAGCAAGTGACCGACGCCAACGGCTCGAAATGGAGCTCGCCGACCGGAACTGTGCAGGTGCTGCTCAGCCGCCGCAAGGAGGCGAATCCGACCGCCGCCAGGCTCGCCGAAGTGGAGAAGAAGGAGCCGAACCGCAAGGTCGACTACACCGTGGTGAAGCCCGATTTCTTCGTGCTGTCGGGATTGCAGGGCCTGAAGAAATTCTACGTTCGCGGCACCTTCAAAGGTGACGAGGTCCGCATCATGACGATCCTTTACGACCAAGCGACCGAGAACACGGTCGAGCCGGTCGTGATCGCGATGTCGAGCGCATTCAATGCGTTCCCGACTGGGCCGCAGGCCGGGCCGCCGCCGCGCAAGACTGTCGAATACGGCACCGGCATCATCGTCAGCGACGACGGCGCGATTCTGGCGGATCGTCTCGTCACCGACGGCTGTCTCGCGATTACGATCGCCGGTTATGGCAGCGCCGATCACCTCGCCGAGGACAAGGAGCACGATCTGGCGCTGCTGCACATCTACGGTGCGCGCGGCCTGAAGCCGCTCAGCCTTGCCGGCGGCGCGGCGAGAACGAGCGTCGATGTCATCGGCATCGCCGATCCGCAGAATCAGGGCGGAGCCGCCGCTGTATCGAGCGTCAAGGCCGCGCTGGCGCCGGTCACATCAAGCGATTCCGCGCTGTCGCCGCCGCCGCCAGTCGGCTTCTCCGGCAGCCCGGTGATCGACGCCGACGGCAAGTTCGCCGGCGTCGCGCTGTTGAAACCGGCGATGGTCGCGGGACCTGCAACAGCGGTGCCGGCGTCGCAGGCCGTGATGGTCTCCGCGGACACGGTACGCGAGTTCCTGAAGGCGAACGGTGTCGTGGCGAACGGCACGTCGGCGGACGCGAAAGCAGCCGTCGTGCGCGTGATCTGCGTGCGCAAGTAACTCTCGCGTCCCGGACGCGCTGCGGCCGCAGTGACGCTGCGGCAGAGCCGGGACCCATGCATCCACATTCCGTGCAAGAAATACTGGGCCCCGGCTCTTGCAGCGCATCGCTTCGCGCTGCGCTGCGTCCGGGCACGAGAGCTAGCTCAGCCTGAACCTGATCCCGCTCTTCGCGAGCCCACCCGAGATCCCCACCGGCGTGCCGTCCGCGCGCCAGCAGGCGGCGCCGGTCATGGTGCCGTCCTCGTGAAAGGCGATGCCGTTCATGCCGCCGGCGACCGTCGCGACCGGCTGCACCTCATGACCAAGCGCCGCGAGTTTTGCGCGCACGCTCTCCGGCACGGCCTGCTCGACCTCCAGCGCATTGCCCTCGGTCCAGACCCGCGGCGCCTCGACCGCCTCCTGCAGGCTCATGCCGTGATCGATCAGGTTGACCAGCGTCTGCATCGCGCTCGGGAAGATGCGCTTTCCGCCGGGCAGGCCGAGCGCATAGCGCAGCTTGCCGTCACAGAGCGCCATCACCGGCGACATCGAGGTCGTCACCCGCTTGCCCGGCGCCAGCGACAGCGCATGGCCCGGACGTGGGTCGAACAGGTTCATGTAATTGTTGGCGATGGCGCCCAGGCCCGGGATCATGATCTTGGCGCCGAACAGATTATTGATGGTCTGCGTGGTCGCGACCACATTGCCGAAGCTGTCTGCCGCCGTCATATGCGTGGTGTGTGCACCTTCGAGCTGCGACACGCCGGCGCCCCAGACCTGCGCCCGCGCCGGATCGATGACGCGGCGGCGCTCTTCTGCGTAAGCCTTCGACGTCAGCCGTTCGACGGGCACGCCGACACAATCAGGATCACCGCTGGCAGCGGCGCGATCGGCGAAGGCAATCTTCAGCACTTCGGCGAGATAATGGATGGTCTCTGATGTGCCGAAGCCAAGACCGCCGATGTCGTAGCCCTCCAAAATGTTCAGCATCTGCGCGATATGCACGCCGGAGGCCGCGGGCGGCGGCGGGCCAAAGATGGTCCAGCCGCGATAGTCCGCGCGGATCGGCTGCCGCTCGACCGTCTTGTAATTGGTGAGGTCGTTACGGCGGATAAAGCCGCCAGTCTTTTCCATGTAATCGACGAGGATGTCGCCGAGCGGCCCCTCGTAGAGCGCAGTCTCGCCGTGGTCGGCGATATATCGCAAGGTCTCGGCATATTCCGATTGCATCACGCGCTCGCCGACCTTCAGCGGTTCGCCATCGGGCAGGTAGATCGCCGCAATCGGCTTGTCCTTGCGCATCTCGCCTGCGCTCTCGCTGATGCATTCGTGCAGGTAAGGCGTCGCCGCATAGCCGCGCGCGGCGTGCTTGATTGCGGGCTGCATGACATCGGCGAGGCTCATGGTGCCGAACCTTTGCTGCGTCTCGCACCAAGCCTTTAGCGAGCCCGGCACCGCGACAGCCTTCGGGCCGTTGAGATTCTCGTTGCCGACGGTGTCGAACACGTCATGCGCCGAGCCCGGCTTGGAGGTGTAGGTGGTGTCACGCACCGCGGCCGGCACGGTGCTCTGGCCGTCGATGAAGCGATGGCTGCCATCGGCAAGGCGGATATGCGCCATGCCGCCGCCGATGATGCCGACCATCATCGGCTCGACCACGGTCAGCGTGAACAGGGTCGCGATCGCCGCATCGATGGCGTTGCCGCCGGCCGCCAGCATCTCGGCGCCGGCACAGGAGGCCAGCGGGTGGTTGCTCACCACCATGCCGCGGCTCGAGACCGCCGGCATCTTCTGACACTCAAACGTCGTTTCCGTCCGGTCGCGCCAGCTTCCGCCCATGCCGTCTGCCCTTCTTATTCACCGGGGGCGAGCACATCATACGCGGGATTATGGGTCCAGTATTGGTACGGATTAGCTGGCATTCCCGATTCTGCCATCATCTTACCCGTTGATTCGGACATCCGCGGTCCCCTTTGGATCGGGCAGGGCACGTCCTGAGCGAGAAGAGCTCAGCATCGAGAAGCGATGCACGTTCGCGTGGCGTTACCCCAAAGACCCCAGCACTCCAAAGGATTCGACTTTCCATGCACACGATCGTACTGGCCACCCAAAAGGGCGGCAGTGGCAAGAGCACGCTCGCTATCGGCCTCGCGCTGGCCGCCAAGGAGGCCGGCTTCACTGTCCGCCTGATCGAGACCGACCCGCAGGGCACCCTGTCCAACTGGCTGCGCCGCCGCAATCGCGACGATGTCGTCGTCGAGCCGATCTATCACGCCGCCGATATCGCGCCGCGCCTGAAGATGCTGGCCGATAGCGGCCTACAGCTCGCGATCGTCGACACCGCGGCGGGCCTGTCCGCCGCCACCACCGCCGCGATCCGCCATTCCGACCTCTGCCTGATCCCGGCCCGCCCGAGCGTCGCCGATATCGAGGCGACCGTCTCCACCCTCAGCGTCGCGCGCGCCTGGAAGCGGCCCTACAGCTTCGTGCTGAACCAGACCCCGATCCGCGGCCAGCGCATCGACAATGCCGCGGGCGCGCTCGCCGAGGAAGCCGCGCTCGATCTCGCCGAGGTGCTCGCACGCCCGCTGATCGCGATGCGCAACGATCATCAGGACTCGCTCGCGAGCGGGCTCGCCGTCAGCGAGTTCGCGCCGAACGGCAAGTCAGCCGACGAGATCCGCGGCCTCTGGCGCTGGATCGAGACCCGGCTCGAGCTTGAGGCTACCACCAATGTCCTGATCGACCAGGTCATCTCGGCCGTAAACGGCGTGTTGCACCTCGCCGCCGAGCTTGGAGCAGACGAGATCACGACACTGGCGTCCTGAGAGGGGCGATCGCTCCGGCGCCAGGCGGGCTCTTCGCTATCCGGTGAAAGAGCCCAAGCGACGAAGCAATCCGGCCACCAGCCCGGCCGGATTGCTTCGCTTCGCGCTTCTTCCCGTGATTGTAGGCCGGATGAAGGGAAACGAAATCCGGATAAGTCTCTTCGCGGAGAGGCTGGACCCGAATTGCGCTGCGCTCCACCCGGGCTACGGCGCTACCTCACTTCTGACATTTCGGACACCAGAAGGTCGAGCGGCCGTTCTGGGTGAAGCGCTTGACTGTGCCGCCGCAGCCGGGCGTCGTGCATTTCTCGCCCTCGCGGTCATAGACCCTGAACGAATGCTGGAAATAGCCGAGTTCGCCCGAGGTCTGGCGGTGGTCGCGCAGTGACGAGCCGCCGGCTTTGATCGCGTCGTTCAGCACGGTGTGAATCGCAGCGACCAATCTCTTGGCATGATCGGTCGGCTCGCCCCCGACCACGCCCTTGCGACCCTTGGTCGCGAGCGTCGCCGCGATCCGGCGCGGCGACAGATGCGCGCGATGCAGCGCTTCGCAGACATAGATGTTGCCGAGACCCGCCACCACGCGCTGGTCGAGCAGCGCGGCCTTCAGGCTCGTGGTCTTGCCTGCGCAGGACCGCGCCAGCATCGCGGCGTCGAACTCGTTGCCGAGTGGTTCGGGGCCAAGCCCACGGAGCAGCGGCTCGTCGTCAAGCGCGCTGCGCGCAATCACTTTCATGTAGCCGAAGCGGCGCGGATCGTTGAAGACGATGTCGGCGCCGGAGGACATCCGAAACAGCACGTGGTCGTGCGTGGAGTCCTTACCCCTCGGATAGTGAAACTCGCCCGGCTGAGCCTGGTTGTTCGGCTTGATGACACGGAACGAGCCCGACATGCCCAGATGCATCAGCAGCACGTCGCCGGAGGCGAGATCGGCCATGAGATATTTTGCACGGCGACCAAGCCCGGTGACGACTTGTCCCTGGAGCCGGGCCACGAAGTCCGGCTGGAAGGGAAAACGCAGGTCCGGACGGCGGGCCTCCGCATTGAGGATTTTCGCACCCTCCATGACGGGCTGAAGGCCGCGGCGGACGGTCTCGACTTCGGGTAATTCAGGCATGGTCAGGCATTCACCTTATGAGGGCGGTGTGATAGCGCCATTGCGGCGGGCAGGCTATGGTCCGCCCAGTGGAGTAGAGTAATGGATCGGCCGGGCGAAACCACGCATTTTGGCTTCAAAGACGTTCCCCTGGGGGACAAGCAGACGCTGGTGAACGACGTGTTTCACAGCGTGGCGTCACGCTACGATTTGATGAACGACCTGATGTCCGGTGGCCTGCACCGGGTCTGGAAGGACATCATGATCGACGCGCTCGATCCGCCGAGGTCCGACCGGCCGTTCGCGCTGCTCGACGTGGCCGGCGGCACCGGCGACATCTCGTTCCGCGCCGCCAAGGCGGCGGGTGCCGGCTTCCATGCCACCGTCTGCGACATCAACACCGACATGCTGGCCGTCGGCCGCGAGCGTGCCGCCAAGCGCCATCTCGACACCCAGGTCGATTTCGTCGAGGGCAATGCCGAGGCGCTCACCTTCGCCGACCGCAGCTTTCACGCATATACGATCGCTTTCGGCATCCGCAACGTGCCGCAGATCGACCTTGCGCTGCGTGAGGCCTATCGCGTGCTGAAGCCCGGCAGCCGCTTCCTGTGCCTGGAATTCTCCACCGTCGAGGTGCCCGGACTCGATAAGCTCTATGATCTGTTCTCGTTCAAGGTGATCCCACCGCTCGGCCGCATGGTCACGGGCGATGCCGACTCCTATCGGTATCTGGTCGAATCGATCCGCAAGTTTCCGAAGCCTGCCGTCTTCGCCGACATGATCCGCGACGCCGGCTTTTCCCGCGTCAGCTGGCAGACGCTGACCGGCGGCATCGTCGCACTGCATTCGGGCTGGCGTTTGTGATCTCTGCCATCACCCACATTGCGCGCCTGATCCGCGCCGCGTTCGTGTTTGCGCGCGAAGGCGTGTTCGGCTCGGTCGATCCGAGCCTGGTGCCGCCGCCCGGACAGCTCGCGCTGAAGCTTGCGCGCATCGTCGAGCGGCGCGGCGTCAAGCACGGGCCGCGGATCTCGCGCGCCCTGACCCGGATGGGCCCGGCCTATCTCAAGCTCGGTCAATTCCTGGCAACGCGCCCCGACGTCGTCGGCGTCATCATGGCGCGCGACCTCGAAAGCCTGCAGGACCGCCTGCCGCCATTTCCGCAAGCCGAGGCGGAAGCCGTGATCGCGATTTCGCTGGAACGGCCGCTGAAAGATGTGTTCACGAGCTTTGGCCCGGCGGTGGCCGCGGCCTCGATCGCGCAGGTCCATCGCGGCGAGGTGGAGCGCGACGGCATCCGCAAGGCGGTTGCGGTCAAGGTGCTGAGGCCGAATGTCGCCGCGCGCTTCCGCCGCGACCTCTCCGACTTCTTCTTCGTTGCGCACAAGGCCGAGGCCTATTCGGCCGAGGCGCGGCGGCTGCGCCTCATCGAAGTCATCAACACCATGTCGCGCTCGGTCGCGATGGAGATGGACCTGCGGCTCGAGGCCGCCGCGCTGTCCGAGATGGCGGAGAACACGCAAGGCGATCCCGATTTCCGCGTGCCTGCCGTCGACTGGGACCGCACCACGCACAATGTGCTGACGATGGAGTGGATCGACGGCATCGCGCTGAACGACCACAGGCGCCTCGAAGAGGCGCAAGTCAATCTGCCCGATCTCGGCCGCAAGGTGATCCAGAGCTTCTTGCGCCACGCGCTGCGCGACGGCTTCTTTCACGCCGACATGCATCCGGGCAATCTGTTCCTCGACGACGCCGGCCGCCTCGTCGCGGTCGATTTCGGCATTATGGGCCGGCTTGGGATGAAGGAGCGGCGCTTTCTCGCCGAGATCCTGCTCGGCTTCATCACCCGCGACTATCGCCGCGTCGCCGAAGTGCATTTCGAAGCGGGCTATGTGCCAGCGCATCACTCGGTCGAGAACTTTGCGCAAGCGATCCGCGCCATCGGCGAACCGATCCACAACCGTACCGCCGAGGAAATTTCGATGGCGCGGCTGTTGACCCTGCTGCTCGAGGTCACCGGCCTGTTCGACATGACGACGCGGCCCGAGCTGATCCTGCTCCAGAAGACGATGGTCGTGGTCGAGGGCGTGGCGCGGGCCTTCGATCCGAAGCTCGACATCTGGAAGGTCGCCGACCCCGTGGTGCGCGAATGGATCGAGCGCAATCTCGGACCCATCGGCCGGGTGCAGGGCGCACTCGCCGGCGGCGGCGACCTCGCGCGTGTGCTGATGCGCCTGCCCGACATCGCCCAGCGCTCGGTGGCGGTGCTCGAGCAGCTCGAGACCATGACGCGGGAGGGCATCCGCTTGTCGCCGGAGAGCATCGCGGCAATGGGCCGCAGCGAAGGCCGCAAGAACCGCTGGCGCACCGTGGCACTGTGGATCATCGCCGCGACTTTCATCGGAATCCTGATCGCCGTCCGGAATCTATGATTGCACTGCAATCACGTGGGTGATAGCATCGCTATCATTCCGTGCTGGAGGGCGTCATGGCAAGCCTGACCATCCGCAAGCTTGACGAGAACGTCAAAACTTATCTGCGGCTGCGCTCGGCCAGGAACCACAGGTCGGTCGAAGAAGAGGTCCGGGTCATCCTGCGGGAGCTGATCGAGGGCCGCGAGGAGCCGCTGACGCCGTTTGCGGTGCCGCCGGCTCCATCCACGACCACTATGCCCCAGCGCACCGGCGCCCTTCCCGAGGCCGGCGTCACCCTGATCATCGGCGGCGGGATCGCGGCCTACAAATCGCTTGATCTGATCCGCAGGCTGAAGGAGCGCCGCATCGAGGTCCGCTGCGTGCTGACCAAGGCGGCGCAGCAATTCGTCACGCCGCTGGCCGTGAGCGCGCTCTCGCATGAGCGCGTCTATACCGACCTGTTCGATCCCCAGAGCGAGTTCGACGCCGGCCATATCCGCCTCGCGCGCGATTGCGACCTGGTCGTGGTCGCGCCGGCCACCGCCGACCTGCTGGCGAAGATGGCGAATGGCCATGCCGACGATCTCGCCAGCGCCATCCTGCTTGCGACCAACCGCAAGGTGCTGCTCGCGCCGGCGATGAATCCGCTGATGTGGACCAACGCGGCGACCCGCCGCAACGTCGCGCAACTCCAGCGCGACGGCGTGGTGCTGATCGGGCCGAATTCAGGCGAGATGGCGGAGGCGGGCGAAGCCGGCATCGGCCGCATGTCCGAGGCGATCGAGATCGCCAATGCCGCGGAACGGCTGCTCCGGCCGCCGGTGCCGCGCCCACTTGCCGGCAAGCGCGTGCTGATCACCGCAGGTCCCACCCACGAGCCGATCGATCCGGTGCGCTATATCGCCAACCGCTCCTCCGGCAAGCAGGGCTTTGCGATTGCTGCCGCAGCACAGGCCGCGGGCGCCGAGGTGATCCTTGTGAGCGGCCCGGTCGACCTCGACGATCCCCATGGCGTGACGGTGAGGCACGTCGAATCCGCGCGGCAGATGCTGGACGAGGTGCAAGCCGCGCTCCCCGCCGACATCGCCATCTTCGCCGCCGCTGTCGCGGACTGGCGCGTCGCCACTGAGGGCGAGCAGAAGCTGAAGAAGACCGCGGCCGGCATGCCGCCGCTTCACTTGGTCGAAAACCCCGACATCCTCGCCACGATTTCGAAGCTGACCGAGAAGCGCCCGCCGCTGGTGATCGGCTTTGCCGCCGAGACCGAGCATCTGATCGACAACGCCAAGGCAAAACTCGCCCGCAAGGGCTGCGACTGGATCGTCGCCAACGACGTCTCACCCGCCACCGGCGTGATGGGCGGCGATCGCAACACGGTCCATCTGATCAGCCGCAAGACGGGTGCGAAGGACGGCGAGATTGCAGTTGATTCCTGGCCGGTGATGACCAAGGAACAGGTCGCCATCGAGCTGGTCGCGCATGTCGCCAAAAGCGTGACCGGCAAATCCCTGGAGTCCGCATCTTGAGCACGACAATCACGGTCGAACTGCAACGCCTGCCCCACGCCGAAGGCCTGCCACTGCCGGGCTATCAGACCGCAGAAGCCGCTGGCCTCGATTTGATGGCGGCGGTGCCGGACAGCGAGCCGCTGACGCTCGCACCAGGCCAATATGCGTTGGTGCCGACCGGACTTGCGATCGCCCTGCCACCGGGCTTTGAGGCCCAGGTGCGGCCGCGCTCGGGCCTTGCGGCCAAGCACGGCGTCACCGTGCTGAACGCGCCGGGAACGATCGACGCGGACTATCGCGGCGAGATCAAGGTGATCCTGATCAACCACGGTGCGGCGCCGTTTGTGATCAAGCGCGGCGAGCGCATCGCGCAGATGGTGATCGCCCCCGTGGTGCAGGCCGCGCTGGTTCCGGTCGCGACGTTGTCGGAGACCGATCGCGGCGCCGGCGGTTTTGGATCGACGGGGCGGTAGTTTTCTTGCCTCTCCCGCTTGCGGGAGAGGCCGTCGCGCTCGCAGAGCGCGGCGGGTGAGGGTTCTTTCCTCCGGGCGAGTGTCCCGTTGCGGAGGCACCCTCTCCCCAACCATCCCCCGCAAGCGGGGGAGGGAGCGCACCATCATGTGGCAAGCCACACGCACCACCCGCTAACACGCGAGAATCCCAACCGGATCACCCGCAGAACTACGTGAGGCGGGAACTCCGCGCCCGGCATTTTTGTGGGGCCGGCTTTGCGTTCACGATCTGGACTCTTACCGGTGGAGTCGCGGTGAGGGTATTGTCGTTTGATTCGCGTGCGGCGGGGGTCGCCGCGCGCAAATTCGTGCGGTCTTGGGGCAACTATGTCAGGCGTGATCGTGTCGATGCGTCGGACGCTGTTGTCGTGCACATCGTTGGCGCGCAACAGCTTGTTGGCAGGCGCTCTCGCAGCGTTGCTGCCGGCTGCGCCGGCTGAGGCCGCCGACCTCGTCGACACTCTCTCCATCATGCTGGACTTCAACCGGCAGGAACTCGCGGTGCTCGCCACCGCGCTGGCTCTGCTCGGCTTCTCGGTCATGGCCGCGATCCTGTTGATGCGCACGCGCGTGCGCACGGCAAAGAGCGAGGCGCGGCTGCGCGCGCGGATCGGGGAACTCCAGCTCCAGGCCGACCGCTACGGCGCGCTGCTGTTTGCCGAGCCGCAGATCATGATCTCCTGGCCCGCCGGCGACAACCGCGCCCAGATTGCTGGCGACATCTCGATGGTGCTGCCGCGCGACTCCTCGCCACAGCGGGTGCTAGCGTTCGGAACCTGGCTGCCGCCGGAACCCGCGCTCCAGATGGACCACGCGGTCGATGCGTTGCGCGACCGTGGCGACGGATTCCAGCTGACGCTGACCACCGCCAACGGTCACACGCTGGAGGCTATCGGCCGCGCCATCGGCGGCCAGGCCATTGTCAGGATTCGCGAACTTTCGGGCCTGCGGCGCGATCTGGCCGAGACCCATCTGCGCTACAAGGCGCTCTCCGACGAGACCGAGATGTTGCGCGGCTTTGCCGCCGCCGCGCCCTGGCCGATCTGGGCCAAGGCCGAGAACGGTGCGCTGACTTATGCCAATCCGGCCTATGTCCGCGCGACCGAGGCAAACAGCGTCTTTGATGCGCAGGAGCGCAAGCTCGAGCTGCTCGACAGTGCCGACCGCACCGCGATGGAGCGGGGCCTGAAGGACGCCGACAATTTCGCCTCGCGGCTGCCGATCGTGGTCGGCGGCGAGCGGCGCATCTATGACGTGCGCGCCGTCAATGTCGGCAGCGGCAATGTCGGCGTCGCCATCGATGCCAGCGAAGCCGATGCGCTGAGCTCGGCGCTGGTGCGGATGGCTGAGGCACATCGGCGCACGCTCGACCAGCTCTCCTCCGGCGTCGCCGTGTTCGACGGCCAGCGCCGGCTCGCCTTCTACAATGATTCCTACCGCCGGCTGTGGGATCTCGACCGGGCCTTCCTCGACGCCAATCCCGATGATTCCAGCGTGCTCGACCAGCTCCGCGCCGCGCGCAAATTGCCGGAGCAGCCGGATTTCCGTGCCTGGAAGGCAAAATTGCACGAGGCCTATCGCGCGGTCGAGACTGCGAAAGACACCTGGTACCTGCCCGATGGCCGCGCGCTCTCGGTCGTCACCACGCCGAATCCGGAAGGCGGCGTCACCTATCTGTTCGACGACGTCACCGAGAGTCTCGACCTCGCCCGCCGCTTTGACGGCCTGATCCGGGTCCAGCGCGAGACGCTGGACAGCCTCGCCGAAGGCGTCGCGGTGTTCGGCAGCAATGGCAAGGCCCAGCTGTTCAACCCGGCCTTTGTCCGGATGTGGAAGCTCTCCAGCGACGCCATGCGCGACGAGCCGCACATCCAGACCGTCGAAGGCTGGTGCCATCAGCTGTTCGACGATCCCGCGGTGTGGCGGCAGATCCGCGAGGCCATCACCTCGATCGAGAACCGCGGCGACGTGCCGCTCAAGCTGGAGCGCAAGGACGGCAGCGTGCTCGACGGCATGATCCGCCCGCTGCACGATGGCGCCACCATGCTGACGTTCCAGGACATCACCGACACCGAGAATGTCGAGCGCGCGCTGCGCGAGCGCAATGAGGCGCTGGAGGCCGCCGACCAGATGAAGGTGGACTTCGTCCACCACGTCTCCTACGAGCTGCGTTCGCCGCTCACCACCATCATCGGCTTCGCGCATTTCCTCAGCGATCCCTCGACCGGGCCGCTGACGCCGAAGCAGGCCGAATATCTCGACTACGTCACCAAATCGACCAACGCGCTGCTCGCGCTGACCAACAACATCCTCGATCTCGCCACCATCGACGCCGGCGCGATGAAGCTGGAACTCGGCCCGGTCGACGTCAGCAAGGCCATCGAGCTCGCCGCCGAGGGCATCCAGGACCGGCTCGCCACCGACCGCATCCGCCTCAAGGTCGAGATCGCGCCCGATGTCGGCAGCTTCGTCGGCGACGAGAAGCGCGTGGTGCAGGTGCTCTATAACCTCCTCGCCAACGCGGTCGGGTTTTCTCCACAGGATTCCACCGTCGGCATCAGCGCGCGCCGCACCGAGCGCAGCGTGGTCTTCACCGTGACAGATTCCGGGCCCGGAATACCCGCCGACATGAAGGACAAGGTGTTCAACTGGTTCGAAAGCCGCTCGCAGGGCTCGCGTCACCGCGGCGCCGGGCTCGGCCTGTCGCTGGTGCGCTCCTTCGTCGAGCTGCATGGCGGCAAGGTGCGGGTGGATTCGAGCGTCGGCCGCGGCACGGTCGTGATCTGCGACTTCCCGACCGACCAGGCGGCGCATCGCGACGCCGCCGAATGATCGCGCCCACCACATTCTCCGTCGCGCTGCACAACGAGACGGCCACCGCGCAATTGATGGCCGACCTCGCGCTGCTGGTCGGCGCCGGCGACGTCATCACGCTCACCGGCGATCTCGGCGCCGGCAAGACCGCGGCCGCGCGCAGCCTGATCCGCTACCTCGCCGGCGACGACGAGCTGGAAGTACCGAGCCCGACCTTCACGCTGGTGCAGGGCTACGAGCTGCCACCCTTTCCGGTGATGCATGCCGATCTCTATCGCATCGAGGACGCGAGCGAGCTCGAGGAGATCGGACTGTCGCCGCTCCCCGATGCGACGCTCGTCGTGATCGAATGGCCCGAGCGCGCACCGTCGGCCATGCCCGAAGACCGCATCGACATCGCGCTGACGCATCGGCCCGCACTGGGATCAAACGCGCGCGCGGCCGACATCACCGGTTACGGCAAGGCCGCCGCGACTATTGCGCGGCTGAAGGCGCTGCGGGAATTCCTCGACGTATCAGGTTACACGGATGCAACGCGTAAGCGCATGCCGGGCGACGCCTCGACCCGCTCCTATGCACGGCTCGTGCGCGGCGAGGAGATCGTCATTCTCATGAACTTTCCGCAGCGGCCTGACGGCGCGGCGCTCTACAACGGAAAGTCCTACAGCGCCGCCGTGCATCTCGCCGAGAACGTCAGGCCGTTCGTCGCCATCGACGAAGGCCTGCGCGCACAGGGCCTTTCGGCACCCGTGATCCATCATGCCGATCTGGACCATGGCTTCCTGATCACGGAGGATTTCGGCAGCGAAGGCATGATCGAAGGCGATCCGCCGCGACCGATTGCCGAGCGCTACGAGGCCGCGATCGACGCGCTCGCCATGCTGCACGGCAGGACGCTGCCGGAGACGTTGCCGCTGGCGGACCAGACCTATGCCATTCCCGTCTTCGACACCGAGGCGCTGCTGATCGAGATCGGCTTGATGCCGGAATGGTATCTGCCGGACCGCAACGCCGCACTGAGCGCGGCGGCACGCGCGGAGTTTTTCGCGATGTGGCGCGAGTTGCTGAAGAAGCCGCTGGCCGCGCCGAGAACCTGGATCATCCGCGACTACCACTCGCCCAATCTGATCTGGCTCGGTGACCGCAGCGGCATCGCGCGCGTCGGCGTGATCGATTTCCAGGATGCGGTGCTGGGCCCGCAATCCTATGACGTCGTTTCGCTGCTCCAGGATGCGCGCATCGACGTGCCCGAGAACATCGAGTTGGCGCTGCTGTCGCGCTACATCAAGGCGCGCCGCGCGGACGATGCGAGCTTCGAGGCGGCCGGCTTCGCCGAGCTCTACGCCATCATGTCGGCGCAGCGGAACACGCGCCTGCTCGGCACCTTCGCCCGGCTCAACCGCCGCGACGGTAAGCCGCATTACCTTCGCCATCAGCCGCGGATCTGGACCTATCTCCAGCGCTCCCTCGCGCATCCAGCGCTCAGCTCTTTGCGCGAGTGGTATCTCGCCAACGTGCCGCCGCCCCAAACCTGATCCGGAACCGATTTACCGCCTGTTAGCCATCCCATCGGTATCATCGGCCGCAGGCAGCCGGACAAAATACGGGCTGGAGCAAGGTCATATGGCGGTGAAGACGGACCAGCGCGGCAACAGCCGGGTTGTTTTCGAACGCGGAATTGCGGCCCAGATGATGGGCATCGACGGCACCTGGCGGCGCGACTGCACCATGGAGGATGTCTCCGAGAGTGGCGCCAAGCTGACCATCGACGGTTCGGTCGAAGGGCTCCACCTAAAGGAATTCTTCCTGCTGCTGTCGTCCACCGGCCTTGCGTACCGGCGCTGCGAGCTGGCTTGGGTCAATGGCGACCAGATCGGTGTCAATTTCCTCAAGCTTGGCGAGAAGAAGAAAAAGGCGCGTTCCACACCCGTCGGGGCGTGACGGCAACATTCGTCGCACAACCGTCACGGCGGGTGGTTAAGGCGGTTAGGATGCGGTGCGGCTGATTGCGGTTCGTGCTAGGATTGTTGCGAACGCGAAATCCTGAAGTTCCGAGTCCAGGAGTCTGGATTCAAGATTCCGAGAAAGACAGGTACAAGAAAGCAAACGATGTCCGTCAAACCGACCAAAGCCATGGTGCTCGCCGCGGGGTTCGGCCTGCGCATGCGTCCGTTGACGGACAAGATGCCGAAACCCCTGGTGCGGGTGGCCGGCCAGCCGCTGCTCGACCATGTGCTCGATAAGCTCGGCCATGCCGGCGTGAGCGAAGCCGTGGTCAACGTGCACTATCTGCCCGACCAGATCATCGATCACGTCGCCACCCGCCAGCATCCGCGCGTGACCATCTCGGACGAGCGCGACCAGGTTCTCGGCACCGGCGGCGCCGTGGTCAAGGCGTTGCCGCTGCTCGGTGACGCGCCGTTCTTCCACGTCAATTCGGACACGCTGTGGATCGACGGCGTGCGTTCGAACCTGGCGCGGCTTGCCGAAAACTTCGATCCCGCGCGGATGGACATCCTGCTGCTGATGGCGCCGACCGCGACCAGCATCGGCTATAGCGGCCGCGGCGATTACGGCATGACGCCCGACGGGAGCTTGCGCAAGCGCAAGGAAAAAGAGATCGTTCCGTTCGTCTATGCCGGCGCCGCGATCCTGTCGCCAGCGATCTTCGCCCATGCGCCGCAGGGCGAGTTCTCGCTGACAAAAATGTTCGACCGCGCCAACGAGCAGGAGCGGCTGTTCGGCCTCCGCCTCGACGGCGTCTGGATGCATGTCGGCACGCCCGACGCGGTGCACGCCGCGGAAGAGGCGTTTCTGGAGAGCGTGGCGTAGGGCTGCTCTCTTGTCCCGGACGCGGTGCGGCGCGAAGTGCCGCTCCGCAGAACCGGGACCCACTCCATCGTCACTCGTGGAACGAAGCAACCTGGGCCCCGGCTCAGCATCGCATCCCTACGTGCTGCGCTGCGTCCGGGGCACGAGAGCGGCGTAAAGCGAACAGCGGGGACGATTTCGCCTTGGCCCATATTCATTTGAGTCCACCTCCCTATATTGGCGCCTGATCCGAATCAGGCAGCCCATGCGCGTTTTCAGCGTTCCCCTCTCAGTTCCGTTCCTGCGCACGGTCGTATCGAGCCTGCTCGACGGCCGGCTGGTCGATGGATTCGCGGCGCGCAAGGAACCGGCGCGGCTGGCCGACGCCACGCTGTACCTGCCAACGAGACGCGCCATGCGCGTCGTCCGCGAGATTTTTCTCGACGAGATGAAGGCCGATGCCGTGGTGTTGCCGCGCATCGTCGCGCTCGGCGACATCGACGAGGACGAGCTCGCTTTCGCCGACGAAGGCGAACAGTTTTCCGGCGCAACACCGCTCGACATTCCGCCGCGGCTCGGCGAGCTCGAACGGCGGCTGACGCTGGCGCAGCTCGTCGCGGCCTGGGCCAAGGGCCCGGTGTTGTCGCCGCTGGTGGTCGGCGGCCCCGCCTCGACCCTTGCATTGGCTTCCGATCTCGCGCGCCTGATCGACGACATGGTGACGCGGGGCGTCGACTGGAGCGCGCTCGACGGCCTCGTGCCTGATCAGCTCGACCGCTACTGGCAGCACTCCCTCGAATTCCTGCGTATCGCCCGCATCGCCTGGCCCGGTCATCTCGCCGAGATCAACCGGATCGAGCCGGCGGCACGGCGCGATCTGCTGATCGCCGCGGAAGCGAGGCGCCTGACCGCGCATCCCAATGGTCCCGTGATCGCGGCAGGCTCGACCGGCTCGATGCCGGCGACCGCCAAATTCCTCCATGCAGTCGCCTCGCTGCCGCACGGCGCCGTCGTGCTGCCGGGCCTCGACACCGATCTCGACGACGATGCCTGGCGCAGCATCGGCGGGGTGCGCGACTCGCTCGGCAAACTCGCGGAGCATCCGGCCTCGAACCATCCGCAATATGCCATGCACGCGCTGCTGGATCGCTTCGGCATCAAGCGCAGCGACGTCGAGATTCTGCAGCCGCCTACTGAAGGCGGCCGCGATCTGCTCGCCTCGGAATCGATGCGGCCATCGGCCAAGACGGAAGTCTGGCACGACCGGCTGAAGCAGCCGGATGTCGCAGCGAAGATCGCCGGCGGCCTGAAAAATCTCGCGGTGGTCGAAGCGCCCAACCCTGAAATGGAAGCACTTGCGATCGCCATTGCGATGCGCGAGGCGCGGCATCTCGACAAGTCCGCAGCGCTGGTGACGCCGGACCGCGCATTGGCGCGGCGGGTGATGGCTGCGCTCACCCGCTGGGATCTCGCCTTCGACGATTCCGGCGGCGACGTGCTGATGGAAACCTCAGCCGGCGTTTTCGCGCGGCTTACCGCCGAGGCGGCAACCAGGGGCCTGGAGCCGCCGACGCTGCTGACGATGCTAAAACATCCGCTGTGCCGGCTCGGCCGCACGGCGGGCGCCTGGAAAGCTGCAATCGAGGCCCTCGAGCTCGCGGTGTTGCGCGGCACGCGTCCGCCCGCGGGCACCGGCGGCCTGTTGCGCGAGTTCAACCGCTTCCGAGAGGAGCTGACCAAGCTGTGGCGCAGCGAGGTCTCCGCGCTTCACAAGGCTGAGCGGCGCGCGCGTCTCAAGGCCGAGGATCTCGATCGCATCCAGGCGCTGATCGATGCCTTGCAGAAGGCCCTGGCGCCGATCGAGAGCCTCGCGTCATCGCAGCCATTCGATTTCGCCGAGCTCGCGCACCGCCATCGGGAGATCATGATCGAGCTGTCGCGCGACGAGCAGGGCATCCCGCTGGCTTTCGAGGAACGCGAAGGCCTTGCGCTTGCGAGCGCCTTCGACGATCTCCTGCGCGGCGGCAGGATCAGTGGGTTGATGGTGACGCTGCCCGACTACGCCGACGTCTTCCAGACCGCGTTCAGCGATCGCGCCGTGCGGCGGCGTGACAAGCCGGGCGCGCGGCTTCAGATTTACGGCCCGCTGGAATCGCGCCTGATGCAGGCCGACCGTATCATCATCGGCGGGCTGATCGAGGGCGTCTGGCCCCCGGCGCCGCGCATCGACCCCTGGCTGAGCCGGCCGATGCGCCACGAACTCGGTCTCGATCTGCCAGAACGCCGCATCGGCCTTTCCGCGCATGACTTCGCGCAGCTGCTCGGCGGCGATGAGGTGATCCTCACCCATTCCGCCAAGGCCGGCGGCGCGCCGACGGTCGCCTCGCGCTTCCTGCACCGCTTGGAGGCCGTCGCGGGCGACGAGCTCTGGAAGGCGGCCGTTCGCGCGGGCGAAAAATACGTGCAGTTTGCGGGTGCGCTGGACCAGCCCGCCGAAGTCAAGCCGGTCAAGCAACCCGAGCCGCGGCCGCCGCGCGCAACGCGGCCGCTGAGCATCTCGGTCACCGCGATCGAAGACTGGCTACGCGACCCCTACACGATCTACGCAAAATACGTCCTGCGGCTGGATGCGCTCGATCCCGTCGACATGCCGCTCTCGGCCGCCGACCGCGGCTCGGCGATCCATGAGGCACTCGGCGAGTTCACCGAGACCTATGCTGCGCATCTGCCCGACGATCCCGCCCGCGTGCTGCGCGCGATCGGCGAAAAGCATTTTGCGCCCTTGATGGAGCGGCCCGAAGCGCGGGCGCTCTGGTGGCCGCGCTTCCAGCGCATTGCGCGCTGGTTCGGCGAATGGGAGACGGCGCGGCGCGACGCGATCGAGGCCATCACCGCGGAGACGCGCGGCGAGATCTCGATCCCGCTCGACCACGGTCGGAGCTTCCGCCTCTCCGCACGTGCCGACCGCATCGAGCGGCGCCAGGGCGGCGGCTACGCCATCCTCGACTACAAGACCGGCCAGCCGCCGACCGGCAAGCAGGTTCGCATGGGCCTGTCGCCGCAGCTCACGCTGGAGGCCGCGATCCTGCGCGAGGGCGGTTTCCCTGCCATCGACGCCGGTTCGTCCGTCAGCCAGCTCGTCTATGTCCGCCTGAGCGGCAACAATCCGCCGGGCGAAGAGCGCATCCTCGAGCTCAAATACAAGCAGGGCGACGAGCCGCAGCCGCCGGATATTGCGGCCGCCGAGGCGCGGGCCAAGCTGGAGGCACTGATCCGCGCCTTCGAGGACGAGAACCAGGCCTACACCTCACTGAACCTGCCGATGTGGACCAACCGCTACGGCACGTATGACGATCTCGCTCGGATCAAGGAATGGTCCGCGGCCGGCGGCCTGGGGATCGAGGAATGGTGAAGCTACCCCGCCCCATTCCCGACGAAGTGCGCGCAAGGCAAGCGCGCGCATCCGATCCGACCGCGTCGGCGTTCGTGTCGGCCAATGCCGGCTCGGGCAAGACGCATGTGCTGGTGCAGCGCGTGATCCGTCTGCTGCTCGCGGGCGTGCCGCCGGAAAAGATCCTCTGCATCACCTTCACCAAGGCGGCGGCCGCCAATATGGCCGAGCGCGTGTTCACCACGCTCGGACATTGGGTGACGCTTGACGATGAGGCGCTCAACGGAGCGATCAAGTCGGTTGGCATTCTCCATCCTGATCGCGAATTACGGCGCAAGGCACGGAAGTTGTTCGCCTGCGCGCTGGAGACGCCGGGCGGGCTGAAGGTGCAGACCATCCACGCGCTGTGCACGCGTCTGCTCCAGCAATTTCCGTTCGAGGCCAACGTGCCGGCGCGCTTTGCCGTGATCGACGAGCGCGACCAGACCGACATGATGGAGCGCGCCAATCTGAAGGTGCTGCTCGAGGCCGCGCGCGACCCCGAGAGCGTCACCGGCCGCGCGCTGCTGACGGCGATGGCAAGCGCCGCCGATGTCACCTTCAAGGAGGTGGTGCGCGAGGCTTGCCTGAGCCGCGACCATTTCATGGCCTGGACAGATGAGGCCGGCAACGCGGAAGCTGCCGTCGCGCAGATGGGGGCCGTGCTGGGCGTTGGGGCCACCGACCGGATCGAAGACGTCGAGACGGAGATTCTCGACGGGCCGTTCCTGCCGCGCGCGCGCTGGGACGACATCGCCTTTGCGCTGGAGGACGGCAGCAAGTCCGACAACGAGCAGGCGAGCCGCCTTCGCGAGGCAAAAGTGTTCTCCGGCGCAGCACAGGTCGATGCCTATCTCTGCGTCTTCCTCACCGACGAGAAGCTGCCGCGCAAGGCGGTGCTGACCAAGAAGTTTGGCGAGCACAATCCGTCGGTCGCGCGGCTGTTCGAGAACGAGGCGCAGCGCCTCGGTGGACTGATCGAGAAGCGCCGCGCCGTGACCATGCGCGACCGCACCGCGGCGCTGCTGCATATCGCGACTGCGGCCGCTGCGAACTACCGCCGCGAGAAGCAGGAGCGCGGCTTGCTCGATTACGACGACCTGATCGACAAGACTCTGGCGATGCTCGACCGCATCGCCTCGGGCTGGGTGCATTACAAGCTCGACCGCGGCGTCGATCATGTCCTGATCGACGAGGCCCAGGACACCAGCCCGCGGCAATGGGACATCGTCGCGCACATCATCTCCGAGTTCACGGCCGGCGAAGGCGCGCGCGAGGGGCTGAACCGCACTGTCTTCGCGGTCGGCGACGAGAAGCAGTCGATCTTCTCGTTCCAGGGTGCCGACCCGCACGAGTTCGACAAGCGCAAGCGGGAGTTAGACCGCAAGTTCAGAGCTGCCGGACTGAAATTCGATCCGGTCGCCTTCACCTATTCGTTCCGCTCGGGCGCCGCGATCCTGCACTCGGTCGATCACGTCTTCCGTGATCCCACGATCTACAAGAGCATCCATTCGATCGAGACCGGCCACCCCCTGCACAATGCGCTCGCCGATGCCGGCCCCAGCGTGATCGAGTTGTGGGACCTGGCCGAGGCTGACGACCGGCAGGAGATCGAAGGCTGGCGCGCGCCGTTCGACGGCGTTGCTTCAACCAGCCCCGAGGTCAAGCTCGCCCGCCGCATCCAGACCGAGATCAAGCGGCTGGTCGAGAGCGGCACGCTGACCGGGCACGAGGGCGAGCGGCGGCCGCTGCGCTATGGTGACATGCTGATCCTGGTGCGACGGCGCGGCAACGCGTTCGACGCGGTGATCCAGGCGCTGAAACACGCTGGCGTGCCCGTCGCCGGCGCCGACCGGCTCAAGCTCACCGAGCACATCGCCATCATCGACCTGATGAACCTTGCGGACGCGCTGCTGCTGCCGCAGGACGACCTCGCGCTTGCGGTGGCGCTGAAGAGCCCGCTGTTCGGGCTCGATGACGACGACCTGTTCACGCTTGCCCATGACCGCAAGGGATCGCTGCGGCGCGCGCTCGGCGAGCATGCGGCAGGAAGCGAAAAGTTCGCATCCGTGCTGCGGCGTCTGGAAGCCTGCGAGGTTCGCGCACGCGAGGAGACGCCGTTCGCCTTCTACGCCTGGCTGTTAGGGGGCGACGGCGGCCGCGCGCGCATCCTGCGCCGGCTCGGCCATGAGGCCAATGACGCGCTCGACGAATTTCTGGAGCTGGCGCTGAACTACGAGCGCAAGGCCCCGGCTTCGCTGCAGGGCTTCATGGCGTGGCTGCGCTCGGCGGACACCGAGGTGAAGCGCGACATGGAGATCTCGCGCGACGAGGTACGAGTCATGACCGTGCACGGCGCCAAGGGCCTCGAGGCTTCCGTGGTGTTCATGGTCGACACCACCTCGTCGCCCGCGGATTCGCAGCGGCTGCGGCTGATCCACGTGCCGCGCGGCAATGGCGGTGAGGTGGTGGTCTGGGCCGGCCGCAAGGCCGACGATCCCAAGCTCGTCGCAGACGCGCGCAAGGCGATGCTCGAGGAGACCGAGGACGAATATCGTCGCCTGCTCTACGTCGCGATGACGCGTGCGGCCGACCGGCTGATCGTCGGCGGCTGCATGCCCGGCAACATGAAGACGGTCCGCAAGCTGAGCTGGTACGACCTCGTCGACACCGGGCTCGCCGGCTCGGGGCTCGACAAAGAGACAATCGACACCCCGCTCGGCAAGGTGACCCGGTTTGCGCGGCCGGAGGATATGGCGGCGCTGGGCACCCCGGCGACAGTCACAAACCAGACAATCGCGCTGCCGGACTGGCTGCGGACGCCGGCACCGCGCGAGACCATCGAGGACGATCCGGTGCGTCCCTCGGGCCAGTCTGCCGAGGAAGGCCGCGCTGTGCGGACTGGCGAATCAGTGCAATCCCGCGCGCTTGCGCTGCAACGCGGCACGCTGGTGCACCGGTTGCTGCAATCGCTGCCCGAGATCGCCACCGAGCGCCGGCGCGAGGCCGCGCTCGGCTTCATGGCGCGCAACGCCGCGGACTGGACCGAGGCCGACCGCACTGCGCTCGCCGACAAGGTGCTCGCTTTGATCGCCGAGCCGCGCTTCGCAGCCGTCTTTGCCGCCGGCAGCCGGGCGGAGGTCGCGATCGTCGGCAAGCTCGACCGGCCGGGCCGCGCCCCGGCGCTGGTGTCAGGCCAGATCGACCGGCTGGTCGTGCGTCCGGATGAGGTTTTGATCGTCGATTTCAAGACCAACCAGATGGCGCCCAAGAGCGCGGCCGAGGCGCCCGCGGCCTATGTCCGGCAGCTCGCGCTGTACCGGGCGGTGCTGGCGCGGCTTTATCCCCAAAAGCCTGTTCGAGCCGTCCTGCTCTGGACCGAGGCCCTTGAATATATGGAGATTTCAGCCCCCGCGCTGGACGCGGCGCTGGCATCCCTTCATCTCGGTGTGAGCGTCCTTGACCCGGCAAGGGGCCGTTCATAGGTTGACGGCATGATCCCGGGCGCGATTCCCATCCGCGCCGATTCGTTCAACCGAGTGAGGTACTCCAATGGCCGTTAGCAAGGTTTCCGACGCCGATTTCGAAGCCGAAGTGCTCAAGGCGAACGGCCCCGTGGTCGTCGATTTCTGGGCGGAATGGTGCGGCCCTTGCCGTATGATCGCGCCCGCCCTCGACGAGATTGCCGGCGCGATGGGCGACAAGGTCAAGATCGTCAAGCTCAACGTCGATGAGAGCCCGAAGACCGCGTCCAAGTACGGCGTGATGTCGATCCCGACCCTGATGATCTTCAAGGGCGGCGAGATGGCCTCCCGCCAGGTCGGCGCCGCGCCGAAGGCGAAGCTGCAGCAGTGGATCACCTCGGCGGTCTGATCCACCTCGCCTACGATTATTTTCGACAACGGCCGGCGAAATGCCGGCCGTTTGCGTTGATGGGACATGTCCTGCGTTTGACGAGTCCCATCCTTGCGTGCCCCATCCAAAAAAACTGCGCGAAAATCCACCTCCCTCGTCGCGATGGAGGCGAAGTCGGTCGACGCGATCCCGCGCGGCAAGGAGTGGCAGTACGAGCCGAAATGGGATGGCTTTCGCTGCCTGCTCTCGCGTGACGGCAGTCGCGTTGACCTGCGTTCGAAATCCGGCGAAGACCTCGCGCGCTATTTCCCTGAAATCGTCGCGGCGGCTCTGAAGCTGAAGGCGGATCGTTTCGCCCTCGACGGCGAGATCGTCGTGCCGCATGGCAAGGGTTTTTCCTTCGACGCGCTGCTGCAGCGGATCCATCCCGCCGCAAGCCGCGTGACGAAGCTCTCGGAGGAGACGCCGGCGCTCTATCTCGTCTTCGACCTGCTCGCGACGGCCCGGGACAAGCAACTTGCCGGGGAGCCGCTGAGCCAGAGACGGCCGGCACTGGAAGCGTTTGCGAAAACGAATCTGAGAGGCAGCACGTTCCGCGTGTCGCCGGCGACGACAAGTTACGCCACCGCGAAAAAATGGCTGGCGCAATCGGGCGGCGGCTCGGACGGCGTGATCGCCAAACGCGTCGACCTGCCCTACCAGGCGGGAAACCGCGAGGGCATGCAGAAGATCAAGAAATTTCGCAGCGCCGATTGCGTGGTCGGTGGCTTCCGCTATGCGACCAACAGGATCGCTGGCCGCAAGGTGGTTGGCTCACTGCTGCTCGGACTTTACGACGACAAAGGCCTGCTGCACCATGTCGGCTTCACCTCGGCGATCAAGGCGGAGGACAAGCCTGATCTCACCGACCGGCTGGAAGCTCTGATCGGTGAGCCTGGCTTCACCGGTAACGCGCCCGGTGGGCCGAGCCGCTGGTCCACCGAGCGCTCGGCGAAGTGGTGCCCGCTCAAGCCGAAGCTCGTGATCGAGGTCTGCTACGACCATTTCAGCGGCGAGCGCTTTCGCCACGGCACCTCGATCCTGCGCTGGCGCCCCGACAAGGCGCCGCGGCAATGCAGCTTCGAGCAGTTGAAGCAGAAGACGGCCGATCCGATGAAGCTGCTGAAGTGAGTTCTCGTGCCCCGGCCGCAGCGCAGCACGCACTGATGCGCTGCTGAGCCGGGGCCCATAGCGCGGCATCTGGGTCCCGGCTCTGCGGAGCAGCATTGCACGCTGCACCGCGTCCGGGACACGAGACCGGCTTACGCGGGCGGCGTGCCGTTGATCGCCAGCACATGGCCGGCGAGATAGAGTGAGCCGGTGATCAGGATGCGCGGCGGCACCTCGTAGGCGAGCTTCGCCAGGGCGCGCAGCGCGGCCTCGATGCCGGGGGCGGGCTCGACGCGCATGCCGAGGCTCCGCGCGGCGTCAGCAAGGCGGTCGACCGGCATCGCATTCTCGGTGTCGGGAATCGGCACCGCGATGATGTGGCGGGTGAGGCCGGCGAAATTGGCGAGAAAGCCAGCTGCGTCCTTGTTGGCCATCATGCCCGCGATCACGACCAGCGGCCGCGACACCCGCTCTTCGAGATCGCCGAGGGCTGCTGCCGCGACGCGCCCGCCTTCGGCATTGTGGCCGCCGTCGAGCCAGATCTCCGAGCCCTGCGGTCCCCAGGACAGCAACTCGCCCGCCGTGATGCGCTGCATCCGCGCCAGCCAGTCCGCACTGAGGATGCCGGCCTCGAATGCGGCGTGGTTGATCTTGAAGTTCGGGATCGCGCGCAGCGTCGCGATCGCAAGACCTGCATTGTCGAACTGATGGCGGCCGAACAGGCGCGGCGCTGTGAGATCCATCAGGCCGCGATCGTCGGAATAGACCAGACGTCCATGCTCGACATTGACGTGCCAAGCCTCGTTCGCGGCAAACAGCGGCGCGCGCATGCGCCCCGCCTGCGCCTCGATCACGGCCATCGCCTCGCCCGCCTGCTCGGCACAGATCACGGGCACGCCGCGCTTGATGATCGCGGCCTTCTCGCCGGCGATCGACGTTAGGGTGTCGCCAAGGAAATCCATGTGGTCCATGCTGATCGGCGTGATCACGCAGGCCGCCGGCGTATCGACCACATTGGTCGAATCCAGTCGGCCGCCGAGGCCGACTTCGAGCAGCACCACATCGGCCGGGTGCTTCGCGAATAGATGAAACGCGGCCGCGGTCTTCAACTCGAAAACTGTCGCGGCCTCGCCGGCATTGACGCGCTCGACCTCTTCCAGTGCCGCGCGCAATTCGTCGTCGCCGACCAGCACGCCGCCGCCGATGCGGCCGAGCCGGAAACATTCGTTGATGCGGACCAGATAGGGCGAGGTGTAGGCGTGGACACGCAGGCCGGCGGCTTCGAGCGTCGCGCGCAGATAAGCGAGGGTCGAGCCCTTGCCGTTGGTGCCGGCGATGTGGATCACCGGCGGCAGCTTGTTTTCGGGATGACCGAGCCGCTCCAGCAGACGGTGCATCCGCTCCAGCCCGAGATCGATGCGCTTCTGATGCAGGGCCGACAGCCGCCCGATCAACGCATCGAGCGAGGACTTTGCGCTATCGGCGGAGGCGCTCACGCGTGCGGCGCGGCCGGCGCCGTCTCAGCGGCCGATACGATCTGCGCCGGGCTGACGACCGGCTGCACCGTTTTCGATGCACCATCCTGCGCCGGCGCCTTGGTCAGCAGACGGCAGAGCCGCGCCAGGGTCGGACGCAGCTCGTGGCGATGCACGACCATGTCGACCATGCCGTGCTCTTTGAGATATTCGGCGCGCTGGAATCCCTCGGGCAACTTCTCGCGGATGGTCTGCTCGATCACGCGCGCGCCGGCAAAGCCGATCAACGCACCAGGCTCGGCGATCTGTACGTCGCCCAGCATCGCATAGGAGGCGGTGACGCCGCCGGTGGTCGGGTTGGTCAGCACGACGATGTAAGGCAACTTTGCTTCGCGCAGCATCTGGACCGCGACGGTGGTGCGCGGCATCTGCATCAGTGACAAGATGCCTTCCTGCATGCGCGCGCCGCCCGAGGCGGCGAACACGATGAACGGCGACTTCTTCTCGACCGCAAGCTCCATGCCGCGCACAATCGCCTCGCCCGCGGCCATGCCGAGCGAGCCGCCCATGAAATCGAAATCCTGCACGGCAACGACGACGGCCGCGCCTTCGAGCTTGCCGTAGCCGACCTTGATCGCGTCGTTCAGATTGGTCCGCGCGCGGGCATCCTTGATGCGGTCGGCGTATTTCTTCTCGTCGCGGAACTTGAGCGGGTCGGGCATCACGTCAGGCAGCGCGACGTCATACCAGGTCTCGTTGTCGAAGATCGACTTCAGGCGCGCCACCGCGTTCATGCGCATGTGGTAGTTCGAGCCGGGAATGACGAACTGGTTGGCTTCGACGTCCTTGTAGAACACGAGCTGTCCAGAATCCGGGCACTTAATCCACAGATTCTCCGGCGTCTCCCGCCGCAGCATGTTGCGGATCTTCGGCCGGACCACATTGGTAAGCCAGTTCATGGTTTGCTCCGATGTGCGAGCCCCTGGGGATCGCCTGAAGGATATATGGCTGCCGGGCCCGCGCGCGGCAAGCCGCCGTGTCGTCCGCCTTGGCAGCGGAATTGTGGCCTATTCGGCTGCCTGTTTCGCGCCCTTGACGCCCTGGGCCAAGGCCGCCGTCAGCTCAGCCACGGCGTTAACGGTTTTGGCGGTCGCCCGCCCCTCGGCATCGAGGCTGTTCTTGAGCGCATCGACCAGCGCGGTGCCGACCACCGAACCATCGGCCTTCTGCGCAATGGCGCGCGCCGCCTCCGGTGTGCGAATGCCAAAACCAACGCAGATCGGCAAACTGGTATGCCGCTTGATGCGCGCGACAGCTTCACCGACGGCATTGGCGTCCGCCGCTGCTGCACCGGTGATGCCGGCGATGGAGACGTAATAGACAAAGCCTGATGTGTTCGCGAGCACCGCAGGCAGGCGCTTGTCGTCGGTGGTCGGGGTCGCGAGACGAATGAAGTTCAAGCCCGCCTTCAGCGCGGGAATGCAGAGTTCGTCGTCTTCTTCCGGCGGCAAATCGACGATGATCAGGCCGTCGACCCCGGCCGTCTTGGCATCAGCCAAGAACTTGTCGACGCCGTAAATGTAGATCGGATTGTAATAGCCCATCAGCACCAGCGGCGTGACGTCGTCGTCCTTGCGGAAGGCGCGCACGAGTTCCAGCGTCTTCTTCAAGGTCATGCCGCCCTTGAGCGCGCGCAGACCTGCAGCCTGAATCGAGGGACCATCCGCCATCGGATCGGTGAAGGGAATGCCGAGTTCGATGACGTCGGCGCCTGCCTTGGGCAGCGCCTTGACGATATCGAGCGACGTCCTGAGATCGGGATCGCCGGCCATCACATAGGTGACAAAGGCCGAGCGGCCTTGCTTCTTCAGCTCGGCGAAACGGGTGTCGATACGCGTGGTCACTTGCTGTTGCCCCTCAGGATGTCGCCGACCTGCGGGACGTCCTTGTCGCCGCGGCCGGAGAGATTGACGACCATCAGGTGATCTTTTGAGCGCTTCGGCGCGAGCTCCATCACCTTGGCAATGGCATGCGCGGGTTCGAGCGCGGGGATGATACCTTCGAGCTTGGAGAGCAGCTGGAACGCGGCGAGCGCCTCGTCATCGGTCGCGGAGAGGTAGTTCACGCGGCCGATCTCGTGCAGCCAGGAATGCTCGGGGCCGATGCCCGGATAGTCGAGGCCGGCCGAGATCGAATGCGCGTCCTGGATCTGGCCGTCGGCATCCATCAGCAGATAAGTGCGGTTGCCGTGCAGCACGCCGGGGCGGCCGCCCGCGATCGACGCCGCATGCAATTGCGTGAGCCCGTGCCCCGCGGCTTCGACACCGAAGATTTCGACGGTGGGATCGTCGAGGAAGGGATGAAACAGGCCCATCGCGTTGGAGCCGCCGCCGATGCAGGCGACCAGCGAATCCGGCAGGCGGCCCTCGACCTCCTGCATCTGCGCCTTGGTCTCGTTGCCGATGATCGACTGGAAGTCGCGCACCAGCGTCGGATACGGATGCGGGCCTGCCACCGTGCCGATGCAGTAGAAGGTGTTGTGCACGTTGGTGACCCAGTCGCGCAGCGCCTCGTTCATGGCGTCCTTCAGGGTGCGCGTGCCCGACTGCACCGGGACCACCTTGGCGCCCAGCATCTCCATGCGGATGACGTTGGGCTGCTGCCGCTCGACGTCGACGGCGCCCATATAGACCACGCATTCCAGGCCAAAGCGCGCGCACAGCGTCGCGGTGGCAACGCCGTGCTGGCCGGCGCCGGTCTCGGCGATGATGCGCTTCTTGCCCATGCGCCGCGCCAGCATGATCTGGCCGAGCACATTGTTCACCTTGTGCGAGCCGGTATGGTTGAGCTCCTCGCGCTTCAGATAGATTTTCGCGCCGCCGAGATGTTCAGTGAGGCGCTCGGCGAAATAGAGCGGCGAGGGCCGGCCGACGTAGTTCTTGAGATAACCGTTCATCTCGGCTTGGAAGGCCGGATCGGCCTTGGCCGCGGTATAGGCCTGCTCCAGGTCGAGGATCAGCGGCATCAGAGTCTCGGCGACGAAACGTCCGCCGAAAATGCCGAAATGGCCGCGCTCGTCGGGGCCGCTGCGGTATGAGTTTGGTTTGGCGATGGTCATCGAACGCTCAACTCTTGAGTGGCGCGCGCGGCGCGAATGAAGGCCTCGATCATCTCGGGATCCTTGACGCCGGGGGCGCTCTCGACACCGGAGGACACGTCGACGCCGCCGGCGCGGGTGAGGCGAAGCGCTTCGGCGACATTGTCGGCATGCAGCCCGCCCGAGACCATGTAGGGCACGTTCAGATCGAGATTTTCGAGCAGGTGCCAATCGAACGGCGCACCCAGCCCGCCGGGGCGGGTCGCGTCCTTTGGCGCGCGCGCATCGAACAGGATGCGATCGGCGACTGCGGCATAGCCCGGCAACACGGCAAGATCGGCCGCGGTTGCGACCGGAACGGCCTTCATCACGGGGCGGCCGAATTTCTGCTTGATATCGCGCAGCCGCGCCACGCTCTCATTGCCGTGGAGCTGGAAGATATCCGGCGACAGCGCGTCCATGATGTTGTCGAGCGTCGCATCGTCGGCATCGACGGTGAGCGCCACTTTAAGCGCGCGCCGCTTCACCTGGCGGTCGAGGTCGCGCCCCGTCTCCAGCGACAGATGCCGCGGCGACGGCGGAAAGAACACGAACCCGACCATGTCGGCGCCGGCATCGAGCGCGACGTCAAGTGTCTCGGGCGTGGACAGGCCGCAGATTTTGACGAGCAGGGACATGGCCTCAAAGCGGGTAGCGGCCGCAAGCGGCGGCCGGAAAACGGGTTTTCGGTCGGGGCCGCTTCTACAACGTCGCGCGCTGCTTGTCTCGCCCGACGGGCCCGTAAAGGCCTGTCCCGGATGGGACGGGAAGGCGCTGGGATTCGGGCTTTGCCGCGGCCATTTGGGCCCGCAGATTGGCCAGTTCGCTCCTCGCAGCCCGCGCATCCGCATCGTTCCGCCGCGCCGCGCGCCGCCACTGCCGCTGGCCAAACCAGACGGCCAGACCGCCCGCGAGAACCCCGAGGGCGGCCACCAGGATCAGCAGCAGGAACAGCGGCAGCGTCACCGCGAACGACGGATCGTCCGAAATGAAGGGATCGAGCGAGACCGTCACGAAATGCCGGTTGGCGACAGCGAAAGCCACCAGCAGCAGGAACACTGGAATCACGATCAGCGCGGTCAGGAACTTTCGCATCGCGATCGCCCGTCTTGAATCAAGCTTGCTGCCGCACCATGCGGCCGTTCGGTAAAGCCCGGACGACAGACTTAATCTGGCGCGCCGGGATCCGGATGGTCGCGGTTCAGCCGTTCGCGCATTTCCTTGCCGGTCTTGAAGAACGGAACGCTCTTCTGATCGACCGGCACATGGGCTCCGGTGCGCGGATTGCGCCCGGCGCGTGCAGGGCGATGCTTGACCGAGAAGGCACCGAAGCCGCGCAGCTCGACGCGGTCACCGCGCGCGAGGGCCGCTACGATCTCTTCGAGAATCGCATTCACAATGTTCTCGACATCCCGCTGGTACAGATGCGGGTTGTGCTCGGCGATACGCTGAACAAGTTCGGATTTGATCATCGAGAGATAGGACCCGGGAGCGTGCGGATGACCATTTCCGTGAAAATACCGTGATCTGTCAAGACGCTAAATCAAGGTTGAGCGTCGTGAAAATACGTGACAAATGCCGAAAAAGCGAGCTGCCCTGCCACCCGTCAGACGGGAAAAACCTGCAGCGCTCGCGCGGTTCCGTCAGTTCGACGCAGCCGGCTGCCACAGAGCCAGCATTCCATCCATTCCGAGCCGATCGACGGCCTGCACGACGCCGGTTTGCGCGATCTGATGCGCGATCGAGCCCAAACCCAGCGCTTCCAGCGTCACGGCAGCCGCCGTCTTGAGGAACGGCAGATCGCCGAAGCGGGGCTCAAGCTTGTAGTCGCGCACCGAAAGGCCCTTCTTGACGCCCTTCTGTTCGACCAGCCAGGTCACGGCGTCCTTCTCGTCACCGAGCTGATCGATCAGCTTGAGATCGATCGCCTGGCGTCCGGTGAAGACGCGGCCATCGGCGACTTTTTCGAGCTGCGTGTCATCCATGCCACGCCGCTGCTTCACCAGTTCCTTGAACCAGGCATAGGAATCCTTGACCAGTGCGTCCAGCGCTGCGCGCGCTTCGGGGCTGGTCGGCTCGTAGCCGTTGGGCGCGGCCTTCAGCGGCGAGGATTTGATCTCCTCGACTTTGACGCCGACCGTCTTCAGCAGCTCCGAGACGTTGGGAAACTGGAACAGCACGCCGATCGAACCCACCAGCGAACTCTGCTGCGCGATGATGTGGTCGCTGGCAATCGCCGTGATGTAACCGCCGGAAGCGGCGAGCCCTTCGACCACGACGACGAGCGGCTTTTTTGCCTTCAGCCGTGCAAGCGAATCGTAAAGCTGCTCGGAGCCGGCGGTGGTGCCGCCCGGCGAGTTGATGTGAACGATGACGGCCGCGGCCTGCGAATTCTCCAGCCGTTCCAGCGCCTGCGTGCGTTCGGAATCGCTGCGGATCAGGCCCTCGATCTGCACCCGCGCGATCGAGCCGGCGGCGGCGAAGGTGCCGCGCGCACCGGGCGTCGCGACCAGGGCAAAGCCCGCAATCGCGGCGATCGCGATCAGCGCGGCCATCACACGCCAGAACGTCAGCTTGCGGCGAATCCTGCGGCGATCGACGATGATGTCCGAATCGAGCGACATCGGAATATCTCCAAATACAAAGTCCAGACGCGTTGTGCCGTCACAGCGTGACCATTGGCTTATCTGGATACATCAATTGCGGCGCAATTAGAAGAAAACAAGGCCGCCTGCTGCTTAGGGCAGGGGGTCGCCAAGCACTCAGGGTGTCGTCCCCGCGAAGGCGGGGACCCATAACCACAGGGTGCAGTTGCGGCGCGAGACTGGTAACTCCGAGTCTTTGCCAAACCGGGTTCCTGTGGTTATGGGTCCTGATCTGCGCGCGCTTAAGGCGCGCTTGTCTGGGACGACGGCGGTGCTTGAGCCGCAACAAAAAAGCCCCGGCTCGCGCCGGGGCTTTGATGTTCGCGAAACGAAAGCTTCGCTTACTTGTTCTCGCCGCGGTTCTTGAGCGCGGTGCCGAGGATGTCGCCGAGCGTCGCCCCCGAATCGGAGGAGCCGTACTGCGCGATGGCTTCCTTCTCTTCGGCGACTTCGAGCGCCTTGATCGACACCTGAACCTTGCGGGCCTTCTTGTCGAACTGGATCACGCGGGCATCGACCTTCTCGCCGACGGCGAACCGTTCGGCGCGCTGGTCGTTGCGGTCACGCGCAAGCTCCGAGCGCTTGACGAAGGTGGTGAAGTCGGTACCGGCGATCTTCACCTCGATGCCGCTCTCCTTCACTTCGAGCACTTCGCAGGTCACGACCGCGCCCTTCTTGACATCGCCCGGCTCGGCGAAGGGGTCGCCTTCAAGTTGTTTGATTCCGAGAGAAATGCGCTCCTTCTCGACGTCCACATCGAGCACCACGGCCTTGACCATGTCGCCCTTCTTGTAGTTGTCGATCACCTGCTCGCCCGGAAGCTTCCAGTCGAGGTCGGAGAGATGGACCATGCCGTCGACGTCGCCCTCGAGACCCAGGAACAGACCGAACTCGGTCTTGTTCTTGACCTCGCCCTCGACCACCGAACCGGTCGGGTGACCTTCGACGAAGACCTCCCACGGGTTGCGCATGGTCTGCTTGAGACCGAGCGAGATGCGGCGCTTGACGGAATCGACTTCCAGCACCTGCACGTCGACTTCCTGCGAGGTCGACACGATCTTGCCGGGGTGCATGTTCTTCTTGGTCCACGACATCTCGGAGACGTGGATCAGGCCTTCGATGCCCGGCTCGAGCTCGACGAACGCGCCGTAGTCGGTGATGTTGGTGACGCGGCCGGTGAAGCGGGCACCCAGCGGGTACTTGGCTTCGATGCCCTGCCATGGGTCGTCCAGCAGCTGCTTCATGCCCAGCGAGATGCGGTGCGTCTCGTGGTTGATCTTGATGATCTTGACCTTCACGGTCTGGCCGATCGAGAGCACCTCGGTCGGGTGGTTGACGCGGCGCCACGCGATGTCGGTGACGTGCAGCAGGCCGTCGATGCCGCCGAGATCAACGAACGCACCGTAATCGGTGATGTTCTTGACCACGCCGTCGATGACCTGACCCTCTTCGAGGTTCTGCACCAGCTCCTGGCGCTGCTCGGCGCGGGTCTCTTCCAACACCGTGCGGCGGGAGACGACGATGTTGCCGCGGCGGCGGTCCATCTTGAGGATCTGGAACGGCTGCGAGTTGTTCATCAGCGGCGCAACGTCGCGGATCGGACGGATGTCGACCTGCGAGCGCGGCAGGAAGGCCACGGCACCGTCGAGGTCGACGGTGAAGCCGCCCTTGACCTGGTTGAAGATGACGCCGTTGACCTTCTCGTTGTTCTGGAAGGCCTTCTCGAGCTTGCCCCAGCTCTCTTCGCGGCGCGCCTTGTCGCGCGACAACACGGCTTCGCCGAGGGCGTTCTCGATGCGATCGAGGAACACTTCCACCTCGTCGCCGACCTTGATCTCGCTGTCACGGCCGGGGCCGGAAAATTCGCGCAGGGCGACGCGGCCCTCGGTCTTCAGGCCGACGTCGATGACGGCCATGTCCTTTTCAATTGCAACCACCTTGCCCTTGACGACGGAGCTCTCCTGCAGGTTGCCACCTGCGAAGGACTCGTCGAGCATCGCGGCGAAATCGTCACGCGACGGGCTATAGGTATCAGCAGAAGTCGAAGCCATTTGTTCTCCAGTTGCGGAAGTATGCCGGCCGTTGGGTTCATGGGCGTATCGGGCGCGCAGTGTCGGAAGGTCCACAAAACCTTCGAGCGACCGCTCGTTGCCCCGGCCGAAGGACCGGAACAGCGGCAGCGGGCCGGCTGAGGCCCGCGCGTTCGATACGTGGAAATCTTATGTCCGGAGCCGGGATCGCGTCAGTCCCAAACAGGGACCGAGAGTATCGACCTCAAAGAGCGGGAGCGGGCGCTTCCTCCAATGACGGCTGCGGCTTAACCCCGCGACCGGCCCGCTCGGACAGCCTCGATAATGTCGATGGCGGCCCGGACGCCGCCTTCTATATCCAGTTGGGAGTTATCTAGCAAGTAAGCATCCGCGGCCGGCTTTAAAGGCGCAATCGGCCGGTTCTTGTCGCGCTCGTCGCGCCGGATGATGTCGGCCAGCACCGCCGCCTCGTCTACCTCCTCGCCCCTCGCCCTCGCCTCCATGGTGCGGCGGCGGGCGCGGACCCTGGGGTCGGCGATGACGAAAATCTTCACGTCGGCGTGGGGGCAGATCACGGTTCCAATATCCCGGCCGTCGAGCACGGCGCCGGGCGGATCGGCGGCGAATTGCCGCTGGAAATTGACCAGGACTTCGCGAACCCTGGGGATGGCGGAGACGATGGAGGCGCCCTCGCCGGCCTCCTGGGTCTTCAGGGCGGGATTGCCGAACTTTTCGGGATCGAGTTCCAATGCAGCCTGCACCGCGGCCGCCTCGTCCGTCAGTTCGTGGCCGGACTGCATCAGGGCGTAGGCCACCGCGCGGTAGATTACGCCGGTATCGAGGTGACGGTAACCGTAATGATGGGCGAGACGCTTGCCGAGTGTCCCCTTGCCCGAGGCGGCGGGACCGTCGATGGCGATGATCATGAAAACTCGGCCCCAAGTGAACGCATCATCGGAATGAAGTCCGGGAAACTAGTGGCGATGAAGGCGGTGTCGTCGACGGTCACCGGCTGGTCGGAGGCGCAGCCCATCACCAGCGCGGACATCGCGATGCGGTGGTCCATATGGGTGGCGACAGTGCCGCCGCCGGGGACATGGCCGCGGCCGTCGACGATGAGATCGTCGCCGGAGATCTCCACCTTGACGCCGTTGACGCGCAGCATGGCGGCGGTGGCCTCGAGACGGTCGGATTCCTTGACGCGCAGCTCCTGCAGGCCGCGCATGATCGTCGTGCCCTCGGCGAAGGAGGCCGCGACCGCGAGCACCAGATATTCGTCGATCATCGACGGCGCCCGCTGCGGCGGGACCACAACGCCGCGCAGCTTTGAGGCGCGCACGCGCAGGCCTGCCATCGGCTCGCCGGCATCGCCGCGGACTTCGCTTTCCTCGATCGAGGCGCCCATTTCGCGCAGCGTCGTGAACAGGCCCGTGCGCAGCGGATTGGTCATGACGTCGGACAGAATGACATCGGAGCCTTCGACGATCAGTGCCGCAACGATGGGGAACGCCGCCGAGGAGGGATCGGCGGGCACCACCACAGTGGCGCCATGCAGCTCGGGCTGGCCTACGAGCGTGATGCGGCGGCCATGCTGGCCTTCCTGCACCGAGCTGATCTCCGCGCCAAAATGCTTCAGCATCAGCTCGGTGTGGTCGCGGCTGGCCTCGCTCTCGATCACGGTGGTGGTGCCCGGCGCGGCGAGGCCCGCCAGCAGCACGGCCGATTTGATCTGGGCGGAGGCGACCGGGGTCTTGTAGGTGATCGGCAGCGGATCGCGCGCGCCCTGGACGGTCAGCGGCAGACGGCCGCCCTCGCCGCCGGATACGACCCTCGCGCCCATCTTTTCCAGCGGATCGAGGATCCGGCGCATCGGGCGGCTGCGCAGCGAGGCATCGCCGTCGAACACCGCCGAGATCGGGCAGCCGGCAACGGCACCCATGACCAGCCGGCAGCCGGTGCCGGAATTGCCGAAATCCAGCGCCGCCTTGGGCTGGGCAAAGCCGGCGACGCCGACGCCGTTCACCTTCCAGGCAAAATCGCCGGTGCGCTCGACCTTGGCGCCGAGCGCCTGCATGGATCTGGCGGTGTTGAGGACGTCCTCGCCCTCAAGCAGGCCCGAAACTCTGGTCTCGCCGACCGCGAGCGCGCCCAGAATGAGCGCGCGGTGGGAGATCGACTTGTCCCCGGGCACCCGTACTTTTCCGGTCAGGGGACCACTGGCGCGCGACTGAAGCGGCGTCGGTTTATCGGAATGGGTCAAGATTGTGTCCTTGGATGCGCCCTTGAGGCTGGGGGCAGGTACCACATGGTCTCCCAGCCGTCACGGGCATGTCGTTCTCCCGTAATGCGCTATTGACAGCGGGCCGCCAACTAGCCAAGTGAAGCACCGCTTTTCAGACATTCCCAGGATTGTTGCCGTGGCCAAGTCCGAACTCGGAACCAAACGTATTTGCCCGACCACGGGCAAGAAGTTCTATGACCTCAACAAGAATCCGGTGATCTCGCCCTATACCGGCGAAGTCGTGCCGATCGCGCCCGTGGCTCCGGCCCGCGCGCCCCGCGGCGCCGAAGCACGGCACGCTGCGGCAGCCGATACCACGCCGGAGCCGGCCGAGGCCGAAGAGCTGGTCTCCCTCGAGGAGGCCGATGCCGAGGAGAACACCGGCAAGGTCAAGGCCGTGGTGCCCGAATCGGAAGACGACATCGAGGTCGACGAGACCCTCGACGACGACGATGACGATGATTCGACCTTCATCCCCGACGAAGAAGAGGGCGATGAGGATGTCACCGACATCATTGGTGATGTCGGGGGTGATGAAGAGACTTGAGATAATTCCAGAACTGTGGTTCTGGGTCTTTCCCGACGCGCTGCCCAAGGTGCGTCGGTCGGTTAAGGGGCCATAGCTCAGCTGGGAGAGCGCTTGCATGGCATGCAAGAGGTCGGCGGTTCGATCCCGCCTGGCTCCACCACGCTTCGCCCTTCGGGCTACGCGTGGCGCAGCCACGGGGAGCCTGAAGGGCGAAGCGTGGTGTCCGGCGAAGCCCGCAGGGCGAAGACGGACTGTTGGACGCCGCCTATCCTTCGCCTCTCTCCGTGCGAACCGTCGATGTGGTACGTCTACATCATCCGCAGCATCGAGTTTCCTGATCAGGAATACGTTGGCGCGACCGAGGATTTGAAGCGACGGCTCCCGGAGCACAACGCCGGCAAATCCACCCACACCGCCAAGTTCAAGCCATGGAAACTAATCTGGTACTGCGCTTTCCCTGACAAGCTCAGAGCCTAGCGTTCGAGAAATACCTCAAGTCACACTCCGGCCGCGCCTTCTCGAAAAAGCGGCTCTGCTAATTTCCCCTACTCCCCGATCACCGCATTCAGCCGGTCGCGCAGCGCGACGATCTCATCCTTCATCGCCACCAGTTCCGACACCGAGCAATCCGACGCCGCCAGGATCGACTGCGGCACGCTGCGCGCTTTCTCCTTCAGCGCGTGACCCTGCGGCGTCAGCGCGATCAGGACCTGACGTTCGTCCTCGCGCGAACGGGTGCGCCGGACCAGATGGGCGGCCTCTAGCCGCTTCAGCAGCGGCGTCAGCGTGCCCGAATCCAGGAACAGTCTTTCGCCGATGTCCTTGACCGGGACATCATCGCGCTCCCACAGCACCAGCATGACCAGATATTGCGGATAGGTCAGGTTGAGGCGCTCGAGCAGCGGCTTGTAGACGCGATTGAAGGCGTGCGCGGCCGAATAGACCGCGAAGCAGATCTGGTTGTCGAGACGAAGCGGATCCAGGGTCGATGATTTCCGGGCCATGGCGAATCTCACGGGATTTTGCCTGCATTGTGGGACCGGGCGGCCGGACATTCAATCGCGAACAATTAAATGTGAGGCGTGCAAATTTCAATTGTGTACAATCTAATTGTTTGCGATAGAGATTCCACCCCAACCCGAAGACCTGAGGAGACGAAAATGTCCGTGAACGTGCTCTACAAGACCAGCGCCAAAGCCACCGGCGGCCGCAACGGCCATGCTGCCACCCTCGACGGCGCGCTCGACGTCAAGCTCACCACGCCGAAGGAGCTCGGCGGTGGCGGCGGCGCCGGCAACAATCCCGAGCAGCTGTTTGCGGCCGGCTATGCCGCCTGCTTCATCGGCGCGATGAAGTTCGTGGCTTCGCAGGGCGGGCCGAAGGTTCCGGCCGACGCCTCCGTCACCTCCACCGTCGGCATCGGCCCGCGCTCCGAGGGCGGCTTCGGTCTCGACATCGACCTCGCCGTCTCGCTGCCGGGCCTTGCCCGTGCCGAAGCCGAGGCGCTGGTCGAGAAGGCGCACCAGGTGTGCCCCTACTCCAATGCCACGCGCGGCAATGTCGACGTTCGCCTGACGGTCGTCTGATCGAAGCTACGGATCGGCTGGCCCGGGATCCTCCTCGGGCCGGCCGCTTCCGTCTGATTTGCCAAATCTTGATTTGCCACCTCCCGGGATTGGCGCGCTCCAGTGCATGCGGCCCCACGTTCGGCGCCATTGCTGGCGCCCGCGAACCTCGCTAGGCCTGTGTTCAAACATCGACACAGGAAAGCGAAGGCATGACTGAAACCGCCAGTTCTGGAGCAGCAACCGGCGCAATGAGCGGGCTGCGCGTCATCGATCTCACGCGCGTGCTCGGCGGTCCCTACTGCACCCAGATCCTCGCCGACCATGGCGCCGACGTGATCAAGGTCGAGCCGCCCGCCGGCGACGAGGTGCGCGACTGGGGCCCTCCCTTCCACGAGGAGGACGCGGCCTATTTCATCGGCATCAACCGCAACAAGCGCTCGATCGGCCTCGACCTCGCCTCTGAGGGCGGCCGAATCGTGCTGCTCAAGATGCTGGAGACGGCCGACGTCCTGATCGAGAATTTCAAGCCGGGCACGCTGGAGAAATGGGGCATCGGCAACGACGTTCTCAGCGAGAAATTCCCGCGCCTGGTGCATTGCCGGATCTGCGGCTTCGGCGCCGACGGCCCGCGCGGCGGCAATCCCGGCTATGACGCCATCATCCAGGCCATGACCGGCATGATCGCGGCGACCGGCTCGCCGGAGAGCGGCCCGATGCGGATCGGCGTGCCGCTGGTGGACATCACCACCGGCCTCTACGCGGCGATCGGCATTTTGATGGCGCTGTCGGAGCGGCAGCGCTCCGGCAAGGGCCAGTTCCTGGAGACGACGCTGTACGAGACCGGCCTTGCCATCATGCATCCGCACACCGCGAACTATTTCATGCATGGCAAGCCGCCGTCGCTCACCGGCAACGAGCATCCGAACCTCGTGCCGTACGCGATCTTCCCGACGAAAACCGACAACATCTTCATTGGTGTCGGCAATGACGGCACCTTCCGCAAGCTCGCCAAGGAGATCGGCAAGCCCGAGCTCGGCACCGACCCGCGCTTTGCCCGCAACAAGGACCGCATCGCCAATCGCGAGGCGCTGCGCGCCGAGCTTGCCGCGGTGTTCAGCCAGCACGAGGCCGAGCCGCTGTGCAATCGCCTGCTCGCGGCTGGGCTCCCTGCGGGCCCCGTGCAGAAGATCGACCAGGCCTTGACCAACCCGCACACGATCGCGCGCGGCGATGTCATCGAGAAGGACTGGTACAAAGGCGTGGCCTCGCCGATCCGGCTCGATCGCAGCAAGCCGAGCCTGCGCCGCCTGCCGCCGAAATTCAGCCAGCACGCCCAGGAGGTGCTGGGCGAGTTCGGGTACTCCAAGACCGAGATCGACGCGCTGGTCGCGAAAGGCACGGTCTGCGGCCCCGAGCGCAAGCGTTAGTCAGAACAAATCGAGCGGCAGCGCAGGTGCGCTCCCTCCCCCGCTTGCGGGGAGGGCCGGGGAGAGGGTGTCTCCGCAATGGGACAATCCCCCAGAGGAGAGAGCCCTCACCCGCGCCTTCGGCGCGACCTCTCCCGCAGGCTTGCGGGAGAGGTTTTCGAGCTCGCCGCCCGACCGTCAGCCTAACAACAAATGATGCCGCACTGCGGCGCGACCTGCGCATGTGCAGCGCGAACGGAGGAGGCGCGTTCGCCTATTTGACGGCTTCCTTTCGGCAGCGCTTGCCGCTTTCGTATCTCCCGCTTACACAGTCACGTGAACGTCATATGGCGCTGCTAGCGCAAGCGATCTTTTTGACGGCCCAAGGGAGGTTTCTTGATGGCTCTTCGACACTTTGGCGCGGCTGCCGCTCTCGCAGTCACGGTTGGCATGACCGCCTCGCCGGCCCTCGCCGTGACAGAAATCCAGTGGTGGCACGCGATGACCGGCGCCAACAACGACGTCATCGTCAAGCTCGCCAACGACTTCAACGCCGCGCAGAGCGACTACAAGGTCATCCCGACCTACAAGGGTAACTACGCCGACACCATGAACGCCGGCATCGCGGCCTTCCGCGCCGGCAACGCGCCGCACATCATGCAGGTGTTCGAAGTCGGCACCGCGACCATGATGGCTGCGACCGGCGCCGTGAAGCCGGTCTACAAGCTGATGGCCGAGACCGGCGAGAAGTTCGATCCCAAGGCCTATTTGCCCGCGATCACCGGCTACTACTCCACCTCGAAAGGCGAGATGCTGTCCTTCCCGTTCAACTCGTCATCGACGGTGATGTGGGTCAATCTCGACGAGCTCAAGAAGGCCAATGTCGAGATCCCGAAGACCTGGCCCGAAGTGTTCGAGGCCGCCAAGAAGCTGCACGCCAACGGCCATCCGACCTGCGGCTTCTCCGGCTCCTGGGTGACCTGGGTCAATCTCGAGCAGCTCTCCGCCTGGCACAACGTGCCGCTCGCCAGCAAGGCCAACGGCCTCGACGGTTTCGATACCGTGCTCGAGTTCAACGGCCCGCTCCAGGTCAAGCACCTCGAGAACCTCGTCGAGCTCCAAAAGGACAAGACCTACGACTATGCCGGCCGCACCAACACCGGCGAAGGCCGCTTCACCTCCGGCGAATGCCCGATCTATCTGACCTCGTCGGCCTTCTTCGGCAACGTCAAGGCGCAGGCCAAGTTCGCCTTCAACGCCGTGCCGATGCCCTACTATCCGGACGTCAAGGGCGCACCGCAGAACTCGATCATCGGCGGCGCCTCGCTCTGGGTCATGGGCGGCAAGTCGGCCGACGAATACAAGGGCGTCGCGAAATTCCTGACCTTCCTCTCCGACACTGACCGTCAGGTCTACATCCACAAGGCCTCGGGCTATCTGCCGATCACCAAGGCAGCCTATGACAAGGCCAAGGCGGAAGGCTTCTACAAGGATCAGCCCTATCTCGAGACCCCGCTGCTCGAGCTGACCAACAAGGAGCCGACCGAGAATTCCCGCGGCCTGCGCCTCGGCAACATGGTTCAGCTGCGTGACGTCTGGTCGGAAGAGATCGAGCAGGCGCTCGCCGGCAAGAAGACCGCCAAGCAGGCGCTCGATGCCGCCGTCGAGCGCGGCAACACAATGCTGCGTCAGTTCGAAAAGACCGCCGTAAAATAAGGCCAAGGCGTCGGCGGGTCGCATGATCCGCCGGCGCCGCCTCATCATGCAAAAGCAGGCGATTTTCCGGTCAAAGCTGTTGCCCTACGCGCTGGTTGCCCCGCAACTCGCGATCGTCTTGATTTTCTTCTACTGGCCCGCCCTGCAGGCGGTGATCCAGTCCTTCCTGCTCCAGGACGCCTTTGGCCTGTCAACCAGCTTCGTCTGGTTCGACAATTACGTCGAGCTTCTTAGGGACCGCGCCTATTTCGAGGCGATCGTCCGCACCTTCTTCTTCTCGTTTGCCATCGCCGTGTCGTCGCTGTCCTTCGCGCTGCTGCTCGCGGTGATGGCGGACAAGCCGCTGCGCGGCTCGACGCTTTACCGCACACTGCTGATCTGGCCCTATGCGGTCGCGCCGCCGGTGGTCGGCGTGCTCTGGATCTTCATGCTGCATCCCTCGCTCGGCGTGCTCTCGCGCTATCTGCGCGGCCTCGGCATCGACTGGAATCCGCTGCTCGACGGCAATCAGGCGGCCGCGCTGATCATCCTCGCCGCCGCGTGGAAGCAGATCTCCTATAATTTCCTGTTCTTCCTCGCCGGCCTCCAGAGCATCCCGAAAAGCGTGATCGAGGCCGCCGCGATCGACGGCGCGCGTCCGATGCGGCGGTTCTGGACCGTGATCTTCCCGCTGCTGTCGCCGACCATCTTCTTCCTGCTGGTGGTCAACATCGTCTACGCCTTCTTCGACACCTTCGGCATCATCGACACCATGACCCGCGGCGGGCCCGGCACATCGACCGTGACGCTGGTCTACAAGGTCTATTCGGACGGCCTGCTCGGCGGCAATCTCGGCAGTTCGGCGGCGCAATCGGTGATCCTGATGATCATGGTCATCGTGCTCACGGGCATCCAGTTCCGCTTCGTCGAACGCAAGGTGACCTACTGATGGTCGAGGAAGAGGGTATCAGGCGCTACATCGCTCACGCCATCCTCTGGATCGGGATCGCGATCGTCGCGTTCCCGGTCTACATCGCCATCGTCGCCTCGACCCAGGACAACGCGCTGATCGCCAACGGCCAGATGTCGCTGCTGCCGGGCGGTCATTTCTTCGAGGTCTACTACCAGACCATCTTCGTCGGCACGAGCGGCTCGACCCGCGAGCCGGTCGGCAACATGATGCTGAACTCGCTGGTGATGGCGCTGGCGATCGCGATCGGCAAGATCGCGATCTCGATCATCTCGGCCTATGCGATCGTGTATTTCCGCTTTCCATTCCGGATGCCGATCTTCTGGATCATCTTCATCACGCTGATGCTGCCGGTCGAGGTGCGCATCTATCCGACCTACAAGATCGTCGCCGATCTGCACATGCTCGACAGCTATGCCGGCCTGTCGCTGCCGCTGATCGCGTCGGCCACCGCGACGCTGTTATTCCGCCAGTTCTTCATGACGGTGCCGGATGAATTGCTGGAGGCCTCGCGCATCGATGGCGCCGGCCCCTTGCGCTTCTTCTGGGATACGTTGCTGCCGCTGTCGCGCACCAACATGGCGGCGCTGTTCGTGATCCTGTTCATCCTCGGCTGGAATCAATATCTCTGGCCGCTGCTGATCACCACGCGCGACGACATGCAGACCATCCAGGTCGGCATCCGCAAGATGATCACCACCACCGATGCGCTGACCGAATGGCCGATCGTGATGGCCACGGCCGTGCTGGCGATGCTGCCGCCGGTGTTCGTCGTCGTCGCGATGCAGAAATTGTTCGTGCGCGGCCTGGTCGAGACAGAGAAGTAGAGAGTTATGGCTAACGTCACCCTGCGCAACGTCCGCAAGACCTATACCGGCGGCTTCGAGGCCATCAAGGGCGTCGACGTCGATGTCGGCGACGGCCAGTTCTGCGTGCTGGTCGGCCCCTCCGGTTGCGGCAAGTCCACGCTGCTGCGCATGGTCGCAGGGCTCGAGACCGTCACCGGCGGCGAGATCGACATCGGCGGCAAGGTCGTCAACCAGGTCGAGCCTGCCGACCGCGACATCGCGATGGTGTTCCAGAACTACGCGCTCTATCCACATATGAGCGTCTACAACAACATGGCCTACGGCCTGCGCAACCGCGGCATGAAAGAGGCCGAGGTCAAGACCCGCGTCGAGGAGGCCGCCCGCGTGCTCGAGCTCTCGCCGATGCTGGAGCGCAAGCCGCGCCAGCTCTCGGGCGGTCAGCGCCAGCGCGTCGCCATGGGCCGCGCCATCGTGCGCCAGCCCAAAGTGTTCCTGTTCGACGAGCCGCTGTCGAACCTGGATGCCAAGCTGCGCATCGCGATGCGGGTCGAGATCCGCAAATTGCAGCGCCGGCTCAATACGACCTCGATCTACGTCACCCACGACCAGCTGGAAGCAATGACGCTCGCCGACATTCTCGTCGTGATGAATGGCGGCCAGGTCGAGCAAGTCGGCAATCCGCTTGCGATCTACGAGAAGCCGGCAACCACCTTCGTCGCCTCCTTCATCGGCGCTCCGCCGATGAACCTGATGTCGACACGTCCCGACGAGATCAAGTCGCAGCTCGGCGGCAGCGCTGTTGAGGCCGGCATCCTCGGCATCCGCCCGGAAGATTTTGTCATCACCGACGAGACGCCGGCCGGCGGCGTCGCGCTGCCCCTGACGGTCGAAGCCATAGAGCGCGTCGGCGCGGAAACCTTTGTCTACGGCTCGCGCGCGCAGGACGAGCAGCGCATCGCCGCCACGCCGGGCGAGCTGCCGCCCGGCGAGGTCATTGTGCGGATTCCCGGCACTGAAGCTCCCGCTATCGGCGAGACTATCCGGGTCGCGGCGGTGCGAGCGAAGCTGCACCTTTTCAGTGGTGACGGCCGGGCGCGGATCGAGGCCTGAGCGGTTCCGAGGGGCCGACCGACAAGAAGTCCGAAAACAACCCCATGCACAGTAGAACTGCGCTTGTTTTCGTTGAAGAAATGACGCCGCAATTCGGCATGCCCTGACTTGTCCCGCCACGACGATCCGGCAGCATCTGGGGCCAGCATGGCCCATCCACAGCTCCCCGCTACGTCCTTGAACCGACAGGGGGATATGACCATATTGCTGACCAAGGGGCGCCGTTCGGGCCCTGAAATGTCAAAGTCGCTTTCTGCGAGGACTTTGTAAACTATGTCTCGTGTTCCCACCCTTTCCAGTCCGTTCCTGCTGGGCTTCGATGAGATCGAGCGCGTGCTCGATCGCGTCGTCAAAGGCGCCGACGGTTATCCTCCCTACAATATCGAGAGGTGTGACCGCACGGATGGCCAGCCCGAGCGGTTGCGCATCACGCTGGCGGTCGCCGGATTCACCCGCGACCAACTCGATGTAACCATTGAGGAAAACCAGCTCGTCATTCGCGGGCGGCAGCAGGACGACAAGACCCGGCAATACATCCATCGCGGCATCGCCGCGCGCCACTTCCAGCGCACCTTCGTGCTGGCGGAAGGGATGCTGGTGCTGGGTGCGGATCTGAAAAACGGGTTGTTATCGATTGATCTGGCCCGGCCGGAACCGGAGAGGATCGTTAAGACAATCGCTATCAATGAGCACGAATAATGGAACGAGTAGCGGACTCGACCGCTTAGTTCGAGAGAGGAGTCGAGACCATGAGTGAAGGTCACGTTGCGTTCGAATACGAAGCCAAGAACGTCTCGCCCGAGACGCTGGCAACCCTCGGCGAAGGTCACATCGCGTATGTGAAGCAGATCCGCTCCGAGGACGTGCCGGGCCTGTTTCCCGAAGCCCCGAAAATCGCGCCGGGCCTCAAGCTGTTCGCGCTCCACTCTGCCGACGGCACGCCGATCATGCTGACCGACAGCCGCGAAGCCGCGATCGCCAACGCCTGGAGCAACGAGCTGCAAGCGGTGAGCGTGCACTAAGCGCGCGCGTCGCGCGACGAACAGAGATTCAAGCGGGCATGCCTTCGTGAAGGCGTGCCCGTTTTGCTTTCGCAACTCATCGTTGCTAGACGATCGCGATGAACAAGCTTGATCCCATCCTGCTTTCCCACTCAGACATGTCGCGCGGCGAGCCTCTCATGGAAGCTGTGCTCGCACTTAACAACAGCCACGCGCAGGAGCTTTCATGGCTTGAACTTGAGCGGCTGCGGAATCTCGTCGAACAGGCCTTCTACGCCAGAAGGATCGGAAATCTCGATGCATTCCTGATCGCGCTCGATCAGGACGGACAATACGACAGCCCGAACTTCCTGTGGTTCCGGTCGCGCTATGCCCGCTTCGTCTACATCGACCGGATTGCCGTCGCGCATTCTGCGCGCGGGAGAGGATGCGCTCGACGTCTCTACTCCGACCTGCTCGATCGCGCCGCGCAGGCAGGCCACGACCGCATTGTCTGCGAGGTCAATCGGGAGCCGCCGAACCCGGCCTCGGACGCTTTTCACGAGATGCTGGGGTTCATTGAAATCGGCAGCGCAACCATCCACAATGGCAGCAAGACGGTGCGCTATCTTTCGCGCACCCTCTAAGACGCGCTCAGAGAAAGCAGATCGGTCGCTTACGCCGCCGTCGCCGGCGGCAGGGCCAGCACCGAATAGATCGCCTGGGCATCGCGCGAGGCGCGGAGCTTCTTGGCGATGTCCTGGTCGCGCAGGAGGCGGGCGATGCGGGCGAGCGCCTTGAGGTGATCGGCGCCGGCGCCTTCGGGGGCGAGCAGCAGGAAGACGAGATCGACCGGCTGGCCGTCCATCGCCTCGAAATCGATCGGACGATCGAGGCGTGCGAACAGGCCGAAGATCTTTTCCAGCTTGGGCAGCTTGCCGTGGGGGATGGCGACGCCATAGCCGACTGCGGTGGTGCCGAGCTTCTCGCGCTGGAGCAGCACCTCGAATACGGAGCGTTCGTTCTGCCCGGTCAGCTCGGCGGCCCTGGCCGCGAGCTCCTGCAAGGCCTGCTTCTTGCTGTTGACCTTCAATGCCGGGAGAATCGCCTCGGGTGCGACCAGATCGGTAATCGGCATGGAAGGTTTCCGAGGTGAATTAAACCGTCAGGTTCCGAATTGGCCAGCTTGATAGACCAAGCTAGCCGGCGTCAATAACATGAAGCAGGAGGCGCACTTAGCCCGTTCCTGATGTGGGGCGCTTCTACTCCAACGCAATCCCGGTGCCAACTCCTGCGTGCGGCTATGCCCCGGTCATTGTTAAGGGCCGCGGTTTGTACGGGGCCGCGGCTAGCCTCCCGCCTTGCCGTCGGCCTTGCCGCTCGGCGGGTCGATCCAGCCGACATTGCCGTCGGCGCGGCGGTAGATGATGTTCACCCGGCCGCTGGAGCCATGCTGGAACACCAGACAGGGCGCCCCCGTGAGGTCGAGTTCCATGACGGCTTCGCTGACCGAAAGCTGCTTCAGCGAGGTGGTGGCCTCGGCGATGATCACGGGGTTGTAGCCGGTGACTTCATCGTCGTCCTCGCCCTCGCCAGGGGCCTCCAGCACGTAAGCCGTGGCATCGAGGGCGGCCAGCGCCGCAGAGGCGACATGGGCCTTGCGGGCGGAACGATCCTTGAGCCGGCTCTTGTAGCGCTTGAGCCGCTTCTCGATCATCAGGAGCGCCTGGTCGGCGCTGGCATAGGCGTCCGGCGCGTTCGAATCGGCCTCCAGCGTAATGCCGGAATCGAGATGCAGCGCACAGTCGGTGCGAAAGCCGAAGCCGTCCTTGGACAGCGTGATGTGGCCGGAATAATTGCCGTCGAAATATTTGCGCAGGACCTCTTCAGTCCGGTCGGCAACGCGGCCGCGCAGGGCCTCGCCGACACTGACGCTCTTGCCCGAAATCCGAAGAGTCATGTGATGCCTCGCTTGGTTTGATTGCCCAAGATGCGATGACGCGTCATCGCATCTTAGGTCATTCCCTGCGCATGATCTTGCCGGAAAACCGCCGAACATTTTTCCGGATCATGCGCGTGCTTGGATCGGTCGCGACAGGGGAGGTGAGAGTAGCGCGATTTCGCACCAGCGCAATCAGGCCGGCTCGGTGTTGCGGGAGCGATCGGACAGTGCGGTGGAAAGGACGTTACCAAGAGCGCTCTGCTTGTCGCGGCGGCGTTGCACCGAGGACGGAATGCGCATGGCTTCGCGGTACTTCGCGACCGTGCGGCGGGCAATATCAATTCCCGAGGCGCGCAAGCGTTCCACGATGGTATCATCCGACAGGATCGCCGCGGGTTCTTCCGAATCGATCAGCTGCTTGATGTGGTGACGCACGGCTTCGGCGGAGTGCGCCTCGCCGCCGTCGGCCGAGGCGATCGACGCCGTGAAGAAATATTTCAACTCGAATGTGCCGCGATTTGTCGCCATGTATTTGTTGGCGGTGACGCGCGACACCGTGGATTCATGCATCTGGATGGCGTCGGCAACCGCCTTCAGATTCAGCGGCCGCAGATGGGCCACGCCATGGGTGAAGAAGCCGTCCTGCTGGCGCACGATCTCGGTCGCAACTTTCAGGATGGTGCGGGCGCGCTGGTCGAGCGCGCGCACCAGCCAGGTCGCGTTCTGCAATGCATCCGTGAAATAGGACTTGTCGCCGTCCTTGCCGATCTTTTTCGACAGCTCGGAGTAATAGGTCTGGTTCACCAGCACGCGCGGCAAGGTGTCGCTGTTGAGCTCGACATGCCAGCCGCCGTCCGGACCCGGGCGGACATAGACGTCGGGCACCATGGTCTGCAAACGGGCCGAGCCGAACTTCATGCCGGGCTTGGGATTGAGCCGGCGGATCTCGCCGATCATGTCGGCGATGTCCTCGTCGTCGACGCCGCAGAGCTTGCGCAGGCTCACGATGTCGCGCTTGGCGAGGAGATCGAGATGCTCGACCAGGGCCTGCATCGCGGGATCGTAGCGGTCGAGCTCGCGCAGCTGGATCGCCAGGCATTCGCTCAAATTGCGCGCGCAGACGCCGGGCGGATCGAATTTTTGCAGCACGGCAAGGACGTCCTCGACATCCTCTTGCGTTGCGCCAAGCCGCTCGGCGGCCTGGCCGAGATCGGGCGGCAGATAGCCGGCTTCGTCGACGAGGTCGATCAGGTATTGCCCGATCATGCGCTGCGCCGCGCCGGTGAAGGCCACCGAGAGCTGCTCGGCGAGATGATCGCCGAGCGTCATCTCCGCGGCGACGAAAGCCTCGAGATTGTAGTCCTCGTCGGAGGAAGCACCGCCGCCCCATTCGGTGTAGGTGGTCGGCGCGACGTCCTGGGCGTTGCGCGCGGCGGTCTCGGCCGGCTCCTCGGAGAAGACGTTGTCGAGGCCCGTGTCGAGGGTCTGCTCGATCTCGGCGCGGGTGCCGAGATCCTTGCTCATCCATTCTTCCTGGCCGGGCTCGAAGGCCTCGCCGCTGCCGCCAAAGCCGTCACTATCGCCATGACCATCGCCATGTTCATCGCCATGATCATCGCTTTGGCTGCCCGAATTCTCGTCATCATGGTCGCTGAACTGGCCGCCCTCGGCCGGAGCTTCGCCGCCGGAGGCCTCGTCATTGGCCCGCTCCAGCAGGGGATTACGCTCGAGTTCCTCCTCCACGAAGGTCGTGAGATCGAGATTGGACAATTGCAGCAGCTTGATCGCCTGCATCAGCTGCGGCGTCATGACCAGCGACTGCGATTGCCGGAACTCTAATCTCTGCGTCAGCGCCATCTAACAAGAACCGTTCCCGAAAATTGGTCCGATTCTTGCTTATCTCAGTCGTGGCCCGATGTACACGCCTTGACGGATTGGAAAAAAGGGCTAGAGGCGGAATTCCTCGCCCAAGTAAAGCCGCCGAACGTCGGGATCCGCGACGATCTCGTCCGGGCTGCCCTCGGTCAGGATTTCACCGGCATAGACGATATAGGCGCGATCGGTGAGGCCGAGCGTCTCGCGGACATTGTGGTCGGTGATCAGGACGCCGATGCCGCGATTGGTGAGGTGGCGAACCAAGTCCTGAATGTCGCCGACCGCGATCGGATCGATGCCGGCGAACGGCTCGTCGAGCAGCATGTAGTTCGGGCGCGTCGCCAGCGCGCGCGCGATCTCGACGCGGCGGCGCTCGCCGCCTGACAGCGCGATCGACGGCGATTTGCGCAGGCGGGTGATGTTGAACTCGTCGAGCAGCGAATCGAGCTGCTGCTCGCGCTTCTTGCGCGAGGGCTCGACCACTTCGAGCACGGCACGGATGTTCTGCTCGACGGTGAGGCCGCGGAAGATCGAGGCTTCCTGCGGCAGATAGCCGATGCCGAGCCGCGCGCGCTGGTACATCGGCAGCTTGGTGACGTCGTGGCCGTCGAGCTCGATCGCGCCGCGATCGGCCTTGATCAGGCCGGTGATCATGTAGAACACGGTGGTCTTGCCGGCGCCGTTCGGGCCGAGCAGGCCGACCGCTTCGCCGCGGCGCACATAGATGCTGACGCCGCGCACGACCTGGCGGCTGCCGAAACTCTTTTCCACGCTATGCACAGCCAGGAAGCCGGGACGGCGCAGCAGCTGCGCCCCGCCGGCGCCGTTCGGCTTCGCGGCGCTCCTGGTGGGGTGAACCGCGCGCGGCGGCTCGGTTTGGTAGTCGGCCTGATAGTCGTCTTGATATTCGCTCTGGAACTGGCCGGGCGCATGCATCGGCTGGTCACGGGCGATCGGCGGGGCGTCCCGCACCGGGCTGGTCACGAGACCCCCGACGCTGTCCCCGAGCGCGGTGATGTCGCGCGCAAATCCTGGCCGGCCGGGTTTGGCGGGGCGCCGACGGAACATGCTGAAGAGATCGACCATCCCCGCCTTCCAGCCTTTCGCGGTTTCTTGCGCGGTTTCTTGCGCGGTTAGTGCGCGGCGTTTGCGCAGCGTTCGCGCGATCTGCCGCGCCGGCCCTTCGATTCGCCGACGCAGCATGAATGAAGGGATGTCTCATGCCCAGTGAAACACGCCCGAAAAGCGGCGGACCCCGCTTCGAAAGCCCTGCGCGCTAGATACAGTCTCGCGGAGCAGGCTTCAACCTCGGATCGGCCGTGTCTGATCCAAGCCATTGATCCTACTCTTGGAAATTACTCTTGGAAATTATTCTTGGAACTCACTTCCAGAATTTACTTTTTGCCAACACCGGGCAGTTGCAGCGGCGAGCCCGCGCCTGGCTTGGCTGGAGCGGCCGGACTGCCAGATCCGCAATCATTGCCCGCGCCCTGCGGGAGCAGAACCTGAACTCGGCCGCTGTCGGACTCCACGCGAGATACGCCGGTCGTCATGTCGACTTTCAGCCGGTCGCCGCGCATCACATTCTTGCATTGCGTCATGACCACCTGGCCCGAGCCGCCGCCAAACATGGTGATGAGGTTCGTCTTCGTGTCAAAGACGGCGGTCTCGCCTGTGACCACCTGGTCCTTCTGGGTGACCACCACATTGCCATGGGCCTCCAGCCGCTTAATCGAGGAGCTGCCGCCCGGACCCGGCGTCGCCGACTGTATCGGCGCGCCGGTGCTGCTGTTCTTCGCGCCCTTCGCCGCGGGCTGCGGCGTTGCCGGCTTGTCGCCGCCGCCCGACTCGTAGAACACCACCAGCGTCTTCGAGGTCATGGTGGTGTCGCCCTGGACGACCTTCACATTGCCGGAGAAGGTCGCCTCCTTTTTCTTGTCGCGCATCTCTAGCGAGGCGGCCTCGATCTGGATCGGCTGATCGCGATTCTGCGAAAAGCCCTGCATCGCGTTGTTGGGCGCACTCGCCGAGCTCTGCGCGCGCGCCGCATCGGCTGCGATCAAGAGGCCCAGGGCCAGCGCGGCCGCACTGATGATGGCGCTGCGCTTGTACTCGTTGCGCGGGAAAAACCAGGTCATGAAAATCATCTTGAATTGGCAGACTTGTTCTGAGGCGTGCGTGTCTTTGCGGGCGGCGCAGGCTCGGCCGGCGCCGGCTGAGCGGCCGCGGGATCGTCCAGCTTGTCCAGATGCATCACCACATTGCCCTCGAAGCGGATGACGTCGCCGCCGTCGGTGATGCGCAGCCGGTCGGCAGTCAACGTGCCGTTGGTCAGCTTGACGTCGACGCGTTCGTCCGAGGAGACCGTGCCCTTGCCCATGTCGACGAAGGCCGAGTTCAGCCGCGCTTCATAGCCGGTCGAGGTGCGCAGGAAGATGTCCTTGTGCAGGTCGAGCTGCTGCTGCTTGTTGTCGAAGCGGCCGGTGCGGGCATCGAGGAACAGGGTGGATTGATCCTCCATCAGCACCTTCGCGCGCAGATCGGCGAGATCGACATGATCGGGGTCGGTGATGTCCTGCGTTGCAGTCTTGGCCCAGAGCTCGTAGGGCCGCTGGTCCGGGGTGAAGCCGGACATATGCGGCGTCTCCATCGTGATCTTGGTTCCTGTTACCACGAGGTTGCCGGAGTCGAGCTTGATCGGGATCTGGAACGGATTGAGGAAGGTCGAGACGGCGACGATCGCAGCCATGGACGCGGCCACCGTCGCCGGCACCGCGATGCGCAGAATCCGCACCAGGCGGCTGTGGCGCGCCGCGCTGGCAAACTTCGCCGCAAGCGCGGCGTCGTAGGTGGGAATCCGGGCCGAATTCACTGCTGCTCCAGCGTGTCGCTCGCTCTGTCCGGTTGAAGGGCGCCGCATTGTACCCGGCCCCGCCGCAATACGCAGCCGGCGACAGGCCGCTACGAAAGTGTCCGAAACGGGGCGGTTAGCCCCAGCCTATGATGTGACGGGGTTGAGCTCGAAGCGATCTCGGCCATCAGCAGCGCTCTCTGTCCAGCGGATGGATGGGTAACAAAACAGACCGGATGGATAGGTAACAATCGTTCATGGTTTGGTCGGCTGCGGCGCTGCGCTAGCGCAGCGCCGCAGCCTGCGTGTTTTCTGGTCGATGATGCCGATCGGTATGTGGAAGAAGCGCACTTGCCATTGCCCATCGGCGGCCTCCTCGACGGCAACGGCCTCACCAATGAGAGCGCTGGAGATGTGAATGAGTTCGCCGCGCCACTTGATCTCGCCGTTGGAGCGGACCTGGCGCACCGCGGCTTCGGCTGGATAATCCGGCTCCGGAAGCCGCCTCGGCATCGCACGAGACGAAGGCTGATAGACGCTGGCAGGTGGGCGCTGGCCAAGTGACTCGTGCGGTCGTTCTTCGTTGTAGTCGCGCACGAATGCCGCGAAGCGACGAGCCTGCGCGGCCTGGGTCGGCGGCGGCGGCTGCATGGCCTCCAGAAGCGTGAGGTGAAAACGCTCGTGGCGGCCGTTCTGCTGTGGATGGCCGGGATCAATCCGTTCATGGCGGATGCCAAGCTTGATCCACCATACCGACAGTGCCGTCAGGCCCGTGGTTCCGGTCGAGGCGAACGGCGAGCCGTTGTCGGAGCGGATGATCTGCGGCAAGCCGTACTCGCGAAACGCCCGCTCCAGCAGCGGTTGGCACTCGGCATGTTGCGTGCTGCCCGTCGCCGCCAGGCTAATCAAATAGCGGCTGAAGCCATCGGTCACCGTGAACGGTTCAACGCGAGATCCGTCGCCCAGGCGGATCCAGCCCTTGTGATCGAGCGCCCATACATGGTTGGCATGCTGAGGCACCGTCAGTTGCCCCATGCGCGGCGGCGCACGCCGCCGGGTCCGACGGTTGCTCACCAGTCCCGCCCGTTTGAGAATCCCGCCCGCCGTCGAGGCCGACGGCCAATCGACGTCCCCTTGGCGAGCCTCAAGTTTGCTGACGATCTTGCGCGGTCCCCAGCTCGGCCGCTCAAGCCGCAGCCCCACAATCGCATCCACGATGTGCTGTGGTGTCGCCCGTCCATGAACCCGCGCGGCATGGGAGCGATCCGCCAGCCCGGCAGGTCCTTCCAACCGGTAGCGCTCCAGCCACTTATAACCGGTCTTGCGGCTAATCTCGTAGCGCTCGCAAAGCTCCGTCATCGTCCACAAGCCGGTTCGCTGATCCGAGATGAAGCGAACTCGTTCGTCCATTGTACAGCTCTCCCGCCAAGGCATCGGCTGATCCTCCCAGCCGACAGAGAACTGTCACCCATCCATCCGGTCTACTCTGTTACCTATCTATCCGGTCTGGACATCTCGCCGTTCCCTCCCCCTTGTGGGGGAGGGGCGGGGAGGGGGGTACCACACGGGGATTCTTTCGATCGCGCACCCGCTCTTAGCGCATCATCACAACCGGCACCTTTTGCTGGGCTACCCCCCTCCCTAGCCCTCCACCCACAAGAGGGGAGGGAACGCACTTTTGTCGCAGCACTAGCCGCATCTCATTCCGTCAGACTCTGGCCGTCACGCGCGGTCTCAGGAATGCGCAAAAATGTCCTCTTCGGCCCAGCCTTCGAGGTCGAGCAAAGCGCGGGTCGGCAGGAAGTCGAAACAGGCCTTTGCCAGCTGGGTGCGGCCTTCCCGGACCAGCATGGCATCGAGCCGCTCGCGCAAGGCATGCAGATGCAGCACGTCGGAGGCGGCGTAGGCGAGCTGCGGCTCGGACAGGCTGTCGGAGCCCCAGTCGCTGGATTGCTGCTGCTTGGAGAGGTCGATGTTGAGCACCTCGCGGACGAGATCCTTGAGGCCGTGGCGGTCGGTGTAGGTGCGGGTCAGACGGGAGGCGATCTTGGTGCAGTAGATCGGCCCGGTCATGACGCCGAAGGTCTGGAACAACACCGCGACGTCGAACCGCGCAAAGTGGAAAATTTTGGTGATGGCCGGATTGGCCAGCAGCGCCTTCAGGTTCGGCGCGTCGGTATGGCCCTTGGGGATCTGCACCACATCGGCGCTGCCGTCGCCGGGCGAGAGCTGCACCACGCAGAGCCGGTCGCGGTGCGGGTTCAGGCCCATGGTCTCGGTATCGATCGCCACCGCTGTGGTGTAGCGCGTGAGGTCGGGCAGGTCGCCGCGGTGCAGGCGTACGGTCATGGCGGGTCAAAACCTCGGGGCGAATCGGTCTGTCGGGATCATAGGCTAATCGGATGGCCCGCGATGTAGCCACTGGCGGCGGCCCGCGCAAGCGGGCTGTCAGATCGCCGCCAGCATGATGCAGATCATCGCGGCCACCGTGATGCGGCTGGGACCGTCGCGGAACGCGTAGATGATCGGATCGTCGGGCATCTCGCGGCGATGCGCCATCATCAAGGCGCGGCCGAACCAGTACAGCAGCAGCGGGTTGAGCAGCCACAGCATCCACGGACGGCTGTAGAGCGGCGTCACCGCAGAGGAGGACACGTAGAGCGAGAACACCGTCACCGCATTCATCGCGCTCGCCGCCGCCATCGCGCCGATGACGTGCAGGTCGGTGATCCGGTAGTCGCGGTTGGAGGGATCGGCAAGGCCCGCGCTCTCGCGCATGCTGAGCTCGCTGAAGCGTTTGATCAGCGCAAGCGAAGTGAACACGAATAGCGAGAAGATCAGCAGCCATTCCGACAGCACGACGCCGACGCCGACCGCGCCGGCGATGATGCGCAACGTGTAGAGGCCGGCGAGCGTGACGACGTCGACCAGCATCTTGCGCTTGAGCACGAGCGAATAGGCGATGGTGGTGACGAGATACGCTGCGAGCACGCCGAGGAACAGCGGCGAGATGCAGAGGCTGGCTGCGACCGCGAACAGCCACAGCGCAGGGATCGCCGACAGCGCGGACGAGATCGGCAAATCGCCGGACGCAAGCGCGCGATGGCGCTTGGTCGGATGCTGCCGGTCGGCGGCGAGATCGAGCAGATCGTTCATCAGATAGGCGCCGGACGCACAGGCCGAGAACGCCAGAAACGCCAGCAGCGCATGGCCGAGCGTCGCAAGATTCAGCTGATGCGCAGTGATGACGGGCACGAACACCAGCGTGTTCTTGGCGTATTGATAGACGCGCAGCGCCTTGGCCCATGTTCGCCAACCGGGGCGAGAGCCATCGCTTCGCGCGCCGATGCGCGCGATCGACGCCGGGTCGAACGGCGGCGCGCCCGCCGCGAGCTCGGACGGCGCGACCACGCCGTCAAAGCCGAGATGCGAGGCGATCGCGGCGGCATGACGCTCGAAGCGGCTCGCCGCGAGATAGACCTTCTCGCCCCGCGCGCGCGCCGCCAATGCCTGGTTCAGCACGTCGGCGTCATAGGGCAGATGGGCGTAGTCGATGTCGGCTTGCGCCAGAATATCCGTCAGCGCCGCCATGCCTGGGCGCCCGCCCGCGCCGAAGCGCGCAAGCATACGACCGGGCCTGCTGAACAGCGCTTCCATCAGCAGTTCCGAGCGCAGCAGCGCGCCTTCGAGATCGATGACGAGGGCGCGGACAGGCGCCGCGACCGGCGCCGCCCCGGATTGGTCTGAGTGCTGCCTGAGGGGCTGCTCCATGCGAAAACGCCGGACCTGAGTGATTGCCGGCCCGCGGCCGGGGAGCAGGGAAATCGACGGCGAAACCGTAATTTCCAATCGCTAAGGAGGGCTTAACTCGAACCCAGGGAGAGAGGCGTCGAGGCGTGGCCGCCGCGGTCTGTCATAGAACAATCAAGTCGGGTCGGTAGCGATGATCGCCGCGCCGTAACCCTTAACAGCGGCCAGTTCCAGTCACGACCGAGCCGAGGTTTCCTCGTCATGAGGAGCGACACTTCCCCCGACCTGCTGCAGCTGGCGCTCCGGCACTTCAATGCCGGCGAGCTGGCGCAGGCGGAATCGCTCTGTCGAAAGGCGCTGAAGCGGCAACGGGACAATCCCGACACCTGGCACCTTCTCGGCGTCATTGCCTTGCGGGCAGGACAGGCCGAACAGGCCGTGGCCCACATCAGGACCTGCACGCGGCTCGCGCCCGGAAACGCTGCGGCGCTCTGCAATCTGGGTCTCGCCCACAAGGCGCGAGGGGAACTCAGCCAGGCTGCCGCCGTGCTGGTGCAGGCCTCGCGCGCGGCACCGGACAACAGCGAAATCCTCTACAATCTCGGCAACGCCCGCGCTTCGCTGGGCGAGTTCGATACTGCCATCATCGCCTACCACCAGGCCCTGGCCCTGGAGCCGAACCGGGCGGAGTACCACAACAATCTGGGACGGGCGCTGGAGGGGGCGCGCAGGATCGGTGAAGCGGTTGAGGCCTATTCCCGAGCGCTGGCGTTGCAGCCGGCTTTCGCCGGGGCGCTGACCAATCTTGGCAATGCCTATCTTGATCTCGGCCGTCCCGCCGATGCGCTCCAGTGCCACCGGCAGGCCATTGCGCACCAGCGGGATTTCGATGCGGCCTATTCGAACCTGATATTCGCGCTCAACTTCGATCCGGCGGCCGGGCCGCACGACCACGCGCGCGAGCGGGCGCGGTTCGGCGACATCCATCGCCCGCAGCTTCCGGCCGGCGCGGTATCCGGCCGTCAGCGCGATCCGGATCGGCGGCTGCGCATCGGATATGTCAGCGCCCATTTTCGGCATCAGGCGGCCACCTACGCCTTTGCGCCGGTGATCATCCATCACGACCGGCGGGCGTTCGAGGTGATCTGCTACTCCGACACCGCGCCCGAGGACGCCCTGACGCACAAGCTCCGCGACAGCGCGAAGACGTGGCGCTCCACGGCCGACCTCTCCGACGCCAAATTGGCCGCGCTCATCAAGTCCGACCAGATCGACATCCTGGTCGATCTGGTCGGGCACATGGTCGGAAACCGGCTTGGCGTCTTCGCCGCGCGGCCTGCGCCCGTCCAGGTGACCGGCTGGGGCGAGCCGACCGGCACGGGCCTGCCCGCGATGGACTACCTCCTCGGCGATCCTGTGCTGGTCTCCGAACCGGTGCGCGCCCTGCTGCGCGAGCAGGTCATCGACCTGCCCTGCTTTCTGTGTTTCTGGACACCCGAAAGCCTGCCCGATCCGGGGCCGCCGCCGGCAGTGGCCGCAGGCCACGTCACCTTCGGCTCCTTCAACCGGCCGGCCAAGCTTTCCGATCCGGTGCTCCGGTTGTGGGCGCGTATTCTGCGCGAGGCGCCAACCTCGCGCCTGGTCCTCAAGAGCCCGCATCTGGGCGATCCGGCGCATCAGCAGCGCATCAACGCGATCTTCGGCAGCGAAGGCATTTCGCCCGACCGGCTGACGATCCTCGGCGCTTCCGACCGCGGCTCGCACATGAAGGCGTACCAGCTCATCGATGTCGCATTGGATCCGTTTCCTCATGGCGGCGGCATGACCACGCTCGATGCCACGGCCATGGGCGTCCCGGTCATCACCTGCCCAGGCCCCACGATCTCGTCCCGCCTCGCCGCCGCCTGCCTCACGGCGCTGGGCCTGACCGACTGGATCGCCACGAGCCACGAGGACTATGTGGCGCTGGCGCTCCGCAAGGCCGCGGACCTCGAGGGCCTCGCAAGCCTGCGACAATCGTTGCGGACCAGACTGAGCCGGTCGCCTGTGGGCGACGCCGCCACCTACACCCGAGCCGTGGAGGCCGCATATCGCGGCATCTGGCAACGCCACTGCGAGGCCCGGGACGGGTCATAGCACGTGCCCTGGCCTCGGCATGTCGGACTGATCGGGTACGCGGAACCAGGCGATGCGCACGCCCCGTGAAAATCAAGAAGGCGCACCCTATCTGTTGCGAGCCTGCCCCGTGCCCCCGCTCACCATGAAACGAGTGCCATGACCGAACAGACGTTAGCTGCGCCGATCGACGATCAGCGGGAGCCACCACGCGGCTTTTCGCGCTACCAGGCGCTTCTCATCGCGCTGCTGGCATTCACGCAGTTCACGATCATCCTCGACTTCATCATCATGTCGCCGCTTGGCGCCATTCTGATGCCCGCGCTCAACATCACTGCCGGGCAATTCGGCGTCGCGGTGTCGGCCTATGCGTTCAGTGCGGGATTATCGGGTGTGCTGGCCGCCGGCTTTGCCGATCGGTTCGATCGCAAGCGCCTGCTGCTGTTCTTCTATGTCGGCTTCACGCTGGGAACGCTGCTCTGCGCCGCCGCGCAGAATTACCATGTGCTGCTGCTCGGCCGGATCGTGACCGGATTGTTCGGCGGCGTGATCGGCTCGGTCGTGCTTGCCATCATCACCGATCTGTTCCCGCTGCAGCTGCGCGGCCGCGTGATGGGCTTCGTCCAGACCGCGTTCGCCGCGAGCCAGGTGCTCGGCATTCCCGCCGGCCTGTTTCTTGCCAATCACTGGAACTGGCATGTCTGCTTCGTTGCGATCGTCGGCCTGTCGATTGCGGCGATCGCGGTCATCGTCTTCGCGATGGAGCCGGTCGACGCGCATCTGAAGCTGAAGCAGGACAGAAACCCGTTCCGCCATCTGATTGCGACGGTGGGGGAGCCGCGCTACACGCTGGCCTTCGCGGTCACGACCTTGCTGGCGACCGGCGGCTACATGCTGATGCCGTTCGGCAGCGCCTTCACGGTGAATAATCTCGGCATCGATATCGTGCACCTTCCGACGATCTATCTCGTCTCCGGCCTGTTCAGCATCGTCACGGGTCCGCTGGTCGGCCGCGCCAGCGATGCCTTCGGCAAATACCCGACCTTCGTGTTCGGCTGCGTGATGACGGTCATCATGGTGCTGATCTACACCCATCTCGGCCACGTCTCGCTCACCACCGCGATCGCCGTGAACGTCCTGTTATTCGTCGGCATCTTCTCGCGCATGATCCCGTCGCAGGCGCTGATGTCGGCGATCCCCGACCAGACCCAGCGCGGCTCGTTCAGCGCGATCAGCGCCTCGCTCCAGCAGCTCTCCGGCGGCCTCGGCTCGGTGCTCGCCGCCGCGATCATTGCGCAAGAGCCGGATGGCTCGCTGCTCCATTTCGAGCGGATCGGCTACGTCGTCGTGGCGACCACGGCCGTCACGCTGGTGGCGATGTACTTTGTGCAGAAGGCAGTGGCGGAACGGGCGGGGAAGCGGGTGATGTGAGGGCGGATCGGACGGGCCGGTCTCATAGCGACCCACGCAGCAGCGATGCGGGGAATTGCCGCCCTGCTATTCTACCGACCGGAGGTCGCTCGAGGTTGGGTCCAAACCCCGCAAAATGGTGCCCAGGAAAGGATTGGGGCTCGATCCGTCAAACTGCAGCAAAAACAACAACTTGCCTCTTCACAAAGTCCGACGCTTGTACCACTGAACTGTGCTCGTGTCGACCCTGCTCTGATCGCCAAACCACACGCACTGCCGGGACAGCGAGACTGCACCTGGAGGAGCGGCTTGGGTCTAGTCTGGCATGACGACGCTCGGCTCACTTCGTCCAAACGGCCTTGGCGCCCGCACCCTTCGGAGGCTCGGCGATCCTCTCGGAATGTTCGCCGTGGAAGTCGCCGAAGACATCAAGGTGAATGCGAGGCCAACGGGATTGGCCAGCGATCCAACTTTGACGGGTACCGCCGGTTTGGATTGGCAGAGGTGCATTATCGTCGGATGCCCGCCGGTTGACTTAGATCAAAAGAGCGATTCGGGACGGCGGCAGGTCTATGTGCGAGGAGACCATCCGGGCCGCCCTATATGAGATCTTCGAGCAGGCAGCTCTCTGGCGCGCCATGCAGCCAACTGCGCGCGAGCGCGGAGGCCGCAAAGCATTTCGGGCGTCTCATCGCGACCGTCGACCAAGGGGAACGGAGGACCTTGCGCGCCGATGCCGAAGTCTGAGAGGCCGATGCGGACAAGCAGGCCACCGCGACCTGGTGAAAGCGGTGGGCTTCGGATTCGAGCCCGCTTCGGCGTCCGACTTCGCCGCTCGTTTCATCGCCGAACGCACGGGCGGCGTCGGAACGGTTCAACCTTAGCCGTGGCCCTATCGAACCGTAAGAAGGCATCCGAGCGACGGCCAAATACTCTAACGCGGATGGGCGCGCACCCGAACACGCAGCCGACGATCCGCTTTTCCGACTGCATCTCGCTGGCCCGCATTGCGCTGGAGAACGTATAGCGTGATCCGTTCCGATGGTCGCACCAATCCAGATGGGCATCTATCTGCGAGACTGTCAGGTTGTTGGTTTCGTGGAATGCCTCAAGCAAGGGTATCGGAGCCGAATCATCGCCGCCCAAAAGAAGTGGAACGGCTCGTAGAGCCAGAATTGCTTGGTGGCTGTCCTAATCGTTCCCGATTCGCTTCGGTGTCTTCGAGTAAATTACCTCCGTCGAAACTCCACATTCTAGTTTCGTCTTCCTGATCGAAATCCTAACGATGAAGATCGCTCTCATAGCGGCGGAGGGCCTGACGGATTGCGTCTGGCGCCGCGGCAGCATGGCTTGTCTGACCTGCAACGTGAGCCGTCGGATCTGGAGCGCCAAACAAAATCACGTTCGCCCCTGGAAGTGCGGTAGTTAGGTCGCACTGCTCAACACACAGAAATGTCACCACTTGGATGTGCCCCCGTTCTCAAGCGGATTTCCTTAGTTCTGGAAACGCGAGTTCGCCGGAGGTTGTTACGGATCAAGCGATGTCCTTTGATCTCGGAAATTTGGCCCCTAACGGAGCCCAGCTGATCCTGTTGTGACGTCGGCTATATCGGTAGAACAACGCGGAGCCGCGGTCGCTTCGATTGCCGCTTGTGACCCGCAAGAGACACATCGCTTTGTTCAGAAACATGCGCCGTGGGTTACTGTTCATACAGGAACCTTGCCCTACCTGAGATGTTTCGAAAACAAGGCAACAACTCAGCAGGAGGTCCATATGAGAACCCTGTTACTGGCGGGTATAATGGCGGTTGCTGGTTTCGCTATCGCCACGCCGATCTCTATTGCACCGGCATCAGCTCAAGTTTCGGTTGATACTCCGCTTGGCGGCGTAAGAGTGGGGCCGGAGCGGCGTTACTATCGAGAGTACGATCGACCCGCTTATCGTGCCTACGGATATGATCGCGGATATCGCGGTGGATGCCGCACCGTCACGATCGAGCGCGACGACGGTTCGGTCCGCAGGATCCGCCGTTGCGACTAGCGGTACCGGACTAGAAGGTTGAGCTCTGGCTCTCACAAAGAGGCTATCGACTAAGGCCGCTTCAGTTGGCGGCCTCTTTCATTTCGTGAATGTCGCCTGTTGGACGCAGAGCAGGGTTGGATTGGGACTCGATCCGTCAAAGTGGCGCAAAAACAGCCACTTACCTCTGCGCGAACTTCGACGCTTGCGCCACTGCACTGTGCTCGCGTCGACCCTGCTCTGATCCGCCGAACCGCACCGTGCGATCTCGGCCGGCGCATCCTCCAGGCGCGAGCCGGGGCGCTGGGCGCCGAAGCTGTAGGACGAGAGGCATATGCCCAGCCGAGCCCCTCGGCGCCATCCGGCGCGTGGAACAGGGCCTCAGAAGCTGCGTTGCTGGCCTATCCGCTCGGGCCTGTCTGGAGGCGCAGATGTTGGATCTCACCCATGAACGCGAACGCATGGTGGAGCGCCAAGTCGCCCGCCGGGGCGTCAAAAACAGCTACGTCCTGGAGGCGATGCGCGCGGTGCCGCGCGAGAGGTTTGTCCCGGAGGGTCTACGCGAGTTCGCCTACGAGGACACGCCCCTGCCGATTGAGGCCGGCCAGACGATCTCTCAGCCGTACATCGTGGGCCTCATGATCGAGGCCGCCGACGTGCGCCCCGGCGACAACGTCCTGGAGGTCGGCGCCGGGTCCGGCTACGCCGCCGCGGTGATGAGCCGGATCGCCGATCGTGTGTACGCCATCGAGCGGCATGACGAGCTCTCGCGCCTGGCCGGCGCGCGCATGCGGCGGCTGGGCTACGATAACGTGCAGATCCGGACCGGCGACGGCACCCAGGGTTGGCCGGAAGCCGCGCCGTTCGATGTCATCCTGGTCGCCGCCGGCGGGCCTGCCATTCCTCAGCCGGTCAAGGAGCAGCTCGACATCGGAGGACGGCTGGTGATGCCCGTGGGGACCAGTCAGCGTGAGCAGCGGCTGGTGAAGGTGACACGCCACGATGCCACCCATTTCGAGGAAGAGGACCTCGGCGGGGTGACGTTCGTGCCCCTGATCGGGGAACACGGCTGGAGTGAGGAGGCGTGCCGTCCGGCCGAGCCGCGCAGCTTGAAGTCTCCTGCCCCCACCCGCTCCACACCCGAGCTGATCCGCGCCGCGGCCGAGCCGTTGCCGGAACTCGACGAGCCCGCGTTCGGCGCCCTCTCCGACCGGTTCGGCGAAGCCCGCGTGGTGCTGCTCGGCGAGGCGAGCCACGGAACGAGCGAGTTCTATCGTGCCCGCGCCGCCATCACCCGACGTCTGATCGAGCGGCACGGATTTACCATCGTGGCTGTCGAGGCCGACTGGCCCGACGCAGCCAGCCTCGACCGTTATGTGCGCGACCGCCGCGCGCCCGACCATGCCGAGCCGGCGTTCCGCCGATTCCCGACCTGGATGTGGCGCAACACCGACGTGGAGGCGTTCATCGAATCGCTGCGCGCGTGGAACCTGAATCGTCGCCTGGAAGAGCGGACCGGCTTCTATGGCCTGGACCTCTACAATCTCTCCGCCTCGATCCGCGCGGTGCTCGACTATCTCGACAAAGTCGATCCCGAAGCCGCCCGGGTGGCGCGCGAGCGCTATGGCTGTCTGACGCCCTGGGCCAAGGAGCCCCAGGCCTACGGCCGCATGGCACTCACCCATGGCTACGCCCAATGCGAGGCTGGAGTGGTGAAGATGCTGCGCGAGCTCATGGAGAACCGGCTGCAGTATTTCGGCACGGATGGTGACCAGTTCCTCGACGCCAGCGCCAATGCGCGCCTGGTCAAGAACGCCGAAGCCTACTACCGGGTGATGTACTACGGCTCCGCCAAAAGCTGGAACCTGCGCGACACCCACATGTTCGAGACTCTCTGCGCCATTCTCGAAGCCAAGGGCCCGAACGCAAAGGCTGTGGTCTGGGCGCACAACTCCCATATCGGCGACGCCTCCAAGACCGAAATGGGGCTGGTGCGCGAAGAACTAAATCTGGGCCAGCTTTGCCGCGAGCGGTTCGGCAAAGGTGCCGCCCTGATCGGCTTCGGCACCCATTCGGGCACGGTCGCCTGCGCCGACAATTGGGACGAGCCGATGCAAGTGAAGCGGGTGACCCCCTCCCGGCCTGACAGCTACGAGCGGCTGGCGCACGACAGCCACGGGAATCGCTTCCTGCTGGACCTGCGGGAGGGGATGCACGAGGAATTGCGTCGTCGGCTGCTCGAACCTCGGCTCGAGCGCTTCATCGGGGTGATCTATCGGCCGGAGACCGAGCGCTGGAGCCACTATTCAGCCTGCTCGCTGCCGCAGCAGTTCGACGCGTATGTCTGGTTCGACGAGACCACGGCGGTGACGCCGCTGCCGACGACCGTCCGCCAAGGCGCCGAAGAGACTTATCCCTTTGGGCTCTGACCGTCCGCACGCGGCAACTGGCCAGCCGTGCCCATGTTACGAGAGCTTGACCTGGAGGCGCGCATGTCCCGACTGGTGATTTCGCAGGGTCGGCAGGGTCCAGTCCGTCACCGCCACGCCGGGCGGGCCGAATGTCGTCGTCTCGATCGACCGCAAGCTGGTCGGCATCGCGCCGACAACCCTGGTGCTGAAAGGCGAGACCGCGGTCAGCCGCCGGACCGAGGCCGAGAGCCTCGCCAGCGGCGCGGCCAAGCCCTGAGCCTGCACGTGCGTCGTAAGGGCCCAGGCCGACATGCTTGATCAGATCGACTACGTCCTCGCCAAGCTCGAGTGGATGAAGCAGCAGGAGATCTGGCCCAATGGCCCGCGCTATCTCTGGACCGACGCGTTCGGTCTGGTCCTCTATGTGTCGCTCCATGAGCGCTTCAAGGACAGGACATGGCTGGACCGGGCGGAGGACCTGGTCGGCGACGTGGAACGGGTGCTCGGGCGACCGCGCGGCCTGCGCATCGGCCAAGCGCCCGACCGGGACGGGCAATATTTCCATTATCTCGCCATGTGGCTGTTCGCGCTCGGCCGTCTGGGCGAACACAAACCCGAATACCGGGAACGCGCCGTGCGCCTGGCCAAGGACATTCATCCAGCGTTTGTCGTACCCGGAGTGGGCGTCATCTGGAAAATGCAGGAGGACCTCAGCGGTCCCTACCCGGGCTATGGCCTGGGCGCGATGGATGCCTTCGACGGCTACGTGGCCTACCGCCTCCTCGATGAGGCGGCGCTGGCGGCGGAGATCGCCGATATGCAGGCCCTGATCGCGGCCCAGTCCGAGCAGCTCGACATCGACCAGGATCTCGGGCTGGGCATGATGCTGTGGCTCGCCCACTTCTTCCCCGAGGAATCCTGGGCGGGCCTGCATCGCCAGCGCGCCCTGGACGCGCTCGACCATCTCTGGGTCGATCCCCCGGGCTATTTCGGACGGTCCCGCCGGCAAAGGCACGTCCGCTTCGCCTTCACCAACTATGGTGTGTCGCTTGGGCTGCAGGCGGTCAATTGGCATCTCGATCGGGCCGAGCGGCTGAACGCCTATTTCGAGGCGTACCGCTCAGGCGACGAATACGACACCGAAGCCATCACCCATGTGATGGCCTGCACCTCCCACTTTCCGGGCGCGTTCTTGAAGGATTGGGAGCCGAGCCGGTGATTCCGCAGCCGTCGCCGGCCGTCGCGGCGGCCGCGCGACAGGAGCTTCAACTAACATCCAAATTGATATCGTTCCGCGCGCGGAATTCCGTTCCGATACCGCGGCGGTTGGCGCGATGTCACGACAACGCGTCTTCGACGGAGCGCTGGATCTGAGGCTCGTCCTCGGCGAGGAGAATGCGGAAGGCGTCGTTCACCATTGCTCCTCGCGAAGAGAGAGAGGATCAGGTCCTTTGGGATTCATCGCGGTTCTCGCCGCATTCCGGGCCCTGATGCTCCGCGAGCTCCTTCAGGTCGGCTGCCTTTTCAACGAACCCAAGGGCGACCTCCGGGTCGCTTGTCGCCTTCGCGAACTTGAGGAAGGTCGCTGCCTGCCGGTTTCAAATAATCTCGTCCTGCCACCACACACTTCCCCGCCTGTGCTAAGTCCGAAGGTCCGGCCCAAGCAAAGAAGCACCACCTGGAGGTTTCGTTCCCCCCAAATGTTCAAAAGTGAACTTTCGGGGCCAGCGGCGCAACCATCCCGGACGTTGAATGTTGGCAAGGGCGAACGACAGAGAAGAATTGTATGCGGAACCCGATCTCGATCCATGCTTCCGAAAGCCGCGCCATCTCCGCGGAGATCGGAGCAAGGCTACGCCAGGCGATGCGATCGGAGGCGGAAGCTCCGACGCGGATCAAGCTGCTGCTCGAGCGGCTCCGCGCAGCGGAGCGAATGGATCGCCATTCGGACTAACGAGGACGCGCCCGCAGCACCACGCGCAGGCCCGGATCAAGCCGCTCGTAGGATATCTCTCCCTCGAGTTGCTGGCTCAGCAGCGAGATGATGCGGGAGCCCAATCCTTCGGGATTGCTCGCGCTCGGCAGACCGATGCCGTTGTCGCTCACCGAAAGCTCTAGTCCGTCGCCGTTCGCGAGGGCGACGACGACATGACCGGCCCGGTCGTCGGGGAAGGCGTACTTGAGGCAGTTCGTGACGAGTTCGCTCGCGATGATTCCGATAGCCAAGGCCTGATGATGCGATAGAGCAATATCATCGCAGACGACTTTGAATGCGATCGGGCCGGATGGTGCCAAGGACTGGAAGACCTTTTCGATCAGGTCCGTGAGGAAGTATCGCATGTCGACGACGCGCGAATCCTGCCTGGGCGAGAGATGGCCGTACACCGCCGCCATGACCTGCAGCCGGCGCGCCGTGGCCTCGAGCGCCGCGGCGACCTCCGGGCCTCCGTTCCTGGCTTCGAGCCTGATCATCGAGCCAAGGATGGCGAGGTTGTTCTTCGTCCGGTGCGCCAACTCCTGCAGCAGCACGGCCTTGGTCTTGTCCGCCTGCATGACGCGCTTGAGCTCGATGCGCTGGAATTCGGCGACGACCGCCGTGCCGGCCGCGGTGATCGCGAACAGCGTGTTCGTTGCCAGATAGTTGGCGCCGTATCCGCCAGCATAGCTGATGTAGGCTCCCACGCCGACGGCGATCACCGCCGCCAGAATCCCGGAGCCCCGGTCGAAGATCAGTCCGGAGAGAAACACGCCGGGGAGCAGCAGGAAGTAGCCGGGGTCACCGGTCTGGATCTGCAGCCCCACCTGCAGCACGGCGCACACCAACATGATGCAGGCCGAGATGATGTAGCGGACGAACCACGGAAGGCGGTGCTCAAGCACCAGCGGATACAGTCTGTTCATGAGAATCAAAAACCGCCCGCTACGGATCCACGTTCCTTACACCCCTGCTGCATTTGTGGACGCCGGCAAAGGCGTGCCGAAATCGCCCAGGGAACAAAATGGGCGCGATGCAGCGCGAAGCGCCGCTTCGCAGAGCCGGGACGTGGGATTGCCGCTCACCACGCGTATTGCACCGCGCCTTTTGAAGATGGCGCCCTGGCCAGGCGAAAGCGCTCGTGAGCGAAATTCGATCACACGTGATTTGCCCGTCGTATCGAAAAGGACGGCAGCTCTGGCGTCCGGGCACTAGGACACTGGCAATTTTACGAGCCGCCGATTCACATTTGCTATGGCGACAGTTTGTTGACCGGAGAAATCTGGAGGTCCGGGCTGGTCGAGCCAATTTCAGCCGGCATTTCGTTACGCAGCAGAGGAGAATTCTCGAGCCGGGCTCGGTAATCGTGCATGGCTGCCTGTTACTTTGGTGGCTGCAAACCCGGCGACCGCAACCACTCGCTCATGCGCGAGCCGGTCTCACACTGGCGAGCCTTTCGCAGAAGATCGTCGCGCATAACCCCAGGTCTTAACACCTTGGCTCTTTCACGAAGCCGGAGCGCTTCGGCCGCCAGACGCTCTTCTAGAGTATCGACCTGTTTAAAACGTCGCCGTCGTTGGGTCATCGCGCGCCCCTGATCAGGGTCCCTGATGCAGGTATTTAGGCCCGGCGGAAAGCGGCGTCGTCAACATGAGTTAAAGCTAATTTGGGACACTCCAAATTTAACTTAAGACACCGGGGGGCTAGGCTCCGCGGGAACGAGGGAACATATCGCCATGCCCGCTGCACCCCAACCGTTCGCGCCCGCCCAGGGCGCCCGCAAGGCGGTGAAGGCGCTGCTCGTCGCGGTCGACTTCCTCGAGGCTAAGGTCGGCGAACTCAAGGGCGCGGTGTCGAACGGTTATGCGCGCGGCCGCTACGTCGCGCCACGCGATCGCAAGGAGTGATCGATATGAGCGACGGGAAGATCCCGAAGGAAGTTACCGCGGACGCACAGGTCGACGTCGAAGAGGTCGCGAAGATGCTCGGCATCGCGGCGCCCTTGGTGTTGCGCCGGATGGAGATGGGCGGCTCCCGTTTCGCAAGGAAGGCGCCCGGCGCCTCGCCAAGGACGAAGACGGGCAAATCTTAAAGCCGACCTGGAGGGGCAGGACAGACTTCGCGCAGTTGCCGAGACCGACGAGATCGATTTTCAGCCGGAGCCGAAGCCGTAAACATGGCGGTCGAACGGGTTATGCGCGGCCGCTACGGCATGCCGCGCGATCGCAAGGAGTGACTGCGATGGACGTCACCTACTATGTGGCACTGCCTTTCGTCATGGCAGACGACGGGCTCGCGCCTGGCGAGGCGGTGGAGTGCCTGAGCGCCAATGCCGCCGTCATGCGCGCCGAAGCGCTGTCGCGGAAACCCGGCTGCGCCGGCGCGGTCGCCTTCTCGCGGACCGGAGACCCGTCCAGCGGCGACTTCGGAGACGCCAAGGTCATCCGGAAATGTCGGCGAGGTGCCGGACGATCTGAGCACGCTCTGACGGGCGGGGGCTTCGTCACTCGTCGCTTAGACCGGCCGCATCTCTCGGATTGAGCAGGTTAAGCGCGGTCTCGATCTGGGCGAGCAGCGCCTGGATTTCCTCGCGTTCGTTCGGTCCGGGATCGCTCTCCAGCCGCTCCATGAGCGCCTGCTTCCGCGCAAGCAGCTTCGCAACCGTCGACATCTCGTTCCCCGCTTCTGGACACCTAAACTGGGAAGTTGGTGCGCCCCCCTGCAGCGGATCGTCGTCACAGTCGGGGCAGACCGTGGCGTGCTGCCTTAAGCCACCGGCACACCATAGTAGGCGTTCACGGAGCGTGCGGTCGCGGGGTCGCTCCAATTCCAACTGCTCTCGTCGGCGTATTTGGGGGCGCCGCGGAGCTGCTCCTGCGTGATGCCGGTGACGTAGCCGCCGAGATTGCTGTCGTATTTCAGCGCCTGCCAGGGCAGCGGATAGAGATCGTCGCCGATGCCGAGCAGACCGCCGAAGCTGAGCACCGCGTACGACACCTTGCCGATGATCTTGTCGATCATCACGCGCTCGATGTAGCCGACCTTCTCTCCGTTCGCTCCGTACACGTTCGTGCCCTCGACCTTGTCGCTTCCGATCAGACTGAACGTCTCGCGATCTTCCATGGCCATGTTGACCTCCCGATGTCGTCTTCCGGAGTCAACCGGAGGACATTGGCTCCGTTCCGTCATCGGCGCCGGCCGCGACGCCTACGCAGAAAGGCGCCCAAACTTGAGGTCGTGGGCGCAGCGGGAGGGTGGACGGGCCAGGCCAGGTGGCGGTTCGCGTACGGGACCGGGCGGTTCCGGTCTTCAGCCAGAAGTTCGAAGGAACGATGCTCGTCGTACCCTATTGACCCGCGAGAGACCGTCGCGCGCCGTTGAAAAACGGCGTCCGTCGCGGATAGCCAAAGTCTTGCGACGCAAGGATAGCCAAAGGGGGCGGCCTCTCTCGGAATCCGCATCCTGCTCGGCGCAATCCGACCTCGCCTGGGCGCGCTGGTCCATCCCGTTATCGCTCGCCTCAATGATTAACCCGTCGGGAGCCGGCCGGGCAGGCCCATCGCAGCTTGTCGATCCACCAGTCAGGCCAATCCGGATCGCGCTTCACGCGGGGCTAGGCATCAGACGAGATGACGCGTTCACGGTGCCCTCGCGGTCGCGCGCGATACTCCTACGATTCGGCTAGACCCCTCATGCGTGGGGGCTCGCTGTCCGAGCCTTCCGTCCAAGGAGCAAACCATCGGCGCCCGCGTTTTCCGTATCTATCACGGTGATCATTCACGCCTGGAGCCAACAGGTCATGCGCGCGGTCAAGGAAAGCAAACGGTCCAAAAGGTCGCGCTTCCTTCGCGACGCAATGGTCGACGTCCAGATTGCCAGCCGCGGCATCCGCAACAAGCGGGTCCTGCTCTCCATGCGCCAGATCCCCCGCGAACTCTTCCTTGAGCGGCGGTTCGCGGAGGCCGCGTACGAAGACGGTGCCGTGCCGATCCCGAAAGGACAAACCCTCTCTCAACCCTACATCGTCGCCAAAATGCTCGAGGCTGCTGCGATCGCGAAGTCCGACCGAGCGCTGGAGATCGGCGCAGGCTCAGGCTATGTGGCGGCCCTGGCCGCCCATCTTGGACCGGAGGTTTGCGCGATCGAGCGCCACGAGGCATTGGTGCAGCGTGCCCGATCGCGCCTTCGGCATCTCGGTTGCCGGAATGTGGATCTGCGCCATGGCGACGGCACCGCAGGATGGCCGGACGGGGGCGAGTTCGACGTCATCCTGGTGTCAGCCGCCAGCGCAGAGATTCCCGCGGCTCTCAAGACTCAACTAGCTCCGTCGGGACGATTGCTGATCCCGCTCGGCAACCCTGACGGTGTGCAGTGGCTGACGAAGCTGACGCGCGCGCCGGACGATCGTTTCGTCGAGGAAAGGATACAGGAGGTCCGCTTCGTTCCTCTGGTCTGCACCACGAGCGACGGACGCCATGACGCCAGTCCTTGAGCTCGAATTCATCCGATCTCAAGTCGCGTTGGCGCATGCCCGTTCGCGAGCCTCCCGGCACCACTCGCGACGTTCGCGCCGCCGTTTCGCCCGCTCGGGCGACTGCCGCAGTGCAGGCACCTGGGCGGCGGGGTCGACGCTCTCGGTGCGGATGGCTGGTCCTTCGGTAGCGTCAGCGCGGGGTTGGGCGAGCCGGGCCAGCTTGCCGGCTCCCGCCGCGCTCAGCTGGCCGAGCGGCTCCGGCGCCGGATGTGCCGACTCGGCTCCGGCTCGCCGCGCCGCACGGACCGATGGGCGGCCGACAGTAGCGCCAGCAGAAGCGCCCGGTTGGCATTGTAGCTAGCCGCCCGCCTCCTGCTCTCGGATCCCTGCATGAGGACGTCGCCCTCGGTCGTACACACGCACCACTTCCAGGTGCGGCCGCGCTTTTTAAGGTGGGTCTCGAAAATGGGCAGCTGGTCGGGCATTGCCACCGTAGGATCGGCCAGAGGGATTTCCATTCCTCTTCTGTCTTTGCTTCCCGTCGCAGGTTCAAGCGCGGAGGCGACCAAACAGATTGAAAACCCGATCGATTGAAGATAGCTTCACACGCGTCGGAGCCCGTGTGCCTCGCGTCGGCACTGCGAGTAAGCGGCAGCATCGAAGCCGCCCCAACTTCACCTTGAGCTACATAACCAGACCTCGTGCGGGAGCGCGTTGCTCCGCGTGGGGTAAGCCGAGAGGTGCCCATTGTCGCCCGCCCCTCGCAGGGTCGCTCTCTTCATCGACGGCGTCAACCTGCATGCCACTTCGAAGACCTTGGGCTTCGACATCGATTACAAGCGGCTGTTGATCGAGTTCCAGAGCCGCGATCCGCTCCTTCGGGCGTTCTACTACACGGCGGTTATCGAGGGTCAGGAGTTCTCCTCGATCCGACCTCTGGTCGACTGGCTCGACTACAACGGATACACGGTCGTCACCAAAGCCACGAAGGAGTTCGTCGACTCCTACGGCCGCCGCAAGGTGAAGGGCAACATGGATATCGAGCTCGCGGTCGATGCCATGAGCCTCGCCGGGCAGATCGACGAGATGGTGCTGTTTTCCGGGGACGGCGACTTCCGCTCGCTGGTCGAGGCGGTGCAGCGCCGCGGCGTCCGCGTGATCGTGGTCTCGACCATTTGCAGCCAGCCGCCGATGATCGCCGACGAGCTTCGGCGGCAAGCCGATGTCTTCGTCGACCTGATGGAGCTGCGCTCCAAAATCGGCCGGGACCTCTCGGAGCGGCCACCCTCGCGCGAGCCCGCCGTGCCGCGACCCGCCGAGCAGCAGCTTCAGCGGCGCGCCGGCCCGGTTCCGACGCCCGGCGAAGCCGACGACATCAATCCGTAGATCGGCTGTGCGCCATTTGTCTTGCGTTCCAATTCTGTGCCCCGCCCCGATTCCCGTTCATCCTTTGAGCGCCGGGAAATTTCCCAGCTTTCTGCAACTGTTCTCCGTAGAATCCGCGAGGGTAGCCTTGTAGCAGGAGAGGGCACTGCGCAACACGCTGCACGGCGACGTCAGGAAGCGTTTGCCCGAGCTCGTTCGCGCGCCTGCCGGCGCCGCTCGCAGCGTTCGCGTCGCCGCCTCGCCCGCTCGGCCGGCTGCCGCAGCATAGGAAGTGGCGCAGCGACGCTCTCGGTCAAAGGCACCTCTATCGCCTGATTGGTCCCTGGGCGAGCCTCCAGGAATTCCAGCACCGTCCGCCCCTTCTCAGTGATCTTCCAGCCGCCGCTTTCGCGCTCGACGAGGCCTTGCGAGAAGATGTCGAGGTGCGGCATGCGCGCGGCGAGCCGCTTCGTGCGCTCAGCCCAATCGCGGCCGCTGGTCGCCAGGATCGCCATGTCGCGCTTGAGGTCGGCCATCACAGCGAAGCCGCCAGGGTAACTCACCAAAATCTTCAGCACCGTGACCTGGAAGTTCACCGCGGGCCCCTTGCCGGCCAGCGCCACATCGTCGGCGCGTGTGAGAGTGCCTGATGACCGATCTGCCTCGAGCCATCCGGGGAGATATCGCCCTTCGCGGCAGCTTCCAAAATTGTCGAGGCGACGTGCGTGCGCGCCCCGATCTCGCGGTGCGAAACGCTTGCGCAGACTTCATCGAGGACCGCGCGCAAAAGCGCGGTGGTGACGGCGTCGAACATGAGATGCCCCGAGGGGAAAAACCCATCATAGCGCCTGTTTCGAGGTAGGTGGATTCAAATATGTTAGCCAAAGACCCGGCGTCGTGAGTGCAGAGCGTGTCCGGCATCTCGAAACAGTCCGCTTTGTGCCATCCCTGATGGCACAAGTATTTCCCAGGAGAGGAAAATCTGGAGACCATTGGCGCAGCTTCCCGTCAGTCTCAGAACGTTCGGGAAGCCCGGCAACGCCGGGGCCATCGCGTTCTCCCGGACCGAGCGGCGACTTCGGCGGCGCCAAGCTGATCCGGAAGTTCGGCGACGGGCCGGACGACCTCAGCGCGAGCATTCGCCGTCTACGACACCGCCCGGAGCCGGAGCGTCTTGCCTTTCTCGAGGCCGGTCTCGCTTCGAGGCCGGCCGATCAGAAAGCCCTGCATCTCGTCGCATCCCTCCTGCAGGAGAAGCGACATCTGAGCGTCGGTCTCGATGCCCTCGGCAAGCACCGGCACACCGAGCCCATGGGCGAGGCCGATCACGGCCCGCACGATGGCCAACGACCGCTCGCTCTGCCCGAGGCAGGCGACGAACGACCTATCGATCTTGATCCGGTCCAGAGGAAAGGCCTCGATGTAAGACAGGGAGGAATAGCCCGTGCCGAAGTCGTCAAGCGCGATCAAGATGCCGAGGTTTTTGAGCGCCTGGATCGCCCTCTTGGCGCGCGAGATGTCCTCGATGAAGAAGCCCTCAGTAATCTCGAGCTCCAGGCGGGACGGCGATAGCCCGCTCTCCCGCAGCGCTTTGCGCACCTGCACATCGAGGTTGTCCCGGCGGAACTGCGCTGCCGAGACGTTGACTGCCACCCTGAGGGGCTGAGCCCATGAAGCCGCCTGCCTGCACGCCTCCATCAGCACCCAGTCGTCGATCTGCGCGATTGAGCCGCTCCGCTCCGCGATCGGAATGAATTCGCCGGGAGGGACGACCCCGCGGACCGGATGCCGCCAGCGGACGAGGGCCTCGTATCCGACGATGTGACCGTTCCGGTGCTGTTGCGGTTGGTAATCCAGATAAAATTCGCCGCGCTCGACGGCGAACCGTAGGTCGTGCTCGATGGCGCGCCGCTCGCGTAGCTGCTGGTCCATGGCGCTCGTGAACAGGCGGATCGCACCCCGACCCTCGTGCTTGGCTCGATAGAGGGCGGCATCGGCATTCGCCTGCAACGAGACGGCATCCCGCGCGTCGCGCGGAAACGCCGCCACGCCGATGCAGAGGTCCACGTTCAGGGCGTGCCCCTCGACTTCGATCGGACGTTCGAAGGCGGCCCGCATCCTGGTCGCCAGCAGTTCCGCGCTTGCCGGCAACGGCAGATGTTCGGTGATGCCGATGAACTCGTCGCCCCCGATCCGCGCGACGTACGAACCTTGCGCGGCATCCTGCAGACGTCGCGAGGCTTGGCGCAGCACGGCGTCGCCGACCGCGTGACCGAACAGGTCGTTGATCTCCTTGAAGTGGTCGAGATCGATACAGAGCACGGCGAAGCCGCCGCCGGTGACCTGCGCCCAGTCGATCGCGGCGACGAGATGCCGATCCAGCGCAGCTCTGTTGGGCAATTCGGTCAGGGGGTCATGGGAAGCCAGATGGCTGATCCTCTCCTGGGTCCGATTGCGGTCGGTGACGTCGAAGGCGACGCTGACGTGGGCGGCCCGCCCGTCGTAGACGAGCGGCCGGGCCTCGATCGCGACCTGGATCACCTCGCCGCATGCGGTCCTGTGCAGCTCGAAGTTGCGCTCCGCGCAATCGTCCGGCTCTCCCCACCCGAGCTGCTGTTCGGTCATGGCGAGAAGCTCGTCGCGGCGGTAGCCGTAATGGCGGCACATCGCGCCGTTCACGGCGATCAATTGCCGCGTCTTCGCGTCGGCCACCCACATCGGAAGCGGATTCTCTTCGAAGAGAAGGCGGAACGACGCCTCGCGCCGCTTCAGGTCGGTGATGTCGATCCGCACGCCGATGCTGCCGCCGTCGGCGGTCCGTCGCTCCTCGACGCGGATCCACCGGTCGCCGGCCAGACGCTGTTCGTGCGAGTGCCGCGGCAATGCGTGACAAGCCATGCGCTCGGCGAGCCACTCCTCCTCCCGCCCTGTTCGCTGTCGTAGACCGCGAGCCCTTCCGGGACGACATCGAGCGCCTCGGTGAGACGGGTGTGGGCGGCGCGCGCGGCAGCCTCGGCCCGCTCGGCCGCCGCCTTGGCCTCGGCAAGCGCGACCTCGGTCCGGTGGCGCTCGGTGATGTCCTCATGCGTCGCGACCCAGCCGTTGCCGGGCATCGGGCGATGCCTGATCCGCACGATCCGCCCATTGGTCAGTTCGACCGTGGTGTCCGATTGCGGGGCAATCACCGGAGCGCTGTTGCACCAGACCAGGTACTCCTGCTTGGACATCTTGGGCGCACTGCCGACCGAATACCGGAGATCGACGATATCGTTCAATTTCATGCCTGGCCGAACCAGTTCCGGATCGAGATCGTAGAGTTCCAGATACTGCCTGTTGCAGACGATCAGGCGCTGATCTTCATCGAAGAAGCAAAGGCCCTGGGACATGTTGTTGAGCGCCCTGTCGAAGCGCTCGGCAAAACCGGTGGCGGTCTGCTCCGCAACGCGGGCGCGCTCGCCTTCCTGCGTCAGCCGGCTATGGGTCTCGACCAGTTGGACGAAGGAGCGGAAATTGGTGTTGATCATCCGGCCGAGCAGGACGAGCAGCAGCAGCAGATTGATCCCGAGCGAGATCATCATCCCGTCTCCGGAAACCAGCAGCACCGTCGCGACGGGGACACCGGCGATCAGCATGGTCAGTCGGGACGCCGGCGGGAAGCTGCCGAGGCAATACGCGGAGCCGATGCAGCCCATGAAGACGAGCAGCGCCACCGGGGCGCGGAGGCTCGGATCGACCACCCCGAACAGCGCCAGAATCCAGAGCACGAATCCGGCGTTCAGCAGACTCGCCATGAGGCGGGCTCTGCCGAGTTGACGGAACGCCTCCTTGGGAGTGAAGTCCACGCCGTTCAAGCGCAGCCACTGGATCAGGCGAACGAGACAGACGGAGAGGAGCGCGGCGGGCAGAGCAAATCGCAACCATGGCGAGACCGTCGCCGGGAGCACCAGCCCGACGCTGATGCTGTCGACCAGCAGCACGGCGTAGAGAACCGGGATCTGCCTCCGCAGCAGGCCGAATTGCTCGACGAGCAGCGAACGACCGAGCGGGTCGGTGGTGCTGCCGATGGAGAAGGCGCCGCGCGTCCGCGAGAGTAAGCCCATGAGGAAGTCCCCAGCCTGTCAACAGGCTAGAGCGGGATGGGGTTAAGTTGAATCGATTTGGGATTCCCAAATCAGTGTGTTTCTGATTCACCATGCTGGCTGGATTGGAGGCCAGCATGGATGGGCAAGCCTTACTCTCTGGATCTCCGTAAGCGTGTGGTGGCCGCGGTCGAAGGCGGGATGTCGCGCAATCAGGCAGCCAAACAGTTCGGAGTGGCGATCAGCACGGCCATCGGCTGGATGCAGCGCCTTGAGGAGACCGGCAGCGTTGAGCCTGGCCAGATGGGCGGTCACAAGCCGAAGGCGGTTTCGGGAGACCACGCGGTTTGGCTATCCCAACGGATCAAGGGCGGTGATTTCACCATACGAGGGCTCGTTGCCGAGCTTGCCGGACGCGGCCTGAAGGTCGACTACCATTCGGTGTGGGACTTTGTGCATGCCGAGAAGCTCAGCTTCAAAAAAAAGCGTGGCGGCTGGCGAACGCGATCGTCCCGAGGTCGCGCGGCGGCGAGCCCAGTGGACAAAGTATCAAGGTCGCGTCGAAGCTGACCGGCTGGTCTTCATCGACGAGACCTGGACCAGGACTGACATGGCTTCCTTGCGGGGATGGGCGCCACGCGGGCACAGACTTCACGCCAAGGTTCCCCACGGCCGCTGGAAAACCATGACCTTCCTGGCGGCCCTGCGCTATGATCGGATCGACGCGCCATGGTTCATCGAAGGGCCGATCGATGGCGTGAGCTTTCGCACCTATGTCGAGAAGGTTCTTCTACCCGTCCTTCGACCCGGCGATATCGTCATCTTGGATAATCTCGGCAGTCACAGGAGCAAAGCAGTCCGCCAGCTCATCCGTTCCGTCGGCGCCAAACTCTTCTTCCTGCCCAAATACTCACCCGACCTGAACCCGATCGAACAGGTCTTTGCCAAGCTCAAGCACCTGCTCCGCAAGGCTGCCGCGCGAACCGTCGACGCGGTCTGCGCCGCAATCGGCCACGCACTCGATGCTTCACCTCCGAGGAATGCGCCAACTATCTCAAAAATTCAGGCTATCGAACCTAATGCCGTCACGCTTTAGGCGCCGAGTGTCGAACGACACGTAAAGGCGCATGGTGACTTTGAGCTTAACCGTGCTGCTGCAATTGCGACTCAGGGGCGGTGGTCCGCTTTGGCGAACCTGAGCAGGGTCGCCGCTTGCCGGTTCAAATGCTCCCGTCCCGCCACTACAACACTTCCCGCCTATGCGAATTCAAAGCCCGCCCCAAGCTTGGCAAATGGGTGAAGGACAGAGCTGATTCGATGCGGAACCCGATCTCAACGGAAGCTAACGAGAGCCGCGCCATCTCCGCCGAAGCGTCAGACTTGCGGCCATCAATCACGATAGCCATCCATCGGTCTCACCAGCCCTACTTGTCGACCACTGATGTTCATTCTCTGGGGGGAGGCTTGGGACAAGCCTCCCCCCAGTAACAATTCACGCTGTGACGTGTGGATAACCCCCATGCGCGTACCAGAGCCGCACGGCAGCCACCGCCGCAACGATCATGCCAGCAATCACGTGGAGCGGTGTTGCGATCGCGTTAGCTGAGAAATGCACGAGCCATGGCGACGCGGCGACCCAGACGCCGATGGCAAGCGCCAACCACTCCTCCCATTCAGCGAACATCGCCAAGGCTGCGATCGCCAGCACGGCGATGGCGAAGCCGCTGATCCAGGCATTCCAACCTGCCGTAGTCTCGTTGGAAAAGCCAAAGACCCAAGGCGAAACGAACAAGCCCGCCCCGAGCAAGAGATTCAGCACATCCGGAATCAGTTCCTTTCTCAAGCTGGTGTTCATGTTGCTACTCCTTCAGATTATTTTTGTTCTCTCCCGTTCTTTCGAACCACAACTCCGCCCGCAGACCAGTCCGGGCGCGAGCACTTGTCCCCGTCCGGACCGATGCTCATTTGCTGTTGATGGCGATCCGTTTCACCTTCTGCTGAGCGGCAGGTGATTTCGGTAGCGTCACGGCGAGCACGCCATTCTTGAACGTCGCAGCGACCTTGTCCTGGTCGACTTCGCCGACCGGGATAGAACGCTCAAAACGTCCATAATAGCGTTCGCTGAAGCGACGCTCCTTGTCTTCGGTCTCGCTCTTCTTCTCGCCGCTGATGGTCAGCAGGCCATCGCGTAGCTCGACGTTGACGTCCTTCTCTTCGAGACCGGGCACCTCCGCCACGACCTTGACGTCCTTGTCGGTCTCGTTCACTTCGACGCTCGGCCAACCGATCCCCTGAGAGCTGAATGGGGCGACGTCGAAGGCGCGGAACGCATCGTCAAACAGCCGATTCATCTCGCGGTGAAGCGCGAGAAATGGATTGGTCTCAGCGCGGTGCAGGCCCACCTCGCGCGAGCCGTTGTTGAACGGAATGAGATCGCGTAGTGCCATTGTTCTCTCCTTTCTTCTCAGGTCTTTTCTTCTCAGGTCTTTGCTGTTCACGTCATGTGATGAACGCAGCTCGCCCGCGCGCGGCGAGGCCGCGCACAGGCTTACCGCGGCTCTGAAAGGGAGACCCGTCAGGCCGCTTGCTTCTGCTCGATTGGCTGGTTGTCGTTCCCGCCGACGCCGATCTCGATGCGACGCGGCTTCATCGAGTCGGGGACCTCACGTACCAGACCGATCTTGAGCATACCATTCTCGAAGGTCGCGTCCTTAACCTGGATATAGTCTGCCAGGTTGAATACGCGCCGGAACGGGCGCATCGAGATTCCCTGGTACAGGAAGTCGTGATCACCCTTGTTAGCCTTGCGGCCTTCCACCGTGAGCGTGGACTGCTCCGCAGTGATGGTGATCTCGTCCGGAGCGAAGCCCGCCAGCGCCAGCGAAATCCGGTACTGGTCCTCACCGACACGTTCGATGTTGTACAGCGGATAGTTGTCGCTGTCGTTCATCGTATCGTTAGCGAGGTCGAAGAGGCGATCGAAGCCTACGCTCGAACGCCAGAACGGGGACAGATCATAGGTTCTCATAACCACATCCTCCTTTGAGCAACATGGATAGGAGCGACGCCGGGAGACGCCGGCGGTCTCGGCCGGACCCTGACGGCGTCCGGCACCACATGTGTGGCAACACAAGAGCTAGAACAACTCGATCTGGTTTCAAGGGCTCAGGAAGCGAGCCTCCGCGAAATCTTGCAGACGCGCAGACCGTTACCAAATCCACCGTCGCCGAGGCCTTTCAAGGATTGGCGCAATTGGAAGCCCACGTTGCTTTGAGGAGGATGTGGTTATGAGGACTACCTATCACGCGCAATCCGCGCTGCGATCGAGCGCGGCGATCGTGCGTCGGCTCCATGATCTGGGCCGCCGTATTGCGGATCGGGCCAGGAACTGGCGAGCGGTTATTTCGTGGCACCGCCTCATTCCGGGAGATCACGGACGCAGCGCTCGCTCGCAACTGTCGCCGTGTTGTCAGTCCTGTTTGGCTCCAGCCAGCTGGCCGGGCGCCGGATGCAGCCAGGCTCTGGCCTCACCGAGCCGGGCGTGGGCTGGCCGGATAGGCCGGCGAAGCATAACCAGCAACTTTCAAGCGCTTCACTCGTTCTTGGGAAAACCACTCGAACTCAAATCAAGGAGGCCAGAAACATGAAATCGAGAACGAGCCTACTCTCACTACTCGGCCTGGCGACGGCCGGATGGCTGGTTTTTGGCATCGGCACGGCATCTGCACAAACGATTTACGTGGATCCGTATCCCGCTGTTTTACCGCCAGCCCCCGCTTACGTCATCAGACGGGCCGTGATTGAGGCGCCCGCACCAGTCGTGCGCGAGCGCACTGTCGTGGTAAGCCGCCCGATCTACGTGCCCGCCCCTGTCTATCGTGCGCCGTTGCCGCGCTACGGCTATGTCGGGGATGTCGACTACCTCGTTCCAGGCTGGTGAGGAGATTGGATGCCAAGGGGATTGGCCCCGCCGAGCGGGGCCGTTCTCTCGAAAAAGCTGTCGCAGGGCCGCAGCGCGCACTGTTTTGCCGCCAATAGGCGGATCGCCCGCAGGTGTTGCCGCGCGAGAGTTGGCACATGCTGGAATAGAGGCCGCCGACAGGGCCCTCACCTCTCCCGATGTGCCGCGCCTCCGGCCGCACGCCGATAGACGACCTGCCTGCCGCGAAACCTCCGCTACGTATCAAATGCAGCGCATCGCCAGCTGACCTCACGGAACGTGCGCCCGCCGCCTAGGATCACGTACCATGCCGAATTTTTTGCGGTGCATCTTAACCTTCGTGAATCCGAGGATGAATGACATCGACTATCGTCATTGGACACCGACTTAGGGGCAATCTCAGATGTTCGATTCCCAGACCACCGCGCTTTTGCGCACGGTCCTTGACGATGTCTGCCGAACCGTGTCGCTCTACGAAACCGGCACCCGCACGCACGTGGCCTCGAAGATTCTTGAGGCGGCAAGGCAGGGCGAGACGGCGCCCGAGAGCCTGAGGCAGGTCGGCCGCAGGGCGCTCTCTGGCGCTCCCAATGCGTTGCGGTGATTGCGACGTGCTGCATTGCGCGTCGTCGCACTCGGCCAACTCCAGCAGCCGCTTCTATCTTTTCGGCAACGTCGGGCGCGCTTCGCAAATCCTTTGCAGAAGTCTTCTATGACACCACCCCGCAACATCACGACGGCCCACTCCCAGTACGCCGGCAATAGTCATCTCAACACGCCGACGACGGGCGCCGCGGCTGCCCAACGACTACCAATGACGCGCTTGTGCGTGCCAAACAAAGCAGTAGGCTGCTGGTGGCGGGGAAATCCATAGTGTCGGCGCTGCGATCCGGAAGTTGTGCGCGGTCTGCGGGAGGGCGATGAAGCTCGAGCCCGCGCAGACGACGCGGGAGCGTTATGTCTGCCCCTGCTGCGATCGGGATCCGCTGCACGATCCCGTAGCTCGCAGATGGATCGAGGGTCCGCTGAAGCCGCCAGCTTAGACCGAGTCGGCCTCTTCACCAGGCCCACCGCGCTCGCAACGAGCGTTCACCGCCCGGCCGTTGGCGCAGGAGACCTAGTCGCCTTGCCGGCGGCGGCCGGTCGGCGCTACTCACGCTAATGACGTCGTCGTTAACGACAGCGCCGCAAGAGGCAGTGCTGCTGATATCGTCGACGGTCCCGAGCACGATCGCTTTGCGCGAGGAGCCGGCGCAATGTCGCCAACTCGTCTTCGGATGCGGTCTGATAGCTCCGACTCGCCAGCGAACTTGGACTGACAAAGGGCGGCGCCGGCGGCTCGCAGCAGTTAGGACACCTGGAAAGACACAAACGCGACCGGCACCCACGCTGGCGATCTTGGCAGACTGAAGTCCTTGAGGGGACCGCCGCGATCATCGCCCGCGTACGACCGGCTGAAGCAGCTCTGCCACGATTCGATGTTTTTGATGATTTTCTCATCAAATCCCGGGATCGCGCCGCACAAGCAGGGAGTCGGATAGGAACGGACGTTTCCGCCGCGGGTTGCTCTCTGTCCGCGCGGCTTCCTTCTGCGCGTGCCTTTCGGCGAACACAGGCCCCTCGCTCCGAGGCTGTTTCAACCTAGCCTCAAGTCGGTGGTCTTGTCCTTAGCCATCAGGCGGACTGCATCATGCGTCCTAGCGAAATCCTGATCCGTAAGTTGAAGGCGGACACTCAGCTGAGCGACGACGACGCGGCCGCGCTCAGTGCGTTACCCGTGGACGTGAGAGAGGTCTCGGCCGACACTGCGATCGTGCGGCAAGGGGACCGGCCCGGCCGCTGCTGTCTGATAGTGCGAGGCTTCGCCTGCCGCTCGAAGGCCGCCGAGAACGGCAAACGTCAGATTTTATCCTTCCATATACCCGGTGAGCTTCCTGATCTGCAGAGTCTGTTCCTGGAGACGATGGACCATGATCTCTCGACCATCTCCTCGGCGACCCTCGGCTTCGTCGAACATTCGGCGATTTCGAGGCTGATAGACGTGCGGCCGGCAGTGGTGCGCGCACTCTGGCGCGAGACTCTGATCGATGCCGCGATCTTCCGCGAGTGGATCGTCAACGTGGGAGCGCGACCGGCCCACGCCCGGATGGCGCACGTACTCGCGGAGATGCGGCAGCGCCTCGCAGCTGTAGGACTCGTTGCTGACCACGAGTTCGAGTTTCCGGTGACCCAGGTGGAACTGGCGGATGCGCTTGGGCTGAGCGTGGTCCATGTCAATCGGGTGCTGCAGGCTTTCCGGGCGGAGCGGGTGCTCGACGTGCAAAGAAATATGGTCAGGCTGATCGACTTCGAACGGGTCCTCAATGAAGGCGGGTTCGATCCGACCTATCTACACCAGACGGGCAGCGGACCTTCTTAAAGGCGAATGTGAGATGACTGCCTCGCGATTCTACGTCACAGGACTAGGTGAACGTCCTGGAGAGGCAATCGAACTCGAGGATGCCGATACGGCGTTGTCGCAGGCGGCGGACGCCGCGCTTGCGATCGCGCGGGACAACCTGGCCTCCTCGCCGGAGGACACCACGCTGCAGGTCTACTCCGACGAGGGCTTGATTGGCTCGGTGACTGTGAAGGTTGTGATCAGCCGTGCTTAGAATTGATTGGCGGCGAAATTTGCGGTTCTCGCCGGAATGTCTCTGCGCGGAGACGGTACAGTTCGACGGGTTTGCGTGTCTGTCCCGTTGCTACGCTGTTTGCGCCCGCTGATCGACCGCATCATCGAGTGCTCGTGGTGCTGAGGCGGGAGTGCGATGTCTCTCGGGGTACCGGCGTCTACGCGCGAAGCCGAAGTCGGTAATGGTGGAACAATGAACTGTTAGCCGCTCGTGGGTTGCTACGGGCCTGCAGATTTGCCGTTTACAGTCCGCGTCATGGGCAACGATTTTGATCCTCGGCGGCGCACCCTGCTCAGCGGTCTCGTCGGATGTACATCGCCTAGGCGCTCATGACCTTCGGCCCGATCGCAGGCGGTCGGGGACGGCACGGCCTTTTCCGCCTTGGCGCCTTCGTGGCGGCCCGGGGCAGCCTGCGATTGGGTCGAGCGCGCACCTTTTATCTGGTTGCCGAATCTTTCGGGCGCAAGTGGCGGGTGCCTACTTGGAAAACGCCTACTCGTCAGGTGCGTCCCGCAGCTGCATCGCGCTGCGGGATTTGAGATACACAATGCCTATACCGCTGGAGTGATCGATGCCGGGACTGCTTGCAGCTGCATGGATCTCCCAACGTCATCGAAAAGGCGGCCTCACAAGGCCGGCTTTACTCAGTATCGCAGTAAGGCTTGCAGCGGCGCCTTCTGGGTAAGTGCTGACCGGCAGGCAGGGTCGCGAACGAACGCGATCTGCGCCCTGCACTCAAGCGCCTGCTGGAGCGCAGCTTCTAGGAGGTCGTCGACCGGTTCTAGGTCCGCCTCGCGGCACACCGGGCACTTGGACGGGGTGACTTCGAACAAGGATCCGCATTGCCGACAATGCCAGCCTCTAGCGGCGTACGTGTCATCAGCGACCAGGGTGAGAACTCGCCCCTCGCTCAGGCAATCGAGCGTCTCCTGCACTCCCGTCGAGACCGCGACCGGGCTTGCTTCGCGTAAGCGATCAACAAGCTGGCGCTCCTCGCGGGCTTTCAGCTGCTCTTGCACAGTGGCGACCGCAGCACCGATTTCGGCGGGAGAGGCATGTACGCTCGCCTCGAACATGCCGAGACGGGACTGAACGTTCTTGGACAGATGGTCGCGGAAAGCTGCACTCATATCAGGGGGTGCGCATAGCAGGATATGCGACGTTTCGAACTCCCGGCCGATAATCTCCGCCATCGAAGCCAAGGCCTTTGCCTCGTCCCTCATGAGCTGATTTGCCAGCGCACTACGACGGTCTCGAGGAACGCGGTCCGTCAGCAAGCCGCGAATGCGCTGGCCTTTGACCCGATAGATTTCTTCGACAGCGCCCAGATGACTGACAAGAAACCGGCTCTGCTCTCGCGAGAGTACCGCAAGCAGCATGCGATCGCTCCGACCCCAGCTGCGCAACAGAGGTCGCAGATAAGGCCGGGATCCGATCTGGATTCGATCTGGCAGCGGAATCGGCAGCGCAATCTGACGCCAGATCCCGCGTTCGCGGCAGGCATAGAATGCAGCGCCACGACCAAGTTCCGGCAGCTGGCGCTCCAGCGCGCGCTGAACATCCTGGAGGTCGGCGTTAATGCTCGTTCGCGCAGCCTCGTCCATCGCCTGAGAGACCCGGTGGGTAAGGGCCGAGAAAGCCGACTGCCAGGCGCGCCCAACGCGTCGCTCCGGGGTCAGCTGTAGATACAGGCTGACCACGGGAGGGCCGGCTGTTTCGAGCGTTGCGAGAGTGCGCAAATGTTCGGGGGAGAGCAGGCGATAAGGGGGCTCTTGCAACCGTGTGCGCACGGTCTGGACAATCCGTTCCCGCACTTCGGGAGTGAGTGCATGATACGCGTCAATGGCGAGGCTAAGAGCCTTCATCTGCGTTTCTCCTCAACAGTTCAACCAAGCGGGTGTGCCCCTCTCGCCAAAGCTCGGTCAGGCTTTCCCGCGAAATCCGCAAGCCAACCGCGATCTCGGTAAAGCTGAGACCATGGATATGGCGCATGGCCAACACTTGGCGGGCGACCGGCGAAAGGCCCGGAACGCTCTCCTCGAATACCTCAGCTGAGGGCTCCAGATGGGACTCGCCGGCCAGGATATCCTCCCAACGCACCTCCTCGTCCGGTTGGAACCATTCGTAGAAGCCTTCATCATCATGGTAGATGGGTGGCTCGGGCGCATGCTCCTCCAGCGAAACAGAAATGAGACGCCGCAGTAACTGCTCCTGTCGGACGATGCGCATCAGCACCCGAAACTGCAGCCCGAGGAGCCATGCGCGCAAGCCGAGGAGTTGCGGGCGGGCTCGGCGGTCACGCCAAGCGCGCAGCAGGGTCTCGCCAACGAGCTCCTCCGCCGAGAGATCGCCCTCTCGAAGGTCACCAACTGCAGTGTGGTATCTGATGTCTCGCTGAGCAGCAGCGAACAGCTCGTCCAGATAAGGGCTAATCAAACTGTGAAAGGCGTCCCTGTCGCCGTCCAGGCAGCGGGCCCACGCTGCGTCACGGTCGGAACTGGTGCCATGCGCCGGCATCGCTCCGGCTCCACTGGCATTCGAGACATCACTGGGCGTCATGGTGACCTCCCGTACTCGGCCTCCTCAGTTGGGTTCACTTTGAAGTGAAGCTTCCGCCCGAGCATGTGCGTGGGCGATCGGATGCGCCGCCAATCTCGACAGGTGACCTTCGGACGCTGCGCGCTTTCGCAGCATCTTCTGATAGAGCTTCACATAGTCGGCCGCCATGCGTGCTGCGGAGAAGCGCTCTTCGAAACGTGCGCGCACGGCCTTTCGGTCCAGCCCCAGCACATCTGGCATTGCCCGCACGGCTTCCTCTACGCTTTCGACGATGCATCCGGTGATGCCGTCTTCAACGATCTCGGCGACCGATCCTCCGCGGAACGCCAGGACGGGTGTGCCGCACGCCATAGCCTCGATCATGACGAGGCCGAATGGCTCCGGCCAATCAATCGGAAACAGCAGTGCCGCGGCGTTCCCCAGGAATTCGGTTTTCTCGCTTTCATTGATTTCGCCGATAAATTCGACACCTGGTCCGTTTAGCAGCGGGGCGATGGCATCGCGGAAATAGGCCTCATCGGCACTGTCCACCTTCGCGGCGATTTTTAACGGCAGGCCTGTAGCGCGCGCGATTGCGATGGCTCGGTCAGGCCGCTTCTCCGGAGAAATACGTCCAAGGAAGGCGAGATAGCCACCGCGCGGGCGATAGGTAGGCTCGTGGAGATCGAGCGGCAGCCCGTGATAGACCGTTGAGATGAAATTGGCTCGCGGCAGCGGCGCGCGCTGCGCGTTTGAGATCGACACCAATGGCATCTCGGGGAAATGAGCGTAGAACGGCAAGTGGTCAGCCAAGTCCTGTCGACCATGGAGGGTTGTCAACGCCCTTCCCGCCTGGGTCCGGAACAGTGGAAAATGCAGGTAGTCGATGTGAAAGTGGAGGATGTCGAACTCTCCAGCGCGCTCGCGGACCTTGTCCAGCAGAAGCATCTGGTGTGGAATCGAATTTTTCACATCCGAATCGAGCCGGAGGGCCCTAGGCGTGCAGGGAACCAGCTCGGCTGAGGTGATGGAATCCCCGCTCGCGAACAGGGTGACGTTGTGCCCCTGTCTGACCAACTCCTCCGTCAGATAGTGCACGACCCGTTCGGTGCCGCCATAAAGACGGGGCGGTACGCTCTCGAACAATGGGGCAATCTGCGCGATCTTCATTGCGTCCTCTGTGCTTCCAATTCAGTACATTTCCTGTCGAACATCCGTCTTTGCTAGCCTGCCTGCGGCGCGCCGAAGGCCAGTGAGCCCCGAAAGGAGCGGGATCCGACCGGGTAGACGTCACGCACCCCTGCCGTGGAGCGACGCTTTGCCGAGGCCATGCGGCGGCGTCTGGGCCCTTTACGTTTACGTTGCGACTCGACTTCAAGGTTTGCGCCGGCGAAGCGCCCGGGAGACCCGATGTTGACCCCGAGCGCGGCGAAGCACGGGGGATCACTCGCAGGAAATGATTCCAGAAGCGCCGTGTCGATCACGTCGTTTGGGACTGCTGTCATGGTCACTCTCGTCAGGTAAGAACGCTTGGAGGGTCCGCTGAGGCGCAGGAGGCCGGGAGAACTCCTTCCAAATTCGTCTCAGCCGGACCTGGCCAAAACATGGGTGCGGCATTGCCGTTTACGCAAGAGACCTGGAGGCCTTGAAACGATTGAACCCGCTTCTAATTTGATGGGTGGCCGCGCGAGTAATCGCACGGCGTACCGGGCGCCTTCGACAGGGCCCGGTCAGCGGGCGCCCGGCAGGTGTCCGAGGCGTTCTATCCATGTTGCTCAAAGGAGGATATGGCTATGACCACGCTTGATCTTGCTCCCCTGTGGCGATCGACGATTGGGTTCGATCGTCTGTTCGACCTTCTCGAGGATTCTGGCGGATGGACGGGCGGGGACAATTACCCGCCGTATGACATCCAACGTGTTGGTGAGGACCACTACCAGATCTCGCTGGCTCTTGCCGGCTTCACGCCTGATGAGGTCTCCATCACAGCCGAGCAGAACACGCTGACCGTTGAGGGTCGCAAGGCCGACACGAGCAGCCATCAATATCTCTACCAAGGCATCTCTTCGCGCCCGTTCCGACGGACGTTCAACCTGGCGGAGTACGTGCAGGTGAAGGGCGCCTCGTTCGAGAACGGCATGCTCAACATCGATCTGGTTCGCGAGATTCCAGACGCGATGAAACCGCGCCAGATTGCGATCAGCACAGGTGGTGATCACCAGCAAGTTGAGAATAAGCAAGCGGCGTAACACCGCCTGCTCGCGCTTGCATTTCGCGGCGTGGCTTCGCCGCGCCGCGAGCGTTTGGAACCAGAAAAGGGAGAAACTCTATGGCTATCACTGATCTGATCCCCTGGGGCCGCGGTCGTGATGTGACCACCCGTCGCTCCGAGAACTACAACCCGGTTCTGACCCTGCATCGGGAGATGAACCGCCTGTTCGACGATGTCTTCCGTGGCTTCGATGTCGCGCCATTTGGCGGCAGCTTCGAGCAGTCGATGAACTGGCCGAGCATTGAGGTCAATGAGAGTGACAAGGACGTGAAAGTCACGGCGGAGTTGCCGGGCCTCGACGAGAAAGACGTCCAGGTCGAACTCGCCAACGGCGTTCTCTCGATCAAGGGAGAGAAGAAGACTGAGACGGAAGACAAGGATCGCAAGTTCAGCGAGCGCTACTATGGCAGGTTTGAACGGCGCATCCCGATCGAAGACGTCGACCAGGACAAGATTTCTGCTGCGTTCAAGAATGGCGTGCTGACGGTCACCATGCCGAAGCTGCCGCAAGCAGAATCCAAGGTGAAGCGTATCGCAATCAACTCGAAATGACACCCAAATCGACGGGAGCGGGTCTCCGCTCCCGTTTTGCTACAAGACCAAACCGTCTCCGGGGATGTGCTCGACGATGGACACAAGGCGGAAATCCAGCTTTGCAGGCGTTGCGGATGTCGTTGCGCATGCAGAGACGGCGGCTCAGCACATCAAAGAACTGAAAGTGGCTTGTGCGAACGGAGATAAGAACGCCGCCCGTCGATCGCTGCGCCAGGCGATCAGCGAACTTGAGCTGGCTCGCGCGATGGTGCGGACTGGTATCGACTAAGGTCCGAACAGCGTAAACCTGTGTCGCGTGCGCCCTATTGGCTGGTTTTTGCGCCTAACATCGCTTCGAGCTTGGCTGAGAGCTCCCGCGAGGAAAACGGCTTCCTGAGGAGCATAGTGCCGTTCATACGTTTGCCGGTCTCTTCGATGAGATCTGGATAGCCACTGCAGTACAGGACGGGCAGACCCGGTTGCTGTCGTTGAAGTTCAAGTCCAACGTCCAGTCCAGAGACGCCGGGCATGGCGAGATCGATAATCGCCAAATCGATCGCTCGATGGGAAAGAGTTGCCACCGCAGCATCCAGATTCTCAGCCGCGATCGCCTGGTATCCAAGATCGTCAAGCATGCTCCGTGTCGTTTCGAGCACGCTGGCGTCGTCGTCCACAACAAGGATGTGCTCCCTTGCTCCCACACGTGGACTACTCAATTGGCGATCTTCGTCTCCTACAACTACGTCGGTTGATCGTGGCAAGAGGATCCGCACAACCGTTCCCCGATCAACCCGGCTCTCAATTATCGCGGTCCCGCCGGACTGCCGGGCAAACCCATAGACCTGAGACAATCCGAGCCCCGTTCCCTTACCGGGCTCCTTGGTGGTGAAGAATGGATCGAACGCCCGTGCCAGGACCTCCGGAGGCATTCCGGTGCCCGTGTCCTTCACCGCGATGGAAACGTACTCACCTGGCTTTAGCTCGGTCTGCAGATCTTCGGGGACGCCGTGGAGAACGCTTGTCTCTATCGTGAGAAGACCGCCATTGGGCATCGCGTCTCGCGCGTTGATGGCAAGGTTGAGCAACATCAGCTCTAGTTGGGTCGCATCGACCAATGCAGGCCAAAGGTCCTTCTGCGTGACTACGCCAACCCGAATAGAGGCTCCCAAGGTTCTGGACAACATCTCTGCAACCGTGCCCACCAGTTGATTGACGTCGACAGGCTCCGGCGCGAGCCGCTGCTTCCGGGAGAATGTCAGCAGCTGCCCGACGAGCTTGGCCCCGCGCTGCGCGCCATGCATGGCGTTCCGGACATATCGCTGAATACGCTCGTCTTCCACTCGCCGGGAAATCAGCTCAAGATTACCAATAATCGCCATCAAAAGATTGTTGAAGTCGTGAGCAATGCCGCCGGTGAGTTGCCCGACGGCCTCCATCTTCTGCGCGTGACGCAGCGCGACTTCAGTGCGCTCGCGTTCCACGATTTCGTCTCTCAGCCGCTTGTTCGCTTCCGAGAGCTGCTCTGTCCGCTCCTCCACGCGGCGCTCAAGCGTGTCGGCCAGTTGTCTCAATTGCAGCAGATAGTGCTCGGCTTGTCGCTGCCGCCGGCGACCGCGTACCGCTGCCAGCACCGCACTCTTCAGTGAGGTCGCGGCTAATGGCCGCTCAAGCACTGTGACGTGACCAAGAAGCTCGATCAGCTCCGTAAGAGCCGGGCCATTTGGGCCGGTTCTCAATGTTAGCAGGACGAACGGAAAATCCGACCATGGCGGCTGATTGGCGATCCATCGGGCCAATGCGCCACGATGTTCGTGAACGAGCGCTTCCTCCGCAACAACAGCGGCCGCTGCATCATTCAGATTGGCCACCAATTCTGAAAGCCCGGATTGCTCCAACGCCTGGATGCCGACATCACGCAGAGCCGAGCAAACCACCCTCGCGTCGCGGCCGAACGGTGCCAGAACGAGCACTGGACCGTCCTCGCTCGTCTCATGAGTGCCCATCAATCCTCGTCGTAAGCAGTGCGCCGTGCTGGCCGGTATAGACCGGAGACCCTGACAGGACGCCCTGGAACTCCGCTAGAGGAGGGCCGACTTGGATGCCGCGGCTATCGAGCCGGTACTCTCTGATTTCGTCTTCGTGCCGGCCGGTGCGTTTTTTTAAAACCGAGATCGCCCGACGGATTTTTCCGGCGGCCTCGAAGAAACGCAACAGCAGGACCGAGTCGCTCAGATAAGTCAGATCGACGCTGGACTGCATCGAACCGACAAGCCCGTGCTGGGCAAGGGTCAAGATCGTGACGACGCCACGATGATTCAGATAGGTCAGCATTTCGTGCATCAGCAACAGCATGAACTGCTCGGCGGGCATGGCGTTCTGATATCCGCTCAAACTGTCCAGCACCACGACCTTGACATCGTCCACCTCGACGCGCCTGCGGACCATCCCAGTGAGTTCTCCGGGGGAAAGCTCTGCGGGATCGACTTGCTCGAGGAGCAGCTGCCCTGATGCGATCCGCTGGTCCAAGTGCCAGCCCATCCCTGCTGCCCGCTTGGTCAGGATAGCTTTGGTCTCGTCAAATGTAACAAAGAGAGCGCGTTCCTCGCGAGCGAGCGCCGACATGACAAACTGCATGGCTATGGATGATTTCCCAGCGCCAGATGGGCCCATGAGCAGAGTACTCGTGCCGCGATCGAGGCCGGTACCCAGCAATTGATCCAGTTCTTCGATACCGCTGAGAAGCGGTTCTGCCGACGGGGTGTTATCGACGTGCTCCGACGCGATCAGGCGTGGAAACAGGACGATTCCCCCTTTGCGGATGATGAAATCATGAAAGCCTCCCCGGAAGCTGCGCCCGCGCATCTTGAAGATGCGCAGCCGGCGACGCTCGGCGCCGTATGGCAGGGCATTATGTTCGAGCCTGATCACGCCGTGAACAAGACTGTGCAAATTGAGGTCATCGGCTTCTTCGGTGAGGTCGTCCAAAAATAGCCCGGTGCATCCCTCCTGGGCAAAGAAGTGCTTTAGAGCAATGACTTGCCTGCGGTAGCGCAGCGGGTTCTGTGCAAGGAGCCTGATCTCGGAGAGGCTGTCAAAAACCACCCGAGCAGGCGCTACCCGCTTGACCTCGTCAAAGGTCATTTTCGTTGTTTCCCCGAGCTCGAGGTCTGAAGCGTAGACCACGGTCTGTTGCTGCTTTGGGTCCAGGCTGAGTTCCGCGGGGACAAGCTCAAAGATCTCGATCGCATCGAGATTCCAGCCGTGGGTTTCAGCCACCTGTCGCAATTCGTCTTTGCTCTCGGAGAGCGTGATGTAAAGACATCGTTCGCCTTTTGACGCGCCATCAAGGAGGAACTGCAATGCGAGCGTCGTCTTGCCGGTTCCCGGTTGGCCTTCAATCAAGTGAACGCGGTGCGACGCATATCCGCCATCGAGGATTCCGTCGAAGCCGGCGATGCCCGTAGAGATCGCCTGTGTTCTGGGGGTGCGTTCAGGAATGCTCATCTGTCTTCCGATTTTTCAAGCGCGCGCCCGCAACCGGACATCGCCCCGCCCGACCGCCACGGCTTGGATTTGATTGTCATGATTTCGCGAAGACAGGGCCAAGGCCCTTGAGCAGGCACCGTGGCTGCAAACATCTTCCTGATGGCTAATTTCGTACGAATTTCCGGTGCTCTGTCAAGCCGCCGGAACTACCGCGAGCCGGAACCCGGATCGGAAGGTTGGAGTTACCCGGCTCCCACGCAAAATCTCTGAGCACGACAGCCGCGGCGAGCGAGACAAAGCGAAAGCGGAAGACTGTGGCCTGGAATCAGTTTGTCGGCACCACCATCCTTCTCTACGCCCTGACGAACCCGGTCGGAGCTATCCCAGTATTCATGGCGATGACGGGGCGTGCTGGCGCGCTGAAGACCCACCGGATCATCGTTTTGGCCTGTACGGCGGTAGCTGTCTTTTTTGTTGGATCTGCAATGTTCGGGAAGGAAATCCTGGCGTTCTTCAATGTGGGGCTCGATGACTTTCGGATCGCGGGCGGGCTGCTTGTGCTGGTGATCGCGTTCGAAATGTTTCAAGCGCAATATACAAAGTTTATTCCTCGCGCCGACGAGGCGAACGATAGCGAAATCGACATTCATGGTCTGGCCATCACGCCATTTGCGTTTCCGTTGCTTGTCGGACCGGCCGAACTGAGCATCATGATCACCCTCTCGAATGACAACCCGGGATGGCACGGGAAGGTGTTCTTGGCGACGGCAGCTGTGGTCGCGGCTTCCCTGATCGGATTGACATTGTGGATGGCTGCCGCGATCGAACGCTTCCTGGGGCGAACCGGCATTAACGTTATGACGCGTGTGATGGCGCTCATCATCGCGGCTATCGCTGTGAATTTTATCATGACGGGGATCAAGAACGAACTCCCTGGGTTGGTGAGCCGATAGGAGTCATCCGGTGCTTTTTTTCGAGGGAGCGGCGCGCTCTTCCTAGGCCGTTCTATTGAAATGGAGCTTGCACTGTACCGGGCTTGCTGGTCGGTAGCGGCACCAGGATTGTCCGACAGCGTGCGCAGATCTTCGCCAGAACGCTCGCGCGACCGCAGTTCGGCAAATCAATCCCGCACGTTGAGAAGGCGCATCCACTACGCCACCGAGTTAAACTCCCTCCTGTTTGCCCGCTCAGCAGCTGCGCGGCTCGCCGCAATCGCCATCCAATCCCTCAGCAATCCTTTGTCCTCCTTAGAAAAGGCAGCCCGCCGTTTAAGGTCCTCGAGAGTCTCACCGGGATGGCATCGCTCAAAATCCTGGCGGATTAGCGATTCAAGGTATGCCGCCTCGTCTTGAGCGGCACTGCCCAAGTTGGAATACGACTGGATCGGCATGGATGGCCCTCCCTTCCGCAGTTCTACAGCCGATCCGGCCTATCAACTGCATCCAGTTCGGCATCTATCTTTTCGAGAAGACGTTCGATCTCCTCGCGCTCCCTTGGACCGGGATCTTCTTCTAGGCGGCTGATCAGGTGCTGCTTTCGCGTCAGGAGCATTGCCACGCTCGTCATTGGAGGCATTAGTTCGGGACACTGGTACATTGGTCGACACCCTTCTTCATTGTCGCGATGCAACGAGGGCGACACTCCGAGGCGCTCGACCGGCGAGCGTGCCGGAGTCCGCTCTGGATACGCGCAAAACTAACGACCGGAACGTCAGTTCCTCAGAAGCTGAAAGGCACCGCCAGCGAGTAATCCGTCCAGCGCGAGGGGTCGTTTGTTCAGTGGCCGTACAGGCGCTCCTTGGAACAGGCAAGGTTCGGTATAGTTGCCAGCCGAGTAGCACCGAGCTCGCGTCTCGCCGACAAACGACAGCGCGGCCGTTCTCGGCTCTCGGGAGAGAGCTCAGGAAGTGGGTAACGAATTCAATGCCAACCATCCCCATGACTGCGGCCGGTCACGCCGCTCTTCAGGACGAACTAGCCAACCGCATTAGAATCACGCGGCCCCATCTTGCCGAGCGCATCCAGCAAGCGATCGCGGACGAACCCAATCTCGTTGAGAATTCGGAATATCAGGCTGCGCTGACGGAGCAAGGTGTCAACGAGGCACGTATAGCCGAGTTGGAAATCAAGCTTGCACGTGCAGAGGTCATCGATGTCTCCAAGCTCTCCGGCGAAACCGTTAAATTCGGCGCGACGGTGACGCTGACGGACCAAGATACGGGCCAGGAGCGAATTTGCCAAATCGTTGGCGAGCCGGAAGCCGATGCCGCCAGAGGCAAGATTTCAGTCAGCTCACCGATCGCACGGGCGTTAATAGGCAAGCCCAAAGGCGCAGTTGTAGCTGTCGAGACCCCAGGAGGCGATAAGAGTTACAAGATTGAGCAAGTTAGGTGGCTGCCCTAGAAGAAGAGCAGGCTTTTGAGCCAAATCTGGCCTGGCAGATTATCACCGGCAGTCGCCCGCCCCAGGCCAATCCTTCATGTTCAACTCCTGGCTTGGATGCGAGCCGGCAGGCAATTGCTGGCATGCGGATTCGGCTGCGTGAGGCTGGTCGCACAGTGAAGCGTTCGCGCTAGCGCAATAGTCCGCTTGCCTGGACGGGCGGAGCGACTTTTACAATTACGGAATTGGTGTGGTCACCACGCACTATGGTCAGCTTCACATCCTGACCGACACGTGCGAGGCCGATCTTGTTACGAAGTTGCGACGCGGTCCGGATCGGACGGTCATCTGCCATGATCACGATATCGTCTTTCCGCAAACCTGCCTGATCAGCCGGAGACTCTGGCGCGACTTCCGCGATTACTGCCCCTTCATTGCGGCCGCGATTGGTCGAAGGTTGTAGGTCGTGCAGTGAAACGCCAATGCGGCCACGCTCAACGTGTCCCTTATCTACAATCTGCTCCATGACCAGCCGCGCCATATTTGCCGGAATTGCAAAACCAATCCCGACATTACCTCCACCGGGCGAAATGATCGCGGAGTTTATACCGACCAACTCGCCGCGAAGATTGACCAATGCGCCACCCGAGTTTCCCGGATTAATCGCAGCATCGGTCTGGATAAAGTCTTCGTAGCCTTCCTTACTCAAGCCGGTGCGACCTAGCGCACTGACGAGTCCGGACGTGACGGTCTGACCGAGACCGAAGGGATTTCCGATCGCAAGCACGAAATCTCCGACCTCAAGTGCATCACTGTCGCCGAAAGGAAGCCCCTGAAGTCCGGCAGGGTTCTGGATCTGCAGCACTGCGACGTCCGTGGGCGGGTCGCGCCCGATCACCTTCGCAGATAACTGGCGACCGTCCTTGGTCGTAATCTGAACGACAGAAGCGCCTTCGACCACGTGATTATTGGTCAGCACATAGCCGCGCTTCGCATCGACGATGACTCCCGAGCCGGTCGAATTTATTTCCTTCTCGACCTGCTTGGGAATGTCGAAAAATTCACGAAAGAACGGATCGCGGTAAAGCGGATTGTCCGCACGAACGCGGCCGTGCACGGAAATATTAACGACGGCGGGTGTCACCTGTCGAACCACCGGCGCCAATGTTGGCACAGAAGCGCCCGTCTTCAGGTCCGGCACTTGAGCTGCAGCCGGATGAAACGCGGAGAGCGCCACAATTATAAACAGAGCCAATATTGTTCGCTTACCCAACATTTCGATCATCGTTGCATGGTCGTGGGATCGCCAATCGGCCACAGCTTCGCTCGTTGAAATGCCATGGTCGGAAGCGCCCACATCGCCGCGGCATGGCCAAGCAGCACGATGCCGAGAACAGCTTCCGTGATCATCACAACTACCTCCGCTGTGCGGCGGCCCAAGGCCGCCGCAGCCGCATGGGAACGCCACCGCCACGGGGCGGATCATCATCGCCGTCTACGTCGAGTTGCTGCAACGCTGCCAGTATGTCGGCCAACTTCACAGCGTGGCCCGTTCCGGGGACCTCCCGCAAGTCGGGGCGGGACTCCACCGCGTACATGTCGGACGCCCATGAAGACAAGATGATTCGCTTCTCGGACGTCGAGAGCTCCTTGTCATTCAGGACTTCCGCCGGAGAGACATAGTGAGCGGCGGGGTGGAAGAACGGTTGCAGACCACGGCCGTCAATCTTGACGTGAGTCATGGGTCGCCTCCCTATCTTACTCCTTTCCATGGGATGATGCTCGAGATTCGGGTGGCGGCGTAAGAGATGTCGCCACCCAATGTTGGGATCGCAGCGTCTAGAGCGCGATGTACGTTGACATCGCAGGTCCATGGATCGAGGCTACCTAAGCTGCCTTCTTCTGCTCAATCTGCGATGAAGTAGCCGCTCCACTTCCGATCTGGATCTTGCGCGGCTTCATTGCTTCCGGAATCTCCCGAACAAGGTCAACAATCAAGAGACCGTCCCGGAAGGATGCCTGCTTCACCTGAACGTAGTCGGCAAGGCTGAAGACACGCCGGAAAGGTCGCGCCGGGATACCTTGGTACAGATATTCGCGCGCAGCACCATCGGATTTCCTGCCTTCGATCGTGAGAGCATTCTGCTCGGCCGTCACGGAGATGTCGTTGGCTCCGAAGCCCGCCACGGCCAGCGTGATCCGATAGTTATCCTCACCGGACCGTTCGATGTTGTACGGGGGATAGTTGTCCTCAGCAGGCTGGCGCGACATGCCGTCGACAAGATCAGCCAGATGATCGAAGCCGACGGTGGTGCGCCAAAGCGGCGTAAAGTCGAGTGTCCTCATAGCCAAGTCCTCCAAAGAGCAATATGGATACGAAGCAAGGCAGGATGGAAGTCTCGCGTAGAGCCGAAGACTCCAATCCGGCGCCTTGTGCCGAGCCTAACTGGCGCTCGACACACCGCAGTCGCGGCTGAGAAACGAACTAGAACTCACCTTCGTGAGTTCAAGAGGGGCGTCCGCATTTTTTCTGCGCGGCCCTCGCTTTGCGTCTCCGTGACTAAGCGGCCAAGCGATCTGGAAAAGCGCCGTGGCGTAGATCATCGATTACTCGCTGCTCGCGCTCGATCCGGGCTTGATAAAGCTGGCGCTCTTGCTCGCTCTTCGCGGTTGAGAGCAAGCGCTCGTAGTGAGCGATAACTTTCTGGCTGCCCCTCATAAGAAAGTCGCGCACGCCGGATCCTACTGTCCCGCTCATGGCAGCGTCGGAGGTCCCGCGCACGGAATGTCTCGCCGAATCCGGTTCGAACATGATTGTCGCTCGCCGTTGACGACCTTGCATAAGGTCGCGAGCGGCCAGCGCGGGCCGCTCGCTGACGTTCAGCTTGTTGCGGCCGGTCCGGCAGGACGGGGCATCGGCTGCGGCCAGATGCCGATTGGCGCTTGAGTCGGCGGAAGCAAGATGTCGATCTTCATCTTTGCGGCCGCAGGCTGCCAATTCATCCAGGGCATCGTGTCGAGATACGGGATCGGCGGCAGTGGTAGTCCAGTGAAAGCACCTTGCGTTGCCTCGGCTCCGCGCGGGCTTTCCACGCCGTAAGCACCAAAGGCCGTCAGGGACATTGCGCTGCCGATTGCGAGAGCGAGCAGGCGTTGCCGCAGATTGCGAATGGTCTCCGTCCGGGCGGAGAACGTATGGTGATGGCTCATCATCTATACTCCTCCAATTGTTCGAAAGCAGATCCAGCCGAGTGTGACAAAGCTCAGGGAGAACATGAACCAATGGATCTCGTCACGTCTCATCCTGAGTCGACGACGATTAGACCTGTTCATGCGAGACTCCGTGTTGGAAGTGGTATTCTCCTCTCTGGTGACCCCGGCCGCGTCGGCCGGGGTCAATTGCTTAGAAGTCCATAGCGGGAGCTGCTGGAGTTGCTTCGGCCTTCTTCGGCTTCTCGGCCACGAGTGCCTCGGTGGTAATCAGAAGCGAAGCGACCGATGCGGCGTCCTGCAAGGCTGTACGAACGACCTTGGCCGGATCGATCACACCGGCTTTCACCAAGTCCTCATACTCGCCAGTCGCGGCGTTGAAGCCCCAATTGTAGCTCTGGTGCTCCAGAAGCTTGCCGACTACAAGTGAACCATCCTCGCCGGCGTTCTGCACGATCTGACGAGCCGGCACCTGGATGGCGCGGCGAATAATGTCAATGCCGGCCTTTTGATCGGCATTCGGCGTCTTGATGCCGTCCAGTGCCTCGAGGGAACGCAAAAGGGCCACCCCGCCGCCGGGGAGAATGCCTTCCTCCACCGCCGCGCGGGTGGCGTGCATCGCGTCGTCGACACGGTCCTTGCGTTCCTTGACTTCGACCTCCGTCGCACCTCCGACGCGGATCACGGCAACACCCCCGGCAAGCTTCGCGAGGCGCTCTTGCAGCTTTTCGCGGTCATAGTCGGAGGTCGTTTCCTCGATCTGGATCCTGATTTGCTGGGCACGCGCGTCGATATCCTTCTTGGCGCCCGCGCCGCCGACGATGGTGGTATTGTCCTTGTCGATGACCACCTTCTTGGCGCGGCCGAGCATCTTCACCGTGACCTTTTCCAGCTTGATGCCGAGGTCCTCGCTGATGACGTTGCCTCCAGTCAGAATCGCGATGTCCTCCAGCATGGCCTTGCGCCGGTCGCCAAATCCGGGCGCCTTGACGGCCGCAACCTTCAGCCCGCCACGCAGTCTGTTGACGACCAATGTCGCAAGCGCTTCACCTTCGATGTCCTCGGCGATGATCAGGAGCGGCTTACCGGACTGAACGACCTGCTCCAACAGCGGCAGCATGGCTTGCAAGCCGGACAGTTTCTTCTCGTGAATCAGAACGTAGGGATCCTCGAGCTCGACGCGCATCTTCTCGGTGTTCGTGACGAAGTATGGCGAGATGTAGCCGCGGTCGAACTGCATACCCTCGACCACTTCGAGCTCGGTGTGCAGACTTTTGGCCTCCTCAACGGTAATCACGCCCTCATTGCCGACCTTGTTCATGGCATCCGCGAGGAAGCGCCCGATTTCGGTGTCGCCATTGGCGGAGATTGTACCGACCTGGGCGATCTCGTCATTGGAGGTGATTTTCCTGGCGTGGGATTTCAGATCGGCGACGATGGCGTCGACAGCCAGGTCAATACCACGCTTAAGGTCCATCGGATTCATGCCCGCAGCGACCGATTTGCTGCCTTCCTTGAAAATGGCCTGAGCGAGCACGGTCGCCGTCGTGGTGCCGTCCCCCGCAAGATCATTGGTCTTTGATGCGACCTCGCGCACCATCTGCGCGCCCATGTTCTCGAACTTCTCCTCCAATTCGATCTCTTTGGCAACGGTGACGCCATCTTTGGTTATGCGTGGGGCGCCGAACGATTTCTCGATCACCACATTCCGCCCCTTCGGACCGAGTGTGACCTTCACCGCGTTTGCCAGTGTGTCGATGCCCCGCAGCATGCGATCGCGGGCCTCGGTTGCGAACTTCACGTCCTTGGCAGCCATTTCGATCTCTCCTTTCCTCTATGACTGTCGGCGCGCTAGGCTGCCTTCTTGATGGTGCCTGTCTTGTCGATGACACCCAGAAGGTCGCTTTCCTTCATGATCAGGAATTCCTCGCCGTCGATCTTGACCTCGGTGCCAGACCACTTGGCAAACAGGACAAGGTCACCGGGCTTGACGTCGAGTTGAACGAGTTGGCCCTGTTCGTTGCGTGCGCCGGGCCCAGTGGCGACTATCTCGCCCTGTTGCGGCTTCTCCTTTGCGGTGTCTGGAATGATGATGCCGCCGGCGGTCTTCTCTTCGGCATCGAGACGACGCACGAGCACGCGATCGTGCAAGGGGCGGAAATGCATGCACATCCTCCTTGGGCAGGTTCAGCGATGTCCAAAATCCGGGTCCGTAACGGCCCCCGGGCGAGCAACGACCTAGGCGCGGAGGTTCTACTTTCAAGAGGAAGAAAACAACTTTTTCTTGTCGAAGGACGGCTCATCGGATGCCGCTCGCGGCCCGCCGTCGCGGGCGCTCCAGCGCCGGGAATCGCTCGCCGCACGTTGAAAACCTAGATCATCAAACCGAGATGTTGCTCGACTGCGGAGCAACTCTGCGCAGCGCATTGGAGCATCGTCGAAAGGAGGTTGACCAGAAATGCGGAGCATAATGGCATTGGCTGCTCTACTCAGCATGGTGGTTTCGCTGCACGCCAAGGAAACGGATTCCTTGCGAGCATTGCGTGCCTCAGACGCTACCGTTAAGCAATTCGTAAGCAATCAAAGCGGGCAGCCGCGAAGCAAGCTCGCAACGACAAGGTCCAGCGGCCGCAAGGACCGTGAATTCTCGGCTGTAGCAATCGTGCCGGATATCTGCACCGGCTGCTGATCCGTCGATCAGCAGCCGGTCATTTTTTCTAGTGTACGCTTACTGAAGCGCAGTCTGAAGGTCCGGAAGGCGTGCGCAGATCATCGCCCTGATACGTTTCAGGGCACGCTGCTCGATCTGGCGAATTCGCTCACGAGAGATCCCGAAAGTGGCAGCAAGATCGTCAAGCGTTCTTTGCTCTTCTGCCATGTAGCGGGCTTCGACGATGGTCCGTTCTCGCGGGGAAAGCGCACTCAGCGCTTCCGAGAGTGCGGCCTTCTGCCGTTCACGCTCTCCGAGCTCGGCGAGCAAGGTTTCAGGATCAGGAGACGAATCGGCGAGCCGGTCCTGCCATTGTTCGCCTTCTTCATCACTGAGCTGAATATTCAGCGTCATGTCGCCACGGATCCGCCCGTTCATCTCGACGACATCGGTTTCCTTGACCTGAAGGTGCTCAGAGACCTGCTTCACCTGCTCCGGCGAAAGCTCGCCGTCGTCCGGCGCGCCTAGCTGTCTCTTCAACTTTCGAAGGTTGAAGAAGAGCTTTTTTTGTGCCGCTGTTGTGCCGAGCTTAACCAGTGACCATGATCTCAGGACGAATTCCTGCACGGACGCCTTGATCCACCAAGTGGCATAGGTCGCCAGGCGAAATCCTTTCTCAGGGTCGAACCGTTTGACGGCCAGCATCAGCCCGACGTTGGCTTCCGAGATAAGGTCGGCGATCGGCAATCCGTAGCGCCGATATTTCAACGCGATCTTGGCAGCAAGTCTTAGATGGCTGGTCACTAGACGGTAAGCAGCTTCGCGATCTCCGGAATCCCGAAGACGCCTCGCATACATCACTTCTTCGGATGCATCGAGCAACGGGAAGCTACGGATCTCTTGCAGATACCGGGACAACCCAGTTTCCGAATGGATCGCAGGGAGGGCTGACGTGATTGACATGGCTTGCCCTCCTTCAGAAGTCAGCGCCGCTCTTGAGCTCTAACGAGCAGCGAGAGGGAAGATGCAGCCGCGAGAACCCACCGAGGTGAGCGAGACCGATCGACTGCCAAGCGATGAGACAGGTAGCTTTCATATCCAAATCCTCCATGGAGCAAAATGGTACGAACCGCCGTGTCGCCTGACTTAGCTGGGCCCTGAGGGCGCCCAGCGACACTCAGGCCGGCGGGCGCCAAAAAAACTGCGAACCCAATAGGTTGTTCCTCGTTTCGAGTAGGCAATTACTCAGAAAAATCGCCATCATCGGCTACCGGACTGCCGCTACCTGCATGATGAGGGGACGAGCCCAGCGGGTGGGGCTTACCATCTTGCCGCCTGCCACCTGCTCTATCGAGGTGAAGCGCGAATCCGCTGGCCCCCGGCCCCTCAAGCCCAGCGCGGAGTTGCATGCTCGGGATCAGGTAATCGCCCCCATTTTGTCGCCGATACGGAATAGGTTCGGCGGTTGCCAGGCTGCGCATCCTTTCTCGCAAGCCTTCAGCAATAGCCTCGAAGCCGGCATCGTCCAGCCGGTCCACGCGATACACCACGAACGGCGGAAGGACTTCGTAGCCGGGATAGTAGAGGATGCCGTGGTTGATGGGGAAGAGCAGGTCGTCAATGGGGCCGTTGACGCCGCGAGGAGAGTAGTGCTCCTCCCAGCCGCCGGCGGTCACAACCAGCATGGCGCGCTTGCCCTTCAAGGTTCCATCGCCATAGCGATCGCCCCATCGCTTGTCGCTGTGTTCGCCAACCCCATAGGCAAAGCCATATGCGAACACCCGGTCGACCCAGCCCTTGAGGATCGCCGGCATGGAAAACCACCACAGCGGAAATTGCAGAATCAGGACATCCGCCCACAACAGCTTCTCGATCTCGGCTTTCACGTCGCGGGTCAACGTGCCGGCCTCGAAAGCCTGCTTGGACGCCGCGGCTGGCTTGAGCCGTTCACCTTCGCCCAATGACGGAAAGTCGGCTCGGTCGACCTCCGATTTCCAGCCCTGGGCATAGAGATCCGATACCTGCACCTCATGACCGAGCCTCTCGAGCTCCGTGACGGCGACCTTAAGCAACGCGCCGTTCAGAGAGTGCGGCTCCGGGTGGGCGAAGACAATCAAGACTTTCATGAGAAGCACCTCCTGATGATGTGACATCGATCAGGTAGCGCGCCAGGCCACGATTCAGTAGATGTTGGTAATGGATAGGATTGTGCCAGAAAATGGATAAGTCGGAAGTCACGCTCGAGCGCATGCGCAACTTCGTTCGAGTTGCCGAGCGGGGCAATCTGTCCGCGGTCGCGCGCGAGCTGGGAGTCGGCCAGTCAACGGTGACGCGGCATTTGCGAGAGCTTGAGGACGCAGTCGGAGTGCCGCTGCTCAGCAGGACCACGCGCCGGGTGACAATGACTGAGGAGGGCGCACGCTACTACGGGAACTGCGTCCAGATCCTCCGCCTTGTCGATCAGGCCGGCGAGGAGGCGCGCAGCACACGGGGCGCGGCAGCGGGTACGGTACGCATCTCGTGCACCGCGGCATTCGGGGTGCTGCACGTCAGCCGCTTCATCTTCGCCTTTCAGGACGTCTATCCAGACATCTTGGTCGATTTCAACCTCACCGACGAGCGAATCGACCTAGTGCAAGAAGGCGTCGATATCGCCATTCGGCTTGGGCCACCTGGTGATAGCTCGATGAAGCTGAAGCCGCTGGGTCAATCCCGACGAGTGCTCGTTGCCGCACCTCAGTATCTCGCCGCACGCGGCAAGCCCGTGCGCCCGCAAGACTTGGCAAGCCATGAAGGTGTAAGGATGTCGAACATCGCGGGAAGCGATCTGCTAGTGCTCCATGGGCGGCGCGGGGCACGACACGCCATTCCGTTCGGTGGACGCTTGCGCGTTGATCATGGACTTGCCGCCCGAGAGGCGCTCGCGTCAGGACGAGGTATAGCGCCCGCACATCTCTGGCTGATTGAGGATCTTCTTGCTGCCAGTAAGCTCGAAGTGGTGCTGCCCGACTTTTCGCCGCCTTCCGTTCCGCTGAACATGCTGATTGTCCCTGAGCGGTCGGGCATCGCCCGTGTACGTTTGCTGGTCGACTACCTCGCGGCGCGGATCGCACAGACGCCCGGAGTAGAAAAGCAGGCACTCACGGGCAGAAAACCGGCTGGAGGCGAAGGAACTAGGTGAACTTGACTTCGCGAGCAAGAAACCGCCCTGATGCAAGCGGGCGGGCCAAGCTCGGCCAGGGTTAGAGCAGGAGGTGCCACTGCTCAGTCTGATCTGTAGAGTGCCGGCTTGATTGCCCTTCTCTCAAGAGAAGGACCGGAGCAAGAGTGCCCGTACACTGTCGCGCTGGACTGTCTCCTAACCCGCCGGGATGCCAGCCCGCGACGAAAACCTTCGCGCCACGTCGGATACTGCAGCTTTACACCCAGTTCCCATTTTGCTTTCGCCACGCTCTAGCGCGGCTAGAGTTGCCCCTGCGGCGTCCTCGATATGGATCCACGACCACACACCGTCTCCGCTGCCCGGATCGGGAACATTCGTTTTTAACGAGAGCGATCATATCTCCGACGCGCCGGGACCGTAAAACGCACCGAAGCGAAGCACTATGCCGTTCATTGGCGTCTCGATCACCGCGCGCTCAAGGTGCCTGATGGCGGCGAAAGACTCGGCTTGTGCGGCGGAGGGCTCGGGATCCAGAGAGGATCCTCTTCGGTCTTCACGGGGCCACCTTGACGGATGTTCGTCCAGCCCGTGAAGCTTTGCGCTAAAAACCGGTTCACATCAGCTGCACGGCTGCTGCGAGCAGATTGTCAGTCCCGTTGGTTCGAAGCGCGTTTGTTCTCGCGAACACCGGTCGAAATGCTTCAAGTCCGGTTTGCCCGATAGAGCCGTCATCTGGTGAATGATGGCATCTGGCCTTGCGGCGCTGACAGCCCCGGCGACTGCCTTGCCGTTGAGGCCATCCATGACGGCCGGCGTAGCTCCGACACGGCCGAGTTCGGTCGCCTTCTCCGCGGTTCGCGTGGTGGCCGTCACCTCATGGCCGCGTTCGATCAATTGCCGCACGAGGGGCTTGCCAATCGCACCAGTGGCTGCAGCTAGAAAGACACGCATACAAGCTTCCTGATAAGAGATGCCGCCGCGGGCCTGCCGTTGACAGGCCTGCGGCTTTCAGTCTCAGAGACCTTCAGCGATAACCGGCGCGGGTCAAAGCCCAATCGAGTTCGCGCAACGAAGGCTGGACGAGCACTTGTCCGCCGATCGTGACGGTTGGGCTTGCGATCCGGCCGCCGGCCAACCATTCAAGCTGGCTTCGCGCTTCCGGATATGCCTCCCAATCCACGAAGTGGTAAGGCACGCCAGCTCGGTCGAGATGTCGACGGACCATCATAGTGATTCCGCACCAGCGGCTGCCATATACGACGATGTCGCCGACATGTGGCCTCGTTCTAAACATCGAGGAGGTGGACGCATACATGGCAATATCTCCTCAAGCTGCCTTCCGAGTGCTGAGTCCGTCGAGGACTTCGAACAGCTCGTAAATGTCCGGGACATGCTGAAGCTTGGGCGAGACGTATGCGTAGCGAATGATGCCGTCAGCATCGATCACATACAGCGCGCGCTCCGAAAACCCGTCCGCTTCGCGCCAGACTTGGTAGAGCCGGGCGACCTCGCCCTTCGGATTGAAGTCCGACAGCAGCGGGAAGGTCAGCCCTCGAACTGCGGACCAGGCGCCGTGGCTGTAGAGGCTATCCACCGAAATGCCGACGAGTTCGACACCCCGGCGCTCAAATTCCTCAAGCTCGTGCTGGTAAACATCCAGTTGCCGGCTGCAGCCTGGGCTCCAGTCGAGCGGGTAGAAGGCCAACACAACCGGTCGTCCGCGGAAGTCGGACAGGCGAATGGTGCGCCCGTTAGCATCAGGAAGAGTAAATTCGGGCGCTGGCTGCCCCACCATGAGCGGGGTGCTAACGGCGTCCCCCTCCATCGCCGGCGCGTGCTGATGGAGTTCAACGATGTCCTCAATTGTGGGACCCGGCCTGGTTTGTGCCGGGTTGGAAGTGCCCACCGCGCGCCAGAGCTCCTGCACCATCCCATGCAGCAGCGAGATCGCCTGCCTTTCAGCGCCACCCGAAAGCTGCGGCGCTAAAGCGGCAAAATCAGCCTCAAGTTGTTCTATACGGCTCGGGCGAACGTCGAGCGGACCTGCATGCGTAGTCATAGCTTGCTCCCTGTTTCCAATCGTCCTTTCCTGTGAGGGGCTAAACGGCGCGGGCGCGTCGTCTGATGACGATCTAGGAGCATCGGTGACAAGCGCAAGCTTCATTCCCACCGGACTGGCGGCTACTTGGCGTCGTACCCAGATTCAGGACAGGCTGTTCTTACGCGAGGAAGTCCCATGGTCGATAAACGGCGAGTAGTTTGCCCGAACTGCGATAGCATCAATGCCGTTCCGACGGATCGACCGGCAGAAGCTGCCAAGTGCGGCCGCTGCCACGCGCAGCTTTTTCAGAGACGCCCGATCGACCTCAACGCCACCCAGTTGCAGAAGCATCTCAGCCATTCCGACGTGCCAGTCATTGTCGATTTCTGGGCCCCCTGGTGCGGGCCGTGCCGCGCGATGGCACCGATCTTCGCGCAAGCAGCCCAGACCCTGGAACCCAGAGCTCGTTTCGTTAAAGTGAACGTCGACGAAAACCCGCAGGCCGCTCGCGAGTACGGAGTTCAAGGTATTCCCGCGCTCTTCGCTTTTCGTGCAGGCAAAGTAGCCACGCGCCACTCAGGCGTGATCGATAGTGTCGCTCTCCGCAATTGGGTGCAGCAACTCGAGTCCTGATTGGGAAGCAGTTGCGCTGTGACAAAGCTCAACGAAACGCTCGAGTGGCGCCGCACGATGTGAGCCCACCCTGGAGCAAGGGGTCACATTAACCTCGGCCGAAGGAATACCCCGCCGATTTACTAGGCGGGCTCATAACACGCAGCCGGCCACAGTCTGATAGATGCGAGTTGAACGGAGGCAAGGTAGTTGGCGGCGAGCTTGTCGTAGCGCGTCGCCACCCGACGACATTGTTTGATCCTGTTGAAGAACCGTTTCGACCTGATTGCGAGCACGATAGAGGTAAAGGACCGAAGCAGATCGGATCGCTGCGATTGCTTTTCGGCGGGATGTGGGCCCACGCCCCTTTCTTCATGGCAAGCTCTCTGCCCAGTCGGCGTCATAGCCACGTCAGCAAGCAGCAGTGATCCGGATTTCAGACGAGACAGCAGGTCGAACGTCGTGAGCCTCGCCCGGGGCTCAATTCCAGTCGCACCGGCAGACCGTTGGTATCGGACCACCGCGCGAATTTTGCTCGTCAGGCCGTCACGGTGACCTCCCCATCGACTGACGCTGGTTCCTCGTGACGCAGGCTCCATGCTGATGCACGCGGACAATGGAGATATCGATCATCTGGACAGCGGCATCATGGGCACGGGCAAGTGGGTAAATGATGCGGCCCCGACACCGGCCCGCCGCCAGCGGGCGAAGCGATTGTAGCAAATGGTGTAGGGGCCAAACGCCTCGGGCAGATCACGCCGGGGCGGTCCGGCGCGCAAGTCCTAGAAGATGCCGTTGAGGATACGGCGCTCGTTCACCCGTGGAACGCCACGCGGCTTGTTCGGCAGCACGGGTTGATGGCAGCCCATTCATAATCCGCGGGTTCGTAGCGCATGATTCGAGCCTCCTATTTTGGGAGTTTGAATCACGGGGGGCTGGCCGAAAGCAACACTCCTGGCCAGTCCTGATATGGCGCTTGCGGGCAAAAGCGGACATCAACCCACCGGCAATTCCAGCCGGCACCGTCGAAAATGACCCTCATCAGACCTGTCCGCCGGTCGTTTGGCTCTCTCGGCGTTCAAAGTTCGGTGGTAAGACTGTCCTGCTTCCCAGCGCGATGTCGTGGCGGTAAATGTAAGTTCCTAAGCGCCCAACCAGAAGATGGGTGGCGTTTCGGATACCTTCTCTCGCAAGCGGCCATCGCCTCTTATATCGTTGGGGGGAGCTAGGAGGAGATATGTCAGACCGGCGAGAGCTCTATCGCAGCCCGAATGGCGACGCATGGTTCATCGCTCGCGAGCCGGCAAGCGGTCATGCTTTCATCATCCACCAGCCCAATGCGCCCTCTGGTGGCCGCCTATCTCACGTCGAGTTGGGTGAGTTCTTGCGTCACGGAAGTGGGCCCGAACAGCAAGCATTGTTGCGATTGATCGGAACGCTGGTCGAGGTACCACCTTTTGCGTAACAGGGCTCGCGCTCTCAGGAGATTTTCGCGATCGATCAACCGCTGGAGATCACTGAAGGTACGAAAGCTGATCTTCCGTAACGACTCGCTCGATCTTCTCGGACTTGCACTTGATGCGGTACCTTACCCGTCCATCGGCCTCGATGGGCATATGCTGTACGATGGTGTAAATCGCTGGCCGTTCAGTTCCGGTCCGTCCCTGTGGGCCTTGGGGTTGGTGGCGAACGTCTTCATTGAGCTTATACGCATAGGACATGTGTTTACCTCACGGTTGCGGCTGCTCCAGCGGGGCTGGAATGCATCCTGTTGTTTCCGGCTCCTGACGCGCTCACAGTGCGGACCATTTTTGCCTTGGCGGGTTCGTTAATCCTCGAGTATGGATTTTGTAGCGTCGAATATCTGTTCCGCTGTGCCCTTGATTGTGCCCTTCGCCCAGGCCTGAAACACGGCGACGTAGGCGTTCCTGTAAGCCTCTTCATCCGCAGAAAAGTAGACTTCGTCTGTGGCGGTATCCAAGACGAGCGCTCCTTTATCGATGCAGATTTCCTCGACCAAGACCAGGCGCTCTTCCTGCTCGGCCAGATGCCGCTTTACAATACTCATTGGATCTCCTGCTTGCGCGAACCCTACCACGTTCGTCGAATTGCGCGGCCGCTCAATGCACACACATCAATCGTTGCTTAAAGAGGCCGAATAGGCCGTATCAGACCGAAGGGGAGGGAGCGAACATAACAACAGGAAGCCATCCCCGGCAGCGGGAGTACTCCCGCAGGCCGTAAGCATCGCTCATAGTTTAGCTCTTCGGACAGCCTTTGCTGCTGTTCGCCAGAGATCGAACTACGAGTCAGCCGTCCAGTGATCGGAGGCCGCCGCCAGTACCAGCGTCACGCTTGGGTTGGCTTGGCGAGCGCAGTCCAGAACAGATTGTCGGCTCTTCTCTCGGTGACTGCGCGATTATTTTGATGCGAAGCCGCCGACGAGCTTACTTATGTATCGCTTTGACCGGTCCATCAAAAACCCCGCTCCCGATGATCTGGGAGCGGGGCATGACCACAAGCTCTGCCAGTACATCCGTGGCGAGAGCGACAGGTCTGTCGTGCTCTTACTTAAGCAGCAGCACGAAGATTTTCGGCGGCAGACTTGCCTGTACGACGGTCTGCGACGACGTCATACGACAGCGTTTGACCTTCGCTCAGAGTATCCATACCGGCGCGTTCAACCGCGCTGATATGAACAAAAACGTCGTTGCTGCCGTTTGTCGGCTGGATAAAGCCGAAGCCCTTTTGGCTGTTAAACCACTTCACTGTGCCTGTGTTCATCAGGTCGTCCTTTCGTATACGCGCAGGATCTGGCGCGCGGAGTTGCGGCCAGTGTTCCGGATAGTCGATGTTGGAGAATGTCTGAAACGTGCGCGCCGTCAGGAGCTGAGGCGAAGGCGGAACAGTTGTTCGGCCAGTATCGATGTTCGAAACAATACACCAGCAGTTGAGAGACTTCAATAAGAAAGCCAACGGTGCTGTTCATCCGCGTTGGTGGTTCCTTCTGAACCTCATGACTGATTGCTGGAATGACCCTGAGTGCTGGGAAATATAAGGGCTCCTCGTCTGCCCGATAAAGGACAACGCGCCGGGCGGGCCGGCAGCTGAAAATGCCTCGCGAGCTTCACTTTTTGCGTACTTTGCTGCATAGTTCGGCACGGCAAAAGTGAAAGTGAGTTTCAAACCAGTCCGTAACTCTGAAGGCGACTGGGCTATCATCGCCGAGTACCCAGGCGCAGAACCCAGAGAAATCACGGGTTTCACAAGCAAGACCGAAATTGAAGATTGGATGCGCGGAGAGCGTCGGATCGCGTGGCTCCCGATCCCAGGGTTACGCGAAGTGAGTTGATGACTCCTTCCTCCAACTATCTTTGCAGGGCGATACGGCCCTGATCAATGAGTGCAAGGATCTAGTAATGACCGAACGGAAACGCTCTGCCCAGCAGCAGGTAGCCGACGAGGCGGATCGCAAAGCACAAAACCCAAACGGAGCGCGGCAAACGATTGCGGACAGTCAGGCCGATCCAGAGTTCCAAGAAAACCACAGACGTCTCAGAGCGGAGCGGTTAGCGCGAGAGGTCGAGGGCAAGGCCGGCAGGTAAGGCGTCTTGAAGTGCCGTTCAGGAATGTTTTCCCTTGGCGCTCCATCAGCGTTTTCTCCCGTCTGTCTGTCGGCTTTCTTCTCGAGCTCATCGATTCTGTCCAGTGCGCTGCTTAAGTGCTCGCCCAACACCAGCAGTGTTGAAGTAGAGCTGCTGCGACATACGCGATGTTGCAGCATGTATCACTCGCTTTATTTCCTCTCGCATTTGCCATGGCTGTTCTCGTAGTGCCTTCGTGATCGGAGCTAAGACAAACGCGACTCGCGGCCCTGGAACTCAGGTGCAGGTCGATCTTTATTTGCGGCGATCCTGCTCAATCCGGTTGGCAGCCGCGAGCTTTCCCCCGATGTACTGCTTTAGATCACCAACCTCTTTCTCGATGGCCTCTCGCGTGATGTTTTGATTCTTGGCCCCGTCGACGAGGCGCTCAACCAATACGTCCACGCTTTGTGAAGCGCCCGGTGTCCCGTATTGCTCCGCAGCGTGAACGCTATTCTCGATCCAAAAATCAATATACTCGCGTGTCTTCGTTAGCATGCGAAGTCTCTGCCAGTACCGAATTGAGCTTCACTGTGGAGCGTAACCACATGCAGAGTTGGGAGCAAGGAGGACAAGCTCGAACCCGGCGACGTTTACAGGATCGATGCGGTAAGGCCGCCCAGAAGGACAGCGTCTTTCTCGCAGGCGACGTTTTGACATTGGCCCTTCCCGAGAAATTGCGCTGCCCCAGGAACCTGGTCGCTATAGGGGTAAAGCGGCCGTAGCCTTTGCCGCATCACGCGGCCAAGTTTATGGGCACACGGTCTAGCGGGGGCATTGTTCTGAGGGTGCTCATGCTGCTAGTTGTGGCACGTGCCCGGCTGGCGCGGCAGGAGCGATCTCTAAGGACTCCTTGCGCTGCCCGTGGATCGTCGCGCGTTCGAGCTCGAGTAACGCGAGTTCGACTTCGCGGAGGCGGGATGGGCGCCCGTGGTCCGACAGCTGGTCGCTGTTCGCGTGCTCCATCAGGAATTCGGTCCACGCCCAGTTTATCAGGATCGACCGTTTTGCCTCGATCGAGAGCGCTGCATCCTTTGCCACAGCCATAGGGCAGGTCCAGCCTTCATCCCCTCGACGGTCGTGCCGAGCTTCAGCGCCTGCAACCGCTTCCATATAGCTGTTTTGCAAGGCACCAAGACCAAGCCGTTCGAGCGTGGCATCGGAGAAGGCACGCGTCACTCCGGGCGCGCATTCAGGTCGGTCGGCGCGCTCCTGCTGAGACGTCTGAACCACGTATGATAGTCCCTGCCGCTCAGCGTAACGTATTGCCGACCTCAGCGTCGGAAAGCTGAGTTCGACCTGCGCCAGGGGATCATCATCGGAAGTCCAACCCATCAAAGGCTCCAAGTAGGGAGCGCTGCGCCGCTCGAACACGAGCCGCCAGCCTCCGGAATTGGCTCTTCCCGAAGACATGCACGATCTGGCCGGCTGAAAGATGATTGCTGCCGCGCCTTTGGGAAAAACGGAAGGGGTCAAAAGCTGGTCTGCACGATGATTGTCATTGGCGAACGCAGCATTTGGTGTGGGATATTCAGCTATTTTGGTTCTCACGACCTCCATTTTATCCCTCCATCTGAGAACAGCGCGCGCAAGCGAATCACGCGGCGTGTCGATCCTATGAAGGAGGACCAGGGAAACCTCGATACGTAACGTCGCTTTTCGCAACCGTTGCGGTCAACAACTTGGGTGCAGGGTGCCGCGCCTTCAAGATCTCCGAGCTTCGCAACGGCGTCCCGACCCGCGTTGCTCGCCTCGGCCGACGCCGCAGAACGCCTGATCGCCAACAGGCTGGACCGCTTGAGCCTTTGTGTCGCCAATTGTCTGGCGCCGGGCGCCGTCAGGGTTCGGCTCAAGTCGTCAGAGACGAAGACGCCAATGTCGAGCTTACGAACGGCGCTGGATTTCAGCGAGCGGCGTATCGCGGGATTTGAAAGGCCCGGCGGAGAACCGGGCCTTCTTCTTCTCATCACCAGGCGTACCAGTACGGATAAACCGGCGGATAGTAGCGGACTACCCGATACGGGCGGCCGTAGTAGTAAGGGGGCGGGCCGTAGACCGATCCATAATAAACCGGGGGTGCGGTGGCGGCGGCCAGTGTTCCAGCGAACAGTCCGAGAGCAAGCCCGGGACCGATACCCGGACCGCCCCAGCCATGGTGACGCCAATGAGCCGAAGCCGGCGCAACCGATCCGACGAGGAGCGTTGCCGCCGCGACGACTGCAAGAGCAAGCTTTCTCATGTCGCTTTCCTCAAGTGTTTCGCGCTCTGCGCAGTTGTGTTCCTTATCGTCTTCTCTTTAGCCGAACATCGGTTCGGCAATACATTCAATTAGAACTGTCCGGGGCGAGTTCAAGCTACTCGGTGACCATCCCCTGTCGACCCTGGCAGCGATTTGACGGAGCCGACAACCGGTATCGAGAAGTTCTTCGCATTGCTCCGATCTTCGCAATGCAACACGGCGATGCAAGCTAGCCGGCCGGCGGGATGGTGATCTTATAAGTGCAATACTTGCTGCTGGGCCCCAGCATGCGCTTGGGTGGTTCAGCTCTGGCTTGAAGCAAAGCAAGTTGCTCCGAGCAAAATCGCACGCCGCGCTATTTGCGCCCAACCGAACCGTCAGACAACGCCTTCCGTACACTCTAGCGGAGTTCGAGCGAAAGAGGCTCGAGAGCCTGCGTGAGGTGAGGCACAAACTACTTCGCAAGCAGCCCGTTCATAACGGTCGGGCTGCGCATTCGCAAATGACAGCGATGTTAGACTAGTCGGAGGCCTTCCTTTGGCATTTCCCGGATCAGCAGCTCAATATCGCTCTGCTCCAGCGTCTCCTTCTCAAGGAGCTTCTTTGCCGCGCGGTCCAGGATCGGACGCCGCGCGGTCAGTATGCCTTGGGTGCGCTGGAAGACCTGATCTACTATGTCCTTTACCTCACGGTCGACGGCTGCGGCGGTCTCCTCCGCGTAGTCGCGCTCGTGAACTGGATAAGGCTGGTCGGGGCCCGCGAGGAAGTTGCCGGGCTCCCGGTCATAGGCAACGCTGCCGAGTTTCTCCGACATGCCGTAGCGTGTCACCATGCTCCGCGCGATGTCGGTCACCCGGCGCAGATCGTCGGCCGCTCCGGTCGACAGATGACCAAACACGATCAGCTCAGCTGCGCGGCCGCCGAGCAGCACGGCCATTTTGTTCTCCAGCTCCTCCTTGGTCATCAAGAATCGGTCCTCGATCGGCCGCTGAATAGTATAGCCGAGCGCGCCGACCCCACGGGGAATGATCGAAACCTTGTGCACGGGATCAACGCCGGGCAGGGAAAGCGCGACCAGCGCGTGGCCCATCTCATGAAAAGCTACAATCTCACGCTCCTTGGGATTGAGCAGCCGGTTACGTTTTTCCAGGCCAGCGACCATGCGCTCCACCGCGTTATTGAAGTCGCTCATGCTTACCGCCTCGGCGCCGCGGCGGGTTGCCAGGAGCGCCGCTTCATTGACCAGGTTAGCTAGGTCGGCGCCGGTAAATCCCGGCGTCAAAGCTGCAACAGACTCCGGCTCGACGTCACCGGCGAGCCGCACCTTTTTCATATGGACCTTGAGTATCTCGATACGGCCCTTCTTGTCGGGACGATCGACCAAGACCTGACGGTCGAAGCGGCCGGCGCGCAACAGCGCGGGGTCAAGGATTTCAGGCCGGTTGGTTGCCGCCAGGATGACCAGACCCGATCGAGAGTCGAAGCCGTCGAGTTCGACCAGAAGCTGGTTGAGCGTCTGCTCCTTCTCGTCGTGCCCTCCAGCAAACGGGCCGATGCCACGGGCTCGGCCAAGCGCATCGAGTTCGTCGATAAAAATGATTGCCGGCGCCTTTTCGTGTGCCTGCTGGAATAGGTCGCGCACCCGTGCCGCGCCAACTCCAACAAACATCTCGACGAATTCCGAACCCGAGATCGAGAAGAACGGAACTCGAGCTTCGCCTGCAACCGCCTTCGCGAGCAAGGTCTTGCCAGTGCCGGGGGGGCCGACCAGCAGCACACCTTTCGGCATGCGACCACCAAGCCGACTGTAATCGGTGGGATTCTTCAGGAAATCGACTACCTCGCGAAGCTCGTCCTTGGCTTCGTCCACACCGGCGACATCGGCAAAGGTCACGCCTGTGTTGGATTCAACATAGATCTTGGCTTTGCTCTTGCCGATCGCCATCAGCCCGCCGCCAAGGCCGCCGCCTTCAGCCATGCGACGGCCGATGTACCACCAAAGCCCGAAGAATAGCAGGACCGGCATCACCCACGAGAGGAGGTCGCGCAGGAAGGTGCTCTCGATCTGGCCGGTGAACCGGACGTTGTACTTCTCGAGTTCCTGCGCCACGTCCTGGTCGACACGCGTGGTCACAAATCTCTTCTGGCCGCCCGGCAGCGGCTCCTTGAGCACGCCCTGCAGGGTGCGATCGGAAATGCCGACGGCATCAACTTTCCCCTGATGCAGCAACTGCAGGTATTCGCTGTAAGGAATGACGGCAATTTGTGTCGCCGTCGCGATGAAATACTGGATGAAGAAGACCGCGAAAACCGCGGCAATGGTATATCCGACATTGAAGCGAGTTTTGTTGGTCATGCAGAAACTCGATGCAAAGTTTCGGGAGCGGCTTCCCGGAAACCGGGCCGGGCAACGGGCTACCGCGGCACTGCTCGAAACAACTTGGGCGTGGCATTGGTTTCAACGAGGTCCTGACGGAGCCTGAAGGCCCACGGTCGGCCGATCTCAACCCGTTAGATGCGGCGGCAGCCCGCCATAGGCAGAGGCCCGCCCTCCCTCTCGACGCGCGTAAGCCCGTCGACCGCCACCTTGGCTTCCGCGCATTGTGCGAGCGCGATCCATCGCTCCGGCGTTCCCAGGGACGATAGGGACGCTCTGTCATTTCCTAGATGATCGCGGGCAGCATGAAGCGGCCGCCATGGCCAATGCGCTCGGACCAGCATTGATCGATCCAGTTTAGGCCGGCTCCCTAGTAATGCTGTGGACGTCTTTCGCTTCAGCCATCCTGACAGCATGACCATCCCTGGGAGCCGGGCCGGGTCGCTTCGCTTTGAGCAGGCCCGACGCGAAGGAACGCTCGCCTCTGATGGTGATTGTCGTCGGACGGGCAAGCTCTTTCCATCCTTGAACCCGTCGTCCGCCCTATTGCGGATCCAGTCATGTACGTTTGCAAGCCTTCACTACGATCGTTGCTCGCGGCCCTCTTCGCAGCTGCACTTGCAACCTCCGTAACGGATGGGTACTCCGCAGCGTCTACCGATGCCGCAAGTTCACGGGTACGAATCCAGATTATGGGAGTGGGCGCCGAGCCGTGCGATGTGTTGGAAGGAGCCGACAAGCAGCGCGTACTATTTTGGCTTGACGGATTCTGGAGCGGTCTGAACTACGTCGCGGCGGCGAGTGGACAGAAACAGTCGAGCGCGGACGCCGATGCGGTGCTAAAGGAAGTCGAAAGAGCATGCCGGCGCGATCCTTCCCAAATATTGGCCAGTGCGGCGTGGACAGCTTTTCTGTCACTGAACGCAAAATAGCCTTTGCCTTCTGCGCCAAGTTCCTGCCCTTCTTGCGCGCTCCTGGCAAACAGCTCTTTGACATGACAACATCAGGGATTCAGCCGGGCTGGGCGAGACGCGGGCCAAGCCCGTCCGTTGCTTGCGTATCGCGCCCAAGGTGTGCGTGCAGCGCGAGATTGCCCTCTTGAAAGGCTGGAATCTCGTTCTAGGTTGAAAAGCACAGTGCGGACGCTCACCGGGCGCCAACCGGGCCCGGTCATCGGACGTCAACTGTCCGCGCTCGTGACCATGTTGCTCAATGGAGGATATGGCTATGACCAACTTTGATTGCTCCTCTCTGGCGCTCAAGGATTGGGTTCGATCGCCTCTTCGATCTGCTTGAAGACTCGGTGCCAGAAAGCGCCGACAACTCCCCACCTTACAACATTGAACGGAACGGAGAGGATCACTACCAGATCTCACTCGCGCTAGCCGGTTTTGCACCGCATGAAATAACCATTACTGCGGAGCAAAACGTCCTCACAGTAGAAGGCCGAAAGGCTGAAACGGGGGACCACCAATACTTGTACCGGGGTATTTCCGTGCGCCCATTTCGGCGTGAGTTCAACCTCGCCGAATACGTGCAAGTGAAAGGCGCCTCGTTCGAGAACGGCATGCTTAAGATCGATCTTGTACGTGAGCTCCCCGAAGCCATGAAGCCGCGGCAGATACCGATTCAAGCCGGCAACGACAACCAGAGGCTTGAGCACCAGCAAATGGCGTGAGTTCACTCGGCTGCTTTCAACGCGCGCGGCCCGCGCTGCGCGCTGAACTCAGTTTCGCCGGACGCTGAGCTGGTGGATCTCAGCGCGTGGTCTCCTCACCCAACGGCCGGCGTGAGCCGAACTGCCGGTGGACAACCGGGCAAATCTCGATGGCTGTTCGAGTTCGCTGCGCCGATTCAGGAGAAATTGCATGAAGAACGCAATGTTAAATGACCCGCAGCAGCTCGAGCGCAAGCTGCTCACGGTTTTCGAACGTCACGGGAGCGACGGTCGCGCGATCACCTTTGAGAGCCTCGCTGCCAATATTGGAATGCAACAGCAAGCGAAGGATCTTCTCCTCGCCTTGGGAAATCTGGTCAGACGAGGGCTGGTTAGGGGCCGCTGCAGCGACTTCGCCTCGTCCCAAGGAGCGCGGAGCCAGACCTCGTATTCCTCCGCCGTCATCAGGATCACCGGCATGGCCTGGGGGTGGACGCGCTTGACCTCGGCGTTCGGCTCGCAGGTGAGGAAGGCCAAGACGTCGGTGGTGATCTCGCCTTCCTTCGCATTCCGCACACTGGTCCAATTTGTCCATAGCCCCGCAAATGCGATCAGAGGCCGCGCTCGTGCAGAGCGAACCAGACTGGCGCTTTCTTGCCATCGAGGAATGTTGCCTTATGAATTCTGATTTTCGAGGGTCACCAGCGCGCGTAATGTTCGCTTTGCCCGCATCTTCCGGCGATGAGCGCACGATGTCGCGCGTTGAACAGTTCAGCTCAAGACCAGATCTAGAGCTCGACCGACCTCGCGTTTCGTACCTACTGCCCCAGTACGCAGTAACAATTCTTCGGACGCACTTCGGACAGCCGCGCAGTCTTGCCCCAACAGGCTCAACAACCTGCCTTTGATAAGCAATGCTTCTAGTTCCAGAGGTTGGTAGCCGCCTTGCCTGGCGATTTGCTCACACCTAGAAAGTACATCAAGCGCAGAAATCCGTTTTGTGGGTTCAGTTGCCTCACACAGCGCCAGTCCCAACTCCGACCTCAGTGCGGCCGAACGATGTCCCAGCACTTCCGCCTCGTTGCTCGCAGTTCGGTATGCAACTCGAGCCTCTTCCATCCGGAATAGCCGGATGAGCGCACCTCCATGCTGATTAGCCAAAACAGGAATAAAAAGGTGCACTTCGTGCTGTGAAGCCAGTTTGAGCGATTGAGCAAGTGAGACTTCCGCCTCCTCCGCCCGGTTCATTGCTAGCAGAAGCACTCCACCGCTGAACCCTGCGGCAATGGCAGCTGCCGGTCCCCCACACTCGGCCGCAATGGCCTCGGCGCGTGCTTGCGCGTCAGCAGCAGCTTGATCGTTGCCGAGTGCCACTTGCGTTACGCAGATCATCATCGAGCAGAGCAGGGCTGCTTGTGCCGGTCCCCCGCCGGGCGGAGGCGAGGCCCCTTCGAAACGGAATCGTCTGTAGGCTCGCTCAAGAACGTCGATTGCTTCCGCGTAGCGGCCAGCCACGAAGCGAGCCTGACCCAATCCGTATTCCGCGTATGCGAGCCAACCCAATTGGCCGCTCTTGGTTGCTTCGCGTACGGCCGCCTCGCCGGCTTCCAAAGATTCGTGCGGCGTTCCGCAGAAATTCAGCGCGGCGGCACGCATTGCAAGCGCCGGGACCCGCCGCATTTGATCGCCGGAACTCAACGCTCGCGCCTCCGCCTCTCGCGCCAAGTCGAGCCAACGCCCAATCTCTCCCAGGTTTCCGTAAGCCATGCGTGCTTCAATGCGTAGATCTATTGCTTTTGCTTCGTGGGTAGGGGAAGGCGGCAGCTTGTCTATGGATGACATGGCCAGCTCAAAATACCGTTTGGCATCCGCAAAGGCTGCCTGACTAAAGCAACGGCGCGCAATCGCTGCCGCTATTTCAGCTGCTTCCCTCCACTGTTTGGCTTTTGTGGCGTGATGCACCATTGAGGCTGCCAGCTCCGGATCGTGCGGAGCAGTTGCTGCTTGCTTCCCCAGCTGCGCCAATATTTCGTTGTGAAGCTTCACTCGATCTGACTCGAGAGTTGCCTCGTAGGCCACCTGCCGTACGAATTCATGTGGGAACGAGGCTTCACTTCGCAGCTGCGGTGTACACGTCAGCATGCCTGCGGTCAGCAAGGCGTTCAGACTTTTGCGGTACACTGATTGCTCAAGCGCGCAGATGGCCTGCAGCAGTCGGCTTGGCACTTGTGGACCAATTGCAGAGGCTACTTGCAATACCCGCTTCTCGCGCGGTGAGAGCCGATCAATGCGGCTTGCGATCATGCCCTGGACGGTCAATGGCACGCCGAGTTCTAGCTCGGACGATGCTGGTTCGAAATTGCCCCGCTCCCCCTTCAGACGTCCAGCTTCGACGAGTCCGCGACATACTTCCTCAAGAAAAAGAGGCATTGCGCCGGTATGTTCGAGGATGCGTACTTTTAAGTCGGCTAGACGAGAAGACGGACCGAGAAGCTGGTCGAGCATGGCAATGCCGGCTACTCGCTCAAGTGGCACCACCACGATAGTCCGATCGAACGAGTTCTCGAGCCGTTCCCACGCTTCTCCGGAACGGACGGTAGCGAGCACGAAGAAGGGAAGACGTTGCGAAAGAGCTGCAATCGCTTGGACCGCTGGCGCACTCGCCTTGTCGGTCCATTGCACATCTTCGATCAAAAGCAGCGTTGGCTGATGGCCGACACACTTCATCACAACCGCGCAGCTCATATCGATAATGGCGTGCGCCCGAGCGCGAGGTGGTAACTTATCCCACGCTGAGGAGATTTCAGCACTGGCACCGTCCAAAATCAAATGGAGGGCGTCATATTGCGCAGCAGAAAGCTCAGATCTCAGTGTTGTTTGTTCCGCATCGGGCAATTCCGATGTAGCTGCAACTAAGATGTGCTTTAGGAGCGAAAAGGGAGCGTCTCCGACAATGGGATTGCACTCCACCTCCAGAGTCTGCCAGCCTTGTTGTTGCAGCAGCGATTGGGCTTCGTGGACCAAGCGGGACTTCCCTACCCCTGGTTCGCCCGAAACGAGCGCGGTGCGCCCTGTCCCTTCCGATACACTCTTAGCTAAGGTGAGAAGTTCGGATAGTTCTGCGTTACGTCCAACGAAGTGCGTCGTGCTTCGCCCCATCGTGAGCTGCCATTTTGAGCTCTCGCTCGCGGCCCTGATCGGGTAAACCATTATCGGCTCGGCGAAGCCCTTCAACGTATGCGCTTGCGCGGCCCCGAACTGGATGTAGCCCTCTGCGAGCGAACGACAGCTCTCTGATGCGAGCGCCTGCCCAGGCTGGGCAGCGGCTTGCAACCGCTCTGCCATAATCAGCGGCGGCCCATCGAAGTCGTACATACTCGTATAGTCGAGCTGCCGGGGACCGGCCACCACGAGACCTGAGTGCACCCCGATACGCACGCGAATGCCGATATCCTTGAGCCCTTCGATACGACGAACGAGATCGAGCGCCGCGACGCAAGCCATGACCGCGTGCAGGTCGCTGGCGACCGGAGCCCCGAACACCGCGAAAATCCCGTCTCCCATCTCCCGGTGAACGATGCCGCCGTACTGGTGGACAGCCGTGCGCATCTGCTCAAGTGCCGGCGCTAAACGAGCGATTGATTCTTCTAGGTCCAGCCCCGTCACGAGATCTGAGGAGCGGTGGAGATCGGCCCGCAGGATCGAAACGTATTTACGTTCGATCGCAAGATTACGTGTGGATCTTGCGTTGCGAGCGTCGGGCGCGGACCCCGCTGATCGTCTCTGAGTTCGCGGGCGCGCTTTCCCGGAGGCCTGCAGACTTGGCCGGTTGTTAGTGGAAAACGCCCCGCCGCCATCCATAAGGCGGACGGGTTGAGCCGTCGAGAGCCGGGCCATCCCGAGTTGCTCCCGTGCCCCATTCGAGCTGTAAGGCCGGTACTTCACGGCGTTCGCCCCCTCGCCCGATCTGGGGCTCTTACCGAGCGGATCCTGATCTCAGCAAGGCCCCTGCGGCGAGTCAAGCAATGACAAAATCGCGCTGGTGGGAACTACACCCGTGGCGAGGTCACAGTTTTAGACCTGCAGTTCCGGGCCGTTACCTACTGAGCACCTGCCGTTGAAGCCTCAGTGGAGAGCCCAGGCCAATAGCTCGTGTTTGAAATCGCGCATTGGTTGCTTTTCTTCGAAGCAGGAGTACCCTGCTTCAGGACCTTCGAACGAGCCACCCTAAGGGGCGGAAGGATAACGCAGAGCCGCATCGAATGGGACGTCTCCCGCATATTTGGTCTTTAGCGTCTTAGAGAAATTTTGAGGAGGGGTCATGATCAACAACGAGGAAAGCAAGAAGGCATCGCCTGCAGCTGTAGATCGACGAGCTCTGCTCATAGCAGGAGCATCTGCTGCAGCTGCGACTGCCATCCCGACGGCATCCTCCGCGGGTTGTGCGGCGCCAACTTGCAATCCCGCTGACCAACTGGAAGCAAGTTTAGAGGCAAATGTCTATGGAGCTGTCTACGCTGACCCAACTTACCTGGATACGTTCAACAACAACTGGTATTCAGCGGCAAAGGTCAAATCGGTACAGCTCAAACTCCAAGCCCGCTGGCCGAACAGGAACGATATGAAATGGGGTCTCTATCAGACAGACATAGAAACAAACCCAGACAAGTGGGGGTGTTCAAGTGCAAAAGGCAAAATAGCTCGTAACAACTGGAAGCATTTTGCCGCTGAAGCGCGATTCGACCTGGCCAAGCAGCCGGCCAACTTCACAGAACCGAAAAACAGAATGAACCCCTTCGACAGTACGAAGGTGGCACCAAATTTGATCGCTCATTTGGATGAGGTCGCGCGCGTTGCTCTGTATGACTTAGGGATCCCAGTGAGCATCTGTGTTGGAAAGAAAAAGCACCGGCATCACGGCCTAATGACGGAGTGGGTGCCGGCTCCCGGGCCAGGGGTCACTCCGACGAGTGTGAACATTAGCGTAGACTGTCCGGAAGGTGGATGGCAGGGCTATGGATGGTGGCGGACAAGATCGCAAAACGAACACCTAAGCACGTTCACAGCGAATTGGACGGTCCCTGCCAAACCCACACAAGATCACGACCAACTTATTTTCATATTCAACGGCTTTGAAAGTGAAAGTTCATATACACCTGGTGGCATTCTCCAGGCAGTGCTGCAATATTACAGGGGGCATTGGCGCGTTCGCTGCTGGTACGTCACTGCCGCCTTCAATCCAGACGCTTATCCGACTTTGCCAGGCGACGACGATGAAAAGCTCCAACCAGATCTGAACAAGGAGCAGCGCTGCTATACGAAATCGATCGAAGTATCGCCTAACGATCTCGTCACTGGCACTATAACGCGCACGGATGCGTCCAGCGGTAAGTTCAATTACGTTTGTACGATAACGGTGAATAACGATACGTCTAAACAGGAACAGCTCTCGATGACGGACATTCCGGAGCTGGTCTACGCCGTATGCGCGGTAGAGAGCTATGACCTCGATCCGAAAAAGCGGGACAAGGAATATCCTGCCAATCCTATGACGCTTTCGGGACTCAGCCTTGGGGTCGATCCAATTTCACCCGATCCGATCGCCTGGAGTACGAATACGACCATCGGTCACGATTTCATAACCAGTACGACCGATGGTGGCCAGTCTATCGAGTTTGTCGTAAGACCTCCAAAGCCGTAACTTGGCCTCATCGCGAGTAGCACCCTCGCGGGAAAGTACTTTGCCGGTGCAAAGCGCTTGTCCCAACTACAATGGAACGTGACGCGTCCGAGCGAATTTCGGCGATCTGGTTGTGCTTGCGGCAGAGAAGGCATGCCTGTGCTCTGTCAGGTAAAGCTCCGACGTTCTTCAGGAAGGGATCGACCTCCCGAGATGATTGATGCGGCGCTGAGAGATGTTGCGCCGCAACGCCTGAATCGGTTGCCCGCGCTTATGAATTGATGTGAGATCGATGAACTTCCCGGTGGGGACGGATTTCAGAAACAAGGAATTTTCGAGGAGGAATTGCAATGCTGCGGACCTGCCTCTCCTGTATTTTCCTGGCGGCCTTGTCGCTACCTGCGGTCGCCGCCGAGAACGACCCGAAGCAGAAGGTCGAAGCAGTCGCGTCGGAGTATGCGGCGAGCTTCAACAGGCACGACGGCGCCGGCATCGCCGCGCTGTTCGCGACGGGCGGCATTCACGTCAATCCGGCAGGGCCGCGCTCCGATATCGCGGAATTCTATCAGGGAGCTTTCAAGGCCGGATTCGACCACGAGGAGATCACCGTGGACCAAGCGTGGCCCCTGGGCTCCGACATGGCTCTTGCCATCGGCAATTACCGGCTGTCCGGAAAGAATCAGAGCGGTGCGCCGATCGAGACGAGCGGTATTTGGACCGCTACCTACGTGACCGAAGGTGGCAAGCTCAAGATCCGCCTGATTTCGGCTATGCCCAAGCCGCCGCCACAGAAGTAGAGGACGGCGGCCATTTCGGGCGGCTTGTAATTGGCGCCGATGGGCCTGCTCACGGCGCTTCGATGCATTTCAAGGAGCGCTCCCATGATTGACCAACGTACGGCGCCTTATACCGCTTTGCTGCTTCGCGTCACGATTGCCGGCCTTTTCATTGCCGCCCTCTACGGCAAGTTCGTTCTCAAGCTGATCGGGCTCTGGTGGAACGGACTTCTCAAGGCAGGATATCCTGAGTGGGTATTGGCCTACACCCTCAGCGCGGAATTTGCGTCCGCGATCCTGCTTCTGCTGGGTCTCTACACCAGGTGGGTCAGCCTCTACACGCTTCCGATGATGATAGGTGCAACCCACTTCTGGATGGTGCGCAAGAGCTTTTGGTTCGTGGAAGGCGGATGGGAGATGCCGTTCGTCTGGGCCATCATGCTCGTCGTTCAGGCCCTTCTTGGCGACGGGGCTTTTGCGCTGAGGACGCTAAGGCTCCCCTGGGAACAGCGCTTCCGCAAGGCGACCGCCTGAGGATCCAATCCGGTAGCGATGGTGTCCGTCTGCGGCGGCGTGGACCTCGGATGAAAGTGCGTCCGTCACGGCTAAATCCCTTCCATGCGGTGGGCAACAGCCTCAAGAAATGTCGGAGCGCGGGGTGGCGACCAGGCGCTCGCTCGGAGGCGCTCTTCCTCACGGGAGAGTTGCGTCCATATGCACCTGGTCGACACAGCGCTGAATCCGGCCGGGGTAGACGGCGGCGGTCCAGGCGCGATCCAGAGGGCGAACGTCCCGCACGGCTTGAATCCGCAGACATACCCAATTGGGCTCTCCTGATCTCTTTTTTCCGACACTGCCCAGCTCCAAAGCGAAGGCTCGCTCCTCGCCCACGGCGTGGCCGAGGATGTACGGGCAGACCTCCAGTTCCTTGCCCGAATAGTTTAACCGAACGGGTTTGCGCTGAAGCATGGCTTGCCTCAGCGCCGCGAACGCAGCGCTGTGACCTGAGCGAACGATCCGGAAGGGCTTCTTGCGAACGCCGTAACGGTACGCTGCGAAGGAGGGACTGAATGATGCAGCCTGCGTAATGCCAAGCCGTTCCATCACCGCGAAGCTGGTGCGGTCTACGAGGGAAAACTCTTCGTCGGGATAAGCGGCCTCGATCCGCGAAGCCGCTTCCAGATCGCCGGCCGTGACGGGCTCGACGACGGCGCCGGACTCCCGCAGGCGGCCCCAGAACGTCTCCGCCACCTCCTCGCCGAATCTTGCCGACAGCAGTTGCCAGGTCTCGGCGAGCACGTGGCCTGTGAGAGTCCATCCGTCGAGGCTGGCCAGAATGGACTTGGCGAGCCCGTTATTGCGGTCGCGCGCAGAGGCGGCCGCGAACCACACCGAACTGTCCACGAACGTGCTCACGTCTCACTCCTCGACCGGATATTCCCAAGACTGGCCGCTCGGAGCGTTCTGCTCAAGCCATTTCTCGGCGGCCTCTTTCGAGGCGAACAGCTTGATCCAGGTCGGGTCGCCGATTTGTCTGGACCCTTCGTCGGCGAGGAAGATCCAGACAGACGCTTGCCGCGGCCCGCCTTGGATCTCGTACTCCCACGCGACGCCTTCCGGATCGTGCTTGTCAAACCATCTGTCGGCGGCTTCGGCGGACGCGAAGACCTTCACCCATTCGGGATCGCCGATAGTCCGGTGTGTTCCGCGGTCGAAATCGTCGAGATAGATCCACGCGGTCCGTCGCGTTCGACGCAATTCGGCTCGATGCTCGACGGCAGCATTGACCTTTTGTCGGTCGGCACGATCCTCTCTGTCCAGAGACATCACGCTGGCGTGAACGTCGGACGCAAGCCCAGGTCTTTGGCCGGGCGCGTTGTTGGCCCACTCGATCCAGCGGTCGAATGCATCCGCCATGGTCACCTCCTCCTCACCTGGAATGGGTTCTCGATCCTGAATGCGTCGGGCCTGATCGCTCGTTCGATGCGCGCCCACGTCACCGGCGCGGCGATCGGAAAGTGTTCGCGGGCCCGCGGCGAATAGGTCCCGATGGCGGTCGTCCCGCGCCCATTGCGCAAGTAGTCGAGAAAGATCCGCCCCCTGCGCCGCGCTTGCGCCGAGAGGATGTACCGATCGGGATCGCGTGCGGCGAACTCCGAGCAGAGGCTGCGGGCGATGCGATGCGCCTCGTCGTGCAGCATCGGCTCGTTGAGCGGCGCCATCAGATGGACGCCCTTGCCGCCGGTCAGTTTGGGCCAGGTGTCGAAGCCTTCGCGCTTCATGAGCGCGCGGAGCTCGAGCGCGGTGTCGGCCACCGCCTCCCATTCCACGTCCTCGCCGGGATCGAGGTCGATAACGATGCGGTCGGCGTGCTCGAAGTCCTCGACTGTCGAATTCCACGGGTGCAGCTCGACCGCTCCGATCTCGACGAGGCCCAGCAACCCTTCGAGGCTGTCGACCCACAGGCGCGTGCCCTGGCCGCCCTCGCGCTTCTGGATGCGGAGTTGGTGCACCGCCTCCGGGATATCCTTCGGCAGCAGGCCCTTGTGGTAGAACGTGGTGCCGTGGACGTGCCGCACCAGCTTGAGCGGGCGATGCCCTAGATGCGGCAGCGCCTTCCTCCAGACCCGCGTCCAATAGTCTGCGAGCTCTTCCTTGGAAGGCACCACCGCATCGGGAAGAAGCTGGAGGATGTTTTCCGCAGGCACGCCGAGCTTCCGCCGTGCTCCGGAGCCGGGGACCAGCCGCGGTGCTTTGACCTTCCGCACAGCAAGGTCTTCGCGGAGCCCTTTGAACGCGGCTTCGCGCAGCAGCCCGTCGTCGGTGAGCGCGCCGTACTCCACCTCTGCCAGCAGGCTCGGCTCGACCCAGGTCGCCTTCGGCTTGTTCACGGGCACATCAAGCGGCGATGTTCGCCGGATCAGCGGATCCAGCCGCTCGCGAAGTTCGCGCGCGGTCGTCTCCGTGTACCCGGTCCGAACCTTGCCCGCATAGAGGAGCTTGCCGTTCTCGCGACGGCCCACGTAGAGCGAGGCGATCTTGCGCGGATTCGCTCCCAGTTTTTCCACGAAGGCGACGATCGGAAAGGTCTCGCTCTTCCTGCACTTGAGCTTGATCCAGGACTCCTGCCGCCCGGAGCGGTAAGGCCGGCCGAGCCGTTTGGCGATGATCCCCTCGAGGCCGAGTTTGCAGCCCTTCTCGAACACCACCTTGCCGTTTGCCTCGAGCGCTTCGACGTAGATGAAAGTCTCGGGTGCGCCCTTCAGAAGGTCCTGCAGCAGACGCTTGCGGTCCTCGTACGCCGCGTCGCGCAGATCGTAGCCGTCGAGGTACAGAAGATCGAAGGCGTGGTAGCGGACGCGCTCGCTGCGCTTCGGCCCGAGTTCGCGCCTGAGCTGCTGAAAATCTGGCAGGCTGCCGCTGCCGTAGACGACAGCCTCGCCGTCGATGATTGCGCTCTTCGCCTTCAGCTTACGAGCCGCGGCCGCAATCGAGGAAAACTGCTCGGTCCAGTCGAGCCCGGTGCGCGAATAGACTTTGATATCCCGATCGTTTCGATGCAGTTGCGCGCGGTAACCGTCGGCCTTGATCTCGTACACCCAATCCGACCCGCGCGGCGGATTTTCGCGTAGCGTGGGATCGCAGGGCTCGATGTAACCTGGAATAGCGGCTTTGCAGGCGCCGGGGACGCCCGATACTCCCGAACGAGACTGACGCAACGCCACGGCACACATGCGGACTCAACGTCTCGAGGGCGATTCGTTCCGTGAAGCGGCGCCAGACAACATTCGCGGTCGCTCGGAACGAAGGCGCAGCGCGTCCGTTGGTCGGAATCGCTTGCGAGGTCGGGCAGATGTGCACGGCTCAGACGCAGCGGCGGCGGGGACGCGGTCACGTCGAAATATCGGCGGGAACGTTTCTGATCGCAGTTGCCCTCGGTCTGGTGCTTGTGTGCGCCACCTCCCGCAGCGCGGCAACCGAATGACGGCGCGACCGATTATGCGGGGTTTGAGCGACCGCAAGCCCTGGCCTGACGTGCCGCGTGCGAATTTGGGCGCCTCCGGTCGCTAGTTGCTCAACCGGAAACGAGAGGAACGAAGCGCACCTCCTCGATCTCCTCCTCTACGAAACGGCCGTCCGGCGCGCGCGTCAGCTTCGTCAGCGGCTGCACACCGTCAGGGTTGCCGAGCGGGATCAGCAATCGTCCCGACGGAGCTAGTTGAGTCTTGAGAGCCGCGGGAACCTCTGCGCTGGCGGCTGACACCAGGATCACGTCGAACTCGCCACCGTCCGGCCATCCCGCGGTGCCGTCCCCATGGCGCAGATCCACGTTCCGGCAACCGAGATGCCGAAGGCGCGAACGGGCACGCTGCACCAATGCTTCATGGCGCTCCAGCGCGCAAACCTCCCGGCCGAGATTGGCGGCGAGGGCCGCCAGATAACCAGAACCCGCGCCGATCTCCAGAACCCGGTCCGACTTGGCGATCGCGGCGGCCTCGAGCATTTTGGCGACGATGTAGGGCTGAGAGATCGTCTGCCCTTTGGGGATCGGTAGCGCGGTGTCTTCGTACGCCGCTACCGCGAACCGCTGATCGAGGAAGATTTCGCGGGGGACCTGCCGCATCGCCAACAGGACCCGCCTGCTCCGGATGCCGCGGCTGGCAATCTGGACGTCGACCATCGTGTCGCGAAGGAAGCGGGACCTCTTGGACCGTTTGCTCTCCTTGGCCGCGCGCATGACATCTTGGCTCCAGGCGTGAATGATCGCCGTCGTGGCGGGTCGAGAGTATCTGAACCGACAGGCGGCCACCCTGCTCAACTTCGCGAAGACGACCACCGATCCGATGGTCGCCTTGGGCTTGGTCGAGAAGGCCGCCGATCTCAAGGAGCAAGCCGAGGAGCGGCGGGCCGACGGCCGCGAAGAGGCGACCGGTCTCGCCCGAGAGAGCTCGTGACCGCCGCCGACCGAACAAATCGCGGAGCGCCGGCTTCCGACGTGGGGGAGGCGCGTGTGACGGCGGCCAGAGTGGGCGGGAACTCAGAGCAGCGCCAGGACCGCGACCACCATCACCAAACCCGTCGCGGTCACGCACCAGCATGACATTGCGAGTTGATAATCAGCCCCGGTGAAAAGGGCCTGTCCTGGGTGCCGACGCTATATCCGGAACCGGCGTGCGAACCGCAACTTTTCATGTCCTCATGTGTTCACGACAGGGGCATAGGATAGGCAAGGCGTGCCGATGCCCCTCATGCCGATAGGTGACGTCTTTCTCACGGTGGCGATCATGACCCTCGCGTTCCTGGGCGAGGTCGCGGTGTTTGCTCTTCTCGGAATCTTCTGAGCGCTTTGGCTGAGGGGGTTGGCGCGACCATGGCGGATCCGCAGCGTGCGGTGTGGCGCGGCATCGGATTGCTACGGACCCCACTTTCGCGGATTCTTTTACGATTTCGGCCTAAATTCCGGCTCGATGGACGGCGACTATGATCCCGAGCGCGAAGCCGAAGCGGCGATGAAGCTGGCCGCGGCGACGGATGGACCGGAGCGCTGGATCCGTCTGGCGACGGCATTGCACGAAATCGCTCGCATGCGGCAGCCCTCGATGTTCGGCCCCCGCAGCGAAGAGGCGGACTAATCGGGATGCGGCGGGCACTCCGGGCAGGTGTCGCCGATCGAGTCGAGAACTTTCCGAACTTCTGCTGCGGCCTCCTCGGGAGAGGCGCCCGCCGGTGGATTCTGGCGGGCGATGTCAAAAGCTCGGGCGCGCGCATGCGGGTCGGCGCGGTCCTGCATCCAGCCGTGCTCCTCGCACTCGCTGATGGCGCCGGCGTCCTGCAGCACCGAGATCACCCAACCGCGCAGCGTCCGGATCGTCGGCCGTCTTTCCTTCGTCATCAGCATCGAGACCGCTCCCACCCGGACGAATCCTTGTGCCGTCCGCGTCGTTCCCGGCGGTTAGCACAGAGCAGGGATTCGAAATCGCTGGGTGCGCCGCTTCTCCACGTGTTCCGCCGCCCTGTGCACAGCGGCGAACTCAAATTGGCAGCAGCTTGCCCAAAGTGCCTTCCTCACGCGGCGAGCGCGGGGTCTTCCTTCTCGCCCGTTGCGACAATCCGCAGCGCGCCCTCCGGGAGAGGCCGCTGCAGCGACTTCACCTCGTACCAAGGAGCGCGGAGCCAGACCTCGTACTCCTCCGCCGTCTCCAGGATCACCGGCATCGCCTTGGGATGGACGCGCTTGACCTCCGTGTTCGGCTCGCAGGTGAGGAAGCCGAAGACATCGGTGGTGATCTCGCCTTCCTTCGCCTTCGGCACACTGGTCCAATTCGTCCACAGCCCGGCAAATGCGGTCAGAGGCCGCGCCTCGTCCAGAGCGAACCAGACCGGCACTTTCTTGCCATCGATCCTATCGTACTCGGAAAAGCACGTGAACGGCACCAGGCAGCGATGCTCCGGTCCGAGCCACCGCTTCCAGTGGGAGCTGTTGACGTTCCTGATGTTGGTCGTGCCGCCGTCCGGCTCCATCCGCAGCAATTCCTTGAAATCGACGGTCTGCCCCCTGGCCTGCAGCTTTTCCGCGCGCTTCTTGGTCGCGTCCATCTGGGCCCGCTGCGAACTCGGCATGCCCCAGCGTGCCATGACGATCTCGCGTCCCTCGGCACCGTTACGCACGATCGGTGCGGGATAGTCCGGAAATATGCCGGGCGTCGATGGCAGGTTGCCGACATCACTGTTCAGCGCGCCGAGCAGGCGACGGATCGCGTCGACGTTCTTTGTCATTGAGTAGAGATTGCACACGATCAACTCTCCGGAGCGACCAGGCGGGGTCGCGACATCAGTTGCAGCAGCGTGGCGGACGGCCGACGGCCGGCCTTAGCACATTTGCTGCAGCGTAGCCGGCTGGCCAAGTCGTGGACAAATGTGGTCGGCGGATGACGCAGCGCGGCCAGGTCGACGTCCCGTCTCGTCTTGCAGCGCGAGCATTCGATCTCGAGCGAGGCGAAGCCTCCGTTGATGGCCTGGTCGACCGTCGGTGATGGGTCAATGGGCCCGCCATCCGCCCACATGCGCTCGTTCCAGGATTCGCAGAACAACTTGTCGGCCTGACGAATGAGCGCTTCGCCTTTAGCCCGGGCTTCGGCGGCCTGTCCTGCGAGGATCGTCGTCATCGCGCGTGCCCGGCCGAGCTCCTTGGTGAGCGCCTTGCGGTCTCCTCCGGAGAGGGGCGTCGGGTGATGTTTCGGTGCCATGGCAGCATCCAGGTTTGGGACGCGCCGGCGACTATTCGAACGCAGGCCAACAGCCGTCTTCCTCATGGCGCCCGGTCCGCTGCGTGCAGGTCTTGTCCAACAGCCGCTGTCCGACATCTTTCCAGAGCGCGTCCGGACCGTAGAGACGAGCGGCGTCGACCTTCTGGATCTCGACCACCCTGGCACAGCGGCGGCAGCTCACCCTCAGAACATGTTGAGGAATTTGGCTTAACCGCAGCGTGCCGCCGCACGGACTTGCCGGCTTGGCTTCGGCGCGGGGGTCGTCCAGAAGCGCCTGCCAGTACTCCCGCGGCAGATCATCGTCTGGAGCCAATCCGGGCTTCGGCGGCATGTTTCTGCGGACGCCAGCAGCCATCTTTTCCATTTGCTTGGGGGTCGGCATGCGCCAGCTCGCGGGTCGATCGGTCATGTTACGATTAGAACATAACAAGAACATAAGAGTCGAGCCCCCGACCAAAAATTGGACTTATGGCGAGGCAGCCGTTGTCGGAACCATGGTCTGCCGTTCGTCTTGAATCCAGGCCGTCTCGAACCGGAGTTCTGCGTACATGGCCCCCCGTGCCAACTGGAAAGGCTTCCTGCGTTTGTCGCTCGTGACGTGCCCTGTGGCGCTCTATCTGGCCACCTCCGAGTCAGAGAAGATCAGCTTCAACCAGCTCAACCGGCAGACCGGCCACCGCATCAAGTACCTCAAGGTCGACGCCGATACGGGCGACGAGGTGCCCAACGAGGACATCGTCAAGGGGTACGAACTCGACAAGGGCCAGTACATCGAGGTCACCAAGGAGGAGCTCGAGGAGATCGCGCTGGAATCCACGCGCACCATCGAGATCGACGAATTCGTCGACAAGTCCGATATCGATCCGCGTTACCTGATCCGCCCGTACTACCTGCGGCCGGACGGAAAGGTGGGCCACGACGCCTTCGCGGTGATCCGCGAGACCATCCGCGAGATGAACAAGGTCGCGATCGGCCGGGTGGTGCTGACAAACCGCGAGCACATCATCGCGCTCGAGCCGCTCGACAAGGGTCTCGTCGGCACGCTGCTCCGGTATCCCTATGAGGTGCGCAGCGAGCAGGAGTATTTCGACGAGATCCAGGACGTCAAAGTCACCAAGGACATGCTCGATCTCGCCAGGCACATTGTGAACCAGAAGGCGGGGCGCTTCGAGCCCGAGAAGTTCGAGGACCACTACGAGACCGCGCTGATCGACCTCATCAACCAGAAGCGCGCGGGCAAGCCAATCACGCCGAAAGAGCGGCCCGCATCGACTAACGTCGTTGACCTGATGGAAGCGCTCCGCCGATCCGTCGGCAAGGAGGCTGCGCCGGCAAAGGCCGCAAAGCCAGGCAAGAAACCGCGCAAGGCATCGAGTGGTCAGAAGGAGATGCTGATGCCGATCGAGGGCAAGAAGCCCAATGTGACGGCGGCGAAGAAGCCGGCGGTCAGGCCGCAGCGGAAGTCAGCCTGAGGTCGGAATAGGAGGACCGCATGGATATGAAAGAAGCTTCCGCAATGACAGAAGCCTCTGGCCTCGTCGACGATCAGGACGCTGTCGGCGCACCGCAGCCGAGCGGCAAGACGGAGTCAGCCGTGACCCGCAGGTCGCTGCGCAAGCCTGCGAACGAGGCGGCGCTGCACTGGGCCGAGCTGCTGCGTAAGTTGACGGTGCAGGCCCCGTTGTCCTCGCTCTTCGTCGCGTTCCTACTCGGCACATGGGTTGCACGCCGGCGCTAGGGCCAAGCCGCGGGGGCTGCCGATATCCACGGCAAGGAAGCTCAAGACATTTCAGACGTCGCTGGGCTTCTATGATCTGGCGATCGCGGCGCCGTCTATGAAGGCGGCGCTCGAGGCCTGGGGCGCTGGCAGCAATCTCTTCCATCAGGGCGTCGCCAAGGAGACGGACGACCCCGGCGTGGTAGCCGCACGATGTCGAAGCCAGGCGTGGTGCTCAAGCGCCCGGCGGGATCGAATGGCAACTTCGCCGAGCACTCCGACCTCCCGTCCGATCTGAGATCCGGCGAGAACCGGACTCTGCGCGGAAGACATCGGCAGAAGCCGGCGAAACGAGCCGCTCCCAAGATCAGCGAACAACAAGCCCGAAAAGCCGCGGCTGATTTCGAGAAGGAGAGTAAACGCCGCGAAGCCGAACGCCGGCGGGAAGAGGCTGTCCGAGAAAGGGAGCGCGAACGGCGCGAGAAGGCAACGGCCAAAGCGCAAGCGGCAATGGACCAGGGTGAGCGCGAACACGACAGGAAAGCAGCGGCCATCCAAGCCGAGGTGGAGGCCCTCGAGAAACGGTCACGCGCGGAAGATGACCGGTGGGAAAAGGAAAGAGCGCGGCTGCAAGCCGCGCTGCGGCGTGCGCGCGATTAGGCCGAACGCGAAACGCTCCACCCGTACGGCAAGATGGCAAAACGACACCTAAAGCGTCTTGCCGATCCAATCTATATCACCCCTCACCCCTCTGCCTGCCTGCTCTGCCTGCTCTGCCTGCTCTGCCTGCTCTGTCTGCCCTGTCTGCCTGCTCTGTCTGCCTACCCACCCTTCCAAATATCCAACACCCAACCTCCCTAGAGAACTCCCCCCACTTTTGCGCAGAGAACAATTCAATGCAGGAGAACAGCATGGATAAGGGACGCAATACCTCACAAATGAACTCCGCTCTTGAACGGCTTCGTGCCGAGCGTATCCGCCACCAACAAACCTCCGAATACCAGATCAAGGTTGGCCCTTACAATTTCTATCCGGGCAAAGGGACGATCTTCATGGATGGGGATCGAGAGGCCCACCCCGAACGCGGCCTCGACGAGTTCGTCGCACTGTTGCGCAAGCTGAAGGCCCGCAACCCTAACGTCACCGAACAAAAGGTAAGTCGCGAACCAATCTTTCAGAAAGGAACCAACGGGTTTGATCTCCGGCAAGCAATCAGCGATCCGGAAGAGGCTGAGCGCTTTTTTCGCTGTGTTCCGAAAACAGGGCGGTGAATTGAGGCCGAGTTTTCTCCGTCGACACGGGTTCGTCGAGGCGAGGTGTGGAAGCGATGGTCCCAAACTCTTTCATGCTGGCCGATAGTCCAAGCGCCTAGTTGTCCTCCACGACATTAAGATGATCTTGGACAATCTCCCCGAGCCACGACCACTCGGGCTCAACCGTCGACCGTATTAGAGCCCGGATGCGCGGCGTTGTCCCACGAATATCAAGGTCTCGTATGAGAGAGGCGAGATGAACCTTGTCTTCAATCCCCTCAAGCTCCTCAATTGTCGGAGGCAGCAAAAAGCAAGGGTATGTGATCGGGTCAATGCCATAGCGCCAGGTCGGGTATCGATGGGCGAACAGGTCCGCCGCATCTCCATCCCGGCAAAGCTTCTCGATCGCTTCATCCGGAATGAGATGACCAAAGGGCTCATTCGCAAGAGCCGCTCGCACCGAAGCCGGGTCACTCATATCCACGTTCCGCACGTACCGTCCGATCACCAACCCACGGGCTCGACGGGCGGCCGCGGCCTCCTCCTCCGACCAGCGACCCGCGAATGGCCGCTCGACAAAAGGTTGGCTGACCTCACGGCTCCCTCCCCGCTTCCTGCGCGTTGTCGAATTCATCTCAGCACTCCCATGAACAGGCCTATTCCGCCTCTTGGCTGACCCGGCCAGCCGGTCACCCAATTCGGTCCCGACCCCCCGCAATTGCCAACACTTGATCGCTCCAATAGGAATCGAGGTGCTAAATCAACATTTCTAAATCAACAAGCGCGAGAGTGGCTAAATTAGAGCGGTTCCGGTCGCCATCTCCAGGTCATTACTGGTCGACCTAGTTCCGGTTAGGTCTTCATAACCCTTGAGGAAACTGGCCCTCCACGGCACGCCGACCTTCACGGAAGCCCAAAAGCCGAGCGCCCGTTCGATCGCTTCATCGAGCTCGAGACCCCGAGCTTGGCACCACCCTGTCCAATCCCGCAAAATGCGCTCCCAACTTTCGGCCGACAGAAGACCCAACGCCGGGCTCACGCTCGCGGCCACCGGCAGACCGCCCGCCGCCTTGCGAATGCGGCATTCTACGAGAAATGCTTGCATTGCCCTGACCCGCATAGGACCATGCGTACCGATACTCCCAAACAACGACATTGCTTCGTCGCGGTGACCGCTCAGCACAGCCCGCCAACACGCCAGCATCGTCGGACCCCAGCCGAACTCCGGCTCGCGCACAAGATTTTGGACCGTGACATCCCCGCGGCGCTCGATGGGAGCGAGAATAGCCAACGCCTCCCCAAATGAGCCGTTGCCGGCAACCGCGACTGCCCGCAAAGCCGCTTCATCGAACATCACCGACCGCCGCTCGCATATCAGCGACAAACGACCGACCATATCCTCCACCGATATCGGCCCAACACGATAAACGTTGCACCGCGATCGCAATGCGGCCGAAAAACGCGCTTCGTCATTCACAAGGAACACAAAGAGGCTCGACGAGACCTCCCGCTCCAGGGTCTTCAAGGCGATATCGGCGGTGGTGCCCGTGAACTCTTCGGAGTTGTTGAACACGACGACCCGCACCGAAGCAGTATTCAAGCCTCCCTCGCGCTCAATCAGCGTATGAAGGGCCTCACCCTGCGCTTTCTCCAACACCCCTGCATCATCATCCTCGCCATCCTCGCCACGTACGTCCTTCTCGACCCAACCCCAGCTTCGTTCTTCTTTCAGCGCACGACATTCATAACAATGGCCGCAGGGATCGCCATCGATCCGTGAAGCAAGCGCCCGCTCACAAAGCAGCGCCTGGGCATACATTTTCACCAATGTTCGCTTTCCGACGCCTGGCGAGCCGATCAGAGCGATCGGCTGATGCGAATTCGTTGCGCGCTCTCTCTTCAGGTTGGAAAGCAACGTCTCGAACCACCGCTCATGACCCAAGATGTCCTTGAACGAGCGCGGCCGCTCCCGCTCCAAATAAGTGTCCAGCGATTGTCTCATCAATCGGACTCCGCGTCCGCCATCAAAGGCTCTTCATTTGACGAATCAGGGGCTTCTCCGCTCCTTGCCAAGCTGGTTAGGCAATGAAACCAATCGACGCCGTTTCCCGTCATTGCTTCCAACCGCGCGCGCAAGGCGCGCTGCACTTCAAGCCGCGCGTTATCCAGTCGGCTCGGCTCTTTTACTGTGTTGATCTCCAGCAATGGCGCAATTGCCTGCCACCCATCACCTGAAGAAAACCAAGCTGGCGCTCCCGCAACCCGGCTATATTTCTGACAGAGATAGTCCATCGAGACGAACGCATTTCCGTTCAGAAACCTGTGCTCATTCGCCAAGAGTAACGCAGCCCACACGCAATGCATGGGATCTTCAACGCGCCGATAGCGCCTGTCACGACTTTCCAGGGTTGCGGTTGTCGCCCGATAGAGCCTCGTCAAGATTTCACTGGGATCGAGCATCCTGTTATGGTGCAGACCATCGACCAACTGCATTAGTGCTGAGAATGATGCGCCATCGCGATCGTCCAAGAACCGCCTCAGCGTCTCAGGCAGAACCCACCGTCTCCTGCGCTTCGTCTCTGTCTCCTCGTTAAAACGGAATTCGCCGCCTTCCATTTCGCCCAAGACGATCAGATCAATCTGACGCGATAGTTCGAACGGCGTGCACGTCCCCTGCTCGACGAACTTCCTCAATCGCGTCAAGAAACGTCGATTGCCCGAGAGGTGGCTCAGATTGCCCAGTCGACTTTGCGGAAAGTAACTACGCGCGACAGGAAGGTAACTATCAAGGCTAACCATCGGCTCCTCGATGAGACCGACTGTTCCGACAGCGGCACGCCAAGCATCGGTTTTGACGACCTCGTGCGTTCCCGGTACGAGCAAACAAAGCGACTGGAGCGCAGCATCTCTTGCGATTAGATCCAGGGCAGTTTCGATATCATCCAGCGGTGGATGCCTCAGCGTCTTATCGCCGAGATCGTGCACGGTAAGCGTGTCACTGAGCAAGGAAGCCTCAGCAACCGTCACGTGCAAACTGGGCAAAACCACGTTCTCAGACAGTTCCACTGAAGCGTCGCTCTTATCGGAGTCCGGCCGTCCGTCACCACCGGGGCTGCTAGGCTCTCGAGCTTGCGATTGGAGGGCGAGTGCGCCCGGCTTCACAACGCGCTGGGAAGATGTCGAAACATCTTTCAGCTTACGCCCATCGAGCTCGGCCTGTCTGATCACCTTCGCGCGAACAGTGGCTCGCAACAGAGCCGAATTTTCACGATAGAGATAGAGATGATTCTTCTGGGTGAGCTCGGGCAGCTGCACGAACTCAATGTCAGTCATCATAACCGGTGTACTCAAGGGCGGCTCCAAATCGCCCACGGTCGCACTGGAGCGCTTGCCGCCCAGCGTTTGCGCAGCTCCTCCAGCTCATAGTCCTGCACTTCTTTCGAGCGGGCCGAGCCATCCAGGGGATACCGCGCCACCACGTCCGCAAGCGCAGCTTGCCAAAGCAGCTTCTGCTCTTTGCGGCACCTGAACTCCTCCAGTTCCCAGCCGTCGTACAAACGGCCCCATTGCTTGTCATCGAACGCGGAGACGAGATCCACCCCACACTCAAGCTCAGCTTTTCGCCTCGCGGCTGCCCCCAGCGGCTCGGAAAAATCCAGCCGCGTTCGCTTGCCGATGTTTCCGGCAACACGTCGGTACGCTGACTCGATATTCAGTTTGGCGAAGATCGGATCAGTTGGGTTGAAGCCCCCGCATAGCCACCGCACGCAACTCCAATGCCCATCGAGCATTTCGCCCTCGGGCACCATCTCGAGCGTAATCGCTTCGTCTTCCTTGCCCGGCACGCGATCACCTCTGTGCCATTTCTTCAACCAGCGGTCGGCCACCTTTGCATCCGGAACATGGGCGATAACCCGACCACATGATCCTTCGTCCTCGTCTCGCTCCTGAACGAACACTCGAAGACCGGAGCCGCCCCAGTTTTCGAGCTGTCCCTTCAGAGCCTGGCTAAACTTAGCGAAATGCTTGGACGCTTCCGCCTGCTCTTCGTGGCCAAAGAGACGGTGTCGAATTATGATTCGGGCATTGAATGGCGGGTGGCCTTGCTGCACCAAGAATGACGCGGCGGCAAAGATGCTACGAACGTGGCTCCGGTGCAGATAAGCTGGATCTTTGGGCGCATCCTCATCATCCCGCTTGCGGAGAATCCGCCCCGACGCAGTTATTGGGACCTCTTGCCCCACGGGTTGTGCCGTGATGCGCTCCGCCTCGTTCGATCGAGGAACGATCTCGCCGCGATTCACGCTAGCCTGAAAACGCATCAAAACAGCTAGAAGCGCTTCGTCACTCAAATCGCTGGTAACGACGGGCCACGCGTTCAATAAGCTTTCGAAAAACGCCTTCAGATCTATGGTCGGCAACCTCTTCATAAACGCGTTGGTGACGCGACTGCGCTCCTCCTCTCTGATGGATGCGATTACCGGTTCGACCGAGACGTCCAGTCCGCAGAGCTCGACGTAGTACAACCCCACCAGAAACAGCTGGATTAAGCGCGCCTTGTTGCGAACGCTATCCGACCACCGCAAAAACCTCCTGGTCTGCAGATTGAAGTCACCCGCCCCGAGAGCCTCGAAATACTGGATGAGATGTTCGATGTAGTCGACGCCAAAGACGTCAGCCACTCGATCCCGCGTGATTTTTGTTCCATCGCTAGTCAGACCCATCTTATCGAGAGCCTGAAGCATGTTCCTCGGCTGATGCTCACCCAGGCCTGCCAGCAGCGAAAGGGCTTCAGGATGGAAGGTGAGACTCTCCTCGCTTGCGGTACGGGCGAGAAGGCCGACACTCTGTTCATGGGTCAGGGGCCGAAGCTCCAACATGATGGTGCGAGAGCGCAACGCATCAGAAATTCTCTCCACTGCTGTCGTTGCAAAACAGAAAGACACACCTGGCGGCGTCTCTTCGACGCTCTTTAGGAGAAAGTCGAAGCTGTCCCGGTACTTCGATAGCACATGCGCTTCATCCAGAAAGATCACCGTCCGTTTGCCACACTTCGCGGATTCCAACAGGCGGTCGATCTCAATCTCAAGCGCGCGCCGCTCCCTGAATTTCGGGGTGTCCAGTTCGGTGAAGCCGGTGTCGTCGCCAGCATCCCAAGCCTTGCACTGTCTGCAAGCGAAACATCTGTCACCCGTTGCCGTAGGCGCTTCGCAGTTTAAGGCCGCGGCATAAATGCGCACCAGCGTGGTTTTGCCAGACCCTACGCTGCCGTGCAGGAGCAGATTTGCGCAACTCTGCCCGTTCCGAATGAGCTGCGATATGATCCGTTTTGGATATTCCTGGCCTACAACTTGTTCGAAGGTCTTTGGGCGATATTTCAAGGCAAGACGTTTCACGAGAATTCCTAGTTAATACTGTTTGGCGCGCCTTTATCTAGGCGCACGACTGGGTGCGAGCGGCGCTTTTCATGACAACGCGGCGGCCAGTTACGGCCGCCGCGGGTGAGTGGATGGAGGCATAAGCCGTCAATGCATCATGAAGGACAAGCATCCGCCGAGTTCGAGAGCATCCTGACGGTATGGCTCATTGAGTGTGATGACCTCTTCATCCCACGTAGGCTCTTCCGCGTACTTGGATGTGAATTTCAACGGCGTGGAGAGCGGCCCGTCGCCGCGGAAGGCGACCGTTTCTGCACAACCAACGATGAATTCGAACCCTGCCGTTCGTGCGAGCCGTCGCGAAAGTGGGCCGGAGCCCGAGCACGCGCGACGCAACTCGTCGTGGAGTTCAGGAAAGCACCACCAATCATATTCGCCGAATAGGAACGCGTGCGACAGCTCCTCAGTGTTGTCGATGTCCTTGAAGCGAAGGCGAGCCTTCTCGATCTCTTTGGAGTCTACATCATTCAAGGTTTCGAAATAGTCGTCGGGGAGGTCCGCAAAGTCGTCGTCGAAGTAGCCGTCGGGCAAAGTTTCGAACAGATCGGCGTTTTCGAGTTCGGCAGGTGCGGTGGGAACCGAAGGCGCGGCGTTAGTTGGCGCTTTCGGCGCCTTCGACGTCCCCTTGGGTGACTTGGACGTGGACGTGGACGTGCTATCGCCGACATCACGCGCCCAGACAAGAGTTAAGTGTTTGATCTTCTTTGGAATATCTGATCGATCGGCCATTGGCCCCTCTCATGGTCGGGCCTCGGCACGTCATGAGCGGAGCACCCATACAATATAGAGGAACAAAGAACGAACCTATGAAAACCCATTATCACAATCGCGTGAATTGAATTTGCCGATCATTTAGAGGCCGGTCGGCTGGTTTCTTGGTTTGGATCTAGGATCGGATCACTTTCTCGTCCCGTCAACCAACGTCAATTCCACCATCGGCTCGCTGAATCTCTCTCGCCACAACGGCAACAACAAGAGAGAGAGACACCTTGAGCAACACCGAAGCAACGACACCAGCCTCCGCCTCATCAGGCACCCGGAAAAGAAAAGCCAAATTCACGCAACTCACCCAGACCCCTTGGGTGCCGGAGCGCATGCTTCAGGAATACGGCGGCACATGCAATATTGACTCAAGATTCCGCCGCTGCGCCCGTATGCTCCAAATTTTCTGGATGCGCGACCACGGCATCGCCAATGCAATTCCCGACGCCGCGAGTAGCACGCATCTCGGCTCCTATCTCAGCTCCGATGCCGCGGAGGCCGGCCTCAATTTCCTGACCCCCGAAATCCACCTCCTCGCGCTACGCGAAATGCTTCTCCGCGAAGACGACGCCGCCATAGACGAAGATCGGCTCGTTGCGAATTCGTTGAGCTCGCAGCCGCTGGTGTTCAATGCGTTCGGTCCATTGGCGCTCGACGTCAAGCTGGCCACCAAGGTGTTCCGTCAACTTCTGCCCGACTTCGTCCAATCGGTCGAGAAAGTCGTCTTCGAACATTCTCCTGGACGGCGCGATGACCGCTTCCTCGCCGATCGCTCCGCCTTCGACGTCGCTGTTCATGTCAAGACACCGGAAGGCGGGTCCGGCATCGTCTATGCCGAGATGAAATACAGCGAAGACATGACCGGCCCCGCGGCACGCTGGCGGGAACGCTACGAACAGGCATTTAAGGAGGTTCGTTTATTCAAGGATCCCACCAGCCCGATCCTTCGTTCCATACCGGTCGAGCAATTGGCCCGTGAACATTGCCTCAGCCAGCTTGCGGTCGACAACGGCGTAACACCGCGCGCTATGTTCATCGGCATCGGGCCTCGGCTCAATCGGCGCGTCCAGGCCGCCTTCTTCGTCTATGCCAACGAGTTGCTGCCGATCGACGAGACCGATCGATCACGCGTCGGCTTCCAGCATTTCACCCTGGAGACGTTCATCGATGCCATTGACGTGGCAGGCGATGGGGAAACTGCTGACCAGCTTTGGAAGCGCTACTGCGACTTCCAGCGCGTCTATGACGCCGCTCTTGCGGTCATTGCGCCGAAGACCCCCGTCAATGAGACGCCGAGTCCGGTCGCAGATCAAGCCGCCCATGATACGAATCTTCGTCCTCAAGAGGGCTCTCGCAAGAAGCGAAGCCGACCGGCTCATCCCGCGAGCTCTTCCGAAGTCACGGATGCTGCGAATGCATGACTCAGCTCTTCTACCGGACGAATTGAAGATTCGTTTGTTCGCGAACGCCTTGGCGGATGAGCGCGACCATTTTCCGGTGGTCAAACTGTTCACGCCTGACGCAGGCGCGACCTGGCTCCTCGTAGAGTGTGACCCTGACGAGCCGGATCGGTTGTTCGGCCTGTGTGACCTGGGTCTCGGGCATCCGGAGCTCGGCTGGGTCAGCCTCGCGGAAATCGAGGAGATCAGAGGTCGCCTGGGCCTTCCCGTGGAACGGGACCTTCATTTCACCCCGGACAAGCCGATTTCGGTATACGCCGCTGAAGCCCGAGCCAAAGGCCGCATCGTTGCCTAAGAAAAGGAAGCAGTGCAATCACCAGTGGGGCCATGAGCCCCACTGTCAGCCTGCCTTCATCAATTTCTACGAATGCGCAAGCTGCGGTACCACGTGGGAAGACACATGGTCCTGCGGTTGCGACGACGCGTGCCCGAACTGCCGCGCAGATACGTCCCCGGTCGACTCTCAAGAGGTCGCAGCTTGCGCATGTGATTACCTCGGGCACTAAGACGGAATTCGACTGCAACCGTGTCCTCGCATTCAAAACGCCCCGTCGCGGTAAAAGGGACGGCGTTGATGCATCGCTCTCCCACTGGCGCGAAAAAATCACACGGTCGGCGCGTGAAACACGACTATATTTTCTGCCCCCGCCGACCAGTCGGCCCACCCCTCCGCTCTCCTACCCCTCCCTTCCCTGCACTACCCCTGCGCCCGCTCAATTCGAAGAACCCACGAAGCGAAGCGTTTTCAGGACGGTTGCCTCCAACGTAACATTTCGAAGTACTCCCCGAATCCCGGCGACAACAACCTAGCTGCCACGGGACCCATGACGGACCGAAAGATCAACAATCCACGTTCATGGAATGGAAAGGCTCTCGCGGGTGACTGGTTGGTGACGCTGAAACTGGATGGAGTTCGTGCGATATGGCATGACAAGCGCGGCTGGTTGAGCCGGGCGAATAAGAGTCTCCATAACATTCCTCCTTGGCGCGCGGGTCAACCGCGAGACTGCGAGGTCTTCGTCAACAACTTCCGCGACACAATCAGGGCGACCCGTACCAGGTGTCTCAAGCAAGACACGCCCTCGATTGCACAAGAACACCTCTATGGCCTCGCCCTTCTCGACCAGCGCCTTCGTTGGGGAAGCTTGACCAACCCCACCCCCGCGGACATACGCGCCCAGCTCCAACGCGCCAATGACCTGGGCTACGAGGGTGTTGTCCTTCGTCAGGGCGACCATTGGATCAAGGTCAAGCCTGCGGAGACGCACGACGTCCTCATCACGGGATTCGCTGAAGGCAAAGGCAAGCATGGCGGCCGGTTGGGCTTCGTCACAACTGTAAAAGGCGCCGTGGGCGCGGGTTTCTCCGACAGCGAACGCGAGACTCTGTGGGCCGAAGCCAAGGCCCGAACGTTGGTTGGCCAAGTCATCGAGGTTAGCTGCCTCGAGCTCACGGCGGACAGAAAGTTCCGGCACCCGTTCTTCGTCCGCATGCGTCCAGACAAGACAGTCCCATAGGCAGCTCGATCCCGTGTCCACAGGCGCTTAGTATGATAAATCAGAAAGGCGCTTTTGCTGTCCTCGCCTTTTAGTCCATGCTGCGTGCTGCAACGCTCCAAACAATGTCGAAAGTAATCATGCAAACAAACGAAAAACGAAATCGAAATTAAGGATGTCCGCTGTTGAAGCCTTGGCCTTGAGGGGTCGGATCGAGGTTGCCGCGAAAGAGGGGAATATGCTCAGCTTGATGATGCCTAATGGCAAACCGCTGGGAGAGTGTACACGTAACGACCTGACTGAGCTCGCACAAGCAATTGAGGACGCCGGGTCTGAGCTCGATCGACTCAAACAATTCTTCTCAGCCAACGAATAATTGGTGGCGCATTCGCTAAATGCCTTTTGGCGAAGTTGCCGCGTTCGAATACCACATCACATCAGCTTGCGGAGGGTTCGCTGGATGAACGTATGCCCATTGGCTTAATGAGAGGAAGCGGAGAGCTCGCCTATGGCGTGCGCGTAATCAAAATATCGATGCCACACGCCGCTGCAATCGCATTTTCCACCTCCCCTCTGGAGTGAGACTGCGACGCATCCTTCTGAGCACCGCCTGTACAATGCACGCGAGTAAACATCGGTCTCTTCCCAATGAATCAACATTGAGCTTCGTGCGAGTCTCCCCAGAGCAGCGGCTAGGGGTACCGGCACGTGAGGGGCTTTCGGAAACGTGGCGTAGCCCGATGAAACCGCAAGGTGCGAAGCTCAAAGAGCCCCTTCATCGGGGGCTCTTTCCATAAGAAGACTACTTTTTCCGCGCCTTCTTGGGAGGCGGCTTCAGAAACTCGGCAGCCTCGACGTCCAGTACCTTTGCCAGCTTTCCGATTATTTCCAGGCCTACGAACGTCCCACCCTTTTCCAGCTTGCTCATGTAGGTCCGGTTCACGCCGGCCTCATAGGCCAAATCCTCCTGGGACAGCCCTTTGGCGTGCCGAAAGCGGCGCAAGTTCGCAGCAAAGACTTGGCGGAGGTCCATGCCTCAAGCAATCAAGGCACCGCTTATTAACCCACCGCTTTAAACAGACAAAATTCTGGACTTCGCGCCGCTAGAAACATTACAAACCAACAACCGAATCTAGACCAAGCGCGGGCTATCAACACCGGGGGGCCAATTTGAGCGATACAGCGGCAAGGGACGATGCATGGTTCTATGCAGAAGGCGGCCAGCGCAAAGGCCCTGTGCCCTCCGACAAGCTACGCGAATTATTGGCGGCTCAGATGATCGACGGAGAGACCCCAGTCTGGCGTAAAGGCTTGGCTGACTGGCAACCATTGCGCACAACAGAACTCGGGACAGAGCTCAAGGATACTCCACCGCCCATCGCCGCGAACCACGTGAACAATGGTTTCGTGTGGGCGCTCGCCTTCGCGCCACTTGTCTATCTCTTCGTTGACGTCGCTCTACTCAATTACCAAAACAGCCATCCGGCAGGTGACGAGTTTTTCGACGCGTTTCTATCACCGCTCAGTTGGCTCGTTCCGGTGTTGACGAATGCGGGGCTGTGCCTAATCGACACGGAACAGCTCAAGCGTGCCGGCTACAGCGCGGGGTGGCTAACGCTCTTCGCACTGCTTTTGGCTCCAGTCTATCTTTTCGTGCGCGCGCAACGTCTTCGTCAGACTCCATTTTATGGATTTGTTTGGATCGCATCGTTCATCGCGTCGATCATTTTGCGGGCGGCGTGACGTGCAAACAGATTCCCATACCGACGACTTTATTTTCCTGGTGATTTTTTTCCTGGCCATCGGGATCATCTACATCGCGCCGACCCTCGTAGCATTCCGGCGCAACCACCCCAACCGTTGGATCATCATGGTCATCAATATCGCCTTCGGCGGCACGATCATCGGATGGGGAGTCGCGATGGTGTGGGCGATGCGGGTGGCTCACCGAATAGGCTCTACAAGCAGCGGGGGCGAGTCCGGTCTCAACCTGTTCATCAACGACGTGAAGAAGATTCAGCTCGTCGACCCTCCACCTTTGCCACAGACATCCACCGTGCAAGAGCTGGAACGTATCCATGATCTCCTCGTGCGTGGTGCGATTTCTCAGGTTGAATTCGACGGCCTGAAGGCCAAGCTGTTAGGTGGCGCTTCGTCACAATAATAGGGGTTCCCTTCATCGAGGCCTGAGCGATCACATGACAAGTTGGATCATTGCCGGCTTCACCAATCGGGGGCGCGTACGTCCGCATAATGAGGATGCCGTTGCCATCGGCGACCGTATCCTTACCGGCGACATGGACGCACCGCTCGTCGTGACGTCACCGGGCGATTGCTGCCTCCTGATGATCGCCGACGGCATGGGTGGCCATGCGCACGGCGCGATGGCCAGCCGAGCCGTGCTCGATTACCTGGTTGCTGCGGTTGATCGGCTTTCAAATTCAGCCTCCTGCGCCGAGGCGATCGAGGAAACCAATCGACACCTCTACGAACTCATGCGAGAGCACGAGGAAGCGCTCGGCATGGGTTCTACGCTCGTGGGAGCCGTTCTGACGGCCGGCCAACTACTCACATTCAACATCGGCGACAGCCGCGGCTATCTGCTCAGCGCAGGCCAATTGGTGCAGCTCAGCCAAGACGATGTACCCGAAGGCGAGAGCAGCCACATCAGTCCCCGCAAGTCCCACGCCATCACCCAAGCTTTGGGCGGCTCTCCATTTCCAATCATGGTCGAACCTCACATCTTCGTCGACGCGCCGCTTGCGCCAGGTGAGACCCTGCTCTTGTGTAGCGACGGCCTCAGCGACATGGTCAGCAGCCACGCGATCAGCGAGGCATTGGAGACAGCCAAGGACCCGCTTCATGCCGTGAAGCATCTTGCTGCGAAAGCATTTAGCGCCGGAGCGCGGGACAACGTCTCCTTGCTTGTCGCACGCTGTTCGGTCGCGTCTGAATTGTAGCGAGAGGAACCATTTTATGGAGTTTGCGCACCCTTTCAGAACTTACTGCATCGCAACGATCTGTATCGCAATCAACTGCTCAAGCAGCTCAGCAGAAGTCATCGTCTACAAAGAAGCTTGCGCACATGACGCATTCGAAGACTGGAATCTGAGGTGCAAGATCAACAAGAACACCTTCACCGCTGACCCCACCGATTTCCGAACCACCGCTTTCAGGGAGATCAGATCGATAACGATCTGCGCATCGTTCAATAACGGCGGCGCACTGAACATCCCCGCAACCATCGTCCACAATTACAATGACGGCAGGCAGTCCAAACCGACTGAGCTTTTCGACAGCGTAAAATTTCAAGGTAGTTTGACGGCCAACAGAATGTCTTGGGTCGGAACAAGTCCGCGGCTCGCACCGGCCTGGCCTCGGGCGTGGAGCATGAGAGCTGATCTACTTCAGACCGGTCGGCAGAATTCATTCACCTACACAGCGACCTTACTGAATGGCCAACAGCCGGTCGGGGAGATACGAGGCTCATGCAGCTTTCTTGAGGACGACAAATGATCGGCCGAGCACATAAAGCCATCCTGTGTTTCAGCCTTGCCATGCTCACGGGACTTTGGTCCAAGCAGTCTTGTGCCGCAAACGTCTATCTTCACAAGGGAGAAGGTGGGGCAGGCCTCGATGCCGAACTTCAGCTTGGTGAGGCGGATCAGTTCAATCTGGCCCTGATAGGGTGCAGAAACTTTGCTAGGTCGCAGCGGGTCCAACTCGGTCTGTATGTTAGAGCAGACAAGCTGCCTGCTGAACTCGAACGAGTCGGAAATCGAAAGGACGAAGAGCTGACCCTGTATCTCTGCATCAATGAGACGTGTGAGGAGCGCACCTGGAAGCTCTTGGAGAGCGGGACCGGAGACACCTATTTCACGACCGCCAGCTTTCTGAAGACACGTCAGGTCATCAAATCTATTCGTGTCATCCTGCCAAAGGAAGCGAGGAAGTACGAGTATCGGGGTGACATTGACGGAATTCTGAAGAAAATTTGCCGATAGAGGACGACCAGAAGCTCGCGCCTCAGTCCGATTAAGAGTATGGGCCGGGATATGGGCGGTAGACCAGCCTATTTCGGGAAGCGCTGAAAATTAAGGGCTTTTGCCTCAGTATGGCGGAGAGAGTGTCCAAATAGGGCTATATTGCCCTCATTCGCACATGTTCGCCGATCTTCGGGAAACTCCTGCGCCACAGCGGCAAGCGTACGTCGGACCTCATAGCGTTCATGCCAACTCGCCTGAAGTTCTCGCGCAAATGTAGGCTGGCGTATGGGCCAAGACGTTCGACGGAAGGTTGGGCATTGGATCGAGCCAGCCTCGGCTCCGTCTACGTGTATATCGCTAGTGACTTGCGCGTACTCGTTGGCGATGACGAACGAGCCGGCGGCGATGCTCGTCGGTAAGAGAAATTGGAGTGTGCCAGCGCAGTTCGGCACGCGCGGCTTCGCTGAGGCCGGCCGAGAACTCCGGCCTTCCCTCATCGTCGAAGGTCACGAGTGCGCGGTCGAATGCGGCGTCCCAAAGCGCTGAAAGGAGAAGGCCGTTATGCACGTCGAGCCGTTCGGCGTCGCTTTCGCAATCTGCCCATGGGATGATGTGCGATGCGCGCAGTAGGGCCGGGTCGGAAATCCCGGTGAGGGGACAGCGCCCCTGCCAGTAGTCCATCAGGCGATCGCGAAAAACGTCCTGCCCGATCCTCTGCACGACGAGCCGCTCGACCTCGGTGGTCCGGGGCAGGTCAGCGACCCGGCGCTCAAACTCCTGGAGCGGTGCATCGGGCAGGCTGACACCCAGCTCATAGGTCCGATGCAGCGCCGCATAGAGGGCGCCGAGCGTGTCAAAGAAGAAGCGAGCTCGGCCGGGACCGGAGATGTCGGCTTCGGGTACGCTGAGTTCACGGATGATGCCGAGATGGTCAAGGGCCAGAAGCCATGGCCCTGACGGTCCTATGGCCGCCAGATAGACCGTACCCTTCGCTGTAGTCGAGCCGAAGGCCGCCCAGCCCCTTTCTTCACCCAGTATCCGGCGAAAGCCGTTCTGCGAGGCGGCCTTTTGGCATTCCTCGCGGACGACAAAGGACTGCGGCGATTCAAGCACTGTCCGGCCCTCACTATAGATCGCGCGCCATCAATCGCTCCGAGCCCGGCGCCCCTCTCAGGACCAGCCTCAGCCAGGGATCGCGACGAAGGTCATCTGGGGGACGGGTAGTCGTCGTCACGATGTACTGAAATGGCGTTGTCTTCCTCGGCGCCTCAAGCTCGCGCATCAGGCGGAAAAGCTCATCGTAGATGCTGAGGCCGAGATCGGCTTCACGGGGACTGTCGTGAACAAGGAATGCGGGAACACTGGTCGCACCCTCGATGCTCAGACAAAGGCAGGCGAGATCGAAAGCCAACACCTTCAGGGATTCGATGGCGGCTGTTCGGCGATCTCCGTCGACATCGACGGTCAATTGCAGCCTATCGCCGCTCAAGGTCACGGTTCCCTTCGCATTCTCATTGACCATGCGACGAATAATGGCTGAGAATTTCTCCGTTATTCGACCGAAAGTCAGGCTCTGCTTGTCGCGGAAGGCTGCAAGCCGCTCCCGTTCTTTGGTCAACTTTTCGTCGAGGTTAAGCAACCGCTTCCGTACCTCATCTCGCTCAGTCGATAGCTCGGAAAAGCGCTCGACCCCTTCCTTGAGTCGTGTCGCCGCCTGCCAGGCGGACGCACGCGTGTCGCGCACACTTTCGATGGTTTGTACCCTCTTCTCTGCCTGCTCGACTTGCTGGCGCCCGAGAACGGTGGCAGGCTGAAGAGCTTTTAGTCGAGCTTCCAGACTGTCGATCTTTTGCTTCTGATTGCTAACCTCCTGGCGCTTGGCGGCCAGGCGGGCTCGGCAATCTGTCTCATTGTGCAGCTTGTGAGACAATCCGCATTTCTCCGCGAGCGCCTTATCAATCGGCACCTCACAGATCGGGCACACCTGACTGGCCGCATTCTCCGCCGCTGCGGACAGACTTGGCATTTCGCTGGAGAGCAGAGTCAGAACGTGGTTCTCGGCCGGTATCTGGGCCTCCAGGCGGATGCGCTCTTCGTCAGTGCTCCGCAGTATTTCGCGGGCTTCCTGCAACGCCTTGCGGGCCTGTCCGAGTTCCGCGGTGTCGCCAGTCGGAAGCTGGGCGGCCGCAGCGAGCCGCCCGTCGGCGGCCTTTCGAAATACCTCCAGGAGCAGGGGCATCTCGGGCACGGTCTGTCCGGAAAGGCCGAGCTGTTCAATCAATCGTTCGTGGCGTCTACCGCGATCCCAATCGAGGTACGACGCTTCCCGCTCCGCCGTGGCGACTTCGGTTCGCAGCGCTTCCTCCGCGCGTCGAGTTTGCTGTTCCTCTTCAGTAATCGCCATGAGGAACGCCCGAAGCGCCTCGCGCCGCGGTCCGGTTTCACGTCCACTTGCTGGCAATGGTGCATCGGAGCCGGATGCGGGGGAGCGCCAATCGAGAACGTCGTCAAAGCGGCATTCCTGATCGCGCGTGAGCCAGGCGAGCGCTATCGGCCATGCCTTCTGGCTGGGCTGAAGACGAGCCAAACCCGCGACACCGGCCGTCACGATGGCCTGCTCTATCGCCTCGATCAGTGGATCGATGCTTGTTGTCGCACCATCGCCCGCAGCAATCTCATCGAGATTGCCGTCGGCAATCGCGACATGCCGGCGCCGGATGCCGAGTGGCCGCACGACGGCCCAGCACACGCCATCGAGAATCACCTCCGCGCCGACGATCCCATTCGGAAAAGCGACCGCGATCCGTTCCCGTTGGGTTTCGTCGGCGAAGCGCTGCTCGCCGAGGCAGTAGCGCAGCAGGCGGCAGAACAAGGTCTTGCCGCTTCCGTGACCAATGGCGCGCACGCCGCCCGCACTGTTTTCATCGAAACCGTCCGGTGACCAGATGATGTTCAGCCCCGGCCGAAGCATGATGTCCTCGCGGATTTTCGGGCCACCGGGCGCCTCCCAGAGCGCCAGGCGCCGCACCCAGAGGCGCGGCTCTTTCAGGCCCGCCGGAACGGTCAGGCTGAGCTTCGGGGCATCGAACATCTCATGCTGCTGCGACATGCGTGACCCAGCTTCGAACCTCGTCGGGCAAGGAGGTGACCGTCGCATCCAGATCGAGCGAACCTAGCGCCTCCAGCACGAATCCAGACCGTCCATCCGGCCAGCCAGCAGTGTCGAACGCATCGAGGCCCGGCCCCGGCGCCCATGTTCCCGCCGACAGGTTCTCGATCAAACGTCCGTTGCCGCGATGGTTGGAGACGGCTGTGCCCCAGCCCTGATTGCTGCGTGCCGCGAAGCCGATCACATTCCCCGTACGCGGCTCGGCCTCCTTTCCGACCAGCCGTCGCCACTCCCGCGCTCCTGGCTCCGGGAGCAGCGACGTCAGAAGGTGCGGCTCCAGTATCATCGCGGCAGCGAGGCGGATCGTCCGGCTCGGCGTCGGCCCGTTGACCGCCTTGAGGATCGCGGTCAGGGCAGCGCCAGCGTCATTCGGCTGCTGCGCTGCGCGCGTCCAAGTTCCATCGGGCAGAGCGGCGAGAGCAGGCTTCTGAATGGTTGGTGCTGTATGTGCGCCCTGACTCGCCCCGAGTCCGAGAGCGACGAATGTCCCATCGGCCTCCATCCGCTGCCACGCTTCCAGCACCAAACGCTCGGTGCGGTATCCGCCGTGGAGGCGGATTTCCTTTTCCTTCAACACGCGGAAGGTTTCGGAGGGATAGTCCACGCCCTTAACCTTGGCCGGGTCGAGCACGTATTGCAGCTCTTCATGGGTCAGGCCGTATTTACTGGCGAAGAAGACATCGAGTTCGGCACGTACTTGCGCGCGGCGATTCTCATTCCACGCGAAGGGCTGACCGGAATATCCCAGATCCTCCGCCCAAGCCTTCATGGCGTGGCTGGTGTAGGTCAGCTCCAGCACGCGCGGGCGGATGAAGTCGAGATCGTCGGTGGAAAAGGCCGAAGGCGGAAGGACGGGAAACTGGTTCAGGTAGCCAAAAGTCAGGTGCGTGCCCCCGACCTTTTGACGCGCAACGAAATCAAGGACTATGGACGATACGTTGGCGAGGAACGCGCCACCGAGTTCTGCACTGACGTTAAGGAAGAACTGAGGCGACGTGTGCCCTACCGCAACTTTCGGGATCACGCTCGCGATCACCGTCCGTTCATTGGTCGCATTGGTGATGTCCCGCCACGCCATGAGCCAACGCGGCTGTTTCGCGGCAATCAGGAGTTCGGCGAGGCGGAGCGTATCCTTTGGCCCCTCCGCGACGAGGGTCAGATCGGCCACCGTCAGCGGCGTCTCGCACTGCATTTCGTCGCCGGCGGCAAGCGTCTTTGGATCGAGCAGGAAGCGTTCAGGCGATGCCTTGAGCGCTCCACGCCAATCCTGCGCACGGCCGAGGAAATGGAAGATGTCGGCCTCTCGCGCTGGCTTTCCTTCAAGGGCGGGAATGGCACCGGCCAGCCAGATGATAAGCGCCTTAAGTGCCATGGCGCGAGCGCTTTCCTGCGCATCGACGTCTGTTTTTCGGCGTCCCTTTCCACCTTCGCCTCGCGCCAGCCTGACGGCGCTTTTCAATGCCGCCGGCACGCGGGCGGCGCGCAAGATGACCTCTTCCTCCGGCACCCAATAACGCGGCGACGGCTCGAAATCCGGGTTCTGCTTTTCGGCACGGGTGCAGTCTCGGGCGCTTTCCTCATCATTGCTTGCGCCGACGCCAAAGGTCGCCCAGCGGTGATCGAAGTGATGGATCATCTTGGCTTCGTAGAGTGGCACACAGCGCTCGGTGCCTGCCGCAGTCTCCAGCACCCAGTCCGGGCCATCGCGCCGCCAGCCCTCGGCTGCAAACCGCGCCGCTGCTCGGAACCACGCGGCGTCTTCCGCCATGTGCCAGATTCGGCTTTGAAAGGTGGCGCCCCAAGGATTTCCCTCCGCCCCCTTCGCCTCTTCAATCAGCACGGGCACGCGGGCATAGAGCTTCGCCGTCAAGTCGGCGTCGGCGCGAGAACGAAAAACAGGCGCAGTGCGGGTATTGGGGTTCAGTCGGGCAATTTCGTCCGAGGCTAGGCTAAAGCGGCGGTCAGGATTTGCAAGGAAAGTGACTTGCCTGAGAAAGAAGGCAAACTCTGACTGGCCATTTGCTGGTACTCCGATGGAGAGTAGAGCAAATTTGAATGCATGATGGACACTGGCAAAGATCATCTCCTCATTCTCGAAGGAATACAAAGCAGACAACCGCTTACTCTCCACCAATGCGGCGAAGAACGGCGCAGTATTGGCATCGGTAGCAATACCAGTGGGAACGATCACACCGGCCCGTCCGGTTGGCTTAGCGAGGCGAGAGAATAGCTCGGCGAAAAGAGCGTAGGTGTTGACATCTCCTCTGCCAGTAAGCCGATATCGTCCCGACGATCGCGCGAATTCGCTTGCCGCCTCTGCCGTGCGCTTGGCGAATATAAAATCCCGCCACAAGCGTCCATCCGCACTCTCAGGATCGGCCGGCTCCAGTGCGTCGATCAACTTCTGCCGCTCCGCCTTGTTGGGCGCACTGGCGATTGCTGGGGAGCGCGCGGCAAAAAACTCCTGCTCCTGGAGCTTGAATCGTTCCCATGGCGGATTTCCGATGACTACGTCGAAACCGCCATCGCACTCCATGACCTCGGGAAATTCGATGAACCAGTGAAAGGCGTTCACCTTCTGAGCGGTTAGCGTAGCTCCCTTGCGCAGATGCTCGGCGGGCACCTGGCCGCCTGCCGCCTGCCACACGTGTTCGGTCAGCGGCATGACGTCTGCACTCGTTGCGGCGCCCGCTGCTTTTGGCGTGAAGAAAGCCGGCATGTAGAAATTGGCCGAGATATAGAGGTCGCTGGCTGTCTTCAGGCTCTGCCAATCATCCGATGCGCGTATTGCCTCGAAGCCACGCGCCTTCGCCTCCACGCTGTCCAGATCGTCTTGCGCCATCTCCTTCAGCTTATGATCCTGCGCGGCTAGGATTTCAGGCGGCGACCAGTCCTGGAACAGTTGCAGATGCTCTTTCGCCCGGTCACGTTGTTCCTTGTTGAGGCGGGCGTAGCGACGGGAGAGTTCCTTGTCGTCGCCGGTCAGCGGCTTGTAGGCTTCATCGGGTAAGCCCTCGCGCAACATCGTGCGGTCGAACACACCTATCAGGCTGTCGCCGCAGCGAATCTGTGCGTCGAAGAAGGCCAGCGGGCGGCCTGGCTCCAGCGCTTCGATCCACAGCGCGACCTTGGTCAGCTCGACCGCCATGGGATTGCGGTCCACGCCATAGAGGCAGCGGCAGGCGACTTCACGCAATGCATGGCGGAAGTCGGCAGCCGAAGGGATTCCTCCGGCGCGATGCCGGGCGACGCGGGTGGCTATGCGCCGCGCCGCCGCTAGCAAGAAATGCCCGGAGCCGCAGGCTGGATCGATCACGGTGAGCTTCAGGAGCGCTTCGACAGGATCGGAAGCTTTAGCTTCCCGCTCATCGAGCATCGGATTGAGCGTAGTGTCGAGCAGGAGCTGCACCAAGCTGTCGGGCGTATAGTAGGAGCCGGTGGTCTTGCGCTGATTACCCTTCTGCTCGGCGGCTTCCGAGGCGAAGACCAGCGCCTTGCCCTCGTCGCCGAGTTGCGGCTGAAGTTCGAGCAGAGATTCGTAGACCGAGCCCAGCTCCTCGGTCTCCATCGCCCGCCAGTTCACCGGCACCATCCCGGCCTTGTCTGAGAGCCAGGACAGCCGGTAGAGCGCCTCCATGAAGGCGCGGTTGCGCAGGCGCGAGGTTTCGAGATGCGGCAGCATGCCGGCGCCGAAGAGGCCGCCAAGCGGCGGCAGGCCGAGCGCCGGCTCGCCGTACGCAAGGCCGCGGAAGACAACCTTGATGCCCTCGTAGCGGTCGTGGTGTTTGTCCCAGGTGGCGCCGCGGGCCGCTTGCGCCCGAAGCGCAGCAAGGCTGTAGCCGTCGGTGTAGAGTTTGCAGGCATCCGGCTTCGCCGCTTCGGGATGAAGCAGGCTGCGGTCCTCGGCCACCATCAGGAAGATGAGGCGATAGACGAGGCGAAGAAGCTCGTTGAACCATTCGGTCCGGTCGATTGCGCCGGATTTCAGGCGGGCGGCGAGATCGGGGTTGGCTTCGAGAAAACCTGAGCCAAGCACCCTGAGCGCGGTTTCGACCTGGGCCGCCAACTTGTCTCGGGCAGCTTCACCCTCGCGCGAGCCGGCCTCGCGCCAGCGTTCGAGCGCGCAATCGGTGACGGGTGCGCCGGCGACGCCGAACCGTGTGCGATGGATGAGCGACCAGAGCACGGCGAAGGAGGCGGCGTCCTCATTCGTGAATATCTGAGCAAGATCGGCCTCGATATAGGCCGGCCGGGTCAGTGAGGCGTTGTCGCGCATGAGGCGGAGGAACGTCCCGTTGGTGACTAGGCCCCAAAGCGCGTCATCGCTGTCGTTGAGATAGTCCTGGAGCGCGAAAGCCGGGGACCGCGAACGACCGGTCGAGAGCGTCGGACTGCGTCGGTCGAGTTTTTCTTCGGCAGGCGGCACGACGACGACAGGAACGCGACCACCGGCGAGGAAGGAGATCACGCCATCGGCCCGAGCGAGATCGTCGAAGCCGAAGGTTTCCGCAAGGAAGGCCCGCACGAAACGCTGCGTCGCCTCGGCCGAGGGTTTCTGAAGTTTGGCGAAGGCATCGAAATGGGACTGTCCGACGCGGAAGGCGGTTGAAACCTCCTCGCGGATCGTCAGCCCCTTGCGGATTCGATAATCCTCCTCCGTCTGGTCGGATGCCTGTCGGCGGTCGATGCTGGCGACCATGGCGGGCGCGATCAGGTTGCCCTCCAGGGTCAGCGAGGGCCAAGCTAACATGTCGGTGACGGGCTTGCGCGCCATGGCTCAGGCCTCTCCCGGCATCAGTACGAACAGGCCGATCACGTCCGGCGGCAGCACGGCCTCCACGGTGACGCGCGAAGCGGACCCTGACGCGGCGCGGAGGCGCGCGTGGTCGGCCATGAGCTTTCGCGCGCGCGACTGGACGAAGTCGGCGATCGGTCCATCGATCAGGCCCGGCAAGCCCTCCTTCGTCTGGGCGATGAACCTGTCGCGTGCGACGGGCGCGAGATCGGAAGCGGCTGGCACATTGAGCCATTCCCGCGCAGCTTCGCCCACTGCCACGATCCGGTCGCCCTGGATAGCCACCAGGGCTGCTTCCTCCGCCAGCAGCAGCCGCTCCTTGCGGGCATGGACGGTCAACTTGAACCGGACACGCAAGAGAGCAAGGCGCGTCACTTGCTGGACGGCCGCGGTCGGCCAGGCGCCGACCCGGCCAATGCCGAGACCCGACAGGGACTCGGGATCGAGAGAAGCCTCGACCAGCGCTTCGGCAAGGGTCGCCGTCAGGGGATGCGTCCTGGTCAGCAGGGCCGCGCCTGACGGCGCCGGCTCGGCTGTCGCCAAACGCACCGATCCGGCGAGATCGTGCTGAGCAAGACGCTCGCGCAGGCCGGCGTCGAGGGCATCGAGATGAGCCAGGAGCACGGTTTTCCGGGTTTCCAGAGGCACGCCGAAACGCGCCATCGCCCGCTCGACGAACAGTCTCGCATCAGCAGGGGAGCCGAGCAGCGTGCGGACCTTCTCCCATTCCGGGGCGACTTCCTGCGGCTTCATCGCGTTCTGGGCGAAACGCGCGCGTGATTTCTTCTCATTATCGGCGGCATCGCGCCAGCGCGCCTCCATGATCTTGGCGCCGTCGTCAAGGCGAAGATCAAACGCGAGTTGACGGGGCACGCCACGGCGCAGCATCATCGATACCATCAGCGCATCCGTCACCGGCCCTCGTTCCTCGGGGAGCGGCACGATTACACCCGTCGCCTTGCGGATTTCCTCGGCCTTGCGCAGGATGACTTCGAGCACCGCGCCATCGATGGCACTGTCCGGCGAGAACATCATGATCGATCGAACGATTTCCGCCGGCTGGCCGAAGCGATCGACCCGCCCCTCGCGCTGTTGATGCCGGGTCGGATTCCACGAAAGGTCGTAGTGAACGACCGTGTCGAAGAGCTGCTGAAGGTTGATGCCTTCGGACAAGCAGTCGGTGGCGACGAGAATTCGCTGAACCGGTTTTCCCTCATCCACGGGCGCCATGTCCGCCACGCGGTCGCGACGCTCGTCCGGAGTGAGAACGCCCGTCACGGCTTCGATGGTCAACTTCGGAAAAGCCTTGCGTAGGCCATCGCGGACATGCTCGGCCGTCGCCAGATAGCGACAGAAGACGACGGGATTTACCCCTTTCTTGATGAGGGGCGTCAGCTCATCGACGAGGGCGGTCAGCTTCGGATCGGGCTTGCCGACCAATTCTTCCGCGCGCCTGACCAATGCGAGAAGCTCAGGATCGGCGTCGAACACCGTGCCCGGTTCGAGATCAACGGCGTCCTCGTCGTCCCCGTCATCATCATAAATTTGAGGTTCGAGGCGATCGCTCTCGTTCAGCACGCGGTTCCGCAGCGCGCTCAGGGCTGCGGCCGGCGAAGAGCCGACACAGCGCATCAGGGCCAACGTGCCCCAGAAGGCCAGGCGCCGCTCCCGCTGCCCAGATCCCGCCCGGGACACGACGCCGAGGCAATAGTCGAGAACGGCTTCCTGGAACCCGCGATGGGCCTCAGACAGCCGATAGGCGAACTCCTTCGTCTCATGCTTCGGGAAAGTGCGATCTTCGTCCCAATCCTCGGAGACGAGATCGATACGGCGGCGCTGGACGAAGTGCCGGGCCAAACTCTCGCGATAGCGCGGGTCCTCGAAGTTCATCGACGCAAATGACGGGTCAATCAGGGAAAGCAGACGCCCGAAAGCCTCCTCGTCGCCGGAATGCGGCGTCGCGGTCAGAAGGATCATCCGGCGCTCGGGATTCCGGGCCAGTCCCGACAGAAGCTCGAAACGTTGCTGGCGGCCCTGGTGCGTGCCGACGCAGGCATGCGCTTCATCGACGATGACGAAATCCGGGCATGCGCGCGCGAAGCCTTCGCGGCGCTTCTCGGCCTTGATATAGTCGAGGCTGACGACCGTGAAGGGATAGGCATCGAACAGGGTCTGAGCGAGCGGCAGGCCACGTTCCAGCCGGCTTGCGGTGCCCGACGTGACCGGCACAGCGGCGATCCCGAAGCGCGCCTTCAGCTCTCCGATCCACTGCTCGACGAGATGCGGCGGGCAGAGCACCGAGAATGCGTCCACCTCACCCCGATCCATCAGCTCGCGCAGGATCAGGCCGGCTTCGATCGTCTTCCCGATGCCGACGTCGTCCGCGATCAGCAGGCGCGGCGCCGACAGACGAAGCGCCATCAGCAAGGGCACGAGCTGATAGATTCGAGGTTCGAAGGCGAGTTGAGCAGCGGACCGGAATGGGCCGGCGCCCCGCCGCAACGTCAGACGCATCGCATCCGCGAGCAACGCCGCTTTCGCCTGAACCGTGACCACAGCGTTTGCCGGGAGATCGAAGCGGGCAGGCTCGACCGGCAGAAGCTCCAGCACCGGATCGAGGACGACGGCGTCGCTGTCGCCGCCCGAAAGGGGACGAAGCGCCAGAATGCCCTCCCTCGGGGACGGCAGTGCGACCCACTCGCGTCCGCGGGCGCGAACCAGGTCTCCGGGGGCAAAATTCACCGTCATGAAATCATCCACCAAACATCGTGCGCATCGCCTGGGGCACTCCCGCAGTGACCGCTCCCGGCAACTCGAACAGAGTCCATCCCTTGGCTTCCGCCGCCTCTCGCGCTGTCTCGGTCAAAGGGTAAACGCTTGCAGCGACGAAATGGCTGCGCCAGGCGTGGGTCATCTCCTGGCCGGAGAAGCTGACGGCCGAAGCGTCAGGCGCCGGAATACCCGCATCCTTGAAGACTTGAGCCCATCCCCCGCCCTCGGTCGATTGGCTCTGCGACGTCGCGAGCACCACCTTGCCGCGCGCAAGATCGATCAGCATCTGCTTCGCTTCATTGCTCGTTCGGTCAATCAGCTCGTGATCGGGCTGGTTGAAATAGGAGAGGAGACAGCGATAGCATCCGCGGACGCATGCCTCCCCATCGCGGTTAACGAGCAGTTTGGCGTCGCCGGCTGCAATCGCTTCATCAACCTTTTCGAAATGCATGAGTGTCAGCGCTTCTCGCGCGACCTGGCTGAGTGCCTGCGCATCCTCGATCAGACGACTCAACACGCCTGCGCCACCTTCAGTCGCCTCGTAGGCCAGGATGGCGCGTCGATTATCTCGGGCAGGCAGAGGTTCGCCGAGGATCTCGCCTTCTTCCAATTGGAAGACGACCTCGATACCCCTCATGAGGGCATGCTGGACCGTCGCAATCGTCTCCGGTGCATAGGCCGTGGGTTCGTTGAAGCGGAAGAGCAGCGCGTTCTTGTGGTCGCGGACGATTGGAACGATCCGCACGGGCCGCTCAATATCAGGAGCCGGATCACCATCCTGATCCTCGTCCTCGGCCTTTGCCCAGTAGCCACTGCGCGGATCGATATAGAAGCCGAAAACGGTCCGGTTAGCCCGCCGCTTGAGTCCTTTGTTGATCCGGCTGATCTCGGCGCTGTTGGCGTATTGTAAGCTGAGAATCGAGGTCTCCTCGCAACGAAAATCGGCTGCGGTGATCTGCGCACGGCCGTCCCGCTTCGGCCAGGAAAAGACGGTCTGGATGTCGAAGCCTTGCCGTACCCGCTCCTCGTCATTCGCAGTGATCCGCTCAGCAGGTGCGGCTTCTACATTGTCAATCCGGAGCGTCCTCTGCACCGGCACCTCGCCAGCCATCGGGCTGTTGCAGGCATGACAGCGCTCGACGTCGCCGTCATGACAGGCGCCACAGTTCGAGCAGATGAAGATGTCCCGGGTAGCGAGCTCCGCCCCGTCCTCCGTCCGCACTTCCGGCGGCAGCTTCGCCTTCATGACTCGGTAGGCGCGCCCTTCGTGATAGATGAGGCTGCGCGGCCCGAATTCCGAAATGGCCAGGAAGCGGGCGCGCTGGAGGAACGAGCCGGTTTTCCCTTCCCCCGGGATAAAGGCGTAGAGTGGCAGACGGGGGAAATTGTAGCCCGGCAGGAAACCTTCCGTCGCGAGATAGCGATAGGAGTAGAAGTCGGAGCCGTTCGAAGCCTTGCCCTGCTCGAGAATGGTGATCTGGTCGCTCGCCTGCATCTGGGCCGCCTTGATTCGACGGCGGTCTGCGCCCGGGAGCCCAGCGATTTCCGAGCGGGCATTCGCCTCCATCAACTGCGTTCGGGCTGAGTTGTAGAGCTCTCGCCAACGGTCGAAGGCGCGATCAAACTCTTGAGGGGCACGCTGGGCAACCGCTGAGATGAAGTCATCCGGCTCGCCCATCCAAACGGGCTTCCGACCATCCATCGAAGCAAGAATCTGATGGAGGACGCGCTTCATAGGGGAATGTGCCGCAATCACCAACTCAGGCCGATCGATGACGTCGTGAATCGCTTGCTTCAGCGGGTAGCCAGTCTGTGTCAGGTCGAGCACTTCCGGAATGTCGGGAGACAGGGCGAGCTTCGCTTCGGCAAGCCAAACGGCATGCAGGTGTGACCGTACGAGTTCTTCATTGGTGATGTCGAGCGCCGGAGGACGAACGACACCGGCCACCATCTCGTTACGCCGCCCAAAGAAGTACTGGTCGTGCGGCGACTGAGCGGCGCAATAGGTCACGATGACAGCGGCCTGGCCGGAGCGACCCGCACGGCCGGCGCGCTGGGCATAATTCGCGGGCGTCGGTGGCACGTTTCGCAGATAGACTGCGTTGAGCGCCGATATGTCGACGCCAAGTTCCATAGTGGGTGAACAGAACAGGGCAGGCAGGAATTGCTCTGGTTCTCCTGCCGCCTTGAGATCGGCGGCACTCTTCGCGAGATTTTCCTTATCTTCTTTCTCGAACCGAAACCGCCACTCGCGCCATTCGCGCTGCCTCTGTGATACCTGAGCCGTGTGCTCACGGCCTTCGAGGCCCCAAAAGCTGCTCTGGCCCGCTTTCAGATCGGCTGCGATCTCACTGTAGAGATCATGAAAATAGCGGTTTCCCTGCGCTGCGCCCGTCCGGATCGCTTCGCCGGGCACAATGCGAACCGCTGATGGCGACAGTCGCCAGCCCTGCAAATCGGCTTCGATGTCGATGCGCGACACCAGGCCTTCACTGGCCAGAAACTCCATCAGGCCCGTCATGACCGTCAAGTAGTCCGTCTTGCCGAGCTTGGTCCCAATGATCTTTTTGCGATTGATGAGGCGCGAGATGCGGGAGTTGTGTCCCGCACGGACGATCGTCTGCTCCACCCTCAGGTTGACATCGTTCCTGCCCGGAGCCTGCAGAAACAAGGCCGTGCGGCTTCTCGGTTTCTCCCTTGCATCGATGGCCCAGGGCGCACGCAGGAGATTTCTCGACTTCTGCGCGACGGCGTCGAGTTCGGTCAGATCGAGCGCTTCCGTGCCAACGGCGAGGCCATCGAGCATGGCGCCGAGGAGCAGCTTCAGCATCGCCTTGCGCGCAGGCCCACCGAGGGTCCCGAATTCTGGGAGAATGCTCGTGAGCCGCGCGGTATTTTCCACGACGTCGTCAAGCCCAATGAACTCGACGTCGATGAGCTTGAGCACCGAAAGGCTCGGGTTGGTGTAGCGCCATCCCCGGCGCAAATCCGTCCAGAGCCGATGGGCAAGGACCTTCGCGAGGGAGCGCTGCGCGTCTTCGCGGATCACAGCACCGGCTTCGGGGTCCAACATCCAATGGATGCGGGCGTCCTTATTTCCGGCCGTGAATCCGAGCGCCTTCACGACCCTCAAACCGAATTCGTCCTCGGTCAACCCTGCATCGCCCGCATCCAGAACGGCGCGCAGGATCGCGCCGCGCAGCAAGCTGACGAACAGGAAGTCATTGAAATGACCGGCCTGGAGGGCCGCGTCCTGCCGGTTGTCCGTGAAGCCCAGGAGCTTGCGCTTTTCCTTCGGCACGCCGCTGCCGCGCCCATTCATCCATTCCAGCGCGGTCGCGACGAGAAGTGTCGTGGCCGAGCTTCGGCCCTCGCCCGACAGACCCGCGAGTTTGTTGCGTTCGCGCATGCGGGGCGACGCCTGATCGAGGCAGCACGGGCAGAAGCCGAACCTGCCCGGGATGAACCAGAAGCTCTTCCCAGATGGATCGTAGCGTCCATCCGGAGCCACCGTGACTGGCTGAGGCACCTGGCGTTTCCTGCTCGCGCGGAGCCGCTCGATGCCGTTGCGTTCCTCGCGCCAATCCTCGGGATAAGACTCGATCTCGCCCGTGAAGGCATAGTCGGGGTCACCGTCGCCCGTGGGACTCAGGTAGCCTGCTGTGTCCCCCTCCTCATCGTCAAGCGGCGTATCGTCGATGTTCCTCGGCAGAAAGAGGATTCCGTCAGTATCTTCGGATTTGGTGACGACGTGGACTTCGTGTCCGCATTCCCGGCAGAAACGGGTTGGATAAAGACGATGACCAGGCGCGCTGGGATCTTCGAGCTGACCTTCGAACAGCACATTCCTGGGCTGGTTTGTCAGCGTGGTAAAAACTTCACCTGCGCCAGAGATGAACTGGTGGAGTTTGAACGCCAGGAATGCACCGCTTCCCGAGCCGCCCCGCTCGGTTTCCGGAAGGCTGATGCGGGTCAGGAATGACTCAAGGCCACTTCGGCAGGTTTCGATGTCTACGCCGCTATCCTTCGATAGCAACGCTACAGCGTCCCCAAAGGGGATCGGCTTCTTGCGCTTGAGTTCTTGCGCGTCCTCTAGACCGATCACCAATTCAGTCCAAACCGCCAGAGGATGCTTCCTCAGAATTTGATCGGTCAGCACATCCGGGAGCGCAGATGTCAGGGCAGGCGCAAGCTTTGGCCGCACGTCGTCGAATTTCAGCAGATCATCCGTCGCCCGTTGAAGCGACTCGTCGATGACCGATTCCGGCCCAATCGGAGTCCCGAATAGGCGCGATGCCACGTCCGCCACAGCTTGCGCGCGGTTAGTATCGGAGCCTTCGCTCGCCATGGTGGCCGAGGTCCCGATGCAGATTGGCGCCTTGTCCGGCGTACAGCGGTTGCGGAGGCGACGAACGAGGATGGCAACATCGGCGCCCTGACGGCCGCGATAGGTGTGCAGCTCGTCAAGGACGATGAAGTTGAGTCCGTGCGCGTTCTCTATGACCCGGGTATCGAGACTATCCTGCCGCGTCAGAAGCAATTCGGCCATCATGAAGTTGGTGAGCAGTATGTCCGGTGGGCTATCGGCAATCCGCTGCCGCTCTTCTTGGCTTTCCTGACCGGTGTAGCGCCGCACGACAGGGCGAAGCTCGTCGGGCAGGCCGGATTGAGAAATGAACCTCTCAATCTCCTTAATCTGGCTGTTGGCCAGCGCGTTCATCGGATAAACGATGATGGCGCTGGTCCTGCGCGGCCTGCTGGCTTTCCGCGCGCGGACGATCGTATCGACTATAGGCACAAAGAAGCAAAGCGACTTGCCCGAGCCGGTTCCAGTCGTGACCACGTAACTCTGTCCGCCCCGAGCCTTAGCGATGGACTGCGCCTGGTGGCGATGAAACCGCAGGGGCGTTGGCCCGAACCGGAATATTCTGCCGGTCGCTTCGTCGAGATCGCCAGAGGCGACCAGATCATCGACCGTCGACCCCTGAAGATATCGAGGGTTGAGAGACAGCAGAGCATCCGGCCAGAAGCGACCAGCATCGTATTGGCGGTCGATCTCCGATTTCAGATCATCAGATCGAATGATGCTGAAGGAGCGTGAGAAGCGAGCGTAAGAATCGATAAGTCGATGTTCGAACTCAAATGCCTTCATTACTTGTCTCGCTAATACTGGTCGTTCGCCCGAATGCGTTCCGTGGACAAATTGATCTTGGCCGGCAGGAACCCTTAAGGGGCAATGGCGCTATTCCGCCTAGCGGTCAGGCAAGGCAGCCGTGGCTAGACAATCATAGGTATCCGACAAGAGACGAACCGCCTATTGGTAGAGAGGCTATTCTGTCCACGAGTTATCCTCGAATCAACCATCTCGAAACATCTCCGCCCCCTGATGCCCCAACGTCAATGGTCTCGGTCACACGCAGTAGTTTTAGAATGGCGCGCATATCGGTCGCCCTCACCTCGCGCCATCCCCGGACCTTGATCAAGTCAAAGCCCGGCATCTGGCTTCATTCGATCGCAGATGGCCCGCTTTCTGCATTCCGTTCCCAGCAACTCCCTCAGCGCGCTGCTCGATAGGCTCGTAGAACCACGGGCTCCCCTCTAATCGCATCGAGAATGAAGTCGTCTGAAAGAGCGCTTTCGTCGAAAGACTCCAGCTCACCGTTGGAGCGCGCGAGTTCATAGCCCGCCGCGTCGAGCCAATAGACGGTCCCGGCGATACACACAGGGAGCACCGCATACTGTTCGTTGCGACCGTCCGTTCCGGTCAAACGGGCAGGTTCGGGTGCCTCTGCAGGGTGGTCGACCGCTCTGCGAGGAAGGCTTCTCTCCCACTCCAAAAAATGCCGAGGATCGATCCGGTCTTCCGAGACAATCTCGTCGACCTCCCGTTCGAGCCAGGCATTGAAATCCGTACGAAGTGCCGCAGCTTCCTGCCGCGTTTTGGCGCGCCCCTGTGCCAGCGCAAAGGCCACGAAGGGATCGAGGGTACCCCAGCGAAGAAGCTCGCGAGCCCAAAATCCAAACCAGGGCAGTTCTGTTGTCCCCTGCCATTCAGCAAGGGACGGCACCGCAAGCGGGCTGTCTGCGCCCTGCGTCCATGCCTGCGCGACTACCGCTCCGATCGCGACGCCAAGTCGAAATTCCAGATTTTCGGAAACGAACCTCTGCCAGGATCTCAGCGCCGCGGGCTCGGGCGCAGCGGCTTCCGCGGCTCCCATCCACCACCCCAACACTTCTTCCCAGTTGGCCAGCAAGTCCCGGTCAGTTTGAGTATTGCGGATTCGGAAACCAAAGCCGCGATCATCGGTGAGAAGCTCACCAATGGCTTCGAATCTTGCTAGCCGATCAGCTTCATCGTCGCTGCCATAATTACTGGCAGCCAAAAGTTGAACACGAATGGCGGCCGCGGTCGCTTCGAAGCGTCGTCCGACGTGTGGCGAAAATCCATATTGATAGAGCCGAGACCGTTCAGCAGGGTCTGTGTAGACCTTATCGACCAGCCCGCGACCGCGTTGAATGAATGCCGATTTTAACCATTCCTCGCGAGCAGCGGCCGCAGCTGTAAAGCTGCTGCGCCACACCTCTGCCAGCCTTTGCTCAAGGGTCGTAGGTTCTAGCGCAGCGCCGTCGAGTCGTGAAACTTCCTCGATTGCAGACAGAAGGACGGCATCGAGTTCGTCCAAGCTGTCCGCCAACCTAGGCCTCTCGCCGGCTACGCCCCTTCCCGCATGTTCAGTGATGTCGCTCGGAGCAGTCACTTCGAGCCAATCCAAGAAAGCTTCGTTATCATCATCGCCAAAGATTTCTTCGAACTTCTCTCGAATAGCTTCGAGCAGAACACCGAGCGGGCTGTCGATTGTCTCTCCGCCAAGCTCCTCAGCGCGCAAATTCCTGCGCATCTTGACGTAGTTCGCGCGCAGTCCGGCCATCTGTCGCGTTTGCAGCCCCCGCAACCGAGGCGCAGTTGCTCCAATCGTCGTCGGCAGGGCAACGAAAGTCATGCCTTCCATGCCCTTTGCTGCTCCGGGACGGCCGGCGCGGCCTGCTAGATTCCGGAACTCAGCCGTCGACAGTGGTCGAACAATTCGCTCTTCCTCATCGGCATCGAAGCTTGCGCGCTGGAGCGACGTAACAAAGATGATGTCAAACGGTAGATTGACGCCTTCGCTTAGGGTCGCCGTAGCCAGCGTGATCGGACAGATCTTGCGATCGATAAGCTCAGTCATCAACCGCCGCAGACGCTGCGGCATCTGCCCGTGGCTAGTAGCAATGCCACGCGCGAGAAGCGCGGCTTCGTAGGAATTCGCACCGCAGTAATCCACGCAACTGTCAAACGCTTCGCGATAGAGCCCGCCGAGAACGCCTTCAGGTGGTTCGAATTGTGTAAATCCGGTCCAGGTCGGGAGAGCAAATGCCTCAACATACCAACCCATGGTCTGTTCTGGTTCTTGCGCAATGGAAATTAAGATACGCCGCTCGCCGTCTACCAGATGAAGCGCGGTCCAAAGGACACTGAGTTCGTTGAAGCGATAGAGGCTGGAATACATGCGGGCCGGCAACTTTGGCATCGGCCCAATGCGAAGGTTCATGTAAACGGCATCCCCGCGATCCTGCAGGCGCAGTCGCTTGTCGTTCAATAGCTCAAGCAACAATCGAGACGAACGCCCTCGCGCGTTCTCGAGCACGCCGATGATCTGCCGCGTACTGCGGTAGCGGATACCAACGGCTTGCGCATTTTCGCGTCCTTCCACCCAACGGGCGACGGGACCGGCAGCACCGCCAGCGACTGCGGTCAAGGCGATCCGTACCAACCCGGGCACCTGTGCCAACAACCGCGAAACGAAGGACTCAAGGCGTAAGGCGCGGCTGCTATGGTTCGCAAAATCCTTGCGCGCACTGTCAACATCGTCAGGTACGACCTGATGGGCTTCGTCGATTATCAGCAGTTTGAGCCGGGTAATGAGATGGGGCGCGAGATACCGCATCAGCGCCTCAGCCTTTTCGACTGTAGCAACGAGCACGGTTGGCTGATCAGCGGCCAACCAATAATCGGTGATCCCCCAGTCGGTGCCGCCATATAGGCCGGTTACGATGAATTCAGCGCCTAGTTCGCCGCGCAGCTTGTGTTCGACTTCGCCCGCGAGGGCGCGCGACGGCACCAAGTAGATTGCCAGTGGAACGATGCCATCATGGTCCCGCAGTAGCAGTTCTTTGACGATCCCAAGATTAGCAATCAACGTCTTGCCCGAACCGGTCGGAGTGCAGAGTGCGAAAGAGTCCTCTGCAATTAGCCGCTGAAGTCCAGCCTGCTGGGATACCCAAAGAATGCCGCGTCCCCGACTGTATTGACGCCGGCAATAAGCTGCGAGCTCACGACTTCGTACATGCCCTGCGGGAGCCAGTCGCCTGACCGGCCCATAGATACTGGCAGCAGCATAGGATCGCGCAACCGCATAGAGCAGGCTAATAAGCAAAGAGATATCATCGCTGAAGGTTCGCGCCGCCATGCCATCCAGCGCCTTCATCTTCAGCAATGCTTGGGTTAGCCTGGCATCGTCGCCCCGCCGCAGACAGTCGGCGCACAGGCCGAGCGTTCGAACAAGTTCAACTGTAAAGTACCAGCCGATGCGGCCAGAACCTTCCTCCCGGAGGATGCTGGCCGACCCCTCGCGCTGCAGATATTCTGGGTGATCGCGCCAGAACACGACACAATGCGCCAGGACGGCATCGAAGTTGGCACGCAGGAAGCTTCCGTAGAGGGCGCTTCCCGGGTCGTCCAGATCGGCGAGGGATACGAGAGCATCCGCCATCGCAGGTAACCCGCCGAGCTGGAAGGCCGCAGCTGCGAGCAACTCCACTGGGGTGCTCCGCCGGATATCGTCTGAGGCCCGCGTCAGCCATTCGAAAATTTCGCCCGCGCGCCGATAGCAATCGATCGCCCCAGCCGAGGTCGCGCCCTCGATGTCATAGAATATCTCTGCGGCATGGAGCAGCCGCCGAGCGTCCGAGATCAGCGTCGATGATTCCCGGTCACGCCACCCGAGAGCTGGCAGGTCCCAGCTGGTCTGGAGACAGCGGACCAAGGCACGCGCTTGCGGGACGGTTAGCTCATTCTCAAGCGCGAGACCGATGCGCAGATTATTGGCGACCTCTAGCCGTTCGAGATCGAACTCTGGCATTATCGCGCCCAGAGGCTGTCGTAGACAGCATCGATGAGATGTTCGCCATCATTGAGGATGACCTCGACGATCTGCAGATCGTGCGGCGCCTTATAATCTTCAGGACACTTTTTCCATGGTATCAGGCTATGTCCCTCGCCGCCACGCGACGGAACGTCATTGCCAACTATCACGACAAGATTGGTACGCGGCACCACCACCGGATTCTGAGCGGTGAGAATCTTGTCAAGCGACAGGATCGTCGCCGAGAAGGCGTCGGGCTCGCGATCGCGCAGGATTCGCTGGAGCTGACGCAGTCCGTGCGGCACGCCCATATCGGTGTTGAGCTGAGCCCATATGCCTTTGCCACTCGGTATTTTATCGCCGGTATCCGGGCAGTCGATTAGATCGAGCATCAACTTGTCGACGGCCGATTTCCGCAGCGCAGCACGCCACTTTGCCTCGCCCGCGATGAATCTGGTCACCGCACCATCTGAGTCCAACACCAACGCCAGGAAGTCAGAACCCCGCCGGCCGTAGGTGGCGCGCAGGCGCCTAGCATCTCTGGCGAAGGCAAAAAGATACTGTTCGACGTCCTCGTGGAAACGAAACAAGTAGACTGGGATGTACCAGGGATGTTCTCCGACGTACTTCGATTGATAATGCTCGGTGACAAGCCCAGCCATTACTTCACCGAACAATCCACGACGCGTCGTGCTATCGAGACATCCTGGATAGGTCGCGTGAGCTACAGAAGCATCCGCATCAGGATGCAACTCGATGCCCATTTGCTCGTGAAAATACTCCCGTGCGTCCAGATGCGCGGACTCGAAATATGGACGGAGCGCTCCCACGAGCGAGTCATCACGGCTCCCGCTCTCCTCAAGAAGAAGGTGGCCATAACTACCGTTGGTTCCCGGATAGACCGTTAACCACGCATCCATCGCAGAACTAGGCGGCGCGCAAGTATGCATCGTCAATTCCCCCACACCTAGCTATCGCGATAGCGCTATCGACGCCAGAGTACACCACCACATTGATTGTGAATTTCGATCATCACCGTGAGGTTGCGCATTATCTCCAACCCTCGCCCCGAAACATGGCCGCCCGTCGACTGAACCAAAGCCCTCCATATGGGCTTGGACACGACGCCGAAGATTCGGAATGGCGCGCGCATACAGGTGCTCACCGCCGTCAAGATCAAACAGAATCTCAAGCCGGGGATGTATGCCGACGGGCTTGGGCTCTACCTGAAAGGCCGCGTCAGCAACTCCAAGAGCTGGATCTTCCGGTATCGCACCGGCGGCAGGCTGCGGGATATGGGGCTTGGCTCGTTTCATACCTTCTCGCTTGCGGAAGCACGCGAGAAGGCGGAGGTCTGCCGTGTCATGCGGCTCAAAGGTCTCGATCCGCTGGAGGAGCGCCACAAGAGCAACAGGCCAAAACAATCGAAACGGCTGAGGCCACCACCTTTCCGAAGTGTGCCGAGACGTACATCGCCGCCCACAAGGCGTGCGACGGTCCACAACGCCGACGGACCGTGCTCACGCCGTCGGAGGAATGCCGTAGCCTTCAACAAACGTCAATGTTTGGGAACCGGTCGACGGCCTTCGCCTTCGCAGCAATGGTTACGTCCCCGTAATCCTCAGAAGCATTGCGCGGTGCGTGCCCCTGTATGGCATCGAGCACCCGCATGGCCACCTCTTGCTCAATGCCGATAGTCTTAAAACGATGGCGCCAGCCATGGCTCGGATCAACGTTCGGGTCCTTCAGAACCTCGCGCACGAAGGCGTTGACCTTATTCCGCGCTGTCTTCACCGCCTTGCGAACGCCAAGATCTCCAGCTTTGGGGTCAATGAATAGATAGCCTCTTGAGGACCTCTCATAAAACTCTGGAAAACCTTCTTCGATGATTTGCCGATGCAGCACCACATCTCTGGCTTCGTCAGTCTTCACGGGGCCCGCCTCGGGCGTCACGTGCACGACCCAATCTTTGCCTTCACGGCGAACGTCCTCTTTGCGAAGCTGAAGCATCTCGCCTACCCGCGCTCCCGTGAACGCACACAACCACGGCACCCACCGCTTGGCCAACGCCAGCTTCGGAGCAGCCCTCCCAGCAGCAGAATTCCGGGCGTGCTTGAGAATGGCGGTTGCTTCTCGGTCGTAAAATCCCTTTGACCTAAGTTTGCGCGATTTGCCGACCTTGATGGTAAGTCCTTCGGCAGGGTTGGAGTGCATGCGGCGGTTCATGACTGCCCAGCCAAACACCGTCTTTAGGCCGGCTAGGTCACTGTCCTTCACGGTCTTCGCACTCGCGCCGCCCCGCAGCCGGTGATCCTTGAAGCGGACTATGTCCTCCGGCGTTACGCGGCCCGCCTCGTCATGCTTCAGGAAGGCCACGAGCTTCATCGTCGTCTTCTGATAGCTCTCATAGGTACTCTGTTTGCGACCGGCGGCCTTCGCCTCCTTCCACCAATCCTCGACCAATGCCGACAGCGACCCGTTAGAGGCGCCAGACTCCAAGGCGACCTTTCCTCGTTCTGCCATAGCGTCTCCTCGCGGGAGTTGGATCTGTCGAGAAACGGACGAGAATTCGCCTTCGCCTCTTGCCAGTTTTGCCAAAAGTACGCTGGCACGCTGCATGGCGGCGCCGAGTGCGCGGGCCATGGTTCGGCGGTTCTCAAAATTGATAAAGATCCCGTTGGCCGTCAGATAGCCGTCAGCAGCATCCAAACACGTCTGTTCCATCCGGAAAATCTTGTCCTCCGGCAATTCCGGGGCGCCATCCAACACCCGTTGAGACGCAGCAAGTCTCAGCTCCCTTGTCTGTGGGGGGCCAAACAGCCGATCTCCGGCCACGACATCCCAACCGGTCTGTTGGCTTGGGTTATCCCTGTACATCTGCAGCCACTGATCGTAGGCGACGAGGGCAAGTTGATGCGCCTCACGTTCAGTCAGCAGTTTTGGCCCTGCGCGTAGGTTGGCCCACCGAGCCTCGAGCTCGGCAAGCGCCTTCGCGAAGCGCTGTTTCGCCTCGCCTGGATCGCGGGTTTGAAGGCTTACTTTCTCCTCGCGCTTGCCGACGATCTTACGCAAATCGTCAGGAACAGCCTTTCGGAGCTGATAGATTCCAGTTTTGGGATGCTTCCACGGACGCGACATAGCTAACGGCAATTGTACCACCCTTCTGTACCATTGAGGAGCGGGTAAGCCGTTGAATCTGCTAATTTGCTTTGGATTTCACGCTCTTAGAAGAGCGATGGTGCCCAGGAAAGGACTCGAACCTTCACGGCCGTTAAGCCACTGGCACCTGAAGCCAGCGCGTCTACCAATTCCACCACCTGGGCATGCCGTTTGGGGCACGGGGGCGGTTACTACGGTTCAGTGACGCGGTTGTCAATTCATGCTTGAGCCGTGGTTCGGCTTGCCGATTGCGCATCGCAAACCGGCCCGATACAAGCCTGATAACACGCACTCTTCCTGCAGGAATGGCTCCCATGGCATCGAATCTGGACACGCTGGTCACGGTTTTCGGCGGATCGGGGTTTTTGGGCCGGAATGTCGTCCGCGCCCTGTGCAAGCGGGATTACCGGGTCCGTGTTGCGGTACGGCGGCCGGAACTGGCCGGATACCTCCAGCCCTCCGGCAAGCTCGGGCAGGTCCACGCCGTCCAGGCCAATCTGCGCTATCCGGCCTCGGTCGAGGCGGCGCTGCGCGATTCGCATGTCGCGATCAATCTCGTGGGGGTGCTGGCTGAGAGTGGCGCCCAGACCTTCGACGCGGTCCAGGCCAAGGGCGCCGAGACCGTCGCCAAGGCGGCCGCAGCGGTGGGTGCGAGCCTGATCCATGTCTCGGCGATCGGCGCCGACGCGCAATCGCCCTCGCGCTATGCCAGAGCCAAGGCGGCCGGCGAAGCCGCCGTCTTGGCGGCGGTGCCGTCGGCGACGATCTTCCGCCCGTCCGTGATGTTCGGCCCCGAGGACCAGTTCACCAACCGCTTTGCGGCGCTGGCCCGGATCTCGCCGGTGCTGCCGCTGATCGGCGGGAGCACGCGGATGCAGCCGGTCTATGTCGGCGACGTCGCCACCGCGATCGCCGATGCGGTCGACGGCAAGGCCAAGGCGGGGGCGACCTACGAGCTCGGCGGTCCGGAAGTGCTGACGATGCGCGAGATCATCGAGGCCATCCTTGAGATCACCGACCGCGAGCGCATGCTCGTGCCGCTGCCGTTCGGCCTTGCCCGTTTCCAGGCCAACTTCCTGCAATTCGCGCCGGGCGCGTTCAAGCTGACGCCGGACCAGGTCACGCTGCTCGAGCGCGACAACGTCGTGTCGGATGCGGCCAAGGCCGCCGGGCTGACGCTGGAAGGCCTCGGCATCACGGCCGATTCGCTGGAAGCGATTGCCCCGCAATATCTCTGGCGCTTTCGCCCGCAGGGCCAGTTCCAGCGCATGGGCGTGTGAGTTTTCTTTTTAACCTCTCCCCGCCTGCGGGGAGAGGTCGGATCGCCCTTGCGATCCGGGTGAGGGGGCACAAGTCTCTCGGCGACCTCTCGTGTGGAGAGAGGCCCCTCACCCCAACCCTCATAGGCGCTAGGTTTAGCTCTGGACACGAAGAATCTCGATATGATTCAAACTTGGGATGAAGATTCGTCCTGAGATTCTGGATCATTGGCCGGAGGTGAGTGCGCGACTTCCGGGAGGCTTCGACCTGGAAGCCACGGCGCGGTTACGCGGAGCCTTTACCCGGGCGCGGGAGATTAAGAACGCCGAGACGCTGTTGCGGTTGGCGCTTGCCTATGGCGGCTTGGGCATGTCGCTGCGTGAGACGTGTGTGTGGGCGGAAGCCGGCGGCATCGTCCGTTTGTCCGATCCATCACTGCTCGATCGGCTGTGTAAAGCCGCGCCCTGGCTTGGTGACATTGTGGCTGCGCTGATCGCCGAACAGGCCAAAATGACGGCGGGGAGCTGGGTTGGGTATCGCCTGCGTGCACTCGACGGAACCTCGATCTGCGAACCGGGAGCTGACCGTACGACGTGGCGGCTGCACGTCGGCTACGATCTGGCAACGGGTCAGGTTGATCAGCTTGAGCTAACCGACGTGCATGGCGCGGAGAATCTTCAGCGCCTCACCTACGCACACGGCGATATCGTGCTGGGCGACCGCTATTATGCGAGGCCGCGCGATCTGCGGCCGGTGATCGAAGCCGGTGCAGACTTCATCGTGCGGACTGGCTGGAACTCGTTGCGCCTGTTGCAGGCCAATGGCGAGCCCTTTGATCTGTTTGCCGCTCTCGCGGCTCAGTCGGAACAGGAAAGCGAGCTGCAAGTTCGCGTCCACGAGGGCCAGACAAAGACTCCACCGCCGGAGCCGCTGATCCTGCGCCTCGTCGTGCGACGCAAGCCGCCGGAGCAGGCCGAAACCGAGCGAAAGCGCCTGCTCAAGGATGCCAAGAAGCGCGGCAAGCAACCCGATCCACGCAGTCTCGAGGCGGCGAAGTACATTCTTCTCCTTACCTCGCTGCCAGTCGCCACCTTCCCACCGGCCGATGTCCTCGCCCTCTATCGCTTCCGCTGGCAGATCGAGCTGGCATTCAAGCGGTTCAAGAGCTTAGCCGGGCTCGACATGCTGCCAGCCAAGAAGCCTGAACTTGCGCGGGCGTGGATCTACGCCAGACTGATCGTCGCCATCATCGCTGAACAGATCGCCGGGCAAGTCCCGGACTCTTTCCCCTCTGAGTTCGGAACCACCACAAGCAAGCCCATCGCGTTGGCGCCTCATGAAGATCGCCCTGGCGACCGTTCGTGCCGCCATTCGTGGACCACTTCTCTGGCAGGCTTTCTGTAATCTCTTCACCCGAGCCCGCCGGCACTTCTGCGAACCGCCACGCCGGCGCAGAAAACAATGCGACTATCTACACAAACGCATAACCTAGCGCCCATGACCCCAACCCTCTCCCCGTAAGAATGGGGCGAGGGGGCGCACCAAGGGCGGGGCGACAGCGCCATTCTTCAAACATCAAAACTTCAATTTCTTGAACACCGCCTCGGGCAGCGCCTTCATGATCAGCATCACGAGGCGCCATTTGCCGCTGACGTAGACGACGTCGGTCTTGTTCTCGACGGCGTTGAGGATGGCATCGCCGACGACAGGCGCTTCCACCGTGAGCGGGCCGATCAGCTTCATGCCTTCCGTCATTTTGGTGCGAACGAACCCAGGCTTCACTGTGACGACGTGCACGCCGCCGCGGCTGGCGCGGGCGCGCAGGCCCGAGAGGAAGGCGGAGAAGCCGGCTTTCGCCGAGCCGTAGACATAGTTCGAGGCGCGGCCGCGATCGCCGGCGACGGAGGACACGCCGACGATGGTGCCGGTGCCGCGCGCCAGAAACTTTTCGGCGAACAGGCCGAGGATCAGCGACGGCCCCTCGTAGTTCGAGCGCATGATCGTGGTCGCGTGCGCGAGATCGCTCTCGGCATTCTGCTGCACGCCGAGCAGGCCGACGATCGAGATGATGACATCGGGCAAGACGGGAAGGCCACTCACAAAACCATCGAACGAAGCGGTGTCGAGCACGTCGAACTTATAGAGGCCGACCTCGACATTGTAGCGCGCGCGCAGATCAGCGGCGTCGGGCTCCAGCGCAGTGACGTCGCGGCCTGCAAGGCCGACATCGTATCCAGCCCTGGCAAAGGCGCGCGCCGCGGCGCGGCCGATATCGGAGGAGCCACCGAGCACAAGTGCGATCTTGCGTGACGTCACGGCTTACACCTCATCGAACAGGCGTTGTGAAAGTTTGGAGCGGATGTTGCAGGCGGGATCGAGCGATTTGCGGATCGCGTTGAAGCGCGACAGGGCGGGATAGCCGGCCTCGAACGTCGCGCGCGCCTGGCGCGCGTCTTTCGCCAGGTAGAGCCGGCCGCCGGCCCCCACGACGAGGCGGTCGATCTCGTCGAGAAAATTCAAGATGTCGCCCTTCACCGGGAAATCCAGCGCCAGCGTGTAGCCGGGCAGCGGGAACGACAGGATACCGTCGCCCTGGCCGAGTTTTTTGAGCACCGCGAGGAAGGAGGCATCGCCGCGACGCGCAACGCGGTCGAGGATGTCAGCGAGCACGGCGCGCGCGCTGGCTTCCGGGATCACGCATTGATGCTGGAGGAAGCCGCGCCTGCCATAGATGCGATTCCACTCGGCGATCGCGTCGAGCGGAAAGAAGTAGGGATAGAGCGAGACCACATGGCTGCCGCCGGCGCGCCGCGCGCCCATGCGGTAGTAGAGCTCGTTGAAAGCGCGGATGCTATAACGGTTCAGTGTCATTGACGGAAAGTCGAAGGGCACGCCGAGCCCGGGATTCTTGCCGACCGGAAATGCAGCGGCGCCGTCCGCCAGCTCGTCGCGGCGCGCGTGCTCGCCGAGATAGATCAGCGAGCGGCCGAGATCGCGCCCGCGCGCGGCGCAATCGATCCACGCCACCGAATAAGTCGCAGAGTCGCCAGCATCAAGCGCGCGCATCGCGGCGTCGAGATCGGATGCGCAGATCACGCGTTCGCGGATCCACCCCGTTTCGGCCCGGCGCAGCCGCAATGTCGCTTCGAGAATGATACCGGTGAGGCCCATGCCGCCGATGGTCGCGAAGAAGGCATCGGAGTTCTGCTCGCGCGAGGCCTCGATGACCTCGCCCTGTCCGGTGCGCAGCAGGATGCTGTCGACATAGCGGCCAAAACCGCCCTCGCAATGATGGTTCTTGCCGTGCACGTCGGCGGCAATCGCGCCGCCGACCGAGACGAAACGCGTGCCGGGCACGACGAAGGGCAGGAAACCGCGCGGGCCAAAAGTGTCGATCAGGTCCGACAGCAGCACGCCGGCTTCGAGACGGACGCGCGCGGTCGCGGCATCGAACGACCTGACCCGGTCGAACCCGGTCATCCCGATCGTCCTGACAGCACCGATCGCGGCATCGCCATAGGCGCGGCCGTTGCCCCGCGCCACCGAGCCGGCCATCACAGCTTCGTCCACTGCCGCGAACGAGCGCGGGCGCAGCACGTCGCTATCGACGACCGGAAAACGCCCCCAGCCGCTGACGAGAGTCATGGTTCAGCTCCTGTGCCGGGTGCGCACGGCCCCGCTCCGGAAACTGCCTACCGATCAAAAGCTTATTTTGCGTTGAAGGCGCGGTAGCAGCGTAGCCTGGATGGAGCGCAGCGCAATCCGGGCTACGGGGCTCAACGCGCTTCTAAAGGTTAATGTCCCAGCGCCAGCGCGATCAGGCCGAGCGTGCCGATGATAACGCGCCACCAGGCGAACACCACGAAGCCGTGGCGGGTGACGTATTCCAGGAACGTCTTCACCACGATGATCGCGGTGACGAACGACACCACGAAGCCGATCGCGACGATGCCCATATGGTCCATCGTCATCTCGGAACGGTTCTTGTAAAAATCGTAGGCGAACGCGCCGATCATGGTGGGGATGGCGAGGAAGAACGAGAATTCCGCCGCCGCGCGCTTGTCGGCGCCGAGGAACATCGCGGCGACGATGCTGGCGCCGGAGCGCGACACGCCCGGGATCATGGCGACGCACTGCGCAATGCCGATATAGAGATACGTCAGCAGCGGAAACTTGGTGGCGTCATGCTCGCGCGGCTTGAGGTCGAGCTTGTCGACCCAGAGCAGGATGGCGCCGCCAACGATCAGCGTGAAGCACACGACCCACGGATTGAACAGCACGCTCTTGATGTATTTGCCGGCGACGAGGCCGACGACCACCGCCGGCAGGAACGCCACCAGCACGCCGATCACGAAGCGGCGCGCATAGACATCGCCGGTGAACGTGCCGATCGCAACGTCCCAGAGCTTTTTGAAGTACAGCCCGACGATCGCGAGGATTGCGCCGAGCTGGATCAGAACCGTAAACGAATCCCAGAACGCGCCTTCGCCGAGGCCGAAGAAGCGCTCCGCAAGCAGCAAATGGCCGGTCGAGGACACGGGAAGGAACTCGGTCACACCCTCGATGATGCCGAGGATCACTGCCCGTATTGTGTCTGACATATTTACGGTCCATTTCCGCTGGAAAAGCGGGGCTCTTCTGGCCTATTCCCCACAATGCTGCAATCGCAAAATGCGCCGCCACACCCTTGCCTCGCGGTTTTGACGGACTAGTGTGGCGCCGCACAAACATTGATGGATTCTTAAGCACCATCACATAGTCAAAGGCTTCATGTTTACGCTGTTTCATCATCCGTTCTGTCCGCATTCGCGCTTCATCCGCCTGATCGCGGGCGAATACGGGCTCGATCTGAAGCTGGTCGAGGAGCGCAGCTGGGAACGGCGCGAGGCATTTCTGCTGCTCAATGCCGCCGGCACGACGCCCGTGCTGGTGGACGACGAGCAGCCGCCGATCCCGGGCGCGGCCATCATCGCCGAATATGTCGATGAGGCCTATGGCGCCGAGATGGGACCCAAGCGCCTGATGCCGGAGACGATTGCCGAGCGCGTCGAGGTGCGCCGGCTGATGGCCTGGTTCAACGAAAAGTTCTTCGAGGAGGTCTCGCATCCGCTCGTCACCGAGCGCATCTACAAGCGCTTCATGAGCGAGGACAATGGCGGCGGCGCACCCTCGGCCGACGTGATGCGCGCGGCGAAGGCCAATGTACGCTATCATCTGGCCTATATCGGCTGGCTGGCGCAGACGCGCAATTTCCTCGCCGGCGACCGGCTCACTTACGCGGATCTCGCCGCCGCGGCGCATCTCTCGGCGATCGACTATCTGGGCGACGTGCCATGGAGCGAGGACGACGCAGCAAAGGCGTGGTACGCGCGGGTGAAATCCCGCCCGTCGTTCCGTCCGCTGCTGAGCGAATGGCTGGCAGGCGTGCCGGCGTCGCGGACCTATGTGGACCTGGATTTCTGAGCGCTACCGATCTGTCTGAATTGAAGGCGAAGTTGACGGCTGAGGCAAAGGCGCTCGGCTTCGACTGCATCGGCGTGACCGAGCCCGGCACGATCGAAACTGCCGGCAAATACTTCCTCGAATTCATCGCATCAGGCGGCCATGGCGACATGGACTGGCTGGCCGCAAGCCCCGAGCGCCGGGTCGATCCGCGCGGGCTGTGGGCCGACGTGCGCAGCGTGATCATGCTCGGCGTCAATTACGGGCCCGACCAGGATCCGCTCGCGATCCTGAAGCAGCGCACGCGCGCGGCGATCTCGGTCTATGCGCAGGGCGACGATTATCACGACCTCGTTAAGAAGCGCCTGAAGGCGCTGGCGCGCTGGCTGGTCGCCGCCGTGCCGTCGGAGGTGAAGGTGTTCGTCGACACCGCCGCTGTGATGGAGAAGCCGCTGGCGCAGGCCGCGCATCTGGGCTGGCAGGGCAAGCACACCAACCTGGTCTCGCGCGAGTTCGGCTCCTGGCTGTTTCTCGGCGCGATCTACACCACGCTGGAGCTGCCGCGCGACGATGCCGAGATCGATCATTGCGGCTCGTGCCGGGCGTGTCTCGACATCTGCCCGACCGCGGCCTTCCCCGCGCCCTACAAGCTCGATGCGCGGCGCTGCATCTCGTATCTGACCATCGAGAACAAGGGACCGATCCCGCGCGAATTTCGCAGGAGCCTCGGCAATCGCATCTATGGCTGCGACGATTGCCTCGCGGCGTGCCCCTGGAACAAATTTGCGCAGGAGGGACGGGAAGCCAAGCTCGCCGCGCGTGACGAATTGCGTGCGCCCGGCCTGGCCGAGCTGTCACGACTGGACGACGCCGCGTTCCGCACGCTGTTCACGAAGTCCCCGGTGAAGCGCATCGGACGCGATCGATTTTTGCGCAACGTCCTGATCGCAATCGGCAACTCTGGTGAGGTGGCGCTGGCCGGAGAGGCTCGGCGCTTGCTGGAGGATGCGAGTCCGCTGGTCCGTGGGGCTGCGGTGTGGGCGCTGAGCCAGTTGGCGTCGCCAGATGAGTTTGAAGCGCTCAAGGCCAACGCAATTGCCACCGAGCAAGACGAGGGCGTACGCGAGGAGTGGCGAGCCGCTTCCTGATCCTCGCTGTCATGCCCCGGCTTGACCGGGGCATCCGGTACGCCGCGGCTTCTCGGCTCCATCACCGCCGCCTCGGAGTACTGGATCGCCCGGTCCCGGCTCCGCCAAGGCTACGCCGGACCACAAGGGTGCTCGGCCGGCGAAGCTTTAGCGAAGACGGCAAGCCGGGCGATGACACCATTGTTGTGGCGACGGTGCGCGCGCCTCACCACACTTGATTTCCTCGCGCATTCCCGCAATCTCGCGCGCCATGACAAACATGCCTTTCTTCACCCGCGAGGGCGATACATTCCATCCGACGGAAGTGGCCAACGGTCCGTGGGATCCGAAATCGCTGCACGGTCGCGTCATCGTCGGCCTGCTCGGCTTCGCCATCGAGGAGCGCCATTCGGGGCCTGAATTCGTGCCGGCGCGGCTCACCGTCGACATGTTCCGGCTGCCGACCATCGACAAGCCGATTGAGGTGACGACGCGGCTTGTGCGCGACGGTCTGCGCATTCGGGTCGTGGAGGCGGAGTTTGTCTCCGGCGGCGTCAGCATGGCGCGCGCCTCGTGCCAGTTGCTGCGGCGGACGCAGAATCCTGAAGGCAACGTGTGGTCGCCGCCGAACTGGGACGTGCCGAAGCCAGCCGACATTCCAAAACCGACCGATCCCCGGCTCGGCATGAACGGCAAATGGGCGACGCGGCCCATCGTCGGCCACATGGGCTCGCTCGGTCCGCGCCGGCTCTGGATGAGCGAGGTGCGCGAGCTCGTCGCCGGCGTGCCGATGACGCCATTCGTGCATGTCGCCACCGGCGCTGATTTCGCCAGCCCGTTCGCCAATGCCGGCGACAAGGGGCTCGGCTACATCAACAGCGACGTGACGATCTACCTGCACCGGCTGCCGGTGACGAACTGGATCGGTTTCGAGGTGGTGAACCACCAGGCCACGGACGGCATCGCGATTGGCGAATGCTGGCTCTATGACGAAAAGGGCGCGATCGGCACCGCGACAGTGGCCGCGCTGGCGCAGCGCAAGCCGATGGCGAAGCCGGCGGCGCCGTAAGGTTTAACTCTCCCCGTCATTCCGGGGCGCGCCACTTGGCGCGAGCCCGGAATCCATTTCTCCACCGTCGTTGCGGCCCGATGGATTCCGGGTTCGCGCTGTGCGCGCCCCGGAATGACAAGAGGAGGAACCTACGCCAAATGCCGCTTCATCTCCGGCCGGGCCTTCAGCTCCGCGCCCTGCTTGGCGACGATCTTGACAATGCGCTCAGGCGCAAATTTCAAATCGACAAACGCCGGCGCGGTGTTGGCGACCTCGTGATAACGGGCGATCTTGCCGTCGCGCAGCGTCATGATCGCGACGCCCTCGAACATCGCCCGCGCGCCGTTCGCTTCCGGCAAGGTCGAGCGATAGCTGAACGTGTAGCGCGCATAGAGCGTGCTGCCGTCCGTGACGGGATCGTGCATGTCCCAGCGGAAATCGGTCGCCGTGCGATAGAACCAGTCGTCGATCATCACGGCGATCTTCGCGCGGCCTTCGAAGGCGCCGTAGAAGACATCGTGATAGATGCCGTCCTCGGTGAAGAGCTCAGCAAAGGCGCGGCCGTTGCGCTGCTCGACGGCATCGCAAAAGGCGCGCAGCATCGCAGTTGTGGTCATCTGCATTTCTCCTTCCCCGTTTCTGTCATGCCCCGGCTTGACGGGCATCCAGTACGCCGCGGCTTCTCAGCTAAGCACGAGGGCCTCCGGAAGACTGGGTCGCCCAATCAAGGTCGGGCGACGACACCGGATGCTGAGAGACACAATCACCCGATCTCCGCGACCGCGGCAAGAATGCGCGCGATGTCCTGCGGGCGCGACAGGCGATGATCGCCGTCCTGGATCAGAGTCAGCACGACGTCGTCGGCCGGCAGGCGGTGGGTTAGCGCGAAGGCGTGCTGCCACGGCACATCGGGATCCCTAGCGCCTTGCAGGATGCGGACGGGACAGCCGAGATCGATGGCGCTGCCGAGCACGAGATGATTGCGCCCCTCCTCGATCAGGTTTCGCGTGATCGGGTAGGGCGAGCCGTCGCCATAGTCTGACGGTCGCAGCCAGAAGCCTTTAGTCTCGATCTCCTTCTTCACCGCGTGCGAAAAATTCTTCCACATCAGCTCTTCGGTGAAATCGGGCGCCGGCGCGATCAGCACGAGGCCCGCCAGCGACGCCTTGGCTTGCTGTTGTTCTTGCTGTTGTTCTTGCCGCTTCCTGATCTCGCGCGCGAGTAGCAGCGCCATCCAGCCGCCCATGGAGGAGCCGATCAGCACCTGCGGTCCCTCGCAGAACCGTTCGACCACCGCCACGCTGTCCTCGAGCCAGCGTCCGATAGTTCCATCGGCGAAATCGCCACTGGATTCGCCATGGCCGGAATAGTCGAACCGGACCATGGCGCGGCCGTGCTCCCCGGCCCAGGCATCCAGCGCCTGGGCCTTGCCGCCCTGCATGTCCGATTTGAAGCCGCCGAGCCAGACCAGTCCAGGCCCCTGACTTTGTCCCTGTCCGCGGCGGCTGCGCACCGCAATTTTGCGCGCGGACGGGCCCTCGCCCACATCGATGAAGTCGAGCACGGCATCAGGAATTGCGTTGGTCATGGAACGTTTACTCTGGCTGTGCGGTTTTCAGCGGTTCGGCCCGCATACGATCGCGTAACCGTTGCCGGTCCCTTTGGGACGCTTGCGGAACAGAAGCAAGGTGTCTATGTCGATCAGCGTGCCCGCAGGCGTGGCCGAAATGCCTCGCATTTGAAGCTTTTTCGCCTCGCGCACGAGCGAGTTGCTTGCCGGCAAACGCATCTTCCTTCAAGATAGCCGCCTCTTTCACAACTTTGGAGAACCACCCATTCGCCGTCCTAATAAAGCTCCGCCCGCTGCCAGCAAAGACGGGCCGCGCATCAATGATGATATCCGCAATGCGCAGATCCAGCTGATCGATCAGACCGGTGACAACAAGGGCACGGTCGAGACGGTCCTTGCCATCAAGATGGCCCAGGAAGCCGGCATGGATCTGGTCGAGATTTCGCCGAACGTCAGTCCTCCCGTCTGCAAGATCATGGACTACGGGAAGTACAAGTATTCCGCTCAGAAGAAGGCCGCGGAAGCCCGCAAACGGCAGAAGACCGTCGAGATCAAGGAGATCAAGCTCCGCCCGATGATCGACGATCACGATTACGACGTGAAGATGCGCGCGATGCAGCGATTCTTCGAAGAGGGCGACAAGGTCAAGATCACACTGCGCTATCGCGGCCGCGAAATGGCGCATCAGGAGATCGGCACCAAGCTTTTGGACAAGATCAAGACCGACGTCGCCGAGCTCGCCAAGGTCGAGCAGGACGCGCGGTTCGAAGGCCGTCAGGTTGTCATGGTGCTGGCGCCGCGCTGACGCCGGCTATTCAGGGCTGAGACATTTAGAATTGAGAAATCAACGGCCCGTCCGGACATCCGGCGGGCCGCCTTGTTTTTCACCTCCTCCGCTCTTGTCCGCCGCTTGTCGGCGGGCAGGTTCCCGCCGGTTCATCGTTGCCAATTAGCTTGTCCTCTGTCATAAGCCCAGCCTTCATCGCCCGGCTGATTAAGGGCTGCCGTGGCGGTGTTTCGTGCGGGTTTTGCGCTCGTTCGCAAAAACCTGAGCACAATCAACGCTCTAACGAGCATTTTGAACGGCCAGCCGCCTTCACGGGCGGATTTCTGTTGTGGCCATGAGGAGAGCCAAATGCCCAAGCTGAAGACCAAATCGGGCGCCAAAAAGCGCTTCAAGGTGACTGCCACCGGCAAAGTGATGCACGCCCAGCGCGGCAAGCGTCACGGCATGATCAAGCGGACGAAGAAGCAGATCCGTCAGCTCCGCGGCACCCGCGTGCTGTTCAAGACCGACGGCGACAACGTCAAGAAGTACTTCTTGCCGAACGCCTGATCGCGTCCACGATCATTGCCAACCGTGCCGCGCATCCCGCGGCGATCCGATAACCAAAGTCATCTCTGAAGGATCTTGTCATGTCTCGCGTCAAACGCGGTGTGACCGCCCACGCCAAGCACAAGAAAGTCTACAAGGCCGCCAAGGGCTTCTACGGCCGCCGCAAGAACACCATCCGCGCCGCCAAGCCGGCCGTGGAGAAGGCCCAGCAATACGCCTTCCGTGATCGCAAGCGCAAGAAGCGGACCTTCCGCGCGCTCTGGATCCAGCGCATCAACGCTGCCGTCCGTCCGTTCGGCCTGACCTACAGCCGATTTATCGACGGCATGGCCAAGTCCGGAATCACCGTGGACCGCAAGGTGCTGTCGGATCTCGCGATCAACGAGCCCGCGTCGTTCCAGGCGATCGCCGAGAAGGCCAAGGCCGCTCTGGCTGCCTAAAAGGCTGCGCTCGCCGCCTGAGGCTTGTGCTAGCGGGCCTTCGGGCCCGCAGCCTTCAGTGCTCGCTGGGAGTAGCGCTGGGCGACCTTCGCCCGGCAGAAGGCTGTCGCCGAGATATACATGGTGCCGGACCTGTTCCGGTACTTGCGGTCGCAAGCTCCCAACGCGCGCTGATAGCTGAGCTTTTGCGGCGGCTTCAATTGGCCGGCAAAATCGGCTTCGCACTTCTTCTCGACCGCTTCGCCGAATTGCACGTCGCCGCTGGCGCCATAGGCGCAGGCCTCGAACAGCTTCATGGCACGGTCGCAGCCGGGTGCCGCGTTGAGGACGGCGACGATGTCCTCCATCGACGTCGATTTGGCCGGGCATTCCTCAGCGTAGGCCGCACTTCCCCAGAGAGCCAAGGCCAGTCCGGCCAGGCAAGATCGTAGACGCATCGCCCACTCCTTCGTCAGGTTGGTGCCAGCCATGCCTATAGAGGCCAAATGCCCTGCATTTACGACAGCTATCCGGCTTGACGTTCCGGCCCGGCTGCGGCCACAACCGGCAGCCTTTTGAAAGGATCCGACCGTGTCCGACCTCGCAACGCTCGAAACATCCATCCTCGACCAGATCGCCGCCGCCGGCGACGAAGCCGCGCTCGAAGCGGTGCGCGTCGCCGCCCTCGGCAAGAAGGGTTCGATCTCCGCGCTGCTTGCCACGCTCGGCAAGATGTCGCCGGATGAGCGCAAGACGCAGGGCGCCGCGATCAACCAGGCCAAGGACAAGGTCACCGAGGCGCTCGCCGCAAGGCGCGACGTGCTGAAGTCCGCAGCGCTCGATGCCCGGCTCGCGTCGGAGACCGTCGATGTCACCCTGCCGCTGCGCGATGCGCCGACGGATGCCGGCCGCATCCATCCGCTGAGCCAGGTCTGGGACGAGCTGACCACGATCTTCGCCGACATGGGATTCTCGGTCGCCGAAGGCCCTGATATCGAGACCGACGACTACAACTTCACAAAACTGAATTTTCCGGAAGGCCATCCGGCGCGCGAGATGCACGACACCTTCTTCTTCCATCCGAAGGAGGACGGCTCGCGCATGCTGCTGCGAACCCACACCTCGCCGGTGCAGGTGCGCACCATGCTGAGCCAGAAGCCGCCGATCCGCGTGATCTGCCCGGGCCGCACCTACCGCATCGATTCGGACGCGACCCACACGCCGCAATTCCACCAGGTCGAAGGCCTCGTCATCGACAAGCATTCGCATCTCGGCCATCTCAAATGGATCCTGCACGAGTTCTGCAAGGCGTTCTTCGAGGTCGACCACATCAACATGCGCTTCCGCCCGTCGTTCTTCCCGTTCACCGAGCCGTCGCTCGAAGTCGACATCCAGTGCCGCCGCGACAAGGGCGAGATCCGCTTCGGCGAAGGCGAGGACTGGCTGGAGATTCTCGGCTGCGGCATGGTGCATCCGAACGTGCTGCGCGCCTGCGGCATCGATCCCGACGAGTACCAGGGCTTTGCCTGGGGCATGGGCATCGACCGCATCGCCATGCTGAAATACGGCATCGCCGATTTGCGCCAGCTGTTCGACAGCGACGTCCGTTGGCTGTCCCATTACGGCTTCAAGCCACTCGAGGTGCCGACGCTGGCGGGAGGGCTGAGCGCGTGATGGCGGGGATTGGCCACGCGGTGACCCTCTCCGTTCCCTTCGCGGAGAGAACCCTCTCCCTGACCCTCCCCCGCAAGCGGGGGAGGGAATGGATAGAGCGTGCGCTTGGCGTTCGCATGGATACGTACCCCCTGGCCGCTCGACAGGTCGAACTCCCTCCCCCGCTTGCGGGGGAGGGTTGGGGAGAGGGTTTCTCCGCAATGGGGCTGCCAATGGTTGATCCCAAGCATCCGGACTGGAAAGTGCCGGCCAAGCTGCGCGCCAACGCACGCGCACTCAAGCGCAATTCGACCGACGCAGAGCGAATCCTTTGGTCGGAGCTGCGGGCCCGTCGATTGAACGGTGTGGTTTTCCGCCGCCAGGTGCCGATCGGAAACTACATTGCCGATTTCGTCTGCCATGCAGCCAAGCTCGTGATCGAACTCGATGGTGGCCAGCATTTCTCGGATGAAGGCGAGCGCGCCGATGCGCGTCGCTCGGCCGCGATCGAATCGAAGGGCTTCAAGGTGGTCCGCTTCAGCAATCTCGATGTCATGTCCAATCGTGGCGGCGTTCTCGAAACAATCGCGACCGCCATCGCGGAGAGAGCCCCCACCCCAGCCCTCCCCCGCAAGCGGGAGAGGGAGCAGACCGCCTCCCTGGAGAAAAAGCAGCCATGAAATTCACCCTCTCCTGGCTGAAAGATCATCTCGACACCGACGAGCCCTTGGACAAGCTCGCCGAGAAGCTCACCATGATCGGGCTCGAGGTCGAGAACATCGAGGACAAGGCGAAGGCGCTCAAGCCCTTTACCATCGCCAAGGTGATCTCGGCCGAGCAGCATCCGAATGCCGATCGCTTGCGCGTCTGCATGGTCGACACCGGCGACGGCGGCGCGCCGGTGCAGGTCGTGTGCGGTGCGCCGAATGCGCGCGCGGGGCTGGTCAGCGTGTTCTCGCCCCCAGGCACCTATATTCCGGGCAAGGACATCACGCTCGGCGTCGGCACCATCCGCGGCGTCGAGAGCCGCGGCATGCTGTGCTCGGCGGCGGAATTGCAGATCTCCAACGACCATGACGGCATCATGGAATTGCCGGCGGACGCGCCGATCGGTGCGGGTTACGCCGAATGGGCCGCGCTCGGCGATCCCGTCATCGAGATCAACCTCACGCCGAACCGGCAGGACTGCACCGGCGTGCACGGCATCGCGCGCGATCTGGCCGCCGCCGACATGGGCAAGTTCAAAGACCCCACCATCAAGCCGATCAAGGGCGAATTCCCTTGTCCCGTGAAGGTCGCGGTCGAGGACGCGACGCTGTGCCCGGGTTTCGCGCTGCGCCTCGTGCGCGGCGTCAAGAACGGGCCGTCGCCGGAGTGGCTGCAGAAGGGGCTGACCGCGATCGGCCTGCGCCCGATCAACGCGCTGGTCGACATCACCAACTTCATGACCTACGACCGCGCGCGGCCGCTGCACGTGTTCGACGCCAGGAAGGTCAAGGGCAATCTCGTGGTGCGCCGCGCCCGCGACGGCGAGACTCTGCTGGCACTCGACGGCCGCACCTACAATCTCGATCCCACCATATGCGTGATCGCCGATGAGCACGGCGTCGAATCGCTCGCCGGCATCATGGGCGGCGAAGCTTCGGGCTGCGACGAGACCACCACAGACGTGCTGATCGAGTCCGCGCTGTGGAACGAAATCAACATCGCCCAGACCGGCCGCAAGCTCGGCATCAATTCCGATGCGCGCTACCGCTTCGAGCGCGGCGTCGATCCGGCCTTCATGGTGCCCGGGCTTGAGCTCGCGACAAAACTCGTGATGGAGATGTGCGGCGGGGCGCCGTCCGAGACCGTCGTGGTCGGCAAGGCTTTTGGCGACGACCGCGTGATCGATTTCCCGGTCACGGAGGTGAAGCGCCTCTCCGGCATCGAGGTGCCGCAAGCCGAGATGAAGCGCATCCTGACCCATCTCGGCTTCATGATGGCGGGCCCCGGCCCGGTCGTGAAGGTCGCGGTGCCGTCGTGGCGCTCCGACGTGCACGGCAAGGCCGACATCGTCGAGGAGATCGTCCGCATCTTCGGCGTCGACAAGGTGCCGATGACGCCGTTCGAACGCGGTGAGGACGCGCGCAAGTCCGTGCTGACGCCGCTGCAGCTGCGCACCCGCCGCGCGCGGCGCGCGCTGGCGAGCCGCGGCATCATCGAGGCCGTGACGTGGTCGTTCATCACCAAGGCTGCGGCAGAATTGTTCGGCGGCGGCCAGCGCGAGCTCGAAGTCGCCAACCCGATCGCGTCCGACCTCTCCGACATGCGCCCGACCCTGCTTGCGGGGCTCATCTCGGCAGCACAAGCGAATGCCGATCGCGGCTTTGGCGATGTCGCGTTGTTCGAGGTCGGCCAGGTTTTCAAAGGCGATCGGCCGCAGGACCAGTTCATGGCGGCGAGCGGCGTGCGCCGCGGCTTTGCCTCCTCGGAAGGCCTCGGCCGGCACTGGACGGGCTCGGCGCAAGCCGATGTGTTCGATGCCAAGGCCGATGCGCTGGCGGTGCTGGCGGCTGCCGGCGCGCCGATGCAGGCGCTCCAGATTGTCGCGGGCGGACCGGCCTGGCTGCATCCGGGGCGCTCCGGCACGATCCAGATCGGTCCGCAGAACGTGCTCGGCTACTTCGGCGAGGTGCATCCGCGCGCGCTGGAGACGCTCGGCGCCGACGGTCCGCTTGTCGTGTTCGAGGTGATCCTCGACCGCATCCCCGAGGCGAAGAAGAAGCCGACCCGCGCCAAACCGTTGATCGAGCTGTCGGCGTTCCAGCCTGTTACGCGCGATTTTGCGTTCATCGTCGACCGTTCCGTGAAGGCGGGCGACATCGTCCGCGCCGCGCTAGGCGCGGACAAAAAGCTGATCACCGGCGTCAACGTCTTCGACGTCTATGAAGGCAAGGGCATCGATGACGGCAAGAAGTCGATCGGCATCGCCGTGACGCTCCAGCCGCGCGAGAAGACGCTGACCGACCAGGAGATCGAGGCCGTCGCCGCGAAGATCGTGGCGGAGGTTACGAAGAAGACCGACGGCACCTTGAGGGCGTGATGCTCTGGAATGGCAGGGCATGAGTATCGCCGACCTCCTCCCGAAGGACGTCAGCCTCACCATTGCGATGGCGCTCTGCGCCGTCGCTTTCGTTTCGGGCACCGCCCGCGGCTTCTCCGGCTTCGGCGCGGCATTGATCTTCATGCCGCTGGCGAGCAGCATCGCGGCGCCGCGGCTCGTTGCTGCCTTGCTGCTCGTGATCGATTTCGTCGCGGCGGCGCCGCTGCTGCCCCATGCGTGGCGGAAGGCGGACCGCAAGGCCACGGCGGTGATCGTGCTGGGCGCGCTGGTCGGTGTCCCGGTCGGCACCTATTTCCTCAGCGTGCTCGAACCCGTCACCACGCGGTGGATCATCTCCTGCTTCGTCGCGGCGCTGCTGCTTCTGCTGCTGTCGGGCTGGCGCTATCGCGGCAAGGACCACACCTGGCTCTCGGTCGGCATCGGCGGCCTCTCCGGCTTCTGCAGCGGCCTCGCACAGACCGGCGGGCCGCCGATCGTCGGCTATTGGCTCGGCCGCCCCATCGCGCCGATCGTCGCGCGCGCCAACATCGTGCTGTTCTTCGGCGCTTCGGATTTCTTCTCGATGGTCAGCTATGCGACCACCGGGCTGATCAGCCGCGAAGCGCTGGCGCTCTCGCTGATCGTTGGGCCGGCCTATGCGCTCGGCGTCGCATCCGGCGCGTCGCTGTTCGGCCGCGCCAGCGAGAAGGTGTTTCGCGGAATCTGCTACGCCCTGATCGCGATGGCGGTGATCGCTGGACTGCCGGTGCTGGACGGGATCTTGCGCTAGTACTGCCGCGGCGCGCGGCGCCGCTTCGTGGACTGCGTCGGCACCTCCAACGGCTCGTCCCTGATTGCGCCGATCCTGCGCAGGGCTGCATCCGCGGCGCGCTCGCCGCTTTCCCAGGCGCCGTCGACCGTGCCCCACAGCGTCTCGTGCGTTGCTTCGCCGGCGAGGAACATGCAGCCGATCGGCTCGGCCAGGACCTTGCGCGAGAGCTGGCCGCCCGGTGAGGCCGCCGACATTGCGCCCATGACATAGGGCGAGGCGTTCCAGCGCGTCGCGCTGGTCTTCTGCACGGCGGAAGCAGCCTCGCTGCCGAACAGTTTCGTGATCCATTCCTTCGCGAACGCAGCCATCGCCTTCTCGCCCTGCTCGGAGAGATCGCGGCCGAACGCGCCGCCGACGTCGATCGAGCACAGCGAGGATCCGCCGATATTGGCGTACATCAAAGCCGTGCGGGTCGAGTTGCTCTGCTCGATCAGTATGTCGTCGCGCGTCAGCCCGAGCGGATTGCCCGGCAGTTGCAGCACGATGTGATCGTAGCTGCCAAGGCTGAGCTTCGAGGCCGCGTCCAGCGCTCGCTTGGGAAGATCGGGCCCGAACTTGATCGCGCCCGAGGTCAGCACATTGGTCGAGACCGTGATGATGGCGGCGCGCGCGGCGATCTTGCCGCTTGGCGTCTCGACGCTGACGTCGCGATTGCTCCAGACGATGCGGCTGGCCGGCGTCGACAGCGCCACCGGCGCCTGCTCGCCGAGCCTGGTGATCAGTGTGCCAAGCCCCTGACGGCAGGCGATGGCGGCGTTGCGGTCCTGGGCGCGCGACTTGTCGATCGCCGACAGCTCCTTCAAATCCTTACCGGCAAAGCTCGCGCCCAGCATGAACTCGGCGGCACCGGCCCAGTCGCCGAGATCCTTCGGCAGCACGGAGGCGCAGGACGTATCGAGCTTGCCGCGCCCGGCTTCGTCGATGGCGCGGTTGGCGCGGACCAGCGCCGCCAGGAATTCTTCGGTCTCGCCAGCCCGCGCGTTGCGGCGGCCGATGCGCATCTTCTGGCCCGCCGGCGCCTGCACCACGTCCAGCCCGGCACCGCGCGCGAGGCGGATCATCGGATTGGTCTCGGGATTGTGCATCCAGCGCGCGCCGCGGTCGAACGGCGTGTCGAAGGTCGTGGTATCGGTGATGCAGCGGCCGCCGATTTGCGAGGCCGCTTCCACCACCACCACCTTGCGGCCCGTCGCCATGATGCGCCGCGCCGCAGCGATGCCGGCAACGCCCGCCCCGATGACGACAATGTCAGCGTCGCGCGGCAAGGGCGCGGCGGTTGCACGCAGGACGGGCATGGCGGCAAGGGCCGCCGATGCCGAAAGGAAACCGCGGCGGGTGATTGTCATGTCATGGTTTCCGGGAACTTGCGACGGACAGGAACAGCCCGCGAACCTTGCTGCATCTGGCGTTGCACGGCAACCATCACGGTGAATCAATCGTGCTTGATCTCACAGAGTGATGAACCGAATTGCAACACGTTTCGACCATGATAGAGAAGGGAAAAAGACGGTCGGCAAAGACCGTGGGGGAGCTTGAAATGGGGACGGTCCTGGACTCAGTCGGCAAGCTGATTGCCGCGTACCTCTCGAAGGAGGTGCCGGGCTATGAGCCGTTCACGCCCAGCGATCCCGAGCACCTGCGCGGCGTGATCGAGCCCGGCGACGTACTGCTGGTCGAGGGTAACAACCGCATCTCCGGCATCATCAAATATCTGACGCAGTCGACCTGGTCGCACGCCGCGCTCTATGTCGGTCCGATCGAGGGGGCCGAAGAGGCGGGCGGAGAGCCGCATGTGCTGATCGAGGCCAATATCGGCGAGGGTGTCACCTCCGCACCGCTGTCGAAATATTTCCCGTATCACACCCGCGTCTGCCGCCCGGTCGGGCTGTCCTATGAGGACCGCACCACGGTCTGCCGCTATGCGATCAACCGCATCGGCTTCGGCTACGACACCAAGAATATCGTCGACCTCATGCGCTTCCTGTTCCCGCTACCGATACCGCAGCGCTGGCGGCGGCGCATGATCGCGATCGGCTCGGGCGATCCGACCAAGATCATCTGCTCGGCGCTGATCGCCCAGGCCTTCGACGCCGTGCGCTATCCGATCTTGCCGAAGATCACCAAGGCCGGCAGCCGCGCCGCGCGCCGCGAGATCCTGCACATCCGCGATTCCTCGCTCTACATGCCCCGCGACTTCGACATCTCGCCCTATTTCGAAGTCGTCAAACCCACCATCGTGCACGGCTTCGACTACACCTCCCTGCACTGGGCCGACAAGCAGAAGCCGCTCGAGGAGGTAGCGGGCACATTCAGTGTGTTTCCAGAAACGCTCCGTGCGCCGCCGCTCGTTCCTGAAGCGATTGACGAGGAGACGCCGGCTGAAGTTTCGGCTGAGGAAGTGAGCACGCCGCCAGCAGAGAGGCAAGCCACAGAGCATTTCCCGCTGCTTAGGAAGCTTGCGATGTACCGCCCGCGGCGGCGAGGTCGCGCGCGCGAGATCGCGGCGTAGCCTCTGCTGTCGTCCCTGCCTAGTGCGCAATAGCGCACGGGAGCAGGGACCCATACCGCGTGATCTAGCGCGTGCGGGCGCAAAAGGTATCGAACAGCAATCTTCGCCAAACCACTCCCTGGGATTATGGGTCCCTGCGTTCGCAGGGACGACAGCTGGGGTGTGGCACGAACTCGCTTCAACAGTCGTCATCGCGAGGAGCGCAGCGACGAAGAACGACAGTGGAGACCTATCGCTCCGCCCGTCCGATCACCGCCATCAGCTCCGCGATCTTCTCGCGCTGATCCGCCTTGTCGCCGCTCGCGATCGCGTGCTCGACGCAATGGGCGACGTGGTCCTTCAAAACCTCTTCCTCGACCCGGCGGAGCGCCGCGCGCACCGCCGAGATCTGCGTCACGATGTCGATGCAGTAGCGGTCCTCCTCTACCATTTTCGCGAGGCCGCGAACCTGGCCCTCGATCCGGCCGAGACGTTTTCCGACGGATGCCTTGATGTCCTTGCGCATGAGGTCTATATACCCCCCTAGGGTATGAATTACAAGACCGGAGTGCGACAATGAACAACGGCGAGCACAAGCATCATCACGACGCGGAAACGCATTCCGGATGCGGCTGTTCCACGAAAGTCGCGCCGCCCGCCAAGCCCGCTGACTCCTCCTGCTGCGGCGGACACGGCGATCACGCCGGCCATGCCGAGCATCATCATGACCATGGCGCAGCGGCGACAAAGGTGCTCGATCCCGTTTGCGGCATGACGGTCGATCCCGCGACCTCGAAACACCGCTTCGAGCATCGCGGCAAAACCTTCCATTTCTGTTCGGTCAGCTGTCGCACCAAATTCGCCGCCGATCCCGCAAGATATCTTGCCAAGGAGAAAGCGCCCGAGCCCGAGATGCCCCAGGGCACGATCTACACCTGCCCGATGCATCCGGAAGTCCGCCAGGTCGGACCCGGCAGCTGCCCGATCTGCGGCATGGCGCTGGAGCCGGAGGTCGCGAGCCTGGAGACCGGCCCGAATCCTGAACTCGCCGACATGACGCGGCGTTTCTGGATCGGCGGGGCGCTGGCGCTGCCGGCCGTGGTGCTGGAGATGGGCGGCCATCTCGCGGGACCACACAACTGGATCGACCCGGTGCTGTCGAACTGGATCCAGCTCGTCTTCACCACGCCCGTGGTGTTCTGGGCCGGCTGGCCATTCCTGGTGCGCGGCTGGCAGTCGCTGGCGACGCGCAACCTCAACATGTTCACGCTGATCGCGATGGGCACGGGCGTTGCCTATGTCTACAGCCTGATCGGCACCATCGCGCCGCAAATTTTCCCTGCGACCTTCCGCGGCCATGAGGGTGCCGTCGCAGTCTATTTCGAAGCGGCCGCCGTCATCACCGTGCTGGTGCTGCTCGGCCAGGTGCTGGAGCTGCGCGCGCGCGATGCGACCTCAGGCGCGATCAAGGCGCTGCTCCAGCTTGCGCCGAAGACGGCGCGCCGGGTCGATGCCGATGGCAGCGAGCACGAGGTCGAGATTGAGCAGCTCCACGCCGGCGATTCCTTGCGCGTGCGCCCAGGCGAGAAGGTGCCGGTCGACGGCATCATCCTCGAGGGCCGCTCCTCGCTCGACGAGTCGCTCGTCACCGGCGAGTCCATGCCGGTCACCAAGGAGACCGGCGCAAAGGTCATCGCCGGCACGCTCAACCAGTCGGGGAGCTTCATCATGCGCGCCGACAAGGTCGGGCGCGAAACGCTGCTGTCGCAGATCGTGCAGATGGTCGCGGACGCGCAGCGTTCGCGCGCGCCGATCCAGCGGCTGGCCGATCAGGTCGCGGGCTGGTTCGTGCCGACGGTGATTGCCGTCGCCATCGCCGCCTTCGGCGCCTGGGCCTGGTTCGGACCGGAGCCGCGGCTGGCGTTCGGGCTCGTTGCCGCCGTCAGCGTGCTGATCATCGCCTGTCCCTGTGCGCTGGGTCTGGCGACGCCGATGTCGATCATGGTCGGTGTCGGCCGCGGTGCGCAGGCAGGGGTGCTGATCAAGAACGCCGAGGCGCTGGAGCGGATGGAGAAGATCGATACGCTGGTGGTCGACAAGACCGGCACGCTGACCGAGGGCAAGCCCAAGGTGGTCGCGATCGTGCCTGCGACCGGCTTCGTGGAGGACGACATTCTTCGGCTCGCGGCCAGCGTCGAGCGCGCCAGCGAGCATCCGCTGGCCGACGCCATCATGCGCGCTGCGAAGGAGAAGCAGCTCAGTCTCGGCCAAGTCGAAGAGTTCGATTCGCCGACGGGCAAAGGCGCGACCGGCAAGGTCGACGGCAAGACCATCGTGCTCGGCAATGCAGGATATCTGTCGTCGATCGGCATCGACACCAGGGCGATCGATACCGAGGCGGAGCGGCTGCGCCAGGATGGCGCGACCGTGATCAACATGGCTGTCAATGGCAAGCTCGCCGGCCTGTTCGCGATCGCGGATCCGGTCAAGGCCTCGACGCCGGAAGCGCTGAAGGCGCTCGCGGCCGAAGGCATCAAGGTGATCATGCTGACCGGCGACAACCGCACCACGGCAGAGGCGGTGGCGCGCCGGCTCGGCATCGCCGAGGTCGAGGCCGAGGTGCTGCCGGATCAGAAGAGCGCGGTCGTGACAAAACTGCAAAAGGCCGGCCGCAGTGTCGCGATGGCCGGGGACGGCGTCAACGACGCGCCGGCGCTGGCGGCGGCCGAAGTCGGCATCGCCATGGGCACCGGCACCGATGTCGCCATGGAGAGCGCCGGCGTCACCCTGCTCAAGGGCGATCTCACCGGCATCGTCCGTGCGCGAAAATTGTCGCAGGCGACCATGAGCAACATCCGGCAAAACCTGTTCTTTGCCTTCGTCTACAACGCTGCCGGCATCCCGATCGCCGCAGGGATTCTCTACCCCGCGTTAGGCGTGCTGCTGTCGCCGATCATCGCTGCGGCGGCGATGGCGCTGTCCTCGGTCAGCGTGGTCGGGAACGCGCTGCGGCTGCGCGCAACGCGGCTGTGAGGATGACGGTGCGCTCCCTCGCCCCGTTCTTACGGGGTGAGGGGCTGCTTCCGCGATCACGGTGAGAAATGGACTCGCGGAGAGTCCCCCTCACCCGGAATTCAAGCTACGTTTGAATTCCGACCTCTCCCCGCAAGCGGGGCGAGGTAAGAAAGGCGCCGCGCGAGGGAACATTCTGATGCAGCGAATTACCATCACAATCGAGGACGATCTCTTGGCGGAGATCGACGCCGCGGCCGAGGCGCGCGGCTACCAGAACCGCTCCGAGATCATCCGCGACCTCGCCCGCGCCGGGCTGCAACAGAGCGCGGAAGACACCGCGCAGACCGGTCCCTGCGTCGCCGGCCTCATCTATGTCTACGACCACGCCGCGCGCGACCTCTCAAAACGCCTGGTGCAGGAATTCCACGGCCACCACGACCTCGCGCTGGCAACGCTGCACGTCCATCTCGACCACGACAATTGCATGGAGATGACCGCGCTGCGCGGCGACGCCGCCGAGGTCAAGCATTTCGCCGACCACATCATCGCCGAGCGCGGCGTCCGCTACGGGCGCGTGATGATGATCCCCACGGGCGACGGCAAGCCGGTGAAGGCGCGCAAACACGGGCATGGCCATCGGCATGAGTAATGCGTAGCTCTCTCGTGCCCCGGACGCAGCGCAGCGCTTCTTCAGCGGTGCGCTGCAGAGCCGGGGCCCAGGAGCGCGGCGAGATGGGTCCCGGCTCTGCGTCGCGTCATTTCATGCCGCGCCGCGTCCGGGACACGAGAGCCTAGCCCACTGCGACGGATCACCCGCCCTTGCCGAAGCCGCATTGGGTGTCTACCTCTCGCCGGTCGTTTCCTGAAAGGGTCCCCCATGCTGGATGCCGCCGCAAAGGCGCTGTCGCAAATGTTCTCGCCGCCGATGCGCTCGATCCTGTGGCGATCGATCGGGGTTGCGCTGGTGCTGATCACCGTGCTGGCGGTCGGCCTGCAGCGGCTGCTGAGCTGGTTTGCGGCCCATGGCGAGGTCTGGCTGGAGGGCTTGCTCGGGCCGGGCTGGCATTCCTCGCTCGAGGTGCTGGCCTGGATCGTCTCGATCGCGGCCGGCCTCGGCGTCGTCTTCGGCGGCGTGTTCCTGATGCCGGCGATCACCTCGCTGGTGGCGAGCCTGTTCGTCGACGACGTCGCCGACATCGTCGAGCGCGAGCATTACCCCGCCGAGCGTCCGGGCGTGGCGCTGCCGTTCAGCCAGGCGATCTTCGAAGGCATCAAGACCGCGCTGCTGACGATATTGGTGTATCTGGCCGCGCTGCCGCTGGTGCTGTTCGCCGGCGCGGGTTTCCTGATCTTCTTCCTCGCCGCCGCCTGGCTGCTCGGCCGCGAATATTTCGAGCTCGCCGCAATGCGCTTCCGCTCGCCGGAGGAGGCCAAGGCGATGCGGCGCGCCAATGCCGCGACCATCTTCACCGCCGGCCTCTTCATCGCCGCCTTCGTCTCGATCCCGGTCGTCAATCTCGCGACACCGATCTTCGCCATGGCCTTCATGGTCCACATGCACAAGCGCCTGTCCGGCCCGCGACCCGAGCTGATCGAGCCGGTGCGGCAGATGCGGTGAGACCGCCGGCGCGCGGCCTGCTCAGACCGTCTTCTCCGGCCACCGGCAGAGATCGTTGATCAGGCACACTTCGCAGCGCGGCTTGCGCGCGAGGCAGGTATAGCGGCCGTGCAGGATCAGCCAGTGATGCGCATGCAGCATGAACTCGGCCGGGATCACCTTTTCAAGACCGAGCTCGACCTCGAGCGGCGTCTTGCCGGGCGCAAGTCCCGTGCGGTTGCCGACGCGGAAGACATGCGTGTCGACCGCCATGGTGTGCTCGCCAAAAGCCATGTTGAGCACGACATTGGCGGTTTTGCGCCCGGCACCGGGTAGCGACTCGATCTCCGCGCGGGTGCGCGGCACCTCGCCGCCGAAATCGCTGAGGATCTTTGCCGACAGCGCAATCACGTTCTTCGCCTTGGTCCGGTAGAGGCCGATGGTCTTGATGTAGTCGCGCAGGCGCTCCTCGCCGAGATCGAGCATCTTTTGCGGCGTATCGGCGACCTCGAACAGCGCACGCGTCGCCTTGTTGACCCCGGCATCGGTCGCCTGCGCCGACAGCACCACCGCGACCAGCAGCGTGAACGGATTGACGTGCTCGAGTTCGCCCTTCGGCTCGGGATTGGCTTTGCGGAAACGGCTGAAGACCTCGTGGATCTCGGCGGGCGTCCAGGGTCTGGTGGCTCTGAGCGATTTCTTCGCGGGGGCCTTGTTCTTAGGCGAGGCCTTGGGCTTCGCGACGGCCCGCTTTGCCTTTTTCTTCGGCATCGGCGCTTTGCGCGGAGCCGGCTTGCGGGTGATTTTCGCCATGATCGGGATATACTGGGGGACGATGAGCACAGGCAACGAAATTGAGCGCGACAGCGAGGTGCAGATATTCTCGGCACTGCTGACGCCGCATCGCTCCCTGAACCGCACCGGCTTCCTCTCGGTGATGCTGTTCCTGAGCGCCATCAGTTTTGCCACCGGCCTCGCCTTCCTGATGAAGGGCGCCTGGCCGGTCCTCGGCTTTTTCGGCCTCGACGTGCTCGTGGTCTGGTGGGCCTTCAAGGCCAATTTCCGCACCGCCCGGGCGCGCGAGGAGATTACCGTGACGGCCTCCGAACTGCGCGTGAGGCGCATCAGCCATCGCGGCCAGGTCGCCGAATGGACCTTCAATCCGCTCTGGGTTCGTCTCGACATGGAGGTCGACGAGGATTTTGGCATCGAGCATCTCTATCTGATCTCGCGCGGCCATCAGATCCAGATCGCCCGCTTCCTCGGACCTGACGAAAAAGCCAGTTTTTATAAAGGCTTGGTCGAGGCGCTGAACGCCGCCAAGCGCGGCCCGACCTACAACCCCGTCTCCTGATATCACCTCGGAAATCGGGTGGTTTCGACGCCGGCTCTCTCCTACATTTGCGGGCATGATGACACTCGCCATACATGACCAGCGCCTGGCCAAGCCGGGCCCCCAGAACGCCGCGCTACGCGATTACGATTCGGTGCGCCGGGCGATCGCATTCATCTCGGAGAACTGGCGCGCGCAGCCGACCATCGAGGCGATGGCGGATGCGGCCGGCGTCACGCCGGACGAGCTGCACCATCTGTTCCGGCGCTGGGCATCGATCACGCCCAAGGCCTTCATGCAGGCGCTCACCCTCGACCATGCGAAGGGACTCTTGCGGGACTCGGCGAGCATCCTCGATGCGGCACTCGACTCCGGTTTGTCGGGGCCGGGCCGGCTGCACGATCTCTTCGTCACCCACGAGGCGATGTCGCCGGGCGAATGGAAGAACGGCGGCGCGGGCCTGATCTTGCGCTACGGCTTCCATCCCTCGCCGTTCGGCACCGCGATCGTGATCGCGACCGATCGCGGCCTGTCGGGCCTGGCCTTCGCCGACCACGGTGAGGAAAAGGTCGCGCTCGCCGACATGACGCGGCGCTGGCCGAACGCGACCTATGTGGAAGATCACGAAGGCACCGCGTCGCTCGCCCAGCGCATCTTCGACACCAAGCTGTGGCGGCCCGACCAGCCGCTGCGCGTGGTCCTGATCGGCACCGATTTCGAGGTGCGGGTGTGGGAGACGCTATTGAAGATCCCGATGGGCCGCGCGGTGTCCTATTCGGATATCGCCTGCAACATCGACAGCCCGAAGGCCTCGCGCGCCGTCGGCGCGGCAATCGGCAAGAACCCGGTCTCCTTCGTCGTGCCCTGCCACCGCGCCCTCGGTAAGAGCGGCAAGCTCACCGGCTACCACTGGGGCATCACCCGCAAGCAGGCGATGCTGGGCTGGGAAGCCGGGCGGCTGGGGATGCAGTAAATTCTTCTCCCTCGCCCCGGTCATGTCCGCCGAAGCCTTTGGCGAAGGCGGATGCGGGGCCGCGACGAGCTTCGCTCGCGCTGAGAGGGTCGGGGTGAGTGGGAGCCTCCGCAGGGATGGTGATAGTCGGACTCGCGGAGAGTCCCCCTCACCCGGATTGCATCTTCGATGCAATCCGGCCTCTCCCCGCACGCGGGGAGAGGCGAAGAAAGTCAGCCCGCCAGATCCAGCTTGGAGGCCACGGTCGAATCCGCATTGAGCCGGTAGATGATCGGCACGCCCGTCGCAAGCTCGCGCTTCAAGATGCCTTCGGGCGAGAGCTTTTCCAGCACCATGATCAGCGCGCGCAGCGAATTGCCGTGGGCGGCGACCAGCGTGCGCTTGCCGTTGAGCACGCCGGGCAGAATCTCCTGCACGTAATAGGGCAGTGCGCGCGCCAGCGTGTCCTTCAGGCTTTCGCCACCGGGCGGCGGCACGTCGTAGGAGCGCCGCCAGACATGCACCTGCTCCTCGCCCCATTTCTTGCGGGCGTCGTCCTTGTTGAGGCCGGAGAGATCGCCATAGTCGCGCTCGTTCAGCGCAAGGTTCTTCGAGGTCGGCAGACCTGTCTGGCCGAGTTCGCCGAGGATGAGGTCAAGCGTGTGCTGCGCGCGCGTCAAGATGGAGGTGAAGGCGACGTCGAACACGAGGCCCTGCGCCTTCAGCTTGCGGCCGGCCTCAGAGGCTTCCTTCACGCCGAGCTCGGTCAGGTCGGGGTCCTTCCAGCCCGTGAACAGGTTCTTCAGATTCCATTCGCTCTGGCCGTGGCGCACGAGCACGAGGAGACGTTCGCTCATCAACTGCTTTCCGTGTTGTTCAGATGTCGGACAGGCCGAGCACGTCGGCCATGGAGTAGTGACCCGGTTTCTTGCCATGCGCCCACAGCGCCGCCTTGAGCGCGCCATGGGCGAACAGCATGCGGTCCTCGGCCTGATGCGACAGCGTCAGGCGCTCGAACGGGCCGAGGAAGGTCACGCTGTGGTCGCCGGCGACGGTGCCGCCGCGCAAGGAGGCAAAACCGATATGGCCCGGCCTGCGTGCGCCGGTGATGCCGTCACGGCCGCGCTCGGAATGGTCGTCGAGCGTGACGCCGCGGCCGCTGGCTGCGGCCTGCCCCAGCATCAGCGCCGTCCCGGAGGGCGCATCGATCTTCATCCGATGATGGGTCTCGACGATCTCGATGTCGAAACTCTCGTCGAGCGCCTTGGCGACGCGCTTGACCACCGCGGCGAGCAGATTGACGCCGAGGCTCATATTGCCTGACTGCACCACGACGGCGCGGTTGGTGACGCTCTTGATCACGGCGTTGTCGGAGCCCGACAGGCCGGTGGTGCCGATGACATGGACGAGGCCGCGCTCGGCGGCGATCGCGACATTGGCGATGGTCGCGGCCGGCACGGTGAAGTCGAGGATGCCGTCGGCATCCTTCGCCATCGCCCAGAGATCGGCCGACAGCTTGATGCCGTTGGCCGGCAGGCCCGCAAGCACGCCGGCATCCTTGCCGAGCATCTCCGAGCCCGGCGCCTCCAGCGCGCCCGCCAGCACCGCGCCCTTGCTCTCGGCAATCGCCCGCGTCAGCGCCCGGCCCATCCGGCCGCCGGCTCCAGCAACAATCAAGCGCATGTCGGACATGGTGTGATCCTCTTCGCCGCCGTTGTAGCGGGGGGACGCAGTTCCGGCAACCGAGCGGGATCGCGGGGCGCGCTTACCCTCCCCTGGAGGGGGTCGGCTCACATGGAGCGCAGCGGAATGTGAGACGGGGTGGGGTGAAAGTCTCTCCACGATGAACAATGCCCGAGTGGAGAGATCACCCCACCCCGCTCGCGCTGCGCGCGATCGACCCTCCCGCTCCAGGGGAGGGTAAGAAGCTCAGCCGTCCTGCGGCTGCGGGCCGTCGTAGCCCTCGATGATGATGAGGTCGGCGATGGAGTGCGGCTGGCGCACCTTGATATTGGCCTGGTATTCCGGCGAGTTGTAGCAGGCGATCGCGGTCTCATAGTCCGGGAATTCGATCACGACGTTGCGGGTGCGGCTGGAGCCTTCGACGGTGGTGAACTTGCCGGCGCGGACGACGAAGCGGCCGCCCCACTTCTTGAAGATCGGACCGTTGGCGACGGCATAGGGCTTGTAGCCCTCGTCACTGCTCACATCGACGCGCCCGATCCAGTAGCCTTTTGCCATTGTTCTTCTCCCTTGTTGCTTGACGGTTAGCCGAGCGCCTGCGCGATCTCGGCCTGGATGGCTTCAGCGACCGCCTTGGGCTCAGTGGCTTCCACCACCGGCCGCCCGACGACGAGATAATCCGCGCCCGCGACAATCGCGCGACCGGGCGTCATAATGCGCTTCTGGTCGCCGGTCGCCGAGCCCGCCGGACGGATGCCGGGCGTGACGAGATGCATCTGGTGGCCGACGATCTTGCGCAGGCTACCGACCTCTTCGGGCGAGGACACCAGCCCGTCGACGCCGAGCGCCTGCGCCTGTTGCGCACGCGCTTCGACCAGCTCGGCGACGCCGAGCCGATAGCCGGCTGCGTGCAAATCATCCTCGTTGTAGGAGGTCAGCACGGTGACGGCGAGGATCTTCAGGCTCGCTGTGCCACGGCCTTCGACGGCGCCCTTCATGGTCTGTGGATAGGCGTGCACGGTAAGGAAGGTCGCGCCTAGCTTGGCGACGCTCTCGGTGCCACGCGCGACCGTGTTGCCGATGTCGTGCATCTTGAGATCGGCGAACACCTTCTTGCCCTTGTCGGCGAGTTTGCCGATCAGCGGCAGGCCGCCAGCATAGGCGAGCTGATAGCCGATCTTGTAGAAGCTGACGCTATCGCCGAGCCGAGCGATCATCGCCTCCGCGGCATCGACGCTGGGCAGATCGAGCGCGACGATCAGGCGGTCTTTCGGGGCGATCTCGGCTGGAATCATGTCACCTCACATCATGCGTTGGGAAATGTCGATCAACTGCGCGACCAGCTGCTTCAACGCGGCGATATCGCCCTCGTTCTTCAGCCTGTCCATATCGTCATAGGCCTGATCGGCAAAGGCGAGCGTGAGCTGATTGGCAATCACGTTGGCGTGGCAGGAGGTCAGGATCAGGCGGAGCGCCTGGAGCGCACGCGCCGCGCCGAGCCGGCTCTGCGATGCGCCGGCAAGCGCGAAGGCGCGGCCCCGGAAGACGTCGCCGCGCGCCTCATGCAGCTCCTGCACGCGGCTGACCCAGTCGATCGCGTTCTTCAGGAGCGGCGGCACCGATGCGTTGTATTCGGGCGTGACGAACAAGACGCCATGGTGCGCACCGATCATCCGCCTGAGATTGATGGCATGCTTGGGAATGCCTGACTTGGCCTGAAGATCGCCGTCGTAGATCGGCAGCGGAAAATCGGCGAGTGAGACGCGGGTCACGTCGACACCGGCCTGGGCGAATTCATAGGCGGCGACGGCGGCCAGCTTCGCATTGTGCGAGCCGGTGCGCAGCGAGCCGGGAATGACCAGGATTTTGGGTGCGGGCATCCGCTTCCATGCGTTCGGCGAAACGAGTCCGCCGCGCAAAAGCAGATGCCGGCGGAATTAGTCCTTGCGATACACCCAGACGCGGGCCGGCGGAAGGTTCATCCAGATCCGTTCCGAGGCCTCTGTGGAGACGCCGGGCAGCGATTTCGGGATCGGCGGCACCACCGCATAGGTGAACTGGATGAAGGGCGCGCGGGGGGCGAGCGCCGTGAAGGCGTCGCGGATCAGCCGCAGCCGCGTCAGCATCGGCTTCGTCACCAGCGGCAGGCCGGAGACGACCGCGCTCGCCGGCGCGCTCAGCACATTCCAGAGCGTGTCGCGCAGGCGGTAGGCATCGCCCTGCACCACCTTGGCTTGCGGGTAGCGGTCGCGCAGCAGCGCGCAGAAGCCGGGATTGTATTCGACGAGGACGAGGCGCTTCTGGTCGACGCCGCGCTCGACCAGGGCCGAGGTGATGGCACCGGTGCCGGGCCCGAGCTCGACCACGGGGGCGTCCGAGTCGATATCGACGTAATGCGCCATGGTCCGGGCCAGCAGCTTGCCCGACGGCATCACTGCGCCCATGTGCAGCGGCTTTTCGATCCACGATCTGAGAAAGCGCACCTCGTCGTCGAGACGAGGCTTCTTCAACGCACGCGCGGACGATGGCAATGGCATGTCTGGACCGGACGGGACCGCGTGACCGCGGCGTGTCAGAAAATGGTCATAAACAGGTATAGGCCGAAGGCGGCACGGTCAAGACGAGTCAGTTCGCCCGATTACTGAAGAGATCCTTGACCTTGGCGAAGAAGCCGACCGACTCCGGCTGGGTATTGCCGGAGGACAGCTTCTCGAACTCGGCCAGCAATTCCTGCTGCTTCTTGGTGAGGTTCTGCGGGGTCTCGACCGCGACCTGGACGTACATGTCGCCCATCTGGCGCGAGCGCAGCACCGGCATGCCTTTTGATGCAATGCGGAATCGGCGGCCGGACTGGGTTCCGGCCGGCACCTTCACCTTGGTCTTGCCCTTGTCGATCGTCGGCACCTCGAATTCACCGCCAAGAGCGGCCGTCACCATCGAGATCGGCACCCGGCAATGCAGATCGGCGCCGTCGCGCTGGAACAGCTGGTGCTGGGCCAGCGACAGGAAGATGTAGAGGTCGCCGGGCGGACCGCCGCGGACGCCGGCTTCACCTTCGCCGGCAAGCCTGATCCTGGTGCCGTCCTCGACACCGGCGGGAATGTTGACCGAGAGCGTGCGCTCGCGGGTGACACGGCCCTGGCCCGCGCAGGACGGACAGGCGTCCTCGATCATCTGGCCGCGGCCCTGACAGCCGGGGCAGGTCCGCTCCAGCGTGAAGAAGCCCTGCGACTGCCGCACACGGCCAGCGCCGCCGCAGGTCGAGCAGGTCTTCGGCTTGGTGCCGGCCTTGGCGCCGATGCCCGAGCAGGCCTCGCAGGTGACCGAGACCGGGATTTCGATCTGCGCGGTCTTGCCGCCGAAGGCGTCCTCGAGCGTGATCTCCATGTTGTAGCGCAGGTCGGCCCCGCGCTCGCGGCCGCCGCGGCCGCGCTGTCCAGCCATGCCGAACAGATCCTCGAAAATATCCGAGAAGGAGGATGCGAAGCCCGCGCCGAAACCAGCACCGCCGCCACCCTGCTCGAAGGCGGCATGGCCGTAGCGGTCATAGGCGGCGCGCTTGTCCTTGTCCTTCAGGACCTCGTAGGCCTCGTTGATTTCCTTGAATCTGACTTCGCTGGTGTCGTCCCCGGGATTGCGGTCCGGGTGGAATTTCATCGCCAGCTTGCGGAACGACGATTTCAGCTTGGATTCGTCGGCATCGCGGTCGACTTCCAGGGTCTCGTAGTAGCAGCGCTTGGTGGACGTGGACATGTTGAGCTCGGTCTATCCAATCGCGATTCAAGTTGGAGCGAAACAGCGCTGCCACGCAATGATATAAGCGCCCTTCCGCCTCGCGGCAGAGAGCAGCCTGGCAGCGCTGAGAATAACGGCTGGAAATTGATCGATCGTAACGGGAGCCTGCGCCGGCGACCTCGACACGGAAGCCTCCCCCGCGAAGGGGGAGGCCGTTAGCGCGTGTGGGGTCCAAACCGTCCGCATCATCACCCTCTCGGGGTTCAGGCGGACTTCTTGTTGTTCTTGTCGTCGTCGACCTCGGTGAACTCCGCGTCGACGACGTCGTCCTTGGCCGCATCCTTCTTGGCGTCGGCCTCGGCCTGCTGCTTGTACATGGCCTCGCCGAGCTTCATCGAAGCCTGGGCCAGCGTCTGAGTCTTGGCCTTGATCGCCTCGGCATCGTCGCCCTTCAGCGCTTCCTTGAGGTCGCTGACGGCATCCTCGATGGCACGGCGCTCGCTCTCGGCGACCTTCGAACCGTGCTCGGCAAGCGCCTTCTCGGTCGAATGCACCAGACCATCCGCCTCGTTCTTGGCGGTGACGGCCTCGCGGCGCTTCTTGTCCGCCTCGGCATTGGCCTCGGCGTCCTTGACCATCTTCTCGATGTCGGCTTCCGACAGACCGCCGGAGGCCTGGATGCGGATCTGCTGCTCCTTGCCCGTGGCCTTGTCCTTGGCCGAGACGTTGACGATGCCGTTGGCGTCGATGTCGAACGTCACCTCGATCTGCGGCATGCCGCGCGGGGCCGGCGGAATGCCCATCAGGTCGAACTGACCGAGCATCTTGTTGTCGGCCGCCATCTCACGCTCGCCCTGGAAGACACGGATGGTGACCGCGTTCTGGTTGTCCTCGGCGGTCGAGAACACCTGGCTCTTCTTGGTCGGGATCGTGGTGTTGCGGTCGATGATGCGGGTGAACACGCCGCCCAGCGTCTCGATGCCCAGCGACAGCGGGGTCACGTCGAGCAGCAGCACGTCCTTGACGTCGCCCTGGAGCACGCCGGCCTGGATCGCGGCACCGATCGCCACGACTTCGTCCGGGTTGACGCCCTTGTGCGGCTCCTTGCCGAACAGCTGCTTCACGACTTCCTGGACCTTCGGCATGCGCGACATGCCGCCGACCAGAACCACTTCGCCGATCTCACCGGCGGTGACGCCGGCATCCTTCAGCGCCTTGCGGCAGGGCTCGACCGTCTTCTGGACGAGGTCGTCGACCAGCGCCTCGAACTTGGCACGGGTGAGCTTCATCGTCAGATGCTTCGGACCGGTCTGGTCCGCGGTGATGAAGGGCAGGTTGATCTCGGTCTGTGTCGTCGACGACAGCTCGATCTTGGCCTTTTCAGCGGCTTCCTTCAGGCGCTGCAACGCGAGCTTGTCGTTGCGCAGGTTGATGCCCTGCTCCTTCTGGAATTCATCGGCCAGATAACCCACGAGACGCATGTCGAAGTCTTCGCCGCCGAGGAAGGTGTCGCCGTTGGTCGACTTCACCTCGAACACGCCGTCGCCGATTTCGAGAATCGAGATATCGAACGTGCCGCCGCCGAGATCGTACACGGCGATGGTGCCGGCCTTGGTCTTGTCGAGGCCATAGGCCAGCGCGGCCGCGGTCGGCTCGTTGATGATGCGCAGTACTTCGAGGCCCGCGATCTTGCCGGCGTCCTTGGTGGCCTGACGCTGGGCGTCGTTGAAGTAGGCGGGAACGGTGATGACGGCCTGGTCGACCTTCTGGCCGAGATGGGCTTCCGCGGTCTCCTTCATCTTCTGCAGGATGAAGGCAGAGACCTGCGAAGGCGAGTAGGTCTGGCCGTCGGCCTCGACCCAGGCGTCGCCGTTGGAAGCCTTCACGATCTTGTACGGAACGAGCTTCTTGTCCTTCTCGACCATCGGGTCGTCGTAGCGGCGGCCGATCAGGCGCTTCACTGCGAAGAAGGTGCGCTCGGGATTGGTGACGGCCTGGCGCTTGGCCGGCTGGCCGACGAGGCGTTCACCGTCGTCGGTGACGGCGACGATCGAAGGCGTCGTGCGCATGCCTTCGGAATTCTCGATGACTTTGGCGTTCTTGCCATCCATCACGGCGACGCACGAATTCGTGGTGCCGAGGTCGATCCCAATGACCTTTCCCATGGTCCTGATATCCTTCTTTTTGCGGCAGGTTGGTTGGGCCCAAGAGGCACCCGAACCGAAACCCCCTAAGATCAAACATTCGCGATATTGCGATGGTTGGGGGTCATATAGGAGGGGGGGAGGGGCCCGCAAGGACCGAAGCTAAGTTTCGGCCGTGAAAACATCGGGTTTTGGAAGATCATGTCCGGGCTGGACCGCCCTTGCGGGTGAGGAATTATTAACAGGTTCAGGCATCAGCCCGCTACCGCCCCGTGATCCGGCGCGCCCTGTTGCCGGCGAGGCAAACCCGCTAAAAGGCGGACCAGCCGGACAGCCGCCATCCAGGCTGCTTCGCGCGACAAAGCGGCCCGGTCGCCGACCATCGAACGGCCTCAATGTGAACCAATCAGAGTGCCCATGAAGCTGATCCGCCCCCTCGCTGCGCTCGCCCTCCTCATTGCCGCCGCGCTCCCGGCCGTTGCTGCCGATGCCGTTTACCCGCCCGGACTTCGTCTCGGCATGGTGCCGCTGGTGGGCTTAAGCACGGCAAAAACCTTTCCGGGCTTCGAGAGCGAGGATGGCAGCGTCAAGGTGCTGATCACCGAGCTGCCACCGGCGGCCTATGGCGAGGTTGTCAGCGCCTTCAATGCCAATCCGGCCGGCACCAATGGCGTCAAGCAGGACAAGATCGAGACCCCCGCAGGCCTTGCCTATTTCACCACCGAAACCGGCAAGGCCGGCGACACCCCGGTGAAGCGCTATTCGATGATCGTGCCGGGCGCCGGCTTCTCCGGCTATGTCGCGGTGCAGATTCCGGAGAATGCGACCAAGATCTACACCGACGAGGCGGTGCGGCAGATGTTTGCCAGCGCCACCACCCGCAGGCAGGTCTCGGCCGAAGAGCAGATCGCGCTGATGCCGTTCAAGATCACCGACCTCGCCGACTTCAAGGACATCCGCACGCTGGCGCCGGGCGCCAGCATCATCCTCGCCGACGGCGACGAGAGCACCGGCTACGAGTCGAAGCCGTTCATGATCCTCGGGCTGATCGGTGCCACCCCACAAGCCGCCGACGACCGCGCCCGCTTCGCCCAGGAGGCCGCGCTCCAGATCCCTGGCGTGCGCGAGTCCCGCCTCACCATGTCCGAGCCGATCCGCATCAACGGCCAGCAGGGTTTTGAGACCCGGATCGACGGCGTCAGCGGCAAGGACAAGACCCCGGTGACCGTGGTGCAGTGGATCCGTTTCTCGAGCGGCGGCACCTCGCTGCGCATCATCGCCAGCGCCCCGCGCGACCAGTGGCCGGCCGCCTTCACCCGCTTCCGCGCCGTCCGCGACGGGATTCAGCCGAAGGGGTAGGCGAAGGCGGGCACAACACACTCGGTGTCATCCCCGCGAAGGCGGGGATCCATACCGCGTGATCTCGCCGTTGCAGTCGGTCGCAGTACCCACGAAGACTCTTCGCCGAACATCTCCCTGGGGGTATGGGTCCCGGATCGGCGCGCGCCCTGAGGGCGCGCTTGTCCGGGACGACGGTGATGTTGGGGCCAAGAGCCCAACCGCTCACCAAAGCCGGCTGCATTTTCGGGCTTCAGTTCGCTCGCGCGCGGAACTAGGCTTCGCTCCCGTTGGATCATCACAAGGGGAGACGAACGATGCTGGATCGGCGACAAGTCTTGACCATGCTGGGGACGACGGCGGTTGCAACCCTCGCTCCGACTGCACTCTTCGCCGCCGCCTCGATCAAGCCGGACGACGCCTCCGCGCTGCTCGTGATCGACGTGCAAAACTGCTTCCTGCCGGGCGGCAGCCTCGCGGTGAAGGAGGGCGAGCAGGTGGTGCCCGTCATCAACAGGATCGCGAAAGGCTTTGCGAATGTGGTGATGACACAGGACTGGCACACGCCCGGCCACATCTCGTTTGCGTCGGTCCACGCGGGCAAGAAGCCGTTCGAGACCATAGACCTTCCCTACGGCAAGCAGGTGCTGTGGCCGGACCATTGCGTGCAGGGCACCGATGGCGCCGGGCTGTCGAAGGACCTCGCGATTCCCCATGCCGAGCTCATCATCCGCAAGGGCTTTCACAAGGACGTCGACAGCTACTCGGCCTTCCTCGAAGCCGACGGCAAGACCTCGACCGGACTTGCCGGCTACCTGAAGGGGCGGAAGATCAAGCGCGTCTTTGTCGCCGGGCTTGCGACTGATTTCTGCGTCGCCTGGACCGCGCTCGACGCGCGCAAAGCGGGCTTTGAAGTCTATGTCGTGGAGGACGCCTGCCGCGGCATCGACAATCAGGGCTCGCTGGCAAAGGCCTGGGCCGACATGGCCAAGGCCGGCGTGAAGCGGATTCAGTCGGGCGATATCGCGGTGAGCGCGTAGGCGGCGTGAACTACTATCGGACCCTCATCCCGAGGAGCGCGCTTCTTCGCACGCGTCTCGAAGGATGAAGGCCCGCTGCAGCCGGGCCCGCATGGTTCGAGACGGCGCTCACGCGCTTCCTCATCATGAGGGTGAATCAGTTCGGCGCGCCGCTCGACTCGTTGTTGTTCGCGGCCGGCGCAGCCTTCGCGCCGCCCTTGGCGACCCCAACCAGAGCCGGGCGCAGCACGCGCTCGCCGATGGTGTAACCGGCCTGCATGACCTGCACCACGGTGCCCGCAGGCACCGACGCATCGGGCACTTCGAACATCGCCTGCTGAAAGTTCGGGTCGAATTTCTGGCCCAGCGGATCGAACTTCTTCACGCCGTGCTTTTCCAGCGCGTTGAGCAGCGAACGCTCGGTGAGCTCGACGCCCTCGATCAGCGAGATCAGGCCGGGATCGGCCGCGGCACGGGCCTCGGCCGGAACGGCATCGAGCGCGCGCTGGAGATTGTCGGCGATGTCGAGCACGTCGCGGGCAAAGCCGGTGATGCCGTAGAGGCGGGCGTCGGCGACCTCCTTGGTCGTGCGCTTGCGCAAATTCTCCATCTCGGCCAGCGTCCGCAGCATGCGGTCACGCGCCTCAGCGGCTTCCTTCTGCAGTGTCTCGACCGAGCCGGGCTCGGGATCGTCGGGCATGATGTAGGGCTTTGACACCACGGGCTCGCCGGTCGGCGCGGTCGTGTCTTCGGGTTGCCGGTCTCGATCGGTCATCGGCTCTAATCTCGAACTCGTTTGCAGGGATTGTTGGCCCGGATATCGTGCCTAAGCGTGCGAAAATCAAGCGCCCGTGATCGGCGCAAATGCCGGTCAGCCTCCCAAAAGGCGGCTGACGATGCGGGCGGCATAGTCCACGGTCGGGATCACGCGGGCATAATTCAGCCGCGTCGGCCCGATTACGCCCAAAACGCCGACGATGTGGCCGGCCGCGTCCCGATAGGGCGAGATGATCGTGGAGGAGCCCGACAAGGAGAACAATTTGTTCTCACTGCCGATGAAGATGCGCACGCCCTCGGCGGTCTCGGCCCGGCCGAGCAGGTCGATCACGCCGCGCTTGGTCTCGAGATCGTCGAATAGCAGACGGACCCGCTCCAGATCCTCCAGCGCGTGCAGATCCTCGAGCAGATTGGCATGGCCGCGCACGATCAGCTGGCGGTCCTCGTTCTCGCCGCCGGACCAGCTCGCAATACCCGCCGAGATCACCTTCTGCGTCAGCTGATCGAGCTCGGCGCGGGCCTCCGCAAGCGCGGTCTCGAGCTCGAGCCGCGCTTCGGCCAGCGTCCGGCCGCGGATGCGCGCATTGAGGAAATTGCCGGCCTCGGTGATCGCCGACGAGGGAACTCCGGGGGGCAGGGACAACACGCGGTTTTCGACCTGGCCGTCCTCGCCGACCAGGATCACCAGCGCCTTCTCCGGTTCCAGGCGGACGAATTCGATGTGTTTCAGCCGGGCATTGGATTTCGGCGTCAACACCACGGCCGCGGCGCGGGTGAGGCCCGACAGCCGCGTCAAGGCCTGGTCCAGCGCCGCCTCGACCGACTGCGCCTGGCCGACGGAGGGAAGCTGGCTCTGGATCGACTGCCGTTCGGCCTCGGTGAGATCCCCGACCTGCATCAGGGCATCGACAAAGAAACGCAGGCCGAGTTCCGTCGGCAGCCGGCCGGCGGAGGTGTGCGGAGCATAGATCAGGCCGAGCTGTTCCAGATCGGCCATCACGTTGCGGACCGAGGCCGGCGACAGCGGCATCGCGATCAGCCGCGAAATGTTGCGCGAGCCGACCGGCTCGCCGGTCGCCAGATAGCTTTCGACAATTTGACGAAAGATATCGCGGGAACGCTCGTTGAGCTGGGCGAGGCCTGCGCGCGGTGCGATCAGATGGATCGGATCGTGATGGGCCACAGACGGTAACTCCTCTCAGATACTCATAATTTGTCCATCCCGGGCGCTTCTGACAAGCGTCGCGTTTGCACGCTCGAAATCAGGGGTGAAAAATCCTTGCCGCCCACCCTCACCCCACCTACAAGCACCGCGAACAGCGCTACACCTGCGAGTTTTGGAGGATTTCCCATGCGGCCAAGCCGCCGTGCGCCCGACGAATTGCGCCCCGTGACGCTGGAGCGCGGCGTGGTCAAATATGCGGAAGGCTCCTGCCTGGTGAAATTCGGCGACACCCATGTGCTTGTTACCGCCACGCTGGAAGACCGCCTGCCGCCATGGCTGAAGGGCCAGGGCCGCGGCTGGGTCACCGCCGAATACGGCATGCTGCCGCGCGCGACCTCCGAACGCACTCGCCGCGAGGCTTCCGCCGGAAAACAAAGCGGCCGCACCGTCGAGATCCAGCGCCTGATCGGCCGCTCGCTTCGCACCATCGTCGATCTCGAAGCGCTCGGCGAGCGCCAGATCACGGTCGATTGCGACGTGCTGCAGGCCGACGGCGGCACGCGCACCGCTTCGATCACCGGCGCCTTCGTCGCGCTCGCCGACTGCATCAACTGGATGAAGGCGCGCAACATGATCAAGGCCAACGTGCTGCGCGACAACGTCGCCGCGATCTCCTGTGGCATCTACAACGGCACGCCGGTGCTCGACCTCGACTATGCCGAGGATTCGGAAGCCGAGACCGACGCCAATTTCGTCATGACCGGCGACGGCCGCATCATCGAGGTGCAGGGCACCGCGGAACGCGAGCCGTTCACACAGGACGAGTTCCTTGCGTTGATCGCCCTGGCGCAAAAAGGCATCGCGCGCCTCGTGGACTTGCAGAAACTGGCCGTCGCGTAGTCAATAAGCCATGCACCGCCGAATCACCGGAAAGCTCGTCATCGCCACCCACAATCCCGGCAAGCTCGCCGAGATGAAGGAGCTTTTGGCGCCTTACGGCATCGAGGCGGTGTCGGCCGGTGAGCTCGGCCTACCCGAGCCCGAAGAGACCGGCAATGATTTCCGCAGCAACGCCGCGATCAAGGCGATCGCGGCGGCGCAGGCGACCAAGCTGCCGTCCTTCGCAGATGATTCCGGCATCGTCGTCGATGCGTTGGACGGCGCGCCCGGCATCTACAGCGCGCGCTGGGCCGGCCCGACGAAAGATTTCACTGCTGCGATGGCGCAGATCGAGCGCCTGCTGCAGGAGCGCGGCGCCACCACGCCGGACAAACGCAAGGCGCATTTCGTTTCCGCGCTCTGCGTCGCCTGGCCCGACGATCATCTCGAAGAGGTCGAGGCGCGCGTCGACGGTACGCTGGTGTGGCCGCCGCGCGGGAATGCTGGATTCGGCTATGATCCGATGTTCCTGCCCGACGGTCACAGCCGCACCTTCGGCGAGATGGAAAGCATCGAGAAGCACGGTCTGCCGCCGCTGGGCCTTGGCCTGTCGCATCGCGCCCGCGCCTTCGTGAAACTGGCGGAGATCTGCCTTGAGCCGCGCTAGAGCGTTTTCGAGCGAAGTCGATACCGGTTCGCGCAAGGAAAACGCGTCAAAACAGGAATCTGAGGCCTTCGGCGTCTACGTGCACTGGCCGTTCTGCCTCTCCAAGTGCCCCTATTGCGACTTCAACAGCCATGTCCGGCACGCCGCGATCGACGAGGCACGCTTTGCTTCCGCCTTCGCCCGCGAGATCGAGACGACCGCGCAGCGCGCGCCCGGCCGCGAGGTCACCTCGATCTTTCTCGGCGGCGGCACGCCGTCGCTGATGCAGCCCGCCACCGTCGGCGCCGTGCTCGACGCCATCGGCAAGCATTGGACCGTCGCTGGCGACGTCGAGGTCACGCTGGAGGCCAACCCGACCAGCGTCGAGGCGACGCGCTTTGCCGGCTATCGCGCCGCCGGCGTCAACCGTGTTTCGCTCGGCGTGCAGGCACTCGACGATGCCTCGCTGAAGGCGCTCGGCCGCATGCACAGCGCGCGTGAGGCGCTCGATGCCGTCGCCATCGCGCGCCGCTCGTTCGAGCGTTATTCGTTCGACTTGATTTACGCCCGCCCCGATCAGACGCCGGCGATGTGGGCCGACGAGCTGCGTCTCGCCATCGACGAAGCGGCCGAGCATCTGTCGCTCTATCAATTGACCATCGAGGAAGGCACGCCGTTCTTCGGCCTGCACCAGGCCGGCAAGTTGAAGACGCCGGACGAAGCCGTGGCGCGCGCGCTCTACGACGTGACGCAGGAGACTTGCGACAGGCTCGGCCTGCCCGCCTACGAGATTTCAAATCACGCGCGGCGCGGCGCCGAGTGCCGGCACAATCTGGTCTATTGGCGCGGCGAGGAATATGCCGGCATCGGCCCCGGCGCCCATGGTCGCCTCGACATCGACGGCATCAGGCACGCCACCGCCACCGAGAAGCGTCCCGAGGCCTGGCTGCTGCGCGTCGAGACCGACGGCCACGGCGTCGTCACCGACGATCTCCTCAACAGCGAAGAACGCGCCGACGAATTTTTGCTGATGGGATTGCGCCTCGCCGAGGGCATCGATCCCGATCGCTACAAAATTCTCGCCGGCCGCCCGCTCGATCTCAAGCGCATCGCGCTCTTGCGCGAGGAAGGCGCGATCACGGTGGATGCGACGGGCCGGCTGCGCGTGACCAGCAGCGGATTCCCGGTGCTCGACGCGGTGGTCGCGGATCTCGCGGCGTAAGTCTCAACGACATCGGAGGTGCGCGCCCTCGCCCGCTTGCGGGAGAGGGTTGGGGAGAGGGTGTCTCTGCAAAGGGGCAATCTCCAAGAGGAAAGAACCCTCACCCGGCGCTGCGCGCCGACCTCTCCCGCTTGCAAGCGGCAGAGGTGAACCATCACGCCCCAAAACTCTTCGGCGAGCCCGCGACCGCAACGCCGCCGCCGGTCGTCACCTTCATCACCGCAAGTCCGCGTTCATTGGTGCCGTCGGCGCGGAAGCGGAACAGGCCGTCGATGCCGGCGAAGCCGGAAGGGTTGGTGAGCACGTCGGATGAAAAGCGCGTGGTGCCTTGCGTGCGCGCGAGCGCGGCGACGAGGGCGACGGCGTCATAGGCGAGCGTGGCGGTGCGCACCGGCTCGGCGCCGTATTTGGTGCGATAGCGGCCGGAGAAGGCGCGGAAGCCGGCCGGGTCTGGCGCGGCATAGAGGCCGCCTTGCAGCGCCGAGCTGGCATAGACACGCGGATTGTCCCACAGGCCGGTGCCAAGCAGCTGGATGTTGCGCAAATTCGCGCCCGCCGCGGTCATCGCATCCGCGACCGCGACAACAGCATCGCCGTCATCGGCAATGAACAGCGCATCCGCGCTGCCGAGCTGCTGCGCCACGGTGCGCGCCGGTGTGGCGCGATCGGCGCCGTATTTCTCGAACGCGACGACGCGCCCGCCGCGCCGCGGCACCGCCGCCTTCACCGCGGCCTCGACGACATTGCCATAGGCATTGTCGGGCACGAGCACGGCGACGGAGCGTTTTCCGATGCTGGCGGAATATTCGATGATGCGGTTGACGTCGGACTCCGGAAGGAAGCTCAAGAGATAGACGCCGCGGCCGGCGATGCTGGAGTCGGTCGAGAACGCGATCACCGAAATGCCGCGCGTGCGCGCGACCTGCGCCACGGCGGGCACCGATTGGGCGAACAGCGGGCCTAAAATAATCTCGGCGCCTTCCTCGACCGCCTGCTGCGCGCCGGCCTGCGCGCCTTGCGGGCTGCCATTGTCGTCCTTGATCAGGAGCTGGATGTTGGGGTTCTGGAACTCGGCCAGCGCCATCTCGGCGGCATTGCGCATCGACTGAGCGGCAAGGCCGGCATTGCCGGCGGCCGAGAGCGGCAGGATCACGGCCACCTTGACCCCGCCGGTGCCGGCGGTGGTGGCCTGCTGCGGCGGGCCGGCCGGCTGGGCCGGCGGCGGCGAGCTGGAGAAGTGGCTGAGGCTCTGCTGCACGCCGGCGCAGGCCGACAGCAGGGGCGCGCCGAGCAACAGGCCGAGCGCACCCCGCCGGGTTGCCCCGGATATCGGGGGCTCCTCAACGGGAGACTTCGGATCACGCGGGCCCAGCATCGCAGCTTCTCTTCTGACCGGCGATCGCCAGCCGGTCACACATTCGTTGCCGCGACAGAAGCCGCGGATTCAGGCATATTGTCGGCAAATAGTTAACCAAAACAAAAGGATAATGAGCGCTTAACGCGCCGCACCTCAAATCCCGGCTGGCTGTTTACCGTCCGTCCCCCAGCATCAAGGCGGCGTTTCCGCCGCGAATATGGCACTGACACTCCGTTCCCTCTGGAATGTGATGCCTGATGGATCACATTCCAGTCCTTCCTCTCCCTTTGCCCAGACACGATCTTTTTTGGAGGACCGGTTCCCAGCCCCGGAGATCATGCCTAAGTTCGTCTCATTATGCGCGCAAAGCCGGCCCCGATAAATACGCCTGAAGGCACAGACGCCGCCCCGCGCGGTTTCTCCATCGACGCCCACCGCCTCACCGCGCCAAAAGCGGCGCCGGGCCTTCATCTGGTCGCGACCCCAATCGGCAATCTCGGCGACATCACGCTGCGCGCACTTCAGACCCTTGCCGGCGTCGATGTCATCGCTTGCGAGGACACGCGCATCACGCGTCGCCTGACCGAGCGCTACGATATTTCCGCGCAGCTCAAGCAATATCACGAGCACAACGCCGAAGCCGCGCGCCCAAAGATCCTGGAGGCGCTTGCGGCGGGCGGCTCGGTCGCGCTGGTGTCGGATGCCGGCACGCCGCTGATCTCCGATCCCGGCTACAAGCTGGTGCGCGAGGTCTGCGCCGCCGGCCATGCGGTCTATGCGCTGCCCGGCCCGTCCTCGGTGCTGGCTGCGCTGTCGGTGGCGGCGCTGCCGACAGACCGTTTCTTCTTCGAGGGTTTCTTGCCGGCCAAATCAGCCGCGCGAAAATCGCGCCTTGCCGAACTCGCGCGCATCGATGCAACGCTGGTGATGTTCGAATCCGGCAACCGCGTGCAGGACACGCTGGCCGAGCTCGCCGAGATCATGGGACCGCGCGAGGCTGCGATCTGCCGCGAGCTGACCAAGCTGCATGAGGAGATTTCCCGCGCGAAGCTGACCGAGTTGGCGCGCGATGCTGAGGGACTGGAGACGCGCGGTGAATTCGTGCTGGTGATCGCTCCGCCACCGGCCGACGCCGAAGTTCTGACATCGCATGCGCTGGACGATCTCCTGCGCGAGCAGCTTGCCGCGCACAGCGTCAAGGATGCCGTCGCCCACGCCGTCGCGCTCTCGGGCCGGCCGCGCCGCGAGGTCTATGCCCGCGCGCTCGAGCTCGCGAAAGATTTGCGGAGCGGCGATGGCGAAGACTGAAGGGCCGGAACCGAGGGTCGCCTCGCCCGAGCGCGTCGCCGCGTTCCGCACCGGCATCTCCGCCGAAAGCCGCGCCGCCGCCTATCTCATGGCCAAGGGCTACCGCATCCTGGCAAAGCGCTACCGCACGGCGTATGGCGAGATCGATCTCGTCGCCCGCCGCCGCAATCTCATCGCCTTCGTCGAGGTCAAGGCCCGCGCCAGCCTCGATGACGCCGCCTATGCGGTGACGCCGCGCCAGCAGCAACGCATCATCAACGCCGCGCAAGGCTGGCTCGTGGCGCATCCCGAGCATGCCGAATTCGAATTGCGATTCGACGCCATGCTGATTGCGCCGCGCTCACTTCCGCGCCATGTGTTGGCGGCATTCGACGCCTCGACCTGAAAGGCAGACCATGAAACTCAACGTCGCCGTCCAGATGGACCCCATCGCCCGCATCAACATCAAGGGCGATTCCACCTTTGCGCTGCTCCTGGAGGCGCAGAAGCGCGGCCACGGCCTGTCCTATTACACCCCCGACAAGCTCTCGATGGTTGGTGACGAGATCGTCGCTCCGGTCCAGCTGCTGACGGTGCGCGACGAGCCCGGCAACCATTTCACCCTCGGCGAGCCCAGGCGCCAGGCGCTGAATGGTTTTGACGTCGTGCTGCTGCGCCAGGATCCGCCGTTCGATCTCGCCTACATCACCTCGACGCATCTGCTCGAGCGCATCCATCCGAAGACGCTGGTCGTCAACGATCCCGCCTCCGTGCGCAACGCGCCGGAAAAGCTGTTCGTGATGAACTTTCCGCAGCTGATGCCACCGACGCTGATCTCGCGCGACTTGGATGAGATCAACGCGTTCCGCGACAAGCACGGCGCCGTCGTGATGAAGCCGCTGCATGGGCATGGTGGCGCCGCAGTGTTCCGCGTGATGCCGCAGGACATGAATTTCGGCTCGCTGTTCGACATGTTTGCGGTCACCTTCAAAGAACCCTGGGTGATCCAGCAGTTCATCCCCGAGGTGAAGCACGGCGACAAACGCATCATCCTGGTCAACGGCGAGTTCGCCGGCGCGGTCAACCGCGTGCCGGCCACCGACGATCTCCGCTCCAACATGGTCCGCGGCGGCGCGGCCAAGGAGACCGAGCTCACGGCGCGCGAGCGCGAGATTTGCGAGACCCTCGGGCCGGCGCTGCGCGAGCGCGGCCTGCTGTTCGTCGGCATCGACGTCATCAACGGCAATCTCACCGAGATCAACGTGACCTCGCCCACCGGCATCCGTGCCATCGCGCATCTCGGCGGCCCGGATGTCGCGGCGAAAATCTGGGACGTGATCGAGCAGAAGCGGACGAAGTAGCCGCCGGCGTGTAGCCCGGACATGAATTGAAATACTGCGCTGCGAGCTTCGATCCTCCTGAGGAGCCGCGCGTGCGCGACGTCTCGAAGGGCGAGGCCACCGGCCGGCCCTTCATTCTTCGAGACGCTTGCTGCGCAAGCTCCTCAGGACGAGGAGCAACCAACGCTTCGCCCGCAGACGACGTCACACGCCACTAACCACCCATTCACCATGACGGCCCCGGCGCGTCATGCGAACCCACAGGCCCCCCGCGTGAAACTACGGGGGCCGCTGGTCGACCAGATAACGCGGCGTTCACCATCTGCCCAAAACCAGCAGCGTGACCGGCGATCACATTCGGCCTCGCAACACCCCTTATACTTTTACTCCCTACTCATCGACACGGGGAACCCGCCAGGTGCGGTTCGAGTGCCCCCGCGTAAGAGTAGAAGCGTATGAATACCGCACGGATTGTCGTTCTCGTCATCGCGCTGGGCGCCGGCGGCGTCGCTGCGTATCTGGCGAGCGGTTATGACAACAAGCCCGCGCCGGTTCTCCCCGTCGCCGAAAAGCTGCCGACGATCGAAGTTCTGGTCGCCAAGGCCGACATCCAGCTCGGACAGGCCGTGAAGCCCGAGGACCTGCTATGGCAGACCTGGCCGGCGGCGACCGCGAGCGGCGCCTTCATCCGCCGCGACAACAGGCCCGAGGCCCAGACCCAGCTCGCCGGCTCGATTGCGCGCGTCCCCTTGATGCAGGGCGAGCCGATCCGCGAGCAGAAGCTGGTCAAGGCCGAGGGCTCCGGCTTCATGGCCGCGATCCTGCCGTCGGGCACGCGCGCCGTCTCCACCGAGATTTCCGCCGAGACCGGCGCCGGCGGCTTCATCCTGCCGAACGACCGCGTCGACATCGTGCTGACCCGCCGCCTGAAGAACCCTGACGGCCCCAACGGCCCGACCGGCGGCAACGACCTCATCCTGTCCGAGGTCATCCTGACCAATATCCGCGTGCTCGCGATCGACCAGGCGCCGAAAGAGAAGGACGGCCAGAACGCCGTCATCGGCAAGACCGTCACGCTCGAGCTCAGGCCCGACCAGGTCGCCACGCTCTCGGCCGCGCGTCAGGGCGGCACGCTGACACTCGCGCTGCGCAGCATCGTCGACGCCAACGCGGTCGACGGCACGCCCGAGGAAGCGGTCAAGCGTCCCGGCGGCGTGAACGTGATCCGCTACGGGGTGCAGGCGCGGCAATTGACGTCACAGAAGTGATGATGGGGACAGCATGAAGGACGGGGAAGATCGGACGGGCCTGCGCATTCGGGGGAAGCGCGCGCGCTCGTTCTGGGCAGGGGCAATGCTGATCCTGGGGCTGGTCGCAGCCCCCGATTTGGTTACCGCTGCGGATGCGCCGGTCGGCGACCAGGCACCGCTGCAGGCGCCGGATCTCGGTGTATCGCCGGTTGCGACCATCGCGCCGGCCCGAACCCGCTCGCTGTCGCTCGGCGTCGGCAAGTCGGTCGTCATCGACCTGCCGCGCGAGGTCAAGGACGTGCTGGTGGCCGATCCCAAGATCGCCAACGCGGTGATCCGCTCGGCGCAGCGCGCCTATATCATCGGCGGTCAGGTCGGCCAGACCAATGTCGTGTTCTTCACCGCCGACGGCCAGCAGGTCGCCTCCTACGACATCGCGGTGAAGCGCGACCTCAACGGCATGCGCACGGCGCTGCGCCAGTCGCTGCCCGGCGTGCAGATCGAAGGCATCGGCGACAGCGTGATGCTCACCGGCTCGGTGTCGAGCCCGGTGGAGGCTCAGCAGGCCGGCGACGTCGCCGCAAAGCTGGTCGGCGGCAGCGAAAAGGTCGTCAACAACATCGTCGTGCGCGGCCGTGACCAGGTGATGCTCAAGGTCGTCGTCGGCGAGGTCAGGCGCGACATCGTCAAGCAGCTCGGCGTCGATCTCAGCGCCAGCCTCAATGCCGGCACGGCGGTGGTGAATTTCAACAACTCGAACCCGTTCTCGGTCTCTGGCGGGCCGATCGTCGGGAGCAACGGGCTCGGCGTGGCCGGTCTCGCCAAGGGCGTCGCCACCGTCAGCGCCACCATGCGCGCGATGGAAAGCGCCGGCGTCATGCGCACTTTGGCCGAACCGAGCCTGACCGCGATCTCGGGCGAATCTGCGACCTTCATCGCGGGCGGCGAATTCCCAATTCCCGCGGGCTATTCCTGCGATCCGGTCACCCACGTCTGTACCACCCAGATCACCTACAAGAAGTTCGGCATCTCCTTGAACTTCACGCCGGTCGTGCTCAGCGAAGGCCGCATCAGCCTGCGTGTGATGACCGAGGTGTCGGAGCTGTCGAATCAGAGCGCCATCACCCTGACGCAGCAACTGTCCTCGACCACAAGCAACTCGATCACGATTCCCTCGATCCAAACCCGGCGCGCCGAGACGACGCTGGAAATCCCCTCGGGCGGCTCGATGGCGATGGCCGGCCTGATCCAGCAGCAGACCAAGCAGGCGATCAACGGCCTGCCCGGTGTCGACCAGGTGCCGATCCTCGGCGCGCTGTTCCGTAGCCAGGACTTCGTCAACAACGAGACCGAGCTGATGGTGATCGTGACGCCCTATGTGGTGCGCGCCGTCGCCCAGAAGGAATTGTCGCGGCCCGATGACGGTTTTGCGCCGGCCTCGGACGCGCAGACGGCGCTGCTCGGCCGGATGAACCGCCTCTATGGCATCGCCCGCCATGTCGATCCGATCGACGGCGTGCGCGGCGATTTCGGCTTCATCATCGACTGAGACGAACGGTTTGGGGACCGGGGCGGGACACGGGGCAAGAGGGGACAAGGCGATGACGAAGACGACAGCCGATCGATGTCGCAACCTGCGTATCGCGCTGGCACTGACGGGGCTCTCCGTCATGCTCGGCGCCTGCAACACCACCGGCGAGATCGTCACCCAGACAGTGCCGACCGACTACCGCCAGCGCCATCCGATCGCGGTGCAGGAAGGCAAGAAGTCGATCGTGATCTTCGTCGGCAGCGCCAGAGGCGGCCTCTCGGCCGCGCAGCGCGCCGACGTTGCCGGCATCGCGCGGGACTGGGTGCGCGAAGGCACCGGCTCCGTCGTGGTCGACGTGCCCGTCGACACCGCCAATTCGCGTGCGGCCGCGGCGACCTATCAGGACATTCGCTCCGTGCTCACATCCGGCGGCGTGCCGTCGCGCGCCATCGTCCAGCATCGCTATCGCCCCGAGGATCCCGGCCTGCTGCCGACCATCCGTTTGAGCTATTCGAAGATCACGGCTGTCGCCGGTCCCTGCGGGCTGTGGCCGGAAGACGTCGGTCCGAACATCCTCGACCCCGGCTACAATGAAAACCAGCCCTACTTCAATCTGGGCTGCGCCAGCCAGCGCAACCTCGCGGCAATGATCGATAATCCCGCCGACCTCGAGCAGCCGCGCGCGGAGACGCCGGCCTATACCGCACGCCGCGACATCGCCTTCGAGCGCTACCGCAAGGGCTCGACGACCACGACCCTCTATCCCGAGGCCGACAAGGCCAAACTGAGCGACACAGGCAAATGACGGGCATCCACGACGAAGAGGCGGACGATCCGCAGCACCCCGACGAACACATTGCGCCGGTTCCTCGCATCTCCGTGCAGGCCTTCTGCGAGACCGAGCAGACGCTCAAGGCGGTGACCGCCGCCGGGCAGGACCGCCGGCTCGCCAAGGCGCATCTCACCGCCAAGAGCGGCGGCCTCGCCGCGGCCATCGAGGTCTATGACTCGATGCCGACGCCGAATGTCATCGTGATCGAATCCGACGGCACGCGCGACATTCTCGAAGGCCTCGACGACCTCGCCGGCGTCTGCGATCCCGGCACCCGCGTGGTCGTGATCGGCAACCCCAACGACACCGCGCCCTATCGCGAGCTGGTCCGCCGCGGCGTCAACGACTACGTGGTCGGGCCGGTCGAGACGCTCGACGTCGTCCGCTCGATCTGCAGCCTGTTCTCGGCGTCCGAAGCCATCATCACCGGCCGCGTCGTCGCGGTGGTCGGCGCCAAGGGCGGCGTCGGCGCATCCACGGTCGCGCACAATCTGGCCTGGACCATCGCCCGCGACCTCGCGCTCGATTCCGTCGTGATCGATCTGGACCTCGCCTTTGGCACCGCAGGCCTCGACTACAACCAGGATCCGGCGCAGGGCATCGCCAACGCGGTGCTGTCGCAGGACCGTCCCGACACGGCGCTGATGGAGCGCCTGCTCTCGAAATGCACCGACCGCCTCAGCCTCCTCGCGGCCCCTGCCACGCTTGACCGCGTCTACGATTTCGGCGCCGAAGCCTTTGATGCGGTGTTCGACACGCTGCGCATGACCACGCCCTGCATCGTGCTCGACGTTCCCCACCAATGGTCGGGCTGGACGCGGCGCGCGCTGGTCAATGCCGACGACATCGTGATCGTGGCCGAGCCCGATCTTGCCAATCTGCGCAACACCAAGAACATGCTCACCGTGCTCAAGGCGGCACGGCCGAACGACCGGCCGCCGCTCTACTGCATCAATCAGGTCGGCATGCACAAGCGCGCCGAGATCGACGTCAAGTCGTTCGCCAAGACGATGGAAAGCCAGCCGCTCGCGGTGATCCCGTTCGACTCAAAGCTGTTCTCGACCGCAGCCAATAACGGCCAGATGATCGCGGAGGTCTCGAAGAGCCACCGCACCACCGAGCTGTTCCAGACCATGGCCAACCGCCTCGCGGGCCGCGGCGAGGTGAAGAAGCCGAAGCGCTCGCTGCTCGGACCGCTGCTGAAGAAGCTGAAGGGCAGGTCGGGCCGCAGCTCCGCACCGCATCGCAAGGCGTCGTAAGCTGACAACGGCCGCGGTGGATTATTTGTCCGCCCGCAGCTGCTTCTTCGCCAGCAGCTGCCGCAGCGCCGCGACCTTGGCCGCGGCCTGATCCGGCGGCAGGTCTGCCTTCACGAGGATTTCAGCCTCGGCCTCGCGGCCCTGCAATCCCAGCACGAGCGCAAGATTGGCACGGACCCGCGCATCGCTCTGATTGCGCTGATAAGCGCGGCCGAGCACCTGTTCGGCCTTCGGCAGATTGTTTTGCAGCATATAGGACAGGCCGAGATTGGACAGCACGGTCGGCTCGTCGGGCACGATCTTCAGCGCGGCGGCATAATATTGCTGCGCCTCTTCGTTGCGGCCGAGCTGGTCGAGCGCGGCGCCCTGCGCCGACAGGATGCGCCAGTCGGGATCTTCGGGCGTATGCGCGCGGCTCAGCACGTCGAACGCCTGCTGGAAATTGCCGCTGTCGGCAAGCGCGCGGCCATAGCCGGCGAGCAGCGCCTTGTTGCTGGGATGGGCCAGCACCGCCTGCTCCATCACCGCGACCGCCTGGGCGCGCTGGCCGGTCTCGCGCAGCGCCTTGCCGTATTCGAGGGCGATGTTGGGATCGCTCGGCTTGGCGCGATAGCGCTCGCGCAGCGCGTCCATGTCCGGCCTGCTGCCGGCCCTGACGGGGGCGTCCGATTTGACGCCAAGCGCGCCGGTCACGTCCTCGAGGCTGGTGGTCTGACAGCCGCCGAGGGCAAGGACCAGAAACGCGGACAACAGATATCGCGCCGGGGGAGAGGCAACGGACGAACGCTTGGACATACTCTGATCACTCGGCGACTGATCAGAGATGCTTTGCCCATTAACGCTAAAGTCCGGTTAAGGACGCGGTCCTTTGGACCCTAGTCGGTGAATTCGGCGCCGAATTCGCAGCCGATGCGCCAGCGCAGGCGGCATTGGCGGGAATAGTCCGGCGCGAAAATGATGGTAAATTGCGGCGGCACTTCCAAAAATTCCGCCACGACCTTCACGCCGCCATCCGAGATATCCGTGATCGTGCAGTCCCTGGGCAGCGAGCCCGCTCCGAAATGAATCTTGGCCAGGCGGCTGCACACCCGACGTTCGCTTCTGCGGCGATTTGCAAGCATTTGATTTGTTCACCCGTTAGACCACGGCCCATCCCGCAGCCCTAGGAGTAGCGGACATTCGTTGGAATGTGCTGAGCGCAGCCGTTCGCATTCGAGGCGTAGTGTCTGGGCCGCATCTACAGTCTGTTAAGACTTTGCCGCGCCGTCAGAAATGTTCCTGTAATGTTCTTGCGAAGCACGGTGGGCTCTGCTACCCTCGATTGTGCGAGAGGGCAGGGCTGGTTCGGGCATGGTTCAGCGGGTTTCTACCGTCGCCTTTGAGGGGATCGAGGCCCGCGCGGTCGACGTGCAGGTGCAGGTCGCGCCGGGCCTGCCGGCCTTCGCCATCGTCGGGCTGCCGGACAAGGCGGTGTCGGAGGCGCGCGAGCGGGTCCGCTCGGCGCTGATTGCCTCGGGGCTGGCGCTGCCGGCGCGGCGGATCATCGTCAATCTCGCGCCCGCCGACCTCCCGAAGGAGGGCAGCCATTACGATCTGCCGATCGCGCTTGGGCTGATGGCGGCGATCGGCGCTATACCGCCCGACGCGCTGACGGGTTTTACCGTGCTCGGCGAGCTCGGCCTCGACGGCTCGATCGCGCCGGTGGCCGGCGTGTTGCCGGCCGCAATCGGCGCCAATATGCGCGAGGAAGGCTTGATCTGCCCGGCATCCTGCGGCTCCGAGGCGGCCTGGGCGAGCCCGGATATCCAGATCATCGCAGCTCACTCGCTGATCCAGATCGCCAACCATTTCAAGGGCACGCAGGTGCTGTCGCGGCCGTTGCCGAAAGTGCACGAGGCCGCCGCCTCCACGCTCGACCTGCGCGACATCAAGGGCCAGGAGAGCGCCAAGCGTGCGCTGGAGATCGCGGCCGCCGGCGGCCATCACCTGCTCATGATCGGCGCGCCCGGCGCCGGCAAGTCGATGCTGGCGGCACGCCTGCCCTCGATCCTGCCGCCGCTGTCGCCGGGCGAATTGCTCGAAGTCTCCATGATCGCGTCCGTCGCCGGCGAGATCGAAGGTGGTGCGCTGACGGCCCGGCGGCCGTTCCGCTCGCCGCATCATTCCGCCAGCATGGCCGCCCTCACCGGCGGCGGCATGCGGGCCAAGCCCGGCGAGATCTCGCTGGCGCATCAGGGCGTGCTGTTCCTCGACGAATTGCCGGAGTTCGATCCGCGCGTCTTGGATTCGCTGCGCCAGCCGCTGGAGAACGGCGAGGTCGCGGTCTCCCGCGCCAATCACCGCGTGACTTATCCGGCCCGCTTCATGCTGGTCGCGGCGATGAATCCGTGCCGCTGCGGCAATGCGTTCGAGCCCGGCTATGCCTGCAAGCGCGGTCGCATCGACCGCTGCACCGGCGACTATCAGGCGCGCATCTCCGGCCCGCTGATGGATCGCATCGATCTGCGCATCGAGGTACCCGCGGTGACCGCAGCCGATCTCATTCTGCCCCCGCCGGCGGAAGGCTCCGCCGAGGTCGCCGCGCGCGTCGCGGCGGCGCGCGACATCCAGCTTGCGCGCTACCAGGCCGCAGGGCTGCCAAACGTCCGCACCAATGCCGAGGCACCGGCCTCCGTGCTGGAAGACGTCGCAAAGCCCGATGCGCAGGGCCAGAAACTGCTGCGCGACGCCGCCGAGACCATGCGGTTGTCGGCGCGCGGCTATCACCGCGTGCTGCGGGTGGCGCGCACCCTCGCCGACCTCGACGGCGCGGACAAGATCGGCCGGCTGCATCTCGCCGAAGCTTTGTCCTACCGCGCACTCGCGGAGGATGTGCGGCAGCTGGCGTGATCATTTTCGCGCATCAACCCGGCGGTAACGAGTTTCCTTTGCGCTCTGCAAACCATAAGGCCCAATGAGTTCCCGAGACCAGTTCACTCGGGCCTGGCGAGTAGAGTTGTCATGTTGCGTTTCAAGATCCTGGCGTCGGTCGTTCCCCTGTTGGCGGCAGCGGTCTTCGCCCGCAACGAGATCGGATCGGTCTCGCATCCCTGCATCACCCTCGGCGAAACGTCGGTCGAGCTGACCTCCCTGTTCTGGACCGCCGGCGTGCACGTTGCCTTCACCGAGGATCCCCAGAAGGCGACGGTGCGGGTCCAGATCACCGACGATGCGGACGCTGCGGACTTCGCGGTCGTCGACGATGGCCTTGGGTCCGAGCCGGAGTCCTGCCAGGCCACGTCGTCGAGCCGCCTCGTCTCGATTGCCGCGCAGCCGCTCGATGGCGGTCCGGTGATCTATCTCTCCACCGACGGACCGGCGGATTACCGCATTTTTGTGCGCTCGCGGACGTTTTCGCAGCGCGAGGCGGCGGCGTTGATCGTCGGCGCCCGCGGCGGCCATCGCCATCTCCAGGCCGCCTCGCTTTGATCAATTAACGTCTCGTCAACCCTGTTCGGAGGCAGAACCGAAGCCTCAAACTGTTCGCAAGGTCGGCGCGACATCGTCGCTCGCAGCGGTGGGGTTGCTGGTAAGGGTCGGTGGTGATGGGTCGGACGTTCCGAATCAAGGTGCGCATGCGCCGCTTCAGGCGCAACCATCCCCGCATCGCGTTCGCGATCCGCTCCTTCATGATCTTCTCGGCGACCTTCGGCGGCGCCTATGGTTTCGTCACCGGCAGCCGGGCCGAGAATTCCGGCTACGATCCCAATGCCTTTGCGATTGGCGCGAGCTTCCTGTTTGCGCTCGCCTGCCTCGGCCTTGCCACGCTGAGCATGCGCTTGCGCTTCGTCAACAAGCGGATGCGCAAGCTCGCCGCGCACAACGAGGCGCTGATCGACCGCAATTGGGAGCTGAAGGAAGCGGAAGAACGCGCCCGCAGTCTCATTGAGTCGCAAGGCGACCTCATCGTGCTGCGCGACACCCAGCGACGCATCACCTTCGCCAATGACGCCTATTGCGCGCTCGCAGGGCAGCCGCGCGGCGCACTGGTTGGCACCCGTTTCGATTTCGACGTGCTGGAGCAGGGCGACAGCGCCCGCGAGAGCAGCGGCACGCGTGTCCACGACCAAAAGATCGCAACGCCGCTTGGCGCGCGCTGGATCGCCTGGCGCGAGGGCTATGTCCGGCTCGACGCCGGCCAGCCTGCCGAATTGCAGAGCGTCGGACGCGACGTCACCGACCGCACCGAAACCGAACGCGCGCTGGCCGACGCCCGCGACCAGGCCGACGCGGCCAACCGCGCCAAATCGCGCTTCCTCGCGATGGCCTCGCACGAGATCCGCACACCTCTGAACGGCATCATCGGCATGGGCGGCCTGTTGCTCGACACCCGTCTGACGCCCGAACAAGCAACCTATGCCAGGGCGGTGAAAACCTCCGGCGAAGCGCTGATGGCGCTGATCGAGGAGCTGCTCGACTATTCCAAGATCGAGGCTGGCAAGCTCGATCTCGAGCAGCGGCCCTTCGCGCTCTCCACCCTGATCGAGGAGATCACGGAGCTGCTGGCGCCGCGCGCGCAGGCAAAGCAGCTCGAGATCGCCGCCTATGTCGACGAACGGCTGCCGCTGGAAGTCGTCGGCGATGCCGCGCGGCTGCGCCAGGTGCTGCTCAACCTCGCCGGCAACGCCATCAAGTTCACAGCGAGCGGCGGCGTGGCGCTGATCGTCGAGCCCGGCATCTGGCCGAACGAGATCAGTTTTCTGGTCCGCGACACCGGCATCGGCATCGCCCCGGACGCACAGCAGCGCATCTTCCGCGAGTTCGAGCAGGCCGACGAGCGCGTCGCCCGCACCTATGGCGGCACCGGGCTTGGCCTCGCCATCAGCGAGCGCATCGTCAAGCGCATGGGCGGACGCATCACGCTGGAAAGCGAGCCGGGCAAGGGCGCCACCTTCGAGGTCGCGGTCCCGCTTTCGGCATCGCAAGGCGGCGCGGGACAAACCGCATTTCCGAGCCCCGACCTCACCGGCAAGTCGATCCTGCTGATTGCCGACGGTATCGAGGCCTCGCTGATCGCACGCCGCCTGGAACGCTGGGGCGGCCAGACCTGCATGACCTCCGACCCATCGGTCGCGGAGGCGCTGCTGCCCGAGCGATCCTGGCACGCAGTGCTGGTCGATCGTGCGATCGGTGCTGCCATTGCCGACCGCCTCGCCGAGCTCGCGCGCGCACATGCCGCACAGCGGCTGGTGCTGCTGACATCGAGCTCGCGCCACGAGACGATTTCGACCGCCTTCACCGGCTTCCTGGTCAAGCCGCTGCGCGCAGCTTCGCTCGCCGCGCGGCTCGCGCTGACGCCGGAGGTTGCCTCGCCCGAGCTCGCGCCGGAGCCGCCGGCGGAAGCCGCCATCGGCGCTCCACCCGCAAAAGGCCTTTCGATCCTCGTCGCCGAGGACAATGAGATCAACGCGCTTTTGATGCGCTCGCTGCTGACCAAGCTCGGCCATCGCGCCGTCATCGCCGTCCATGGCGAGGCCGCGCTGGAATCCTGGCTGGCGGCGGCATCGGCCGGCACGCCCTATGATCTCGTGCTGATGGACATCCAGATGCCGCAGCTCGACGGCATCGAGGCAACCAAACGCATCCGCGCCCATGAGGCCGCCACCGGCGGCCAGCACACGCCGATCCTCGCGCTGACTGCCAACACGCTGGTGGAAGACCGCTACGCCTGTTTCGAGGCCGGCATGAACGGGTTCCTGATCAAGCCGCTCGATCGGGAGAAGCTGGAGGAAGCGCTGGCGGCGTCACGGCACCTGGCGGTGTAGAATCGCAGATTCGGCGAACTCGTCGATGTTAGACTTCTCAGCTGTCCGGCCTTGATATCTAAGAACTCGCGCAACGGCTACCGCATAAGAACTCTTCAACGCTTGGTCCCAGCGTTCTTGCTCCTTTTGGATTGCCTCTAATTCAATACTTAGCCAGCTTGGGTCGAGCGAATTCATGAGACACAACTCCCGCTGGTGATTCGGGTGGATTGTATCATACAATTTTGAATTGTCGAACAAAATGCGAACAAATTATGGGGATAAAACAGCGTGCTTCCTTCGGTTCCCTTTCCCGAAATTTTCTTTGGCTTCTGTGCACCGGTCGGAGTGGACACAAAGAGGGTTCACACCTTGTTCGCCGAAGCTCTGAAGAAGTACGACTATATGCTCAGCAGCTCCACAGCGATGCAATCATCGTAGGACGTACTCAATCCGATAAAAGGGTGGTGTTTGAGCCCTTCATCGGCATCTCTCCATTTCGATATCGCGATCTATTTGCACGAGACCGCAAACGAAAGACCGATGAAGGAACGTTTAAGCCTTGGATAGAGGACGGCCCCGAACCGATTGTGAAATATACAGTTGCAACATACGTGACGAACGAAGCGGCTGTGGTTGGTTTGCTTAGCGAGACTGTACAAGCCAAAAAGAAAGAGGGCGTGCTAGAGCTCAAATAGCAAGATACGATAAACTTACAGCCTTCGCAGCGCCACGCTCTCCACCGTGTGGTCCGCGCCCTTCTTCAGGATCAGCGTGGCGCGGGGGCGGGTCGGCAGGATGTTGTCCTCGAGATTGGCGAGGTTGGTGCGCTCCCAGATCGCGATCGCGGTGGCAGTGGCTTCCTCGTCCGACAGCAGCGCATAGCGGTTGAAGTAGGATTTGGGATTGGTGAACGCGGTGTCGCGCAGCGCCAGGAAGCGCTTGATGTACCATTGCCGCAGCGCCGCCTCGTCGGCGTCGATATAGACAGAGAAATCGAAGAAGTCGGAGACGACAGGCACCGCCTTGCCGTCGCGCGGCAGCTTGCCGGTTTGCAGCACGTTGACGCCCTCGACGATCAGGATGTCGGGCTGGTCGATCTCGGCCCACTGGTTCGGCACGATGTCGTAGGTCAGATGCGAATAGACCGGCGCACGCACATGGCGGCGGCCGGACTTGATGTCGGAAAGGAAGCTCAGCAGCAGCGGCAGATCGTAGCTTTCAGGAAAGCCCTTCTTCTGCATGATGCCCTGCCGGTCGAGCACCGCGTTGGGATAGAGGAATCCGTCGGTGGTGATCAGCTCGACCTTCGGCCGCGGCGACCAGCGCGCCAGCAGCGCCTGGAGCACGCGGGCCGTGGTTGATTTCCCGACCGCGACCGAGCCGGCGACGCCGATGATATAGGGCACCTTGCGGTCGCGGATGTTGAGGAACTGGCGCTCGGCGTAATACAGCCGCTGCATCGCATCGACATAGATCGAGAGCAGGCGCGACAGCGGCAGGTAAATGTCCTCGACCTCCTGCAAGTCGAGGCGGTCGTGCAGGGAGCGCAGCCGGTCGAACTCGCCCGGCTCCAGCGTCATCGGCGTATCGTCACGCAGCCGCGCCCATTCCTCGCGCGTATAGACGCGGTAGGGATTATACTGCTGCTCGGGTGCGCGGATATCCATGACGCGACATCTCCACCTTGGCTAGTTGCCGCTCTTGCGCGACGCCTTTTCTTCCAACCCTGACATATTCGTACGCTTGTCCAGCGCCGCTTCGACGTCTTCCAGTTTTACGCCGCGGGACTTGAGCAGCACAAGGAAGTGATAGAGCAGGTCGGCGCTTTCAGCGATCAGATGAGCGCGGTCGTTTTCGACTGCTGCGATTACGGTTTCGACTGCTTCCTCACCGAACTTCTTGGCGCAATGCTCGGCGCCCTTGTCGAGGAGCTTGCGGGTATAGGAGGCCTCCCCACCCGAAGCCGCGCGGGCGTCGATGGTCTCGGCGAGATCGTGGATGGTGAAACGCGGCATACAGAACACTCAAAAGGCGTCCGGCTGAACGAGCCGGTCCCACCGGCTCGTGTAGCACTTTTATGAACGGGAGTCGTCAGGCATCCAGGCGCATGGGCAGCCCGCGCCGCGCCATGTGCTCCTTGGCCTCGCGGATGGTGAATTCCCCGAAGTGGAAGATCGAGGCGGCCAGCACCGCGGTGGCGTGGCCGTCGCGGATGCCGTCGACGAGGTGGTCGAGATTGCCGACGCCGCCCGAGGCGATCACGGGAACGGGAACGCTGTCGGCGATCGCCCGGGTCAGCGAGATGTCAAAACCCTGCCTGGTGCCGTCACGGTCCATCGAGGTCAGCAGGATTTCGCCGGCCCCGAGCGCGACCACCTCCTGGGCATATTCGATGGCGTCGATGCCGGTGGAATTGCGGCCGCCATGGGTGAAGATCTCCCAGCGGTCGTCGCCCGGGCGCTTGACCCGCTTGGCGTCGATCGCGACCACGACGCACTGCTCGCCGAATTTCTCGGCGGCTTCCTTGACGAACTCGCGGCGCGACACCGCGGCGCTGTTGATCGAAACCTTGTCGGCGCCGGCGCGCAGCAGCGTCTTGATGTCGCCCACCTCACGCACGCCGCCGCCGACGGTGACCGGCATGAAGCAGGCCTCGGCGGTGCGCCGGACCACGTCCAGCATGATGCCGCGGTTCTCGTGGGTCGCAGTGATGTCGAGGAAGGTCAGCTCGTCGGCGCCGGCGGCGTCATAGGCAATCGCCGCTTCGACGGGATCGCCGGCATCGCGCAGATCGACGAAATTGACGCCCTTGACGACGCGGCCGTCCTTGACGTCGAGGCAGGGGATCACGCGCACCTTGAACATCTGTCAGCTCCCAGGCGCGCGTGTGTTGCGGATCAGGGCGAGGGCCGCAGCGGGATCGAGCCGGCCATCGTAAAGCGCACGGCCGGCAATCGCTCCGGCGAGCTTTCTGGCGCGCGGCGTCAGCATGGCTTTCACATCCTCGATCGAGGCGAGGCCGCCGGAGGCGATCACCGGAATGGAGATCGCCTCCGCAAGCGCAATGGTCGCATCGAGATTGAGGCCCTTGAGCAGGCCGTCGCGCGCGATGTCGGTGAAGATGATGGCGGCGACGCCGGCATCCTCGAACCGCTGCGCGATTTCCAGCACCGTCACCTGCGAAGTCTCGGCCCAGCCTTCGACCGCAACCTTGCCGTCGCGGGCATCGAGCCCGACCGCGACGCGGCCGGCGAATTTCTTCGCCGCCGCCTTCACCAGCTCAGGATCGCGCACGGCGGCGGTGCCGATGATGACGCGGGTGATGCCCTTGTCGAGCCAGGCTTCGACGGTCTTGAGATCGCGAATGCCGCCGCCGAGCTGCACCGGAATCCTGATCGTCTTCAGCATCGCCTCGACGGCCGCAGCATTCACCGGCTTGCCGGCGAAGGCGCCATCGAGATCGACGACGTGGAGATACTCAAAACCCTGCTCGGCAAAGCTCTGCGCCTGCGCGGCGGGATTGAGGTTGAACACGGTCGCGCGCGCCATGTCGCCCTGCTCGAGGCGCACGCACTGGCCGTTCTTGAGATCAATGGCGGGAAAGAGAATCATGATTGAGCCAGGATTTTTCCGCACACACGGTGCGCTCCCTCCCCCCTTGTGGGGGAGGGTTGGGGAGAGAGGTAAGCCACAGGCACCGCCGTTGCGGCTACCCCCCTCCCGAATGCTTCGCATTCGACCTCCCCCACAAGGGGGGAGGTAACGAGAGAGAACGACGCGACCATCACGGTTTCCATCGCAAAAAGTTCGAGATCAGGGCCAGCCCAAAACGCTGGCTCTTCTCGGGGTGGAATTGGGTGCCGACCGCGGTGTCCCTGGCGACGATCGCGGTGACGGGCCCGCCGTAGTCGGCGCGCGCAAGCACGTCCGCCTCGTTGGCGGCGTTGAGGTGATAGGAGTGCACGAAATAGGCATGCTGGCCCTTGGGGCCGAGCGGCAGCTTGTTCAGCACCGGATGCTCTTGCAGCACCTCGAGCGTGTTCCAGCCCATATGCGGGATCTTCAGGCTCTCGTCGCGCGGCGTGATTTTTTCGACGTCGCCACCGATCCAGTTCAGCCCTTCGGTGATGACATGCTCCTTGCCGCGGCTCGCCATCAGCTGCATGCCGACGCAGATGCCGAAGAACGGCCGCGCCTTGACCCGCACCGCCTCGGTGATCGCCTCGACCATGCCGTTGACGGCATCGAGCCCGCGCCGGCAATCGGCGAAGGCGCCGACGCCCGGCAGCACCAGGCGGTCAGCCTCGTAGGCCTGATCGGGATCGCTGGTAACGAAAACCTTTTGCGGGTTCTCCAGGCTGCGCGCGGCGCGCTCGAAGGCTTTGGCGGCGGAATGCAGATTACCGGAACCGTAATCGATGATGGCGACGCTCATCTTGACCCTCCCGGTTCTGGAAACAAACCAATGATACCGCCGGCCGGAAGCGGTGGCGGGTTCGAGAATTGCTGGCCCGGCAGGCTGCGGGTCGGCGGCGGGCCGCCGCGATCGACGGCCCATTGATCGCCAGCGATGCCGCGCTGTGACTTGCTCCAGCGCTCGAAGAAGCGGTGCTCGGCGGTGTCTTCGTCATCGGCAACAACGACGTCGAGCTGACGCCAGCTGCCGCGTGAAAGCGTCCAGCGGCGCAGGCTGGAAGCTTCAAAGCCCATCAAGAGCGCGACGATGAGATCGGCGAAGAAGATCGAGCTGCGACCGATGCCGAGGCTCGACAGCCCGGCATTGAACGCGGCCACGAAAATCACCCAGCCGATCAGCGCCAGCCACAGCCGGTGCCAGAGCAGCCAGAGCGGGCCGAACACCATCGCCCAGAAATGAAAGCCGTCGCGCACGAACACGAACTTGTCGGTCGCGCGCAGATCGGCTCCGGCAGGGGAGGGAGCATGAACTGTGTAGACAGGCATGGTGATGCCCCGTTCTCTGAATTCAGGAATCGGCGGCGCGTGCCGCCGGCCGAGACATCAGCCGCCGAGCGAGCCCTTGGTGGACGGGATTTCCCCCGCCGCCTTCGGATCGATCGCGACCGCGGTGCGCAGCGCCCGCGCCAGGCCCTTGAAGCAGGACTCGGCGATATGGTGGCTGTTATCGCCATATAGGGTCTCGACGTGGAGAGTCACGCCGGCATTCATGGCAAAGGCCTGGAACCACTCGCGCACCAGCTCGGTGTCGAACTCGCCGATCTTGTCGCGGGGGAAGTCGGCCTTGAACACCAGGAACGGCCGGCCCGAAATGTCGATGACCACGCGCGACAGCGTCTCGTCCATGGGCATGTGCACGCCGGCATAGCGGGTGATGCCCGCCATGTTGCCGAGCGCCTGCCTGACCGCTTGGCCGAGCGCGATGCCGGTGTCTTCGGTGGTATGATGATGATCAATGTGCAGGTCGCCGACCGCCTTGACCGTGAGGTCGATGCGGGAATGGCGGGCGAGCAGATCGAGCATATGGTCGAAAAAGCCGATGCCGGTCGCGATATTGGCGACGCCTGATCCATCGAGGTTCACGGTGACCTCGATGTCGGTTTCCTTGGTCTTGCGCTTGATCGTCGCGGTGCGCATTGAAGCGAGCTTTCACTCTGGTTCGGGCCGAAAACGCCAGTCTCTTAACAGCCAAATGACGCCTTCGCTACTGCGGGAACGGCTGGCCGGGCCTCTACTTCCGCCTATGGTGAGCGAATTGAGGCCGGAACGGCCCGTTGTGGCGCCGTGCCGGACCGCCTAAATCAGGCCGGACAGTGAGGTATTTCATGCAGGACTCCCAGAACAGCTCGCCGGGCTGGCACGGCACCACCATTTTGACGGTCCGCAAGGGCGGCAAGGTGGTGGTCGGCGGCGACGGCCAGGTCTCGATCGGCCAGACCGTGATCAAGTCCAACGCCAAGAAGGTCCGCAAGCTCGGCAAGGGCGACGTGATCGGCGGCTTTGCCGGCGCCACGGCGGACGCCTTCACGCTCTTTGAGCGATTGGAATCCAAACTCGAGCAATATCCGGGGCAGCTGACCCGGGCCGCGGTGGAGCTCGCCAAGGACTGGCGCACCGACCGCTATCTGCGCCGGCTGGAGGCCATGATGATCGTGGCCGACAAGGATGTGTCCCTGGTGCTGACCGGCACCGGCGACGTGCTCGAGCCCGAGGCCGGGGTGATGGCGATCGGCTCCGGCGGCAACTATGCCCTGGCGGCCGCCCGGGCCCTGATCGACACCGACAAGGACGCCGAGACCATCGTCCGCCGCTCCCTCGACATCGCCGCGGACATCTGCGTCTACACCAACCGCAATTTGACCATCGAGAGCCTGGCGACCGGTTAGGGGCCACCTGTGAATGAACAGCGTAGCGCCGGGCTCAGTCCAACCTCTCCCGCTTGCAAGCGGGAGAGGAAGCGCACCGCCGTTCGGACATGACGCTCGCGCCCGCCAAGACGATCAACGGCGCGAGCCCCGCGACCTATTGGGTCGCCATCGCGCTGTTGCTGGCGCTGCAGGCCTCGATCCTGTTTGCGATGGGACGCGTGCCGATCTGCACCTGCGGCTATGTCAAGCTCTGGCATGGCGTCGTGAACAGCTCGGAGAACTCGCAGCACATCGCCGACTGGTACAGCTTCTCGCACGTCCTGCACGGCTTCCTGTTCTATGGTTTGACCTGGCTGCTGTTCGCACGCGTGCCGTTCGTGCCGCTCTCCTGGCCGGCACGGCTGATCATCGCGATGCTGGTCGAGGGCGCCTGGGAGATCGTCGAGAACTCGCCTGTCATCATCGAGCGCTACCGCGCCGGCACGATCTCGCTGGATTATTATGGCGACAGCATCGTCAATTCGATCTCCGACACGCTGTTCATGATGCTCGGGTTCCTCACCGCGCGTGTGCTGCCGGTGTCCGCGACCATCCTGTTCGGGCTCGCCTTCGAGATCATGCTGGCGCTCCACATTCGCGACAATCTGACGCTCAATATCCTGATGCTGATCCACCCGATCGAGGCCGTGAAACAATGGCAGTCGGGCCCGCCCCTCATCTGATGTAAAATGCGGCTTGTCCTTGGCCGCCTCCCGCCCTAGCTAAACAGACATGACAGACTTCTCCCCCCGCGAAATCGTTTCCGAACTCGATCGTTTCATCGTCGGCCAGGGCGACGCCAAGCGCGCCGTCTCGATCGCGCTGCGCAACCGCTGGCGGCGGCAGCAGCTCCAAGGCTCGTTGCGCGAAGAGGTGCTGCCCAAGAACATCCTGATGATCGGCCCCACCGGCGTCGGCAAGACCGAGATCGCGCGGCGATTGGCGAAACTTGCCAACGCACCGTTCCTGAAGGTGGAAGCGACAAAATTCACCGAGGTCGGCTATGTCGGCCGCGACGTCGAGCAGATCATCCGCGACCTCGTCGAGGTCGCGATCGCCCAGGTCCGCGAAAAGAAGCGCAAGGACGTGCAGGCGCGCGCGCAGCTCGCCGCCGAGGAGCGCGTGCTCGACGCGCTGGTCGGCGCCAATTCCAGCTCGGCGACGCGGGAATCGTTCCGCAAGAAGCTGCGCGCCGGCGAGCTCAACGACAAGGAGATCGAGATCGAGACGCAGTCGTCCGGCGGCGGCATGCCGATGTTCGAGATTCCGGGCATGCCGGGCGCGCAGATGGGCGCGATCTCGATCGGCGACATCTTCGGCAAGCTCGGCGGCCGGCCCAAGACGCGGCGGCTGACGGTGGAGGGTTCGCACGAGATCCTCGTCAACGAGGAATCCGACAAGCTGCTGGACACCGATCAGCTGACGCTGGAGGCGATCAGCGCGGTCGAGAACAACGGCATCGTGTTCCTGGACGAGATCGACAAGATCTGCGCCCGTGACGGCCGCGTCGGCGGCGACGTCTCGCGCGAGGGCGTGCAGCGCGACCTCTTGCCGTTGATCGAGGGCACCACGGTCTCGACCAAGCATGGCGCCGTCAAGACCGACCACATCCTGTTCATCGCCTCCGGTGCTTTCCATGTCGCAAAGCCGTCCGACCTGCTGCCGGAATTGCAGGGCCGCCTGCCGATCCGTGTCGAACTGCAGGCGCTGACCCGCGACGACATGCGCCGCATCCTGACCGAGCCCGAGGCCTCGCTGATCAAGCAATATGTCGCCCTGATGCAGACCGAGGGCGTCACGCTCGACATCTCCGACAGCGCCGTCGACGCGCTCGCCGACATCGCGGTGGCCGTCAATTCCACCGTCGAGAACATCGGCGCGCGCAGGCTGCAGACGGTGATGGAGCGGGTGCTGGACGAGATCTCCTTCACTGCTCCCGACCGCAGTGGCGAGACAGTCAAGGTCGATGCCGAGTTCGTGCAGAAGCACGTCGGCGACCTCGCGAAGAATGCGGATTTGAGCCGGTTCATTTTGTAATTCCGGGCCGCCGCGCTATTGATGCCGTCGTCATCCCCGGCCTGGTGCGCAATGCGCAACGTAGGCCGGGACCCACCAGCCGCGACGGTCCTTGTTGAAACCTGTTCTCCAAAACCCCTGGCGCGTCCTGCTCGCGATCAACGCGGCGGTCGTCGCCGGCGTCTTCATTCACAAGATCCTGCTGCCGCCTTACGTCCCCTATATCCACCTCCTGGTCGACTACCATTTCGGCTTCATCAAGCGCGCGCTGATCGGGGCGATCGTCGCACTGTTCACGGACAAGGTGCCGGTATGGCTGGTGTTCGCGATCTCGGGCGCGGCGTGGCTGGTGACATTGATGCTGTTCCTAAGGCTGTTTCAGAGGACGTTTGGCTTCTCTGAGAAGACGCTGCCGCTGTTCGTCCTGATCGCGGGCTCGCCGTATTTCCTGAAGAACTTCATGCACACGCTCGGCCATTTCGACATCTATGGCTGCGTGTTCGCGCTCATGCTGCTGCTGATGCCGGCGAGCTCGCTGCTGTTCGTCGCAGCGGCCGCACTGTTCTCCATCATCCTGGTGCTGATCCACCACATCCATTTGTTGATGTATGTGCCGACCATCATCACCATCGTCGTGATCAGGCACTATCTCGCCCACGGCGTCACCAGAACGAATGTCGCGTTCGGCCTCGTGGCGCTGCTGTGCGTGAGCGCGCTGTTCTTCGCCGCGCAATTCCTGGGAACGGTGCCGATCCCGGAAGCTGATTTTGTCGCGTATCTGAAGAGCCGGATGGCCGATCCATCCCGCACCAGCCTGCTGCAGTTCAGCTACATCTGGTATCAGCCGCTCTCGAAGGAAGTTTCCGACACCCGGGCATGGCTGCCGCACAACATCCTCGGGCTGCCCGTGTTCGCGCTGCTGCTCTGGCTGCACACGCCGCTGTGGCGCTATTTTGCGAACCTGATCGCGGCACTCGCGAACGAGATGCACCGGCGGCTCATCGTTGCTGCGCTGATCGGCATCAGCCTCGCCTATCTCATCATGTTCGCGATGGTGTTCGACTATTCGCGCTGGATGTCGAACTGGGCGGTCTGCATCTTCCTGATCCTGCACGCGGTGAAGGTGCTGCCGGCCTCCCGCGAGGTCCCGCCGATTCCGGCGGAGGATAAGAGGACCAACATCTTCGGCCTGGTCCTCACGCTGATACCGCGCGTCGGAATCGTGCGGCCGTTCTAAACCTTTGCTCGGGCCGCATCGCAGGTGCGCTCCCTCCCCCGCTTGCGGGGGAGGGCTGGGGAGAGGGTGTCTCCACAATGGGACACTCCCGATGTGGAGAGAGCCCTCACCCCCGCCTTCGGCGCGACCTCTCCCGCAAGCGGGAGAGGTGTAGAATCGCTATCCCCTCGCCCGCCTGATCCGTACATACAGTGCGCCCTCGCCGCCGTGGCCGATCGCGGCTTCCTCGAAGCCGACCACGAAGGCGCGGAATTCCGGCAGGCTCAGCCATTCCGGCACCTGGCGGCGCAGCACGCCGCTTTCGCCGCCGCTCCGTCCCTTGCCGGTGATGACGAGCACGAAGGTCAGGCCATCCTGATGGGCGCGGTGCAGGAAGACGCTCAGCGCGCGATGGGCGCGCATCTGGGTCATGCCGTGCAGATCGAGCCGCGCCTCGATCTCGCTGCGGCCGCGCGACAGTTTTGCGCGCTCGCGCTTGCCGAGCGGCGCCAGCGGCGGCATCGCTGGTTTTGTCACGCGAGGCGCGGACGCAGCAGCCATCGGGCGCGGTGATGGCACAGGTCGCGTCACCTGCGCTGCGGGCGAGGGCTCGGCATGCGGCGCCGTCAGCGGCTTTGCTGCGCGACGCTTCCGCAACGGCTTGACCTGCTTGGCGACGAGGTCCCACAGCTCGCGCTCCTCCTCGCTCAGCGCGCGGCGGCGCGGCGAGGGGCGAGGCTCCAGCACGGGCGGACGGGACGATCGCTTCATTGCTGCCGGGAACGATTTTTCACTGGCCGCCGCGGCTCGGAAGCGGGCTCGCTCGCGGGACGTGGCACCGGCAGCGGGACCGGGCCGGCCGCGGCGACCGTCTCGCTCTTGCTTGCCGCCGTGGCCGTAGCAGGCGCCACCGTGGCCGCATCTTTCGCGGGCCCGGTTTGGGGAAACAGTTTTGCGATCTTCTCCGAGGGCCTGGGATCCGGCACCGGCAGCCGCGCGGCACGGGCCGCGGGATCGAGGCCCTTCGGCACCAACATGACAAAATGTATGGGATGGCGGAGCCGCCCCGAAACCCGACCCGCCTCCTGGCCGGCGCCAAAATAGAGATCGGCGCGCGCGGGACCGATGATGGCCGAGCCGGTGTCCTGCGCGATCATCAGCCGGTGGAATGGCGTTTTCGCGCGTTCGGACTCGATCGGCAGCTCGCCCTCGATGAAGAACGGCGTGCCGTAGACATGCAGCGACTTGTCGACCGCGATCGAGCGGCCGGCCGTCAGCGGGATGCCTTGCGCGCCGACCGCCTCGTCCTTGTCGGAGAGATTGACCTCGCGGAAGAAGATGTAGGAGCGGTTCTGGCGCCGCAGCTCCCTGGCGCCGTCAGGGTTCTGCGCCATCCACTCCCTGATCTTCTGCATCGACATCTCTTCCTTCGGAATGATGCCGCGCTCGATCAGGATGCGACCGACGGCGGTGTAGGGATAGCCGTTATAGGCATCGTAGTTGAGCCGGACCGTGCCGCCGTCATCGAACTTGATCCGCGCCGAACCCTGGATCTGGGCGAACAACAGATCGGTCGGATCCTTCAGCCAGGCGATCTCCAGTCCGCGGCCGGCAATCTTGCCGTCCTCGATCTCTCCGCGGTCGTAATAGGGCACGAGCTTGCGGCGGCCGATCTTGCGGTACACCGGGCCCTTGTTGGGCAGGCTGACCGAATCCTGCTTGTAGCCGCGCACGAACAGGTTCGACGGACGGCGATAGACCGGCACGTTGTAGACGTCGGTCTGCGTGCGCGATCCCTCCAGCACCGGCTCGTAATAGCCGGTAACGAAACCGTCGGGCTCGCCCAGGCGCGAGATGCGCAGCGGCGCGAAATTCTGCTCGAAGAACGCCTTTGCCTTCGCGTCATCGCTGAGCTCGAGCGATTTGGCGACCTTGCACGGCTCGCTCAGCGAGCCGCCGAGCGCCTTCGGCTCAGGCGCGCCCGCCTGCGCATTGATCGACCGGCAACTGGCGCGGAACGTCCTGTAGGCGGCGAGATGATCGTCGTCGCTCCAGCCCTTCACGTCGGCCCACGTCAACGGCAGATATTGCGCACCGGGAATCTCGAACGGCAGCGGAAGCTGGGGATAGGGCAAGGCCCGCGCAGGAGTGGCGGCCATTTGCGGGAGATGATGGTGATGGCTGCGATAGTGGCGCCGCGCCGCCTCGGCGCCGAGCGAAAACGACGACAGCACGACGACACCTGCGCAAAGCGCCGTCGCGCTGGTCTTCAGAAAGGTCTTAATTCGCGCTTCCGGTGCCAACCAGCTTCCAGTTCGGATCGCGAGAGGTGATGTCGCGGGCGAAAGTCCAGATGTCGGTGATGTCGGCGACCGTGTCGGCGCTGCCGTCGACGATGGTGCCGGTCTTGTCGCGGGTCGCCGAGATCATCTGCGAGACGAAGCGCACGGTGAGCTGGGCGGTACGGTCGCGCAACTCGGCGCCGACGAGCTCGGCCTTGTCGATCGAGACGAAGCGCGTCTCGGTCTTCTGCTCGTTCTTCTCGCGCTCCTTGATCGCGGCATCGAAGCTCTCATAGACCTCCGACGACAAGAGGTCGCGCAGGGCGCGGCGATCGCCATTGGCAAAGGCCAGCACGATCATCTCATAGGCGCCGCGGGCACCCGAGATGAAATGGCGCGGGTCGAAGGTGGAATCCCTCTCGGCGATGGCATCGAGACCCTGGGCCAGCGCGGTGCCCGGTTCAGTCAGGCCCTTCCAGCGATCAGAAGGCGGGGCCGGCTCGGCCGCCGGCGCCAGTGGCGCCTGGTCGATCACCTTGCCCGGCATGGTCACGACGTTCTTGTCCTGGGCGCCCTGGAGCGCGTTGCGGTCGAACGGCGGCCGCTCGTTGCCCGTGCGCTGCCCCAGCACGCTGCGCAGCCTCAGAAAGATAAAGACCGCCAGCGCCAGGAAGATGATGGTGTAGATGTCCACGTCGTATTCGCTTTCTGGTCTTCGCTAGAACTAGAAGGAGCGTCCCGAAGGACCGTCGCCGGGAAAATCGATCCGGCCAGTAGACCGTTCCATATGGGAACGGCAAGTCCACATCACCATTTTGGGTCCGCGTCAGGTCCGTGGGATGTAGGCACGAAATCTTGCCCGGCCAATGGCGCCTTTTGGCACAGCGGAGAGTGTAGCGCGTTTTATGCTTAAGGGGAAACCCGATCGTGCCCGGAAATCGCGCGTCTTCAATCGTTTAAGGCGCAATTTCGCCGGAAGGCCGGGTCGAACGTCACAGTTGTGGGCGCGGGCCGGATGCCCCATCCGGGACCGTTCGTCCTTGTGGAACGAGGCGGCCCTATGTTAGCCAACCGCCGCGAAATTCAGCCCCAATCGGGTAAGGAGAGACTTTCATGACCAACGGTAACGGCACCCCTCCCGAGGCGGCCCAGGCTCCCCAGCTCAACGTGCTGGCGCAATATACCAAGGACCTCTCGTTCGAAAATCCGAACGCCCCTGGCTCGCTCCAGTCCCAGGGCCAGCAGCCGCAGATCAACATCCAGATCAACGTCAGCGCCAACAACCTCAGCGAACACGAGTACGAGGTGACGCTGTCGGTCGAGGGCAAGGCCGAGACCGCCGGCAAGGTGATGTTCTCGTTCGAGCTCGCCTATGCCGGCGTGTTCCGCATCGTCAACGTGCCGCAGGAGAACCTGCATCCGCTGGTCATGATCGAATGCCCGCGGCTGCTGTTCCCGTTCGCCCGCGAGATCATCGCGACCGCGGTGCGCGACGGCGGGTTCCCGCCGCTGATGCTGGATCCGGTCGACTTCGTCGGCCTCTACCGCCAGAACATGGAGCGGCAAATGGCCGCCCAGGGCGCTCAGCCCGGCCAGGCTTAACCCTGCGAGCCTAGCCGGCCGCAATGGCTGGTGGAGCGGCGAGGTACTCGTTCCAGATCGCCTTGTCGCCGAGCGTTGCGATAAAGGCCTTGTGGGCCTCGCGCTCGGCCTCCGAAATCCGCGGCGCAAGCGGCACCAGCCGCTGCCGCCGCGGTGCATCGCCAGTCGCGCTGACTCTAATCGCTTCGCCTTCCGAAGCCAGCAACAGCTGCGACTGCCGCGCGCCGACCAGATCGACATAGACTTCGGCCAGCAGTTCGGCATCGAGCAGCGCGCCGTGCTTGGTGCGGTGCGAGTTGTCGATCGCATAGCGCGAGCAGAGATCGTCGAGCCGGTTCGACACGCCGGGATGCTTGCGCCGCGCCAGCAGCAGCGTGTCGACCAGCCGCTCGCGCGGGATCGCGGCGCGCTTGATGCGGTCGAGCTCGGCATTGATGAAGCTGATGTCGAACGAGGCGTTGTGGATCACCAGCGGCGCATCGCCGATGAATTCCAGAAACGCGTCGGCGACCTCGTGGAACAGCGGCTTGGTCGAGAGAAATTCGGCCGACAGCCCATGCACCGCGAAGGCTTCCGCTGGCATGTCCCGCTCGGGGTTGATGTAGACGTGATACGTCTGTCCGGTCGGCATGCGGTTGAAGATCTCGACGCAGCCGATTTCGACCAGGCGATCGCCGCGGAGCGGATCGAGGCCGGTGGTTTCGGTGTCGAGAACGATTTCACGCATGATTGAGGGCGCCGTGCAAGAAGCCTTGTAAGTCGGCGAATCAGGCTCGCCGCTGCGGCATCTTAACGACCTCGGCCAGGATGTGCGCGATTTGCGCGCGCACCGGTTCAAGTCCGTGCGAGGTATCCACCACGAAATCGGCGCGCTTGCGTTTCTCGGCGTCCGGCGTCTGCTTGGCGATGATGGCGTCGAGCTTGGCCTCGTCCATCGTGCCCCGCGCCAGCACCCGCTCACGCTGAAGTTCCGGCGATGTCGAGACCACGACGACGGCGTCGACGCGCTTTTCGCCGCCGGTCTCGAACAGCAGCGGGATGTCCAACACCACGACCGGCGCCCCGGCCGCTTCCGCGTCGGCGAAGAATTTTTGCCGGGAGGCGCCGAGCATCGGGTGAACGATCTGCTCGAGTTGCTTGATCGCGGCGGAATCGTGCACCACGCGTGTCGACAGCTTCGACCGATCGACCTTGCCGTTCACGGTGGTGCCGGGGAAGGCGGCCTCGATCGCCGGAGCGGCCTCGCCTTCATAGAGCTGATGGACCGCGGCATCGGCGTCGTAGACGGGCACGCCGGCCTCCGCGAACAGTTTCGCGGTGGTGGATTTGCCCATCCCGATCGAGCCGGTCAGTCCAAGGATCCGCATCAGCGCCAAGCCAACTTGCAAGCCATATTGATTGTCTACACTGCAATTAGATGCTCGTTCCTCAGGAACGCAAGCAGCGGCAGTAGTGGCAGGCCGAGAATGGTGAAATGGTCGCCCTCGATGCGCTCGAACAGGTGAATGCCGAGACCTTCGAGCTGGTAGGCACCGACGCTGGTCGTGACGGCCTCGCCGGCAGCGTCGAGATAGGCCGAAAGCTCAGCCTCCGTCATTTTCCGCATGGTCATGCGGGCCACCGAGACGTCCTCGAAAACGATCTTGCCATCACGTGCCACGGCGACAGCGGAATTCAGCTCATGGCTGTTGCCGGCGAGATCACGCAGCTGCGCCAGCGCCTCAGTGTGGCCGGCGGGCTTGTTGAAGAGACGATTCCCGAGCGCCAGCGTCTGGTCGGCGCCGATCACATAGCTTCCGGCATGATTGAGTGAAACCGCCTTCGCCTTCTCACGCGCCAGCAGCAGGCCGATCTCGCGCGGGTTCGACAGCTTGGACGCAGCCTGAACGCCGCGCTCGTCGATGTCGGCCGTGACCGCCTTGAATTCAAGCCCGGCATTGGCCAGCAGCATCTTTCTCGCACTGCTTTGCGAGGCCAGGATCAACGCAGTCTTGCCGAGCCACAGACCCATCGCGAAACTATTCCGACGGCCGGTTGCGCTGGCGATCGCTGTAGAGCTTCATGATCGCCGCGGCGGTTTCCTCGATCGAGCGCCGCGTGACGTCCAGCAGCGGCCAATCATGCTTGGCGCTCAGCTTGCGCGCAAACGCGACCTCCTCGGTGACCGACTGCCTGTCGGTGTAGGTGTCGCTGCCGGAATCGGCGCCCATCGAGAGCAGACGGTTCTGGCGGATCTGGATCAGGCGTTCCGGCGTGGCATGCAGGCTCACCACCAGCGGCCGCGTCAGCGTTTCCAGTTGCGCCGGCACCGGAATGCCGGGAACCAACGGCACGTTGGCGGTGCGGATGCCGCGATTGGCGAGATAAATCGACGTCGGCGTCTTCGATGTGCGGGACACGCCGACCAGCACCACGTCGGCCTCCTCGAGCCCTTCGACATGCTGGCCGTCGTCATGGATCATCGTGTAGTTCAGTGCGTCGATGCGCTTGAAATATTCCGCATTAAGGACGTGCTGGGCGCCGACGCGGCCCGTGGTCGCAGCGCCAAGATAGGCCTCGAACAGCTGCATCACCGGGCCGATGATCGACAGGCTCGGAACATTGATCGCCTTGCACTTGTCCTCGAGCCTGGAGACCAGATCCTTCTCCAGCAAAGTGAACAGCACGATGCCCGGCGCTTCCTCGATCTCGTCGAGCACGCGATCGAGCTGCTTCTGGCTGCGCACCAACGGATAGACATGCTCGACCGGGGTCACATTGGCGTACTGCGCGGCAACGGCGCGCGCGACGGTGATCAGCGTCTCGCCGGTGGAGTCGGACACGAGGTGCAGATGGAAATAATTGTTCGAGGTCGGCACAAAAACTCTTTGTATGAGGACGGTGTGGTTTGTGGATTTCTGTGGACCTTAACCCCTCGGAAAGGGATGTGCGACACCAGGGACGGGACAAGTGCCGATTTTCTTCACACCAGTGCCCATCAGAACAAGTCCGGCGCCGTGCCGAGGGGCAAACGGGATTGCGCGGACAACCGCCTTGATAAGCTGCCGATAGAAACCTGCAAGCCCTTGAAGCTGACGGACTTATCGCAGCCGGCATGGGCTGGCGGGGATATGTTGAAGGATGTGAACAAGCGCGCGTGAAGTGGCGGACTGCATTGCATGAGTCCAATCCACGGTCACTCAGACTCAAACCTTTAAGAATCTAAGATTCTAGATTTGAGGAAGGCGCACCGGACGGATATGTGTGCAGGGTGAGACCTTAACGGGTTCTTACTATCCCCAGCGTTCCCAAAGCTGGGCAGACATCCGGGCGCAGAACATGTTCGAAGACGTCTATCTCTGGATCAAGGCGCTGCACGTGATCGCTGTCATCGCCTGGATGGCGGGCATGCTCTATTTGCCGAGGCTGTTCGTCTATCACTGCGAGGCCGAGGTCGGCTCGAAGCAGTCGGAAACGTTCAAGGTCATGGAGCGCCGGCTGCTCAAGGCGATCATCAATCCGGCGATGGGCATGACCTGGCTCGCCGGGCTCTATCTCGCCTGGTCCGGCCATTGGTTCACCTTCGGTTGGCTGCACGTAAAACTGGCACTGGTTCTGGCGATGTCCGCGGTCCACGGCTTTTTTTCGCGCTGGGTGAAGGATTTCGCCGCCGATAAGCGCCCGCGCAGCCAGAAATTCTATCGGATTATCAATGAGGTGCCGACCGTCCTGATGATTTTGATCGTCATCATGGTGATCGTGAAGCCGTTCTAGGCGGCCGGGGCGACGTTTAGCTCAGCACTTCGTCTTGCGTAGCAGAGAGCGATTTTCTATATTGGCAATATCCCACCCAACGCAGGCGGATGTGGTTGTGTCCGAGCTTTCCAGAAGCCGGACACCGCATCAGGTTTGAAGCCTCACCGGCACTTAACCTTGCCAGACCTGCGGACCTTACCTTCTCGCGTCCGCATTTCAGAGCCTCCTCGCACCCCTCCCTAAGGTTACCCCACAGGACCACCCCAATGCGGGAAATTAAACTCCAGGACCTCAAGTCGAAGACGCCGGCCGAGCTTGTCTCGTTCGCGGAAGAGAACGGGGTCGAGAACGCCAGCACCATGCGCAAGCAGGAACTGCTGTTCGCCATCCTCAAGCAGCTTTCGCTCGCTGAGACCGATATCGTCGGCGAAGGCGTTGTCGAGGTTCTCTCCGACGGCTTCGGCTTTCTCCGCTCGCCCGACGCGAATTATCTGCCGGGCCCTGACGACATCTACGTTTCGCCCTCGCAGATCCGCCGTTTCGGCTTGCGCACCGGCGACACCATCGAAGGCCACATTCGCAGCCCGAAAGAGGGCGAGCGCTATTTCGCGCTGCTGAAGGTCAATACGCTCAATTTCGAAGACCCGGAAAAGGCCAAGCACAAGGTCAATTTCGACAACCTCACGCCGCTGTTTCCGAATCAGCGCTTCCGTATGGAAATCGACGACCCGACGCGCAAAGACTTGTCTGCACGGGTGATCGATATCGTCGCGCCGATCGGCAAGGGCCAGCGCGCACTGATCGTGGCGCCGCCGCGCACCGGTAAAACCGTGCTGATGCAGAACATCGCGCATTCGATCACGCACAATCATCCCGAATGCTATCTGATCGTGCTCTTGATCGACGAGCGTCCGGAAGAAGTCACGGACATGCAGCGCTCGGTGAAGGGCGAGGTGGTGTCCTCGACCTTCGACGAGCCGGCGGTGCGCCACGTCCAGGTCGCCGAGATGGTGATCGAGAAGGCCAAGCGCTTGGTCGAGCACGGCCGCGACGTCGTGATCCTGCTCGATTCGATCACGCGCCTGGGGCGCGCCTACAACACCGTGGTGCCGTCATCCGGCAAGGTGCTGACCGGCGGTGTCGACGCCAACGCGCTGCAGCGCCCGAAACGCTTCTTCGGTGCCGCCCGCAACATCGAGGAGGGCGGCTCGCTGACCATCATCGCGACCGCGCTGGTCGATACCGGCAGCCGCATGGACGAAGTCATCTTCGAAGAGTTCAAGGGCACCGGTAACTCGGAACTGATCCTGGACCGCAAGGTCTCGGACAAGCGCACCTTCCCGGCGATCGACATCTCCCGCTCCGGCACCCGCAAGGAGGAGCTCATCACGGATACGCAGGTGCTCAAGAAGATGTACGTGCTCCGCCGTATCCTCAACCCGATGGGGACGATGGACGCGATCGACTTCCTGCTCGACAAGCTGCGCTCGACCAAGAGCAATTCGGAGTTCTTCGACTCCATGAACACCTGAACCTGGGTGCAGCAAGAGATCAGAGGGCGCCTCCGGGCGCCCTTTTGTTTGTGCAGCTTTGCTGCGGGAAAAGTGCAGCATGGCGAGCAGCTGGACGAAATCCGGATCTGTTGGAAGCCATTGATATATTTGTGCTATCCCTGACCCCCGGCGACTGGCTGGTTCCGCACCGGGACAATGTTGCAGCAAAATGCTGCAGTCTATGTTGCGTCGCAATATGGACATTGCTGCGGGCGGGAGCGCAGCAAAAGTGGGCGCGGCATCGCAAAGAACGGGCCATTTGCCTTTTTCCGGTGAGCCGGACAAATAGGCCATGCATTCGCGAGACCAAACCATCTTTGCGCTGTCGTCCGGCCGTCCGCCGAGCGCGATTGCCGTGGTGCGGGTCTCGGGTCCGCAGGCCGGCTTGGCGCTGACCACGCTCGCGGGCAAGCTGCCGGCGCCAAGGCAGGCCGGCCGGCGGTTGCTCTGTGACGGCGCAGGACAGCCGATCGACGATGCAGTGGTGCTCTGGTTTCCGGGGCCGGGCAGCGCGACCGGGGAGGATATCGCCGAATTTCACATCCATGGCGGCCGTGCGGTGCTGTCGGCACTTCTTGCCGCTATTTCGTCAATTCCGAATACGCGGGCAGCCGAGCCCGGCGAGTTCACGCGGCGAGCTCTAGAGAACGGCAAGCTCGACCTCACCGAAGCCGAAGGCCTCGACGACCTCATCCATGCCGACACGGACCGCCAGCGCCGCCAGGCGCTCCGCCAGCTACAGGGCCTGCTCGGCGACCGCGCCCGAGACTGGCGCGAACGCATCATCGAGGCCTCGGCGCTGATCGAGGCCGGCATCGATTTTTCCGATGAAGGCGATGTGCCCGCGGAATTGAGGGCGCCGGCAGTGAAAGCGATCAAGGCCCTGCACGATGAAATTGCAAAGGTCGTTGCTGCACAGGGACATTCTGAACGCCTGCGTGAGGGCTTGGTGGTTGCAATCGCAGGCGAGCCGAATGTCGGCAAGTCCACGCTGATCAATCAGCTCGCACGCCGCGAGGTCGCGATCGTATCGCCGCATGCCGGCACCACGCGCGACGTGATCGAGGTGCAGCTCGATCTGGACGGCTATCCGGTCACGGTCATCGACACCGCCGGCATCCGCGAGACCAACGATCCCGTCGAGCAGGAGGGTGTGCGCCGGGCGCGGGCGCGAGCCGAGGACGCCGATCTCGTGCTGTGGCTGGTCGAGGCTGAGCAGGCCGTCGATCCGGAGGCGATGCGGCCGCTTCGGAAATCCGGGGGCGGCGATCGACCCGCCGGGTCGGTTTGGATCGTGCGCAACAAAATCGATCTGGGCGAGGCCGGGAGCTCCGGCCCGACCGGCGAGTTCGCGATCTCGGCACGTCGAGGCGATGGCATCCCGGCGCTGATCGATGCGCTCGTGAAATTCGCCTCCGAGTTCTTCGGATCGAGCGAGGGCGCTGTGGTGACCCGGGCCCGGCAACGAGATCTGTTGAGCCGGGCATCGGACAGCTTGCGCCGAAGTCTCGAACTTGTAGAAGAGGGCGAGGAGCTCGCCGCCGAAGAGCTGCGCGCTGCGGCCTATGCCTTGGGCCGGCTGCTGGGCCGGGTCGATGTCGAGGACGTCCTCGGGGCTATTTTCCAGAAGTTCTGCATCGGAAAGTAGGCCTGGTTCTTCATTCTAGAACCAGGCGTGTTCCATGACTTGCGCTCGCACGAAGGATCTCTTTGTTTCACGTGAAACAATAGTGCGACCAGTTGGACCACGATCGCGCACGCCGGTGCTGCAGTTCCTCGGCGACGAGTCAGGGAATCGGTCCAAGTGCCTTCACAAGAAGGAAGGGTTTGGCCCATTTGTTTCACGTGAAACACGAACGGGAACAAGACAGCTTCTACTGTGCATGGGGTTGTTTTCACGAAATCGATCCGGTCCTGCCCTGTTTCACGTGAAACAACCCGTCTCACCCAGTTTCTACTTCCGGGTTCTCTGCCTCTGAGTTAGAAGTCCGCGCATGCGAACAGAGCGAGAGAGCTTCGACGTCATCGTGATTGGCGGCGGCCATGCCGGCTGTGAGGCCGCGGCTGCGTCCGCCCGAATGGGCGCGGCGACCGCCCTGGTGACGCATCGTTTCGCAACGGTCGGTGCGATGTCCTGCAACCCCGCCATCGGTGGTCTCGGCAAGGGCCATCTGGTTCGCGAGGTTGATGCGCTCGATGGTCTGATGGGCCGCGTCGCCGATGCCGGCGGCATCCAGTTTCGCGTTCTGAATCGCCGCAAGGGTCCTGCAGTGCGCGGGCCTCGGGCTCAGGCTGACCGGAAGCTCTACGCCGCTGCGATGCAGGCCGCGATCCAGGAGACCGAGGGTCTTTCCGTCATCGAAGGCGAAGCTGATGAACTGATTGTGGTCGAAGGACGGGTCATTGGGCTGCGCTTGGCGGATGGCCGGGAGCTTCGGGCAGGAGCCGTCGTCGTCACCACCGGCACCTTTCTGCGCGGTCTGATCCACCTCGGTGAGAAGAACTGGCCTGCCGGCCGTGTCGGAGAAGCTCCCGCGATGGGTCTTTCCGCCTCCTTTGAGCGTGCCGGCTTCACCCTTGGACGGCTCAAGACCGGTACGCCGCCGCGTCTGGACGGCACCACGATCGACTGGTCTGCGGTTGAAATGCAGCCCGGGGACGAGCCTCCAGAGCCGTTCTCGGTAATGACCGAGCGGATCACGACGGCGCAGATCCAGTGCGGCATCACCCGGACCACATCCGCGACCCATGAGGTGATCCGGGCCAATGTGCATCGCTCCCCGATGTACTCCGGCCAGATCAAGAGCTCCGGACCGCGCTATTGCCCCTCGATCGAGGACAAGATCGTCCGCTTCGGCGATCGTGACGGCCACCAGATCTTCCTGGAGCCGGAAGGGCTCGATGACAGCACGGTCTATCCCAACGGGATCTCGACCTCGCTGCCGGAGGAGGTTCAACTCGCGATCCTCGCCAGCATCCCCGGTCTGGAGCGGGTCAGGATGGTCCGCCCGGGCTATGCCATCGAATACGATCACGTCGATCCGCGCGAGCTCGATCCGACCCTGCAGACCAAGCGGCTGCGTGGCCTGTTTCTGGCCGGACAGATCAACGGCACCACCGGATACGAGGAAGCCGCCGGACAGGGCATAGTGGCTGGTCTTAACGCGGCACTCTCTGCCAGCGGCACCGCGCTGACGGTGTTCGACCGCGCGGACGGCTATCTCGGCGTCATGATCGACGACCTCGTCACCCGCGGGATCAGCGAGCCCTATCGGATGTTCACCTCGCGCGCGGAGTACCGGCTGACGCTGCGGGCCGACAATGCCGATCAGCGCCTGACCGAGAAGGGGATCGCTCTGGGCTCTGTCGGCGCTGCCCGGACGCAGCATCATCGAACCAAGATGGACGCCCTCAACGCCGCCCGAACGCTTTCGAAGTCCCTGACCATCACCCCGAACGAGGCGATCAAGCACGGGCTGTCCCTGAACCGGGATGGCCAGCGCCGTTCGGCCTTCGAGCTGATGGCCTATCCGGAGATCGGCTGGAGCCAGGTCCGCGCGATCTGGCCGGAGCTATCTGCCATCGATCCCGTCATCGCCACCCATCTTGAGATCGACGCCAAGTACGACGTCTATCTGGAGCGCCAGAGCGCTGACGTCGAAGCCTTCCGGCGCGACGAAGGAATGGTTCTGTCGGAGATCGACTACAGCCAAGTCCCCGGTCTCTCCAACGAGGTCCGGGCCAAGTTGGAAAAGGCACGGCCGTTTACGGTCGGCCAGGCTGGCCGGATCGATGGCATGACACCGGCGGCACTCGGCATCCTCGCCGCCTACCTTCGCCGCGAGGCGCGGAAGACGTCCAAAGCAATCGCATAGGCGTTTCACGTGAAACAGCGCGGACCGGGCGGGGATAAACCGTTAACGCGACGAGCCGGAGCAGGTGAGGGCGCCGGTCGCAAGGTCGAGCCGGCATCTCACAGACCGAAGATCGACAAAGCCCGCGCGAACGATCAGGCGCTCGATTCCATGATCGCCGCCGACAAGCGTCAGGCGCTCAAGCTCGCTCCTGTTTCACGTCAAACCGAGGAGCGCCTCGATCGCTACATCGCGCTGCTTCGAGAGTGGCAGGCCAAAACCAATCTGGTCGCGCCATCGACCCTGCCAAACCTCTGGACCCGGCACATTGCCGACTCGCTTCAGCTCGTCGGTCTCGCACCAATCGCAAAACGCTGGGCTGATCTGGGCAGCGGCGGCGGCTTTCCGGGTGTGGTCCTGGCCTGTGCGATGGCAGGAACGCCGGGCGCCAATGTCCATCTCGTCGAGCGAATCGCCAAGAAGGCCGCGTTTTTGCGCGAAGCGATTCGCGTCACCACATCTCCGGGGGTCGTACATCTCGCCGAGATCGGGGATAATGTGGATAGAATCACCGGCCCCGTCGATTGCGTGACCGCGCGTGCGCTGGCTCCGCTACATCAACTCATCGGCTTTGCGGAGCCGCTGATGCGCCAGGGCGCAAAGGCGTTATTTCTCAAGGGACAAGATGTAGAGGTCGAATTGACCGAAGCCGCTAAATATTGGAATATTCAGCCGCAGCTCCACCAAAGCCGGACGGGGGATGGTTGGATCGTGGAGCTGACTTCAGTTGAACGGCGTGGGTGAGGCGTTCAGGGGGCGATTGGGGAATTTCGATGACCGTGATTGACGAGCCGCAGCAGGAGAAGACCCAAGAACCGACCAGCGAGGTCCCGCAGGGCCACCCGCGCATCCTGGCGCTGGCGAATCAGAAGGGCGGCGTGGGAAAGACAACCACGGCGATCAATCTCGGCACGGCGCTCGCGGCGATTGGCGAGCGCGTCCTGATCGTCGATCTCGACCCGCAGGGCAACGCCTCGACCGGTCTCGGCATCGATCGCCGCAACCGAAGCTGCTCGACCTATGACGTCCTGATCGGTGAAGCGCCTCTGCGTGAAGCGGTGGTCTCGACGGCGGTGCCGCGGCTGCACATCGCACCCTCGACCATGGACCTCTCCGGCCTCGAGCTCGAGCTCGGCACCACGCCCGGCCGCGCCTTCAAGCTGCGCGATGCGATCGGCGCGCTCAACAACAACGTCTCGCCCGACGCCGATTACACCTATGTGCTGATCGACTGCCCGCCCTCGCTCAATTTACTGACGGTGAACGCCATGGCCGCGTCCGACGCGATCCTGGTGCCGCTGCAATGCGAGTTCTTCGCGCTCGAAGGTCTGTCGCAATTGTTGCAGACGGTGGAGCAGGTGCGCTCGACGCTCAACCCGAACCTGTCGATCCACGGCATCGTGCTGACCATGTTCGACTCGCGCAACAACCTGTCGAACCAGGTCGTCGCCGACGTCCGCCAGTTCATGGGCGAGAAGGTCTACAAGACCATGATCCCGCGCAACGTTCGCATCTCGGAAGCGCCGTCCTACGGCAAGCCGGTGCTGGTCTACGATCTCAAATGCGTCGGCAGCGAAGCTTATCTGCGGCTCGCCACCGAAGTGATCCAGCGCGAGCGCGAGCTGCGCGTCGCGCATTGACGCGGCAGTCGGGTGGGCAAAGGCATCTTCGCCGTACCCACCATCTTCTACACAACTGGTGGGCACGCTTCGCTTTGCCCACCCTACGACAATTCAGTTCTGGAGTGTTGCACCGTGAATCCAAGGGAGCTGGCGATGGCCGACGAAGCGCGTTCGCGACTGGGCCGGGGTCTTGCGAGTCTGATCGGTGACGTCGGCGGCGAGGCTCAGCATGTCGATCGTCCGCGCGCGCAGCGCAAGGTGCCGATCGAATTCATCAAGCCCAATCCGCGCAACCCGCGCCGCGCCTTTTCGGACACGGAGCTGAGGGAGCTCAGCGACTCCATCAAGCAGCATGGCGTGATCCAGCCGATCGTGGTGCGTCCCGTGAAAGGCGCGCAGGATCGCTACGAGATCATCGCCGGCGAGCGGCGCTGGCGCGCCTCGCAGATGGCCGGCCTGCACGAGGTGCCGATCGTGCCGGTCGACATCAGCGACAGCGACGCGCTGGAGTTCGCGATCGTCGAGAACGTGCAGCGCGAAGATCTCAACCCGATGGAGGAGGCGCTCGGCTACCACGCGCTTGCCAACGAGTTCAAACGTAGCCAGGACGACATCGCAAAGGTCGTCGGCAAGAGCCGCAGCCACATCGCCAATATGATGCGGCTGACGAAGTTGCCGGCCGAGGTGCAGGCCCTGATCACGAGCGGCGATCTGACCGCCGGCCACGCCCGCGCGCTGATCGGCGTGCCCGATCCGCTCGCATCCGCCAGGCGCATCGTCGAGGAAGGCCTCAACGTCCGCCAGGCCGAGGCGCTCGCGCATGAAGAGGGCGTGCCGGAGCGCAAGCCGCAGAAGGCGCGCGCCACCGCCGGCAAGGACAAGGACCCCGACACGATCGATCTGGAAAAGCGCGTCAGCGATGCGCTCGGCCTCAAGGTCACCGTCAATCACCGCGACCCCGGCGGCTCGGTCCAGATCAGCTACCGCAACCTCGACCAGCTCGACGAGGTGATGAAGCGGCTGGCCAAGGGCGCGCTGTAGATCATCGATGTCGTCCTGTTTCGCCAGGACGACGGCCGCGTGTTTGATGCGACTCTGCTCCAGCGCCGTCATTGCTTCGTCGCAAGGGCTCCTCGCAATGACGCGGTGAGAGCGGGAGACTATCCCCGCCGCTTCGCATTCGCGGCGATTGCCATCAGCGTGCGCTGGGCGATGGAGGCAGCCAACGCGGACTGCTTGCGGGTGTCGAGCGCAGCCGTGGCGAGCTGCTCGATCACGGCTGCAAGCCGCGCCACGCTGAAATTGCGTAGCGCCGTTTCGACCATAGGCTTGCGCGAAAAATGCAGCCGCGGGAAGCCGCCGTCGAGCACGGCTGAGGCCGGCTGGCCGTCGGCGATCGCGAGTGCCGATTTGTGCAGCCACGCGGCCTGGCGCTGCGCGGCGGAGATGATCACGCCGGGATAGGTGCCGGCGATCATGGCTTTTGCGAACTCGGTCTCGACGATATCGGGCCGGCCGGCGAAGGCGCCGTCGACGATCGGATCGAGCTTCAGCTCGGACGCGTCGGCGACCACGGACATCACGTCGTCCAGCGTGATCTCGCCCTTGCCATGGGCATAGAGCGTCAGCTTGCGCAGCTCGTTGCGCGAGGCCTGACGGTCGCCGCCGAGGAAGGACATCAGCGCGGCGCGGGCATCCTGCGCGATGCGCAAGTTTGCGATGCGGAGCTCATCCTCCATCAGCTTGGCGAGATCGCGCTCGGTGTCGGGATAGCAACCGATCGCCACGGCCGTCTTGGCCTTCTCGCAGGCCTTGCGCAGCGGCGATTCCGGGCGCAGCTCGCCGGCCTCGATCACGATGCGGCAATCCTTCACGCTCATCTCCGCCAGCGTGTCGACGCCGCTGGCGAAGCTGCGCGAGCCGGCACGGATGCGGATCGCGCGACGGCCGCCGAATAGCGGCACCGTCATGGCTTCGTCGACGAGGCGCGACGGCTCGGCGGAGAGCTCGTCGCCGTCGAGCCTGACCAGCGAGAAGGGATCGTTGGGATCGTCGACGGCGGAGGCGATCAGCGCATCGGCGCGCTCGCGCACGAGGCCGGCGTCGGGACCATAGAGCAGGATGATTGGCCGGCCCGCATCGGGACGGGCGAGGAAGGCGTCGATGTCTTTTCCGCGCAGCGCGACCAAGAACGTCAGGTGCCCGCGGTGAAGAACGCGGCGAGCCGGGTCGCGATGTTCTCGGCGATCTCGTTGGCAGCGCGGTCCTCGGCATCGCGCACCGCGCGGTTGCGGGCGAAGCGCTGATAGGAGCCGGGCATGTCGAACGACACGCGGGAGAACGTCGTGCCGGTCATCACAGACTTGCCGGTCGCGACCTCGATCAGATTGTACTGGCAGTCGATGCCGTAGTTCTCGCTGGTCGGCAGGCCGGTGTTGGCATCGACCAGAAGCGACGATTTGCTGCTGTTGAACCGGATGTCCAGGCGGTGGGTCGGCGGCATGCCCGTGGCGCTGCCGTACAGCTTGAAGGCGAGGGCATTGCGGACCTCGACGCCGACGCGGGCCTCGCGGGAGGCATTCGCCTTGGCGATCGGCGGCAGTTCGATCCCCATCAGCTTCTCGCGCAGACCGGGGGTGCCGTCGCCACGCTCGGCATACATCGGCTGGAAGCAGCCAGCCGTCAGCGCCGCCAGTGCGGCGACTGCCAGCAAGCGCGCTGCGATGCGGATCCTAGCCGACAACATTCACGATCCTCTTGGGGACGATGATCACCTTGCGGACGGGCTTGCCGTCCAGGGCCAGTTTTACCGCATCAAGGGCCAAAACGGCAGCCTCGATTTCCGGATTCTGGGCCGCTGTTGCAACTGTGACCTCACCCCGCTTCTTGCCGTTGACCTGGACCACCAGGGTCACGGTGTCTTCAACCAGCAAATCGCGTTCGATTTGCGGCCAATTGGCCTCCGAAACCAGCCCGGAATGACCCAGCACCTGCCAGCACTCCTCTGCGAGGTGCGGCATCATCGGGGAGAACAGCTGGACCAGGATTTGGCTCGCCTCCCGGATCGCCCAAGCCAAATCTGGAGCAAGGTCAGACGCGGGCCGGCCGGCGCGCTGCAGCACCTCCGAGAACGCGTTGGCGAATTCGCGGATATGGGCGAGGCAGACGTTGAAGTGCAGCCGCTCGATCCCGGTGGTGACCTTGTCCAGTGCGCTATGGGCGGCCTTGCGCAGGGCGGTTGCGTCCGCCCCGAACGAGGCCGGCCGGGCCGCCGGCGCGGCCCTGCCAAGTTCGACGGAATCGTTCACCAGCCGCCACAGCCGCTGCACGAAGCGCGAGGCACCCTGGACGCGCTCGTCGCTCCAGATCACGTCGCGGTCGGGCGGGGAGTCCGACAGCATGAACCAGCGGGCGACGTCGGCGCCATAGGTTTCGATGATGTCGTCGGGATCGACCGTGTTCTTCTTCGACTTCGACATCTTCTCGATCGGGCCGATCGTGATGTCTTCGCCAGTCGCCATCAGAACAGCGCGGCGGCCATTGCCGCCGACCTCGATTTTGACCTCGGCCGGCTGCACATAGGTGCCGTCGGCTTTTTGATAGGTCTCATGCACCACCATGCCCTGCGTGAACATGCCGGCGAACGGCTCGTCCAGCGCAATGTGCCCGGTCGCCTTCATCGCGCGGGTGAAAAAGCGGCTGTAGAGCAGATGCAGGATCGCGTGCTCGACGCCGCCGATATACTGGTCGACCGGCAGCATCCGGTTGGCGACCCCAGGCGTCGTCGGCGCGTTCTCGTTCCAGGGATCGGTGAAGCGCGCAAAGTACCAGGACGAATCCACGAAGGTGTCCATGGTATCGGTCTCGCGCAGCGCCTTGCCGCCGCATCGCGGGCAGGTGACGTGCTTCCAGGTCGGATGATGATCCAGCGCGTTGCCCGGTTTGTCGAAGGTCGCATCATCGGGCAGCTTCACCGGCAGGTCGGCATCCGGCACCGGCACGACATCGCATTTCGGGCAATGGATCACCGGGATCGGGCAGCCCCAATAGCGTTGCCGCGAAATGCCCCAGTCGCGCAGGCGGAAATTCACCTGGCGCTCGCCGACGGGCGCGTTGCCGCGCAGCTCGTTCTCGAGACGCTTTGCCACCTCTTCCTTGGCCTGATCGATCGTCATGCCGTCGAGAAAGCGCGAATTGATCATGCGGCCGTCGCCGTCATAGGCGGTGTCGGTGATCACGAATGTCTTCGGATCCTGGCCTTCCGGGCACACCACTGGCGTGTTGCCGAGATGGTACTTGTTGACGAAGTCGAGGTCGCGCTGGTCGTGCGCGGGGCAGCCGAAGATGGCGCCGGTGCCGTATTCCATCAGCACGAAGTTCGCGACATAGACCGGCAGCTTCCAGCTCGGATCGAACGGGTGCACCGCGCGGATGCCGGTGTCAAAGCCCTGCTTCTCCGCGGTGTCGATGATCTCCTGCGCGGTGCCGATCTTCTTGATCCCGGCGATGAACTCCGCAAGCTCGGGGTTCTTCGCGGCGGCTGCCTGCGCCAGCGGATGATCCGCTGCGATCGCCATGAACTTGGCGCCGAACAGCGTGTCGGGACGGGTCGTGAAGACCTTCAGCTCGGTTTCGCCGGCCGGCGTCGTCGCTTGATCCAGTGCGAAGCGGATCAGCAGGCCCTCGGAGCGGCCGATCCAGTTGCGCTGCATCAGCCGGACCTTGTCGGGCCAGCGGTCGAGCGTATCCAGCGCGTCCAAAAGCTCCTGCGAGTACTTCGTGATCTTGAAGACCCACTGGTTCATCTCGCGCTGTTCGACCACAGCGCCGGAACGCCAGCCGCGGCCGTCGATCACCTGCTCGTTGGCGAGCACGGTCATGTCGACGGGGTCCCAGTTCACCTTGCGCTTCTCGCGCTCGGCGAGGCCCGCGCGCAAAAAGTCCAGAAACATCTTCTGCTGGTGCTTGTAATAGGAGGGATCGCAGGTCGCGATCTCCCTCGACCAGTCCAGCGACAGCCCGATCGAGCGGAGCTGCTTTTTCATCGATGCGATGTTGTCGTAGGTCCAGGCCTTGGGCGCGACCTTGCGCTCGATGGCGGCGTTCTCGGCCGGCAGGCCGAAGGCGTCCCAGCCCATCGGGTGCAGTACGTTGAAGCCCTTGGCACGCATGAAGCGGGCCAGCACGTCGCCGAGCGTGTAATTGCGGACATGGCCGATATGGATGCGCCCGGACGGGTAGGGGAACATCTCCAGCACATAGTATTTCGGCCGCGAATCGTCGTTTTTGGAGACGAAGATCGCCTGGTCGTCCCATTGGCGTTGCCAGCGCGGTTCGGCGTCGCGGGCGTTGTAGCGTTCGGAGGTCATGGAATCGTCGGTTTTCGTGAGTTCGGGCCGCCTGAAGAGGGCGGACTAGGCCATAGAAGTCCTCAAGGGGTCAATGGGTTGCCGCAAAGCCAGAATCCCGCTCGCTTCAAAGCCCCCGGTTCAATACGGGGCAGGCCTGACTTCAAGAACTGATTAAGGCGGGGGCTGCCAAGCTATCGGGGCCTGAGACCGGGATCTTTCCTCATGATCGCCAGCCCCTTCGACGAGCTCGACTATGACTACGCAGCGTCCGTCGCGCAGAAGGCCTTGCGCTGCATGGCGGCCGAACACGTGCCCGCCACGCCGGACAATTTCAGCGTCTGGTTCGCCTATTCGATGGGAGTTCCAAGCGATTTGCAGCGCGCCATCGATATTCTGATCGGCAACAAACGCAAGTTCGACGCGACCATCAATCGGGACCTGTTTTCGACCTATGTGGCCGCGCCGGACGGCTCGGCGGCGGCCCTTGCCTCCCAGCAGCTGCACGCGGTCATGGACGCCGCCCAGGTCTTCCTGGCAACGGCTATTGCCGACAATCATGCCCAGATGCGGGCGATCCACCATGTCGCTGATCAGGGCCAGGCCGGCTCCGATCCAAAGCTGCTCATCCAGCAATTGATGAGCGAACTCGCCAAGGCCGCCAGCCGCGCCGCGAAGCTCGAAGCCGGCTTCGCCGAGAGGACGCAGGAGCTCGATTCGATCCGGGAAACGCTGAGCAAGTCCGAGGAACGCGCCAGGACCGACACGCTCACCGGCCTGCCCAATCGCCGCGCGCTGGACGAGTTCTTCCGCAAGGCGCAGATCGCGGCCATGGAGCAAGGCGAGCCGCTCAGCCTGCTGATGCTCGACATCGATCACTTCAAGTCATTCAACGACACGTTCGGTCATGGTGTCGGCGACCAGGTGCTCCGGTTGATGGCGCAGGTGCTGCGCGACAAGGTCCGCGAGATCGATCTGCCGGCCCGCTACGGCGGCGAGGAATTGATCGCCGTGCTGCCCGGTGCCGACCTCGCCGTGGCGACGGCAATTGCCGAACGCATCCGCTGCTCTATTGCCGAGTGTCAGATCACCCGTCGGTCAACCGGCGAGATTCTTCCGTCCATCACGGTCTCGATCGGAGCGTCGCAGTTTCAGCCCGGGGAAGCCATGAACGATCTGGTCGAACGTTGCGACCGGGCGCTCTATCTTGCCAAACGAAGTGGTCGCAATCGCGTGGTCGCCGAAAGCGAGCTCGATCGCGAGATCGCTGCGGTCTAAAGCGCCATTCGCGCTAACCCGCCATCATCATGTGCGCCGTGCGACTGTCGATCGGGAGGATGCCGTGCTCGGCGACGGTGTTGCGGCCGCGGTGCTTTGCGGCGTACAGCGCGGCGTCGGCGGCTTCGATGAGATCGCCGGGGCGCAGGCTCTCATTCGGCTTAGTCGCGGCAACGCCGATCGAGACCGTAACGATCATGTGGGCGGAGGTGATGTGCGGCAGACACAGCTTGAGCACGGCCGCGCGCACCTGCTCGCCGATTCCGACGGCGCGAGCCACGTCGGTGTTCGGCAGCAACAGACAGAATTCCTCGCCGCCATAGCGCGCGGCAAAGCCCATCGTGTCGGCGGCGATGCCTGACAGCGACTCGCCGAGCCTGGTCAGGCAGGAATCGCCTTCGAGATGGCCGTAGGTGTCGTTGAACAGCTTGAAGTGGTCGACGTCGATCATCAGCAGCGCGAGGTCGCTGCCATATTGCTGCGCGCGCATCCATTCGAAATCGAGCCGGCTCTGGAAGCCGCGGCGGTTGGCGAGGCCCGACAGCATGTCGATCGAGGCCATCACGGTCAGGCGGTCGTTGCTCGCGATCAGCTCGCGCTCGCGCTGGCTGAGCTGCGCGGCCATCGCGTTGAAGGCGCGGGCCAGCGGCACGAACTCGGCCGGCAGCCGGTTGCGCGCCGCGCGCGCCGACAGATCGCCTTCGCCGAGGCGCTTGGCCATGTCGGCCAGCATCTCGATCGGCTTGATCACCAGCTTCTCGGCGGCGATCAGCGCACCGAGCAGGACGAACACGACGACGAAGGCGAGCTGGAGATAAGCAGTGCGGATGTCGCGGCTGACCGCCGCCGACACCTTGTCCTCGTCGATGCTGGCGATCAGGCGGGCATTGGTGCCGGCGATGCGGCTGTAGCTGACCGCGCGGCGGGAACCATCGGCCGCGAGAAAGGACAGCGAGCCTTCGTCCTGGTCCGAGCGCAGTGCCTTGTCGGCGATCGCCGACATCAGCGGCATGTTGTCGAGCGGACGGCCGATCACGCTGTGCTGGTCGGCGGGCGCGGCCAGCACAGTGCCGGCGCTGTCGACCAGCACGGCGGTGATGCCGGCGCGGCCGCCGAGATTGCTCATGACCTTCGACATCCAGTCGAGATTGACGGTGGCGAGCACGACGGCGTCAGCGACGCCGCTGAAGGCGGAGACCGGATAGACCGCCATCACGGTCGGCGTCGGCACCGGCCGCGACAGGATGAAGTCGCTCAGCACGAAGCGGCCGGTTTCCTGCGCCTGCCGGAAGTAAGGGCGGTCGCCGAGGTCGAGGCCGACATACATGTTGTTGGTGGCGCACTGGATGCGGCCGTCCTGACCGGCGATCAGCAGCGTGCGGATCCAGGGCAGGTTCGACGGCAGGCTCGCGCGCAGCACGTCGCAGCTCTTGCCGATGCCGCCGGCGGAGGCGCGGATGAAGGCTTCCGATTTCAGGATGGTCTCGACCGAGGAGATCACCTCGCGCTGCGCATCGGCGCTGTGCCTCGCAATGGTGGTGAACTCGGTGGCGGCCTGCGCAATCTGCTTCGCTCGCGTGTCTTCGAGCGAGCGGATGCGCTCGAACATCAAGGGCGTCACCAGAATCACCGCGAGCAAGGCGAGCCGCGCCCGGATTCCGAGAACCTGCTTGAGTTTAGCTCGTTTGCGGTTGAAATTGACGTTTGCCATCTTCGCTGCCCACCCGGCGGGCAAAGTAAAGCGAAGGGTTCAAAAACTCTTTCTTGAACTCGGTAAAATTGGACTTACCTCCGTCACGCCTACGGTCAATCGACGTCATGACAGAACACAACGCAGCGCCGGTAACCGGCCATTCACCAAACGGGCTCGCTGCGGTCGAGGCCGAAATCGCGCGCGCCTGCAAGGATGCGCAGCGCGATCGCGCCTCGGTGACGCTGGTCGCGGTGTCGAAGACGTTTGCCGCGGATGCAATTACGCCGGTTATCGATGCCGGGCAGCGCGTATTCGGTGAAAATCGCGTGCAGGAGGCCAAAGGCAAGTGGCCGGCGTTAATGTCCGTCTACCCCGACATCGCGCTGCATCTGATCGGGCCGCTGCAATCCAACAAGGCGAAAGAGGCGGTCGCGTTGTTCGACGCCATCCATTCGGTTGACCGCCCGAGCATTTGCCAAGCGTTAGCCAAGGAAATCGAATCCCAGAACAAGCACCCGCAGCTATTCGTCCAGATCAACACCGGCGAGGAGCCGCAGAAGGCCGGCGTTGCGCCCGGCGAGGCCGACGCCTTCCTCGCAAGCTGCCGCGACAGCTACGGGCTGACGATCTCCGGGCTGATGTGCATCCCGCCGGTCGACGAGCCGCCCGCGGCGCACTTCGCGCTGACCGCAAAGATCGCCGCGCGCAATGGCTTGAAAAACCTCTCGATGGGCATGAGCGCGGATTTTGCCACAGCCATCATGCTCGGTGCCACCCACGTGCGCGTCGGGAGCGCGATCTTCGGGCACCGGTAGCAGACGTTGGCGACAGCCGTGCCCCGCTAACCCTCTCACATTTCTCATTGCGAGCGCAGCGAAGCAATCCGGAAGCTTTCCGCAGAGGGACTCTGGATTGCTTCGCTGCGCTCGCAATGACGGCTGAGGCTGCCGACACAAACCCCAGCTGTCCTCACCCGATGATGATTTTTGTTTTCGGTCCCAGCCGCCGCAGCAATTGCAGCATCGCCGCTCTGGTCATCGAGACGCAGCCTGCGGTCGGCCCAAAATTGTCGCGGGCCAGATGCAGGAAGACGGCGCTGCCGCGGCCGGCGATCCGCGGTCTTGTATTGTGGTCGATCTCGATGATGAAGTCATAGAGATGGTCCTGCCGCTTGAGCCGGTCACCGCCCTCGCCCGGCCCGCGCCGGATCGCCTGATTGTAGTGGCGGTCTGTAGGGTCCTCGCACCAGGCGTCGGTGTCGCGGATGGCCCGTACCGGCAGAAAGGTCTTGGGACGGCGGTGCCGGTCGCCCCGCCACCATAATTGCCTGGGACGAAAACTGCCCCGCGGCGTGCCGCCGTCGCCCTCGCGCTTGTTGGCGAGGATGCCGCCCCGCCCCAGCGCCACCGGAATCGTCAGCGTGCCGGCGGTCAGCCAGCCCCGGCGCGGATTCCCGGCGGCAGCCTTGACGCGGATCGCTGAAACCGGATCGGAGCTCCGTTTTCGGGCGTAACTTACTGAAGCAGCTTTATTTTTCATGTGAACGTGCAATGTCGAATTCATTACAGGACATTCATCAAATCGCCCTGCTATTGTGGGTTAGAGTGCTTCTGGCTTGTGAATCGGTAACAGCCCACTACTTCAACACGAACAACAATAATAACGGCGACCCCTAACTTCCCCTCGCGGCTGGGCGCGGCATGCATGCGCGCCGAGCCGGACTCCAAAAGGATGACCCCCCATGGCCAATGCCCGCAAGATCCTGATCGTGGATGACGATACCGATCTGCGCGATACGTTGGTGGAGCAATTATCGCTGCACGAAGAATTCGAAGCCTCCGCCGTCGACACCGGCGCCAAGGGCGCGAGCGCCGCAAAGGCCAATTCCCCCGATCTGGTCCTGATGGATGTCGGCCTGCCCGACACCGATGGTCGCGAGGTGGTCCGCTCGCTGCGCAAGGGCGGCTTCAAGGCCCCGATCATCATGCTGACCGGGCACGACACCGACTCCGACACGATTTTGGGGCTGGAATCCGGCGCCAACGACTATGTCGCAAAGCCCTTCCGGTTCGCCGTGCTGCTGGCCCGCATCCGCGCCCAGCTCCGCCAGCACGAGGCCAGCGAGGACGCGGTGTTCTCGGTCGGCCCCTACTCCTTCCGCCCGGGCTCGAAGATGCTGACCGCAGCCAATGCGCGCAAGGTGCGGCTGACGGAGAAGGAAACCGCCATCCTGCGCTTCCTCTACCGCGCCGGCCAGATGCCGGTCTCGCGCGAGACCCTGCTCCAGGAGGTCTGGGGCTACAATTCCGGCGTCACCACCCACACGCTGGAAACCCACATCTACCGCCTGCGCCAGAAGATCGAGAAGGACGCCGCCAACCCGGAGATCCTGGTGACGGAAGCCGGTGGCTACAAGCTGGTGCCGTGATACGCTTTGGGGGTGCGCGAATCGTTTGAGATCGCGTGCCTTTGAGCCTCGGACCTGAATGTCAATCGACGACGACGTAGCGCTTCTCGAGCGTGTCCCGACATTGCGCCTGTTGGGAGACGCCTCGTTGCGCATGCTGGCGATCGGCTCCGAGCAGCGCGACTTCGTCCGCGGTGACGTCCTGTTCAATCTCGGCGACGATGCCGATGCCGGCTACGTGGTCCAGCGCGGCGCCTTCCGGGTCGAGGACGGCGCCGGCGCCGAGATGATCGCCGGTCCCGGCGCGCTAATCGGCGAGCTCGCGCTGGTGGTGCCGATGAAGCGGCCGTCCAGCGCAATCGCGCTGGAGCACGCCTCCGTCATTCGCGTCGCGCGCAGCCTGTTCCAGCGCGTGCTCGAAAGCGATCCGGCTGCGGCAGTGCGCCTGCGCGATGAATTCGCGGTGCGTTCGAGTCAGATTGCCAGCGATATATTGATGGCGGGTGCGAAGCTGACGTCGTAGGTCGGTTTCTCCGACCGTCATTCCGGGGCGCGACGAAGTCGCGAGCCCGGAATCCATTGATCCACCAACTCTGCCGCTTGATGGATTCCGGGCTCGCGCTGCGCGCGCCCCGGAATGACAGGCGGCGCTACATGTCCAGCGTCACGGTCACCGGCACATGGTCCGACGGCCGCTCCCAGCTCCGCGCGTCGCGCAGAATCTTGAAGTCACTGACCGCATCCTTCAGCGCGCGCGAGACCCAGATATGGTCGAGCCGGCGGCCGCGGTCGCCGACGGTCCAGTCGGCGGAACGGTAGCTCCACCACGTGTAGACCTTTTCCGACATCGGAATGCGCTCGCGCGCGACGTCCACCCACTCGCCGGCCGCGAGCGCCGCCTTCAGCTTGTCGGTTTCGACCGGCGTGTGCGAAACCACCTTGAGCAGCTGCTTGTGCGACCACACGTCGTTCTCGTGCGGGGCGACGTTGAGATCGCCGACCAGGATGTGGCGATCTTCGCCGCGCGGATGCAGCGGTTCGCACGCCGTCATCTCGTCGAGGAAGCGCAGCTTGTGATCGAACTTCTCGTTCAGCGCGGGATCGGGAATATCGCCGCCGGCGGGCACGTAGAAATTATGCAGCACCAGCGGCTTTGCGATGCCCGCCTTCTCGCCGAACGACACCGAGATATGGCGCGAATCCACCTTGTCGCAGAAGGTGCGGATGTCCTTCGATTCGAACGGGATCTTCGAGACGATGGCGACGCCGTGATAGCCCTTCTGCCCGTTCAGTGCGACGTGCTCATAGCCGAGCCGTTTGAAGCGCTTCAGCGGAAAGGCGTCGTCGATGCACTTGGTCTCCTGCAGGCACAGCACGTCCGGCCGCGCGCTCTTGAGAAACTTCGCGACCAGGTCGATGCGCAGCCGCACCGAATTGATGTTCCAGGTTGTCAGGGAAAGACGCATGGGAGATGCGTCTTAGCAAGCTCCCGTAGGCTGGGCAAAGGCGCAACGCGCCGTGCCCACTGTCTTTTCAGCCGCATCATTCTCTCGTGCCCGGGCGCAGCGCAGCACGTCAGTGATGCGCTGCTGAACCGGGGCCCACTTCGCGGCGCTCTGGGTCCCGGCGCTGCGCTCCGCTTCGCTACGCTTGTCCGGGACACGGAAGCGTTCAACCCGGCGCCGGGCCGTAATTGGTGAAGTCGATCTTGAACATGCTGGGATCGAGCTTCTTGTTCGAGTCCAGATTGTAGACCGCGATCGTGGTGTCGTAGCCCTGCGGATCGGTCACGGTCCACTGCTTGAGCTGGCCGTCCTTGGCGCCGAACATCAGCAGCAAACGGCTGGTGCCGACCAGCGCCTGCTTTTCCTCGATGGTGACGCTGACGAAGACGTCGTCGGCCGTGACGTTGACGACATTGGTGTCCTTCATCAGGTCAATGCGGTCCGACAGGAGGAAACGCAGCGGCGTCTGCGACAACGGATAGACGTCCTGGGTTGCGAGCTTACGATCGCGCACCACCAGGGAGGATCCGTCGGCGATGATGTCGATCGGGCTCGGCGCGTCATATTCGAAGCGCACCTTGCCGGGCTTCTGGATGTAGAAATCGCCCTGCGTCTTGCTGCCGTCGGGACCGACCTGGACGAAATTTCCGACCAGCGTCTGCAGCGACGACAGATACGCGCTGACCTTGGCCGCCTGCGCCTTCTGCTTGTCATCGAAGGTCTGGAAGATGCTGCTCGGCACGTTGCGCCGCGGATCGGGGATCACCGGATTCGGCGGCGTCTGGGTCGTGCCGGTGACCGCGGGCCCGCCGCCGGCCGCAGCGCCATCGCGGCCCTTCGGCGCGGGCTTCGGCACGGGGACGTTCTGCGCGAGCGATGCGCTGGTCACCAGCGCGGCGGTGACGAGAAGCACGCCGGCCATGCGCACGCTTCGCGCGGCGATGGTGGCAGCGAATCGAATGTCCGGATGTCTGATCAACGCGTCGTCCTAAGGTGGCTGGGCGCCTTTTAGCGTGATTTCGGGCAAAAGCAGATATCGATTCTGCGTGAAATTTCGTTTGGAGGCGGTCCGCCTCACATATGGCTGTCTTCTTCCTCGACCAGAATCTCGCGCTTGCCGGCGTGGTTGGCGGGTCCGACGATGCCTTCCAGTTCCATGCGCTCCATCAGCGATGCAGCACGGTTGTAGCCGATCTGCAGGCGCCGCTGGATGTAGCTGGTCGAGGCCTTGCGGTCGCGTTTGACGATCGCAACGGCCTGCTGGAAGAGATCGCCGCCGCCATCCCCGCCCATGCCGGTGGCGTCGAACACCGCGCCGTCCTCGTCCTCGGCCGGCTCTTCAGCGGTAACAGCTTCGAGATATTCGGGCTGGCCCTGGGTCTTGAGGTGGCGCACGACCTTCTCGACTTCCTCGTCGGACGCGAACGGTCCGTGCACGCGGCTGATGCGGCCGCCGCCCGCCATGTAGAGCATGTCGCCCTGGCCGAGCAGCTGCTCGGCGCCCATCTCGCCCAGAATGGTGCGGCTGTCGATCTTCGACGTCACCTGGAAGGCGATGCGGGTCGGGAAGTTCGCCTTGATGGTGCCGGTGATGACGTCCACCGACGGTCGCTGCGTCGCCAGGATTACATGCAGACCGGCGGCGCGCGCCATCTGTGCGAGGCGCTGCACCGCGCCTTCGATGTCCTTGCCGGCGACCATCATCAGGTCGGCCATTTCGTCGACGATGATGACGATGTAGGGCAGCGGATCGAGCGAGAGCTTCTCTTCCTCGTAGATCGCCTTGCCGGTCTCCTTGTCGAAGCCGGTATGCACCGTGCGCGTCGGCTCTTCGCCCTTGGCCTTCAATTCGAGCAGGCGCGTGTTGTAGCCGTCGATGTTGCGCACACCGAGCTTGGCCATGTTCTTGTAGCGCTCTTCCATCTCGCGCACGGCCCATTTCAGCGCGACCACCGCCTTCTTCGGATCGGTCACGACGGGCGTGAGCAGATGCGGGATGCCGTCATAAACGGACAGTTCGAGCATCTTCGGATCGACCATGATCAGCCGGCACTGGTCGGGGCGCAGCCGGTAGACCAGGCTGAGGATCATGGTGTTGATCGCGACCGACTTGCCCGAGCCGGTGGTGCCGGCGATCAGCATGTGCGGCGTGCGCGCGAGATCGATGATGACGGGGTCGCCACCGATGGTCTTGCCGAGGCACAGCGGCAGCTTCGCAACCGTGTCGGTCGCTTCCTTTGCGATCAACAGCTCGCGCAGATAGACCTTTTCGCGGTGCGCGTTCGGCAGCTCGATGCCGATCGCGTTGCGGCCGGGCACGACGGCGACGCGCGCCGACAAAGCGCTCATCGAGCGGGCGATGTCGTCGGCAAGCCCGATCACGCGGGATGACTTGATGCCGGGCGCCGGCTCCAGCTCGTAAAGCGTGACGACGGGGCCCGGATTGGCCTTCACGATCTCGCCGCGCACGCCGAAATCCTGCAGCACGCCTTCGAGCGAGCGCGAATTGGCTTCCAGCTCGGCTTTGCTGAGCGGCTGGCGATCACCGGCCTTGGGCGCGGCCAGCACAGAGACGGACGGAAGCTCGAACTTGTCGGAGGATTTCCTGGAGGCGGCTTTTGGCGCGGCCTTCTTGCGCGGAGCGCGCGCGACCGGCTCCTCTTCCTCCTCCTCGTCGACCTCTTCTTCGTGATCGTCCCCGTAATCTTCGTCTTCGGCCTGCGGCGAGATCGACGGTGCGGCGCGGCCGCCGCCGAGATTCGGCTCCTGGCGGCTGAAGCTGGCGGCCTTGGTCTTCGGTCCGCTCGAGACCAGCGCGCGGTAAGCGGCACCACACAGCCACATCAAGCGAGCCTTGGTGCTCATCAGCGCGTGAAACAGCCAGCCCAGCGACACCGAGCCGCGGTCGCCGTCCTCGTCCTCGTCGAGCGGCTTGTCGTCATCCTCGATCTCGGCGAGCTCGTCGTCATGCTCGCGTGCGCCGAGACCGCAGGCGATCAGGAACGTTGCCGCCATCGCCACGAACAGGATCGTGCCGAGCACCAGGCGATAGATTATGCCCGCCGGCCCGAAAATCACCGCGGGTGCGCGCACCAGGGCATCGCCGACCACGCCGCCGAGTCCGGTCGGTAGCGGCCAGGCGCCGCCATGCGGCCAGCAACTGACAAAGCCCGCCGCGATCACGGTGCAGAGAATCCAGCAGCCGAGCCGCAGCGCTTCGCGGTCGAACGGCCGATGCGTCATCATGCGCCAGCCCCAGACCGCGACGGTCAGGACCAGCATGATGGCGCCGAGCCCGAGGATCTGCATCGCAAGGTCGGCGCCGATCGCGCCGGCATAGCCGAGAATGTTGCGGATCGGCCGCGAGGTCGCGTGGCTGAGGCTGGGGTCCTGCACCGACCAGGTCATCAGCGCGGCCGAGGCCACGCCCGCCAGCGCGACCATGCCGAGGCCGGTGAGCTCGCGCATGCGCCGCGCCAGACCCTCGCGGATCGACGGCGGCAGATGGCCGACCAGTGGAATGACACGCTCGATTGCCGACATGCTCATGGGCCCCGCCTAACCCAGAGTTTCGACCAGCCGGTGCAGCGCCTGCGCCGTGGTCTCACTATCCTGTACCAGCGCCAGGCGAATGTAGCCGGCACCGGGATTAAAGCCGTCAGGCTGACGCCGCGCCAGATAGGAGCCGGGCACCACGCGCACGCCGGCGTCCTTGAACAGCTTGAGAGTGACGGAGACGTCGTCGCCGACCTCCGACGTATTGAGCCAGACGCAGAAGCCGGCATCGGGCCGGCGATAGCCGTAGCGATTGCCGATGATCTGGTCGGCGAGATCGAACTTGATCCGATAGAGCCTGCGGTTCTCCTCGACATGCGCCTCGTCGCCATAGGCAACGGTCGCGACGTGCTGGAGCGGTACCGGCACCTGCGGCGCCGCGATGTTGCGCAGCTCCAGGAACATGCCGATGAATTTCTTGTCACCGGCGGCGAAGCCGACGCGCAGGCCCGGCAGGTTGGAGCGCTTCGACAGCGACTGGAATGCAACCACGCGGGTGAAGTCGGGGCCGGCACATTCAAGCGCGCTGCCCGGGGCCTCGCGGGTGTAGATCTCGGAGTAGCATTCGTCGCTGAGGATCACGAAGCCATAGCGGTCGGCGAGCTGCTTCAGGCGCGTGAAATAATCCCGCGAGGCGACCGAGCCCTGCGGATTGGCGGGCGAAGCCAGATAGAATGCCACGGTGCGCGCCAGCGTCGCCTCGTCGATGGCATCGAGATCGGGCAGGAAACCGTTTTCGATGGTGGTCGGCAGATAGACCGGCTCGCAGGCTGCCGCGCCGGCACCGGCACCATAGACCGGATAGAACGGGTTCGGCATCAGGATGGCGGGCTTGCCGGGCTTCGGGCCGACATAGCGCGCCGCTGCGATCGCGGCGAGGAACAGGCCCTCGCGGCTGCCATTGAGGACGAGAATCTCGGTCTCGGGGTCGAGCGGCCGCGGCAGCTTGAAACGCGACGACAGCCAGGCGCCCGCTGCTTTGCGGAACGGGTCGGTGCCCTTGTTGGCGGGGTAACGGCCGAAATCGGCGATGTGCCTGGCCAGCACCGGGCCGACGAAATCAGGCACGGGATGCTGCGGTTCGCCGACCGCGAGTGAAATCAAGGGCTTGCCGGGTTGATGCGGCGCCAGCAGCTCGTTCAGCCGGACGAAGGGCGAGCGTTCGTTATCGGAGCTTCCACCGCTCTGCGGCGCGCGGGATGAAGCGGTCATGGCCATTCTGGGCGCCAGCACTCTTGGAACTGCCGGACGCGTCGAGACGCCGGCGGGAAAGCGGTTCAGTTCACCATAGATAGGGCGAGGTTAAGACGCGATTAACCATCGGCCGGCCGGCCCGTCCAGAGCGGGAATAATGAGGCCGGATAGCAGCGGGATGCATGGTGGGTTCGGCACCTCTCCCGCTTGCAAGCGGGAGAGGTCGACGGGTCCGGGCGATGCGAAGCGTCGTCCCGCGCGTCGGGTGAGGGTTCTCTCCTGTTGGGGGTTCTCGCCCGCGGATGCACCCCGGCCCTCCGCCGCGAGCGGGAGAGCACCGTCTTCCTGGCTCGCTTCGTCCTTCAATGCCCCGGCAGCTTCTCGAATGTCTTCATGCCGGCGGGAATCGTATGAAACTCCTGCTTGTCGCAGGTGAAGATCGCCATCTGCGGCTGGAACTGCTTGGGTTCATCCAGCGTGCCGACCTTAACCACCGCCGCCGGCAAGCCCGGGACCTTGGTCACCAGATGCGTGCCGCATTCGGCGCAGAATTCGCGCGTCACGGCGCGTTCGAGGTCCTTGCGCGTGAACTGCTTGGGCTGTCCGGTGATGTAGCTGAAGCCGGCCGCCGGCATCGCGATGAAGGTGTTGGGCGCGCCGCCCGAGATGTACTGGCACTCGCGGCAATGACATTGCGCCTGCATCATCGGGTCGCCCTCGGCCACGTAGCGCACCTCGCCGCAATAGCATCCGCCTTCCAAACGCATGACGACCTCCCGATTGTTGTTGTGGCCGGTATTTCTGCGCCGGTGGTGCCGAATGGCAATCCTTTTCTTCTCTGCGCCGATCAAAAAGAAAGGGGCTCCAGCTTGCGCTGGAGCCCCTCAACGGTCGGGGCATTGCCGGGTATGTGCCCAAACCGTAGGTGTGGACGCGGTCCCTGGATGAGACCGCGCCCGGGAGAAGACTTACATGTTGTAGGCGCGCTCGGTGTGGTCGGTGATGTCCAAGCCTTCACGCTCGCTCTCGACGTTGGCGCGCAGGCCAACGATCACATCAACGACCTTGTAGAGGATCGCCGAACCGACACCCGACCACACCAGCGTGGTGCCGACGGCCTTGAGCTGGGCGAGCATCTGGACCGCGAAGTCGTAATCGGCCACCTTCGGCGGGATCGCGGTGTAGTCCATGATCCCGGCGCCGCCGAGAGCAGGATTCACCAGGATGCCGGTGCCGAGGGCGCCGACGATGCCGCCGATGCAGTGCACGCCGAACACGTCGAGCGAGTCATCGTAGCCGAGCGCGTTCTTCACGACGGTGCAGAAGAACAGGCAGACCACGCCGACCACGAGGCCGAGGACGATCGCGCCCATCACGCCGGCGAAGCCGGCGGCAGGCGTCACGGCCACGAGGCCCGCGACGGCGCCGGAGATGACGCCGAGCACCGACGGGTGACCCTTGATGATCCACTCCGCGAACATCCACGACAGCGCAGCGGCTGCGGTGGCGACGAAGGAGTTGGTCATGGCAAGCGCAGCGCCGCCGTTGGCTTCGAGGTTGGAGCCGGCGTTGAAGCCGAACCAGCCGACCCAGAGCAGCGAGGCGCCGATCATCGACATGGTCAGCGAGTGCGGGGCCATCAACTCCTTGCCGTAACCGACGCGCTTGCCGATCAGGAGAGCGCCGACGAGGCCTGCGATGCCGGCGTTGATGTGCACCACGGTGCCGCCTGCGAAGTCGATCGCGCCCGCCTTGAAGATCCAGCCGGCGTCGGCGTTGATCTCGTCGAGCTTGGCCTGGGCCGCGGTCTTTGCTGCTCCATCAGCCGCAGCGGCGAGCGCCTTGGCCGCATCCTGGATCGCGTCCGGGCCGGGCCAGTACCAGACCATGTGCGCGATCGGGAAGTAGATCAGCGTGACCCAGAGCGGGATGAACAGGGCGATCGCCGCGAACTTCATGCGCTCGGCAAAGGCGCCGACGATGAGGGCGGGCGTGATCGCCGCGAAGGTCATCTGGAAGCACATATAGATGAGCTCCGAGATGTTGGCGTCGACCGAGAAGGTCGCGGCCTTCGAATCGGTGGTGACGCCCATCATGAAGGCCTTGGAGAAGCCGCCGATGAAGTCGGAGCCGCCGGTGAAGGCGAGGCTGTAGCCGTACACGGCCCAGATCACGGTAACGACGCAGACGGTGTAGAATACCTGCATCAGGACCGAGAGCATGTTCTTGGAACGGACGAGGCCGCCATAGAACAGCGCGAGGCCGGGGATGGTCATCAACAGCACGAGCACTGTCGATGTCAGCATCCAGGCGTTGTCTCCCTTGTTGATCGTCGGCTCGGCATAGGCTGCGGTCGCAGCGAACAGGCCGACTGCGAGAGCCGCCAATCCCGCGCCATAGGGACGCTTGAACGTCATTATATTCACTCCTGATTGGTAAATGTTGAGCGCGAAATCAGAGGGCCGCGGCATCGGCCTCGCCGGTGCGGATGCGAACCGCATGGTCGAGGTTGATGACGAAGATCTTGCCGTCGCCGATCTGTCCGGTTTTCGCCGCGGACGTGATGGCATCGATGGTCTTGTCGACCTGCTCGGAGGCGATCGCGACCTCGATCTTGATCTTGGGCAGGAAGCTCACGGCATATTCGGCGCCGCGGTAGATTTCCGTGTGGCCTTTCTGGCGGCCATATCCCTTGACTTCCGTCACCGTGAGACCGTGAACGCCGATGGCGGTCAGGGCGTCGCGGACTTCTTCCAGCTTGAATGGCTTGATGATCGCCATAACAATTTTCATGGGTCCTATCCCCGCTTGGCCCGGTCCGGACATGGCCGGGCGTGTCTCGACTGGTTCGCCACGAGGGAGAAGTTCACTACGCGGGCACAGCCTCGACCCCTAGAATCAAATGCCGTGCCAGATCGGGCGCGTTGCCTAACGGATTATGAAAACGGGGGTTTTCGCCTTTGACGGGTGTTGTGCCGGAGTGTGCTAATACGTCGCGCTCAATCCATGATCAGGGCTGATGAAAAAGCAGGCATGACAGGCTGTCGACACAATTGATGCCCACACGCCGGGCAACCGAGAGGTATCGAACTACGGAGCGACGCGCTCGCGCGCTTCGAGCCCGGATTCGCGCCCGTGGGATACGCGCGCCGACCGAGACCGTCAGGCCGCGTCGCGCGCGGCAAACACCCGGTCGATCAGTCCCCATTCGACGCCTTGCTGCGCGGTCATGAAGTGGTCGCGGTCCAGGGTTCGTTCCACCTCCGCCTCGGAGCGCCGGCAATGTTGCGCGTAGAGCCGGATGATGCGTCGTTTGGTCTCCTGCATCTCGTTGGCGTGGATCAGGATGTCGGAGGCCTGGCCCTGGAAGCCGCCGAGCGGCTGATGCACGTGAAGGCTTGCATTGGGCAAAGCGGCGCGGTGACCGGGCTCGCCGGCCATCAGCAGGAACGAACCCATCGAGCGCGCGGTGCCCATGCACAGCGTATGAACCGGCGCCTTGATGAACTGCATTGTGTCGTACATCGCAAATCCGCTGGTGACCACGCCGCCATAGGAGTTGATGTAGAGGTTGATCGGTTTGTGGGGATTCTCGGCTTCGAGGAACAGCAGCTGCGCGCAGACCAGCCCGGACAGGGCGTCGTTGACCTCGCCGTTCAGGAAGATGATGCGTTCGCGCAGCAGCCTCGAATAGATGTCGAAGGATCGTTCGCCGCGCGCGGATTGTTCGACGACCATAGGGACGAGCTGAAGCATGTCGCGCATCGGCGACCTCCCATTTCTGTAGATGACAAATTCTTTTTTGCTAGGCCGCTGCGCGCATCAGGCAGCAATTGGTATTGGCCGGCTGCGGCAGTTTTACGCTGACGTCGCAGGCCTGCTGGATGATGCGGAAGCGCGTGCCGCCGTCCTCGTTCGGCTCGATCCGGAAGATAACGTGGCTCTCGCGAAACGGCGGTTCGGAATCGCGGATATGGTAGCGGACCTCTTCGCCCGGGATCGACGATTCCGGCTCGGCGCCTGCCAGGTCGCAATCGGGCAACCAGCGCTGACGCAATTCAGGGATGGTCACGGCACGCCAGACTTTTGGCGGCGGTGCATCGAAATCGAATTCGAGCACCAGCTTTGCATCGGGGCGATCAGGCTTCATGGCGTCGCTCATTGATCCAGGTCCTTATTGATCCAGGTCCTTTATTGGTCCATGTCCTTCAAGAGGTCGGCGAGTGCTGCCATGCGCTTCGGCCAATAGGCACGGTAGCGCGCGAGCCATGTCCCGATGGCGGCGATTCCGTCCGGATCGACTTCGTAATTCACAAAGCGGCCCTGCCGCTGTTCGCGCACGAGCCCTGCCGCGCGCAGCACCGAAAGATGCTGCGACATCGCCGGCTGGCTGATCTCCAATCCGTCGCGCAAGGCGCTGGCATTCAGGCTGCCGCCAGCGAGTTTCTCAAAGACCTTGCGGCGGGTCGGGTCGGCCAGCGCCTTGAAGATGTCGGCTTCGATCATGACGACACATAAGCACGTGCTTATGTGTTGCGCAAGCCCCGATTACTGAAGCGCCTCGCCGTGCTGGGTGATATCGAGGCCCTCCAGCTCCTGCTCGCGCGACACCCGCAAGGGCACGAACAGGCCGACCAGCTTGAGCAGCACAAAACTCACGCCGGCCGACCAGACGAAGGTGACGGCGACGCCGTAGAACTGGATCAGAAGCTGCTGCGGATGACCTTCGAGCAGGCCGGCGGTGCCGCCGATCGCGCTGGTCGCGAACACGCCGGCGAGCAGCGTGCCGGTCAGGCCGCCGATGCCGTGGACGCCGAACACGTCGAGTGAATCGTCATAGTCGAAGCGATGCTTCAGCCAGGTACAGGCCCAGTAGCAGACCGCGCCGGCAACGATGCCGATGACGATGCCGTGCCACGGCGCGACGAAGCCGGAGGCCGGTGTGATGGTGCCGAGCCCTGCGACCGCGCCGGAGATCATGCCGAGCACCGAGGGCTTGCGCCGCGTCGACCATTCGATCGCGCCCCAGGTCAGTGCGCCGGAGCAGGCGGCCAGATGGGTCGCGATGATCGCCATCACCGCGCGCGAATTGGCCGCGCCCGCCGAGCCGCCGTTGAAGCCGAACCAGCCGACCCACAGCAGCCCGGTGCCCATCACCGCGAGCGACAGATCGAACGGCGAGAGATTTTCGCTACCGTAGCCGTGACGGCGTCCCATCACCTTGGCGGCGACGAGACCGGCGGTGCCGGCCGACAGATGCACCACGAGGCCGCCGGCGAAATCCATCACCCCCATGCTGTTGAGGAAGCCGCCGCCCCAGACCCAATGCGCCAGCGGAATGTAGACGAAGATAAACCAGGCGACGGAGAACAAGAGATAAGCGGAGAACCGCATCCGGTCTGCGACCGAGCCGGCGACCAGCGCCACCGTGATGATGGCGAACGTCATCTGGTACAGCATGAACAGCGATTCCGGGATCGTCTTCGCCGCCGGATTGACGCTGTCCATGGTCATGCCGGCGAGGAACCAGCGGTCGAGCGAGCCGATCCACGGGCCATCGCCGACGAAGCACAGCGAATAGCCGAACGCGACCCAGAGAATGGAGATCAGCGTCACCGCGGCGAGGCTCTGCGCCATAGTCGCAAGCACGTTCTTCTTGCGCACCATGCCGGAGTAGAACAGCGCCAGTCCCGGGATCGTCATCATCAGCACCAGCGCGGTGGCGACGATCATCCAGGCGGTGTCGGCGGTGTTGATTTCGGAAGCCGCGGCGCGCGCCGGCGAAGCCATCACGGACACACATCCGATCGGCGCAGCCATAGCAGCTGCGCGGCGCAACAATCCCGCCATGTCATTTTCCCCCGGGCACAGTAATGGCGTCGCACGCGTGGCGTCGTTGCCGGTGCGATCGAAGAAGATCAGAGCGTTTTCAAGCGAAGTGGATACCGGTTCGCGTGAAGAAAACGCGTCGAAAACAAAATCTAGAGCGCGTCGCTGTCGGTTTCGCCGGTGCGGATGCGCAGCGCGTGGTCGATCGGCGTGACGAAAATCTTGCCGTCGCCGATCTGACCCGTACGCGCCGACGCCGTAATCACGCCAACCGCCTTGTCGGCGATGTCGGAGGCGACCGCGATCTCGATCCGCAGCTTCGGCAGGAAGTTCACGACATATTCGGCGCCGCGATAGATCTCGGTGTGGCCCTTCTGGCGGCCGTAACCCTTCACCTCGGTGACAGTCATGCCGTGGACGCCGATCGCCGTCAGGGCCTGACGGACCTCATCGAGCTTGAAGGGTTTGATGATCGCGACGACGAGTTTCATGGTCAGGCCTGTTTCCCGGGATGCGCCGCGCCGTATGTCCCCGGCGCTGCGTCAATCTGGCATCTTTCCGGGCAAATGGCATAAAAAAGTTGCAGATTGAAGCGGAAAAACGCTTGGCCATGTGAATGGCCGCCTCTGTACAGGGCAGCCGTTCATCCGTCACAATGCAATTTTGGCATGGATACGGTGAACCCGCGCCTGCCGAGCGGTACATAAGTATTTTGGGGGACGCGTCATGGCGACTTGGTTCTACGCATCCGAGGGCAAGCAGCAGGGGCCGTTTCCGGAGGGGCAATTCCGCGAGCTCATCGCCCAGGGCGTCGTGCGCGCCGATACGCTGGTGTGGTCCGAAGGCATGGCCGGCTGGCAGAAGGCCGCCGAAATCCCCGGCCTGATCGGCGGCGGTGCACCGCCGATGATGCCGGCGAGCGGTCCTCCGATGGGTGGTGGTGGTTATGCCAGCAGCGGCTACGCTGGTGGCGCCGGCGGAGGATCGCTGGCGGTTGATTTCGGCATCCTCGAGTTCACCTGGCGCACGCTCGTGTTGGTGATCGGCTCTTGCTTCGTCATTCCGGTGCCGTGGCTGTTCGTCTGGTACACGAACTGGATCGTACCCTGCGTCAAGGTCCCCGGCCGACCCAATCTCAGCTTCACCGGCAATGCGATGACATTGGTGCCGTGGTTTTTCGGCTTCATCGCGTTTGCGATCGTGATCGGCTTCATCGGCAGCCAGCTGCTCAGCAATCTGCTGTTCATCGTGCAGATCGTGCTCTACTGGCTCCTGATCAAATGGATGGTCGCGAACCTTGCCTCCAACGGGCAGCCGCTCGGCCTCAGCTTCAGCGGCTCGGTCTGGGCCTATATCGGCTGGAACCTGCTGTTCGCGATCTCCATGATCACCATCATCGGCTGGGCCTGGGTCGCCGCAGCCCAGATGCGCTGGTTCTGCCGCAATATCGAAGGCACGCGCCGCGAGATCGTGTTCAAGGGCAGCGGTCTCGAGATTCTCTGGCGCGGAATCGTGGCAGCGATCCTGTTCTGCCTCATCATCCCGATCCCATGGGTGTATCGCTGGATCATGAACTGGTTCGCATCGCAGACCGAGCTCGCGCCCCGCGGCGCGCTCGGAGCGTGATCTGAAAAGCTCCAGGCGCGCTTCAGCGCGCCTGGAGCGATCAGCTCCGGCGCTCGCGCACCGAGCCTTCCTGCGCGACCGAGGCCACCAGCGTGCCGTCGGGCTTGAAGATCGAGCCGCGGGTCAGGCCGCGGCCTGATTGCGCGCTCGGCGAATCCTGGGCGTAGAGCAGCCATTCGTCGGCGCGAAACGGGCGGTGAAACCACATCGCATGGTCGAGGCTCGCCGGCATCATGCGCTTGTCGAACAGCGTGCGGCCATAGCGTGCCATGATCGCATCGAGCAGCGAAAAGTCCGAGGCATAGGCCAGCGCACACATGTGCAGCGCCGGATCGTCCGGCAGCTTCGCCGCGGTCCTGATCCAGACGTGGATGCGGCCGTCGTCGATCTTCTGGCCGAAATAGCGGCCGAGCTCGACCGGCCGCAGCTCGATCGGACGATCGGATTCATAGTAGCGGCGGATGAACTCCGGCATCTCGCGGAACATCGGCTGCTTCGCCACCTCCTCCGCTGTGAGTTTTTCCGGCGGCGGCACGTCGGGCATCTTGTCCTGGTGATCGAATGCGGTCTCCTCGTCGGCGTGGAACGACACCATGATCGAGAAGATCGCGTTGCCGTGCTGGATCGCGGTGACGCGCCGCGTCGAATAGCTCTTGCCGTCGCGCAGGCGCTCGACCTGATAGATGATCGGGATCTGCGGATCGCCGGGCAGGATGAAATAGCAGTGCAGCGAATGCGGCAGCCGGTCCTCGACCGTGCGGCAGGCCGCGACCATGGCCTGCCCGATCACCTGGCCGCCGAACACCCGCTGCCAGCTCGTCTTCGGGCTGTTGCCGCGGAACAGATTCACCTCGAGCTGTTCGAGGTCGAGGATCGAGATCAGGTCGATCAGGCTTTTGGACATATGGTGCTTTCAAATGTCGCGTCATTCCGGGGCGTTGCGCTGACGCGCGCCCCGGAATGACACATTCGGGCCGTTCCGCCCTTGTTTCACCGCACTGTTTCGCCCAGCTCAAGTCTGCTAGCAAGACCAGGAATTGGCCGGGAAGCTTGGTATGTCGGTACAGGGTAGCATTGTCATCGGCGGCGGCGCGTTTGCGGGCCTGGCGCTGGCTCTGGCGCTACGCCAGGGGCTCGGGCCCGAGATTCCCGTCATCGTCGCCGACCCCGCGCTCGGCACGCGGCCGAGCCGCGATCCGCGCGCGACCGCGATCGTGGCCGCCTGCCGCCGCCTGTTCGAGGCGATCGGCGCCTGGGACGACGTCAGGGGCGAGGCCCAGCCGATCCTCGACATGGTCGTGACCGATTCGAAGCTGGAGGACGCCACCCGTCCGGTGTTCCTGAACTTTGCCGGCGATGTCGCGCCGGGCGAGCCGTTCGCGCATATGATCGAGAACCGCCGCCTGATCGATGCGCTGGTGGTGCGGGCCGAGGCCGAGGGCATCGATCTCCGCGCGACCGTTGTATCCTCTTACGATGCGCGTCCCGAAGGCATCGAGGTGACACTCGGCGACGGCAGCGCCGTCGCGGCCAGCCTTCTTGTCGCCGCCGATGGTGCGAAGTCGAAGCTGCGCGAGCGCGCCGGCATCGTCACCCATGGTTGGGAGTACGACCAGTCCGGCATCGTCGTCACCGTCGGCCACGAGCGCGATCACGAGGGCCGCGCCGAAGAGCACTTTCTGCCCGCAGGCCCGTTCGCGATCCTGCCGCTATCCGGCAAGCGGTCCTCGCTGGTGTGGACCGAGCGCCGGGCTGAGGCCGCGCGCATCGTTGCGCTGAGCGAGGGCGAGTTTCACGCCGAGCTCGAGCAGCGCTTCGGCCTGCATCTCGGCGAGGTCAAAGCGCTCGACAAGCCGCGCGCATTCCCGCTGTCCTATTTCGTTGCACGCTCCTTCATCGCCGAGCGCCTGGCGCTGGTCGGCGATTCCGCCCATGTCATTCACCCCATTGCGGGCCAGGGCCTCAACATGGGGCTGAAGGACGTCGCCGCGCTGGCGGAAGTCGTCGTCGATGCCGCGCGGCTCGGCATGGATCTCGGCGGTGCCGACGTGCTCGAGCGCTATCAGCGCTGGCGCCGTTTCGACACCATGGCGATGGGCGTTGCCACCAACTCGCTGAACTTCCTGTTCTCCAATCAGTCGACCTTGCTGCGCACCGTCCGCGACATCGGCCTCGGCCTCGTCGACCGCGCGCCTCCGCTGAAAAATCTCTTCATCCGCCAGGCCGCCGGGCTGACGGGCGAGGTGCCAAGGCTGTTGAAGGGCGAGGCGTTGTAAGGGGCCAATGGTGAATAGCGAGTAGGTCCACTCGCCATTCCCTATTCGCCACCCTCAATCGATCTTCCTGGCCTCTTCCGGCAGCATGATCGGAATGCCGTCGCGGATCGGATAAGCGAGCTTGGCGCTGCGCGAGATCAGTTCCTGCTTTGCGGCGTCAAACTCCAGCGGACCCTTGGTCAGCGGGCAGACCAGGATCTCCAGCAATTTGGGATCGACACTGGGTTCGGGGCGTTCGGTGGGCGCGTTCATTTCGGTCTCCGGGATCGGTTGCCTCTAGCACAGAAAATTGTGCTCGCCCATTCTCACCGTTCAGGCGGAAACCATCCGCAGCAGCTCGTCGATCAGGCCCTGGAGCCGCGCCGCCGGCACCGGCGTGCCCGACAGGGCAAAGCCGAGAAATGTCCAGTACAGGATCTGCGCGCGCGCCTGCGCCGGCGCGGGTGCGAGCCCGCGCTTTGCGAGCAAGGCCTCGATATAGTCGATCCTGCGGCGGTCGATCGCGCGGACCGCGGCTTGCGCGGCCGCATCGAACGCGGCCCAGTTGCGCACGGCCCGCTCGAGGTCGAGCCGCGCGCCAAAGGACCTTCGCAGCAGCGCCTTGAGCGGCTCGCCGCTGGCGGCCTCAACATCGGCGATGATCTGCTCGGCCGCGATCTCGCGCCAGCGCTTCAGAATGGCGGCGTGGAACGCGCCGAGATCGGCGAAATGCCAATAGAAACTGCCGCGCGACACGCCCATGGCTTTCGCCAGCGGATCGGCCTTCAGTGCGGTGAAGCCGCTTTTGGCGAGTGCCTTGAGGCCCTGATTGATCCAGTCGTCGGCGGAAAGCTGCTCGGCCATGTCGGGGTTCCAAAAGTCCGCCATACACTAGTGTATTGACAGGCGATCAGCCAGCGCTTAATCAACCATACACAACTGTATGGAGACATCGATGCGTGATCTCTTGCTCCAATGCGCCGGCGTCCTGACCATTGCCGTGGCCCTCATCCACGGCTATCTCGGCGAAGCCAAGGTGTTCGCCCGCGCCCGCATCGAGCCGGAGCGGCTGCGCACCCTGATCCGCCTGGTCTGGCAGGCCTCGACCGTCGCCTGGATCGGCGGCGGCGTGCTGCTGATCGCAACGCCTTGGATGGGCTCCGAGCCCGCGCGCCACTGGATCGTGGTCACCATGGCCTGCGTGTTCGGCTTCTCCGCTTTCGCCAACGCATGGGCCACGCGCGGCCGCCACTTCGGCTGGATGATGCTCACCACCGTTGTCGCGCTCGCGGTCGCGGGCTATTAGGTAGCGCGCATTGGCTTCGTGAGGCGTAAGGCCGCAGCGGCGCCGACGCATGCAGAGCGCGCTGATCTTTTTCGGATCGTTAGAGTAAATCTAAGGCCGACCAGCCCGGACCGGATTGACTTCACCTCCCCCTTTGCTTCCTTCGGTTCGCTTCGCGGCTCCGCGCAGCGCCCACGACAGAGGAGGAGACGTTCGTGAAGGTCATTCGTGTTGTTGCCATTGCACTGACGGTCGGGATCGGCATGAGCTCGGCGGCGATGGCCGACGGTTTCAAGAACTGCACCAAGATCGATAAGGCGTCATGGAAGCCGGCCAGCGAAGCCGAAGCCAAGGCCAAGGCGGCCGGCTACGAGGTGCGGCGCTCCAAGATCGAAGGCTCGTGCTATGAGGTCTACGGCGTCAAGGAAGGCAAGCTCTACGAGCTGTTCTACAGCCCGGAAGATCTGAGCCTGAAGCACACGATCGCCAAATGATCTGCGCAAAGTAATCATTCAGGAGTGGTCCCGGCTTGATCGACGAAGCGGTGCCAGACACGCGCGGGGCGTCCGACAGGACCCCCGTGGATCGAATTGCATCGCGGACGGTCGCCGTCTGGGACCTCCCGCTGCGCCTGTGGCACTGGGCTCTCGCGGCCAGCATCCTGGCCGCGTGGTTCACCCCCACCGTCTATGACCGACTTCATCGCATCCTCGGCTATACGGTGCTCGCCTTCGTCGCCTTCCGCCTGGTCTGGGGGTTTTGCGGCAGCCGCTATTCGCGCTTCCGCATGATCGGCGTCAGGCTGCGTGCCGCGCCAGGCTATCTCCTGAATCTGCGCCGCGGCATCACGGGCCGCTATATCGGGCTCAATCCCGCCGGCACCTTGATGCTGGTAGCGCTGCTGCTGTCGATTGCCGTCTCTGCCATCACAGGCGCGATGTCGGTGACCGTGACCTTCTTCGGCGTGTGGTGGGTCGAGGACACCCACCACTATTCATCGGACGCGGTCATGGTGCTGGTGGTGCTCCACGTTCTGGGCGTGGTGCTGATGAGCCTGCTCCAGCGCGAGAACCTGATCCGCGCGATGATCACCGGCCGCAAGCGTATCCGGCATCATCAGTGAGTTGAGTTGGAAGGGCTGAGCCGCAGACCCGGTCACCTCTCCCGCTTGCGGGAGGGCTCGGCGCAAAGTGCCGGGTGAGGGCTCTCTCGTCCTGGGGGTTCTCGCTTGAGGAAGCACCCTCTCCCCGACCCTCTCCCGCAAGCGAGAGAGGGAGCGCACCGTATTCGCGGAAGCTCAGTCGCAAGATCATTGCAACGCGGGATCGCCGCTGGTGCGCTTGTTGGCGGGTCCACGTCGTCACCCTGATCGGGATTTCAGCTCCGTCGTTAGGTCGGGTATGGCGTGCTCGTGGGGCGACAACGGGCGACATAAGGTCTTTTGACTTATTTTAATTCTAATGTGGAGCGATTCTAGAAGCGCTTCTGAACGTTTCTGCTTCCCAAGAGCGCACCTGCCAGCTTCTCCTGCGGCCGGATGTCGCAACTCTTTGGGGGCTCACATGTCATCGGATGTTTCCGCCGGTTCATTTACGTCACGGTTCGAACGCCGTTGGCATCACCGCAGATCGATCTTGCTCGCGGCGACCGCGGTAGCGGTCGTGAGTTCTGGCGCGGCTTCGGCAGCGGATGGCGACGCCAATGGATTGCTGCTGAAGAAGCTCGAGAAGATGGAGCAGCGTATCCAGCAGCTCGAGGCCGAGCTGAAGCAGAAACAGGATCGTCAGACGCCCGATGCAGGCGCAAAGCCGGGCGCGAAATCAGCAACGGTCAGGAGCGCCAACGCGGCCGCGCCATCCGCTGAACCAAATGAATCAAAGGACGCACCAGCTAAGCCCGAAGTCCAACCGTCCGAGAAATCGGCCAAGTCGAAATCGAAAGACTTCATTGCCCTGCCGCCCCTCCCGTCGGCATCGGACAAACCCATCCTTGGCGTCGCCGATTCTCCGGTCCCCGGTCTCAGCATCGGAGCCTATGGCGAGATCAAGTTCGGCACGATGCAAAATCCCGCTGCCGGCGGCCAGTGGCAGAAAGGGTTCGATGCGCAGAGATTCGTGCTCCTGCCGACCTACGCGATCACCCCGAATATCATCTTCAACGCCGAGATTGAATTCGAGCACGCCGGCTCCGGATTCGACAATGACGACAAGCTGCACGGCACCGCCGAGATCGAGCAAGTCTGGATCGACTTCAAGATCATCGATCAGTTCAACTGGCGCTCGCCCGGCGTCGATCTCGTGCCGATCGGCTATATCAACCAGCACCACGAGCCGACCCAATTTTATAGTGTTGGCCGGCCCGAACTCTACAACGGCCTGATTCCGTCGACGTGGAAGGTCCCATCCACCAGCGTCTACGGGACGATCACCGAGGACCTCAAATATCAGGTGATGGTCAGCACCAGCAACGAGGATTTCGGCGACTCCTTCGACAATCGCACTGAGGCAAAGACCGTCCCGCTTCCCGGCACCGCCTACGCCGCGGGCATTGACGGTGTAAACGCGCTCGGTTTCTCGAGGGCCCCGCTCGGCGACTTCCAGCAACTCAACAACGCCACGGCCGTGTCCGGCCGGCTCGACTTCACGCCGACATTCTTGCCAGGGTTCGCCGGAAGCGTCAGCACGTATTACTCGCCGAACACGACGCCGCGCGGCGCTCATGACGATTTCGGTAACTTCCTCGGCAGGTCTAGTCTCGCGATGTTTGACGCCGAATTCCGCTACAGGGTGCCCGACACAGGTCTTGAGCTTCGGGGCGAATATGTCCGCGCTCAGTTCGGGCACCCGGAAAATCTGCGCGCGAATAACGACTCGGATCCGACCAACAATGTCGGCAAGTCGATGTACGGCTACTCCGGCGAGATTGCCTACCACGTGCCGCTCGGTACAATTCTGGGCAGCGAGTGGGAGGCCGTGCCGTTCTACCGCTACACTTATCAGAACCTGCAGACGGGCGGCTTCGCCGGCACCGATGCCAATCTGCCGACTGGCCAGGGTCAGCGGCAGTACCACACGGCCGGCTTTGCAGTCTTTCCATCCCCGAAGATTGTGCTGAAGGCGACCTATCAGCATGTGATCGACAAGAGCGCCACCGGCGCGCTCTCGGACTCGTTCCTCGGCGGCGTCGGCTTCTTCTTCTGATGCGGACAGGCGCGCCTGGGACAACGTTGCAAGATCTGATACAGGACCAAGGAGCGAGGTGACCATGAACTGGGTTCGATATACCCTGCCGGCGGCGGCGATCTTGTCTGCCGCCTCTCCCGCTTATGCTGTTCGGTATCTGTCGATCGAGGAAGCCCAGAAGGAGGCTTTTCCGTCCGCGACACATTTTTCCGAGGTCCAGGCGGGCCGCGTCTGGAAGGCCGAAGCCGGCGGCAAGGTCGTCGGCTTCTTCGTGTTCGACCGGGTCGTCGGCAAGCACCTTTTCATCGACTACGCGGTGGCACTGACGCCGGCGGGGGCCGTCCACAAGGTCGAGATCCTGGAATATCGGGAATCGTATGGCGGCGACATCAGGAGCCCGAGCTGGCTCGCGCAGTTCGTCGGCAAGACCGCCGGCAGCGCGCTCAAGATCAACGGCGACATCAGGAATATCGCCGGGGCGACGCTGTCGTCGACCCATGTCACCGAAGGTGTGAAAAGAATATTGGCGGCCTATGGCAATCGTCTCCGATAGCATCCGTCGCGCGAGGCCGCTGCTCGGCACCTTCGTGGAGATCGAGGTTGCGGGCGCTCCCAGATCCGAGATGGAGAGCGCCATCGGCGCCGCATTCGATGCCGTGGCGCAGGTGCATCGACTGATGAGCTTTCATGAGCCGGATAGCGATGTCAGTCGGCTCAACCGCGAAGCCGGCACACGCCCCGTGAGCGTTCATGCGTGGACGTTTCGGGTGCTCGAGACGGCCGTCGAGCTGCATCGATGCTCTGGCGGGTGTTTTGACATCGCCATCGCACCGGCGTTGCAGGCCATCGGCTTGTTGCCGCCGCTGAAGGACAAGTCGGCGCCGATATTGCGCTCTCCCGACGCGATCGAGCTGCTTCCGGAGCGGGAGGTTCGCTTTCGCTCGACGGATGTCGCAATTGACCTTGGCGGCATCGCGAAGGGTTTTGCCGTCGACCGCGCGGTGGTCGTGCTGCGCGACCTCGGCATTCCCCGCGGCATGGTGAACGCCGGCGGCGACCTTCGGGCCTTTGGCGCTCAGACGCACACCGTTCACATCCGCAATCCCCGCCATCCGAGCCGATCGATCTGCCGTATCGAGGTGACAGATGAGGCGTTGGCCTCAACGGCGCGCCGCGTCGACCTGGTCGACGGCGGCGGGTCGGGCAGTTCGGCGGTCATTGATCCTGCAACTCAGAGGCCGGTGAGCCTGATCGACGGCGTCACGGTTCGGGCGCGCTCCTGCATGGTTGCCGACGCCTTGACCAAGGTTGTCATGATCTCCGGGACCGATGCAGGCGAACTGCTCGAGTCCTATCGCGCGGATGCCCTGCTGATCTCCACGGACGGCGGCGTTCAAATCACGTCCGACTGGCATCACGCGGTGCACCTTGCGGCTTAGGACATCGTTTCGCTATTCGCTCTACACGGCGTTCGCCGCGCTGGTCCTCACCGGCGCCGGTTGGCTCCTGGCCGACTGGCAGAAGGACGTCGCCGGCGATGAGCTCTGGCAGCAGATCGCCGCCAACATGCTGATGGTGCATGGCGGCACCGCGATGGTGACGCTGTTGCTGCTGGGCGCCCTCATTCCGGTGCACCTGCGGCGATCGTGGCGCAGCGGCAAGAATCTGGTGTCGGGATCATTCATGGCGGCGTTCAATGCCGTACTGATCGTGACCGCATTCGGTCTCTATTATCTGGGATCGGACGCGGTTCGGCCCTGGATGAGCTGGATCCACTTGGGCGGCGGTTTCTCCCTGGCCTTGCTGTTTCCGCTTCACATCTGGCTTGGCCGGCGGGAGCGAAGCTAGCTTTCAGTCGGGTGCCGTCACTGCAACGGCGGATCGCCGCTGGTGCGCTTCTTGGCGAGGTCCATTTCGGTGACGGCGATCAGGATCTCGGCGCGGGTCTTGAGATCCGGTGCTTCCAGCATGGCCTGCTTTTCCGCCGGGCCATAGGGCGACATCATCGCCAGCGCGTTGACCAGCGCCTCGTTGGGCGCGCTTTCGACGCCTTCCCAATCGACCTTGAGGTTGTTGGCCTTCAGGAAGTCTGCCAGCACGGAAAGCAGCGCCTCGCGATCGACGTCGTCTTCGCCCATGCGCGCGGTGAAATCGTCGACGAAGGCGAAGAAATCCACCTTGCATTGCCGGTAGGCGGTGAGCACCTCGAGCTCCTCGACCACCTTGAAGCGCGAGACGCCGGTGAGCTCGAGGATATAGCGGCCGTCACCGGATTCGGCGAGCTGGGTGATGCGGCCGACACAGCCGACGCGGAACAGCGCCGGCTTGTCCGAATCCTTCGGCGAGTGCGCCACGTCAGGCTGGATCATGCCGATCAGGCGATGGCCGTCGCGGAGGGCATCGTCGACCATCGCGAGATAGCGCGGTTCGAAAATGTTGAGCGGCATCTGGCCGCGCGGCAGCAAGAGCGCGCCGGGCAGCGGAAACATCGGAATGATCTCCGGAAGGTCGCCGGGCCCGCGATATTCGATGTTGATCGGCATCTGGTCCCCGCTAGAGCATGATCCGGATCCGAAGGACCGCGCTGGCGCAAAGTGCGCAGCGGTTTTCCGATAAGATCATGCGCAAACAATAACCGTGCGTCTTCCCTATGAAAACAGGATCGTCGACAAGCGCTTGCGCCCCTCGATGGTTGCATCATCCGTGCCGCCCCAGGCCTCGAAGAACTGCACCAGCTGCTTGCGGGCGCCGTCATCGTTCCACTTGCGGTCGCGCTTGATGATCTCGAGCAGCTGCTCGGTGGCTGCCGCCCGGTTGCCCTGCGCATTCAGCGCGGTCGCAAGGTCGAATCGCGCCTGATGATCGAGCGGGTTTGCGGCGACTTTCTGTTCCAGTTCAGTGACCGGCCCGAGCTGCTCCGCCTGCTCGGCCAGATCGATCGTGGTCTGCACGGCTTTCACCGCGGGGTCGTTGCGCTTGGATTCCGGCACCATGGCCAGCGTCTGCTTGGCCTGCTCCATTGCGCCGGAGACGGCATAGCATTTCGCAAGGCCGGCCAGGGCGGCGATGTTGGTCGAATCGTGCTGGAGCGCCTCGGCGTAGATCTGCGCGGCGGCCGCGGCATCGCCCTCGGCGAGCGCCGCTTCGGCCTCCTGCACGATCTCGGCGACATTGACCTCGCCGGGCGCGGTGACGCCCTTGGTCAACCGCTCGATAAAGGCGTTGACCTGACTTTCCGGCACCGCACCCATGAAACCGTCGGCAGGCTGGCCGTTGACGAAGGCGATCACGGCCGGGATCGACTGGATGCCCATCTGGCCCGGGATCGCCGGGTGCTGGTCGATGTTCATCTTCACCAGCTTGACCTTGCCCTTGGCCGCCTTGACCGCCTTTTCCAGCACGGGGGTGAGCTGCTTGCAGGGGCCGCACCACTCCGCCCAGAAGTCGATCAGCACCGGCTGGCGCTTCGATTCCTCGATGACGTCCTTCACGAAGGTCTGGGTGGTGGTGTCCTTGATCAGATCGGCCGCAGCCGGGACTGCGGCTCCGTTACCCTGGTCGATGATCGTCACGGGATCCCCTCGTCATGTCTGGAATGGCGGGTCCTTTAGCACGTCGCCAATCCATATGCTTCGCTGTCGGCTCCTAAATTGGGCCGAATGGGCCGAATTTCAATCCGTTAAGACCGATTTGGCCGTTCCAGGTTGTTTTTGGCCGATTTGGCCGCGATCGGAGGCCCATATGCCGCCCCGAAACCGAATCTATCCCGCCGCTAGCTGTTGCATTCGCCGTCCGCTTTTGGCATACGACAGCCGTTGCCGGCGCGTCATGCGACCGACACAGGATGCGGGTGTAGCTCAGTGGTAGAGCACGACCTTGCCAAGGTCGGGGTCGAGGGTTCGAGCCCCTTCGCCCGCTCCAGTTTTTCCCAGAGCATCCAGCCAAACCGCCTTCGGCCGTGGTTTTTCACGCCGCTGACGGCTGTATCGGGTCTCACATGACAGTTCTGGTTACGGGCAGCGCGGGCCACCTTGGCGAGGCCATCCTCCGAACGCTCCGCGGGCGCGGTTCCGCGGCGCGCGGGATCGACCTGAAGCGATCCCCCTTCACCGACGCCGTCGGCTCGATCGTCGACCCGGGCTTCGTGCGGCGCCAGATGGACGGCGTCACCGCCGTGATCCACACCGCGACGCTGCACAAGCCGCACGTGGCGACCCACAGCAAGCAGGATTTTGTCGACACCAACGTCACCGGCACGCTCAACCTGCTCGAGGCGGCCGCCGCCGTCGGCGTGCGCAGCTTCGTCTTCACCAGCACCACCAGTGCGTTCGGCTCGCAGCTTCGCCGTGAGGCCGGACAGACTGCGGTGTGGGTCACCGAGGATCTGCCGCCGGTGCCGAAGAACATCTATGGCACCACAAAGCTGATGGCGGAGACTCTGTGCGAGCTGTTCTTTCGCGAGCGCGGTTTGCCGGTCGTCGTGCTGCGGACCTCGCGCTTCTTTCCGGAAGACGATGACGATCCCGCGATGCGGTCGGCCTACCCGCTGGACAACGCGCAGGCCAATGAGCTGCTCTATCGCCGGCTGGATATCGCGGACGCGGTGAGCGCCCATCTGCTCGCTGTCGAGCGCGCGCCAAAGCTCGGTTTCGCCCGGTACATCGTCTCGGCCACCAGCCCGTTCGAGCCGCGCCATCTCGCGGCACTTGCGCGCGATGCAGCCGGTGTCGTGCGCGAGCTCTATCCGGATTGCATTGAGCTCTATGCGGCGCGCGGCTGGCGGCTCTTCCCTGCGATCGACCCCGTCTATGTCAACGAACGCGCCCGGCGCGAACTGGGCTGGCGGCCGGAGTTCGACTTCGCACATGTGCTGCAGAGCCTGGGTGCGGGACAGGATTTTCGCAGTACGCTGGCGCGTGAGGTCGGCTCGAAAGGCTATCATGACACGGCGTTTGACGGCGGACCCTACCCGGTCGTTCCGTAGCGCCGCCTTTGTCGTTTCGCGCGACGCATCAAATGTCTGCGTGATGTCAGCGGGCGCATCGTGGCCCTGACTGTTCTACTGTGCATGGGGTTGTTTTCGCGGTTTGGTACGATCCGCCTCTCCTGCTGCCTGCAAATGCGCCACCTACCATTTTGATTCCGCGTTGCAGCGAGATCATCGTCGTCGGCGCGACGCGCTTCTCACGGCTCGCAGATGTGCTAACCTTTTTGCGTCCGCCTCTTGGCGGAATGAAAACTTCGCCTCTCGACTAGCCAAAACAAAATAATGTGCAGCCCTGACGGCTGCCTTAGGGGAGTGACGCGATGACATCGATGTTCCATCGATCCGTGTTGGCGCTTGCGGCCGTGGCCCTTCTTGCGGGAACCAGCGCCGGCAATGCGCAGCAGCAGCAGGACAAGAACAGGACGCTGAAGAAGTACGAATCCGGCACCAAGGAATTCTGGACCCATCCGCCGGATGACTGGTTCCTCGGCGATGAGACCGAGGCGCAGAAGGGCCTCGCGCCGCCCTCGGGTCCGCCGACCGGCGCGTCCGACGCCGAGCTCGCCACCATCGTCAACAAGGTCAAGCTGCCGCCGGGCTTCAAGATGGAGGTCTACGCCTCGGGCGTGCTGGCCGCGCGGCAGATGGCCTGGGGTGACAAGGGCACGCTGTTCGTCGGCTCGTTCGGCCTCGGCAACGTCTATGCCATCAAGGACAGCAACGGCAAGAAGGAGGTCAAGACCATCCTCAAGGGGCTGAACATGCCCACGGGTCTCGCCGTCAAGGACGGCGCGCTCTACGTCATCGCCGTCGACAAGCTGATCCGCTACGACGACATCGAAAACAAGCTCGACAATCCCGGCGAGGGCAAGGTCGTCTACGACGACATGCCGTCCTATGCCGCGCATGGCTGGAAGTACATCGCGGTCGACAAGGACGGCTGGTTCTTCCTGCCGTTCGGACCGCCCTTCAACGTCGGCATTCCCCCGACCAGCGTCTCGCAGATCCGGCGCGTCGATCCCAAGACCGGCAATGCCGAAATCTGGGCGCTCGGCGTTCGCAACTCGGTCGGCGGCGACGTCGATCCGCGCACCGGCAAATACTGGTTCACCGAAAATGCCCGCGACTGGGTCAGCGATGATCTGCCCTCGGACAAGCTGAACATGATCAACAAGATCGGCGAGCATTTCGGCTACCCCTACTGCCACCAGGGCGACCTTCCCGATCCGAAGTTCGCGATGGGCCACAAATGCTCCGAGTTCACGCCGCCCGTGCTCAACCTCGGCGCGCATGTCGCTCCGCTCGGCATGAAGTTCTATACCGGCGACCAGTTTCCGCCCGAGTACAAGAACAACATCCTGATCGCCGAGCACGGCTCCTGGAATCGTCACAAGTACCAGGGCGCGCGGATCGTGCGCGTGATCGTCGATCCGGACGGCAAGAACGCCAAGGAGGAGGTGTTCGCATCCGGCTGGCTCGAGGGCGACCAGGGCTATCTCGGCCGTCCCGATGACATCGTCCTCGCCAAGGACGGCTCGATCCTCGTCGCGGACGACTGGGCCGGCGCGATCTATCGCATCAGCTACAGCAAGAACTAGCCCGACACGAGATGAGGCTGCGTCCGGTTGATGGCCGCAGCCTCTTTTGTTTGATGCGACAGGCTCGCAGCGGAACGCGTTCGTCATGCCGGACTTGATCCGGGCATCCATCAAACGAGAAACTCTTTGCAAACGGGATGGATTGCCAGGTCGAGCCCGGCAATGACAGTCGGAGATTGAGCCATGCGGGTCGTTCGGTTTGGAATTCTGTCTGCGGCACTCCTGCTCGCGCCGGCGGCCCAGGCCGCCGACGATACCGCCATCAAGGAGAAGGCCGCCGTCTGCTCCGGCTGCCACGGCGAGAACGGCATCTCGCAGACCGAGAACATCCCTTCGCTGGCCGGCCAGCCGGATCAATTCATCCAATGGCAGCTGGTGTTCTTCCGCGCCGGCTCGCGCAAGAACGAGCAGATGCAGCCGATCGCCGAGGAGATCGCCAACGAGGACATCCGCAATTTCGGCGCTTATTTCGCGCAGATGACGCCGCGGAAGGCAGAGGAAGACAAGGACCCTGACCTGTCGAAAAAAGGCGCGCAGGTCGCCGCCGGCCGCCGCTGCGCCTCATGCCATACGGAGAGCTTTGCCGGCACCAAGGCCGTCGCCCGGCTTGCGGGTCAACGCGAGGAATATCTGGTTAAGGCGCTGCACGACTACAAGGCCGGCGGGCGCGTCGGCGGCGGCGTCGCCGCGATGGCCGATGTCGCCTATCACATGAGCGATGAGGAGATCACCGCTGTGTCGCACTATCTCGCGTACTTCAAATAGTGGCGGAATGTGCGGTCAGCTCACGCGCTGCTTCTCATACGCCTTCAGATGCGTATACGCGATGCGCAGCTTCGGCACCGGCACCTTCGCTGAATCGGCGCGGGCGATGAGGTCGCCGATCACGTGATCGGCCTCGACCGGCAGGCCGGCCTTGATGTCGCGGAACATCGAGGCGGTCATCGGTGAACCCTCCGTCGTCAGATTGCCCTTCACGCGCTCGAAGAACGGGCCGCCTGGCGTGTAGCCGGAAGCCGTGGCGATCGCGCTGGTCTCATCGAGCATGCCGAGCAGGAAGTCCCGGCCGCCGGGCGCGGCCAGGATGTTGCCGACGGAGGTGCGCATCAGGCAGGTGCTTGCGGCCAGCGAGGACAGGAACACCCACTTCTCCCACATGTCCTGCATGATGTTCTGGCTGGCGGCGGCGCCATCGATGGCGCCCTTGAACGTCTCGTCGATCGCCTTGATGCGGTCCGACAGTTTGCCGTCGCGTTCGCCGTAACTAAGCGACTGCATCGGCTGGAGCTGCACCACTTCCCGCTTCTCGTTGAGGGTCGCGGCGATGGCGCAGAGGCCGCCGAGCACGCGATCCCTACCGAACTTCTGGTCGAGCGTGTCGAGCTGCTTCATGCCGTTGAGCATGGGGATGATCGCGGTGTTCGGCCCGACCGCCGGGGTGAACGAGATGATGGCGTCGTCGAGGTCGAACGCCTTGCAGCTGAGCAGCACGACGTCGAACTTGTCCTTGAGTGCGTCCGCCTGCACGGTCGGCGGATTCTTCAGGGTCACGTCGCCATTCGGGCTTCTGATGACGAGGCCGGCGCTGGCGAGCTCGCTGGCGCGGCGCGGCCGGACCAGGAAGGTGACATCGCGGCCGGCCTGCAACAGCCTGCCGCCGAAATAGCCGCCGATCGCGCCGGCGCCGACCACGAGGATACGCATGGGGAAGTCCTTATTGTTGCTTCTTATGGGTCTTGGCTTTCCGCCAGGACGACAGCGAGGAGACTACTCGCTTTCCGTGCGGTGCGGGAATCACTTCTCCAGCACCATCTCCTCGACCTCGCGCAGCTGCTCCTTACCGAAAAACATCTCGTCACCGACGAAGAAGGTCGGCGAGCCGAACGCGCCCCGTGCCACCGCCTCCTCGGTGTTCCTGATCAGCTTGCCCTTCACCTCCGGCTCCTGCGCGCGGGCGAACAGCTTTTGGGCATCGAGCCCCGAGGACGCCAGCGCCTTCGCCGCCACTTCAGGATCGTCCATCTTCTTCGGCTCGCGCCACATGTGATAGAAGGCGGCGTCGACATATGTCTCGAACACGCCCTCCAGCTGCGCCGCGATCGCAGCGCGCATCAGGTTCAGCGTGTTGACGGGGAAGTTGGGATTGAAGACGTAGGGCTGAACCTTGAAGCGCTTGATGAAGCGCTCGGTCTCAATCTGCTGGAATTCGCGCTTGTTCTTGATGCCGGCGAGCGTCTCGGCCGGCGATCTGTTGTTGGTCGATTTGAAGATGCCGCCGAGCAGGATCGGAACATATTCGAACTTGACGCCGATGCGCTGTTCGATTGCGGGGATGGCGAGATGGCTGAGATAGGCGTTCGGGCTGCCGAAATCGAACAGGAATTGCGGGGCTGTGCGGGTCAAATTCGTTCTCCCTGACCGAACTTTCTGATCTGGCTTTTCATCCATTGTGGCGCAGGGCGCGCCACAGGTCCACCGTTTAATGATGGTCATAATATCTTGACGGTCACTCCAGACGCCGGATCGCCGTCCTGCGCCAGACCAGGAGGTAATAGCCCATCTGCAGAACGAGCATGGCGCAGAACACGATTGGATAGGCCGCCCACACACCCGCAAGGCCGATCGTACGGCTCAGGATCACTGCGGAAGGCAGCTCGATCGCGACGATGGCGAAGATCGACAACAGCATCGGCGTCAGCGCCACGCCGGCGGCACGCATCGCGCCGGAAAATACGGTGGCGAGGCCGAATGGCACCGAACTCCACAGGGCGACATAGAGCAGTCCCTTCGCCAGCTCGAGCACGGCGCCGTCAGTGATGAAGAGGCCGAGCACGGCGCGCGGCGCGAGGTAAATCAACGCCACCAGCCCGCCGGTCAAGAAAAGGTTGAGCGCGAGGCCGGTGCGAACGATGGCGTCGAGCCGCCCCCTGTCGCCGCCGCCGACCGCCTGCGCCCCGAGGATCGAGACCGCGATTGAAATCGACATCGCCGTGAACTGCGTATAGCCCATCACCTGGTTGACCGCGCCATAGGCGGCGGTGGCCTCGGATCCGTAGCCATTGACGAGGCCGAGCAGCACCAGTTCGGCGATCGCCATCACGACCATGCCGATTGCGCTCGGCAATCCGATGCCGAGAATTTTTCGGAGCATGGCGCCGTTGAGGCGTACATGGCGCAACAGTCCAACATCCGGCGCGAGTGCGTGCTTCTTCCGCAGCAAGTAGAAGGCCAGCGCGATCAGCGTTACCGCGTTTGAGATCGCAGCCGCCCAGGCCGGACTGGTGATGCCGACCGCGCCACGGATCAGCATCGGCGTCAGGATCAGACCGATCGCCGTCGATAAGGCCAGCGCCAGCAGCGGTGTCACGGCATCGCCGACGCCTCGGATCATCGCCGTCATCAGCAGGAAGGTGAAGCCGAGCGGCATCGTCAGCAGCATGATGCGCGCATAGGCGCTGGCCTGGTCGAGAATGTCCGCAGGCGTTGCGAGCGCCATCATCAATTGCCGGCTGAGCAGGCCACCAGCCAACGCGACTGATATCGCGAGCAGCAGACCGACCGCGAGCGTCGTGCCTGCGACGATCTTGATCCTGTCGTGCTTGCCTGCGCCAAAGGCCTGGCCGATCAGCACGGTGGCGCCGGTGCTCAGGCCCATGACGAAGGCGAACAGGAAGAAGAACACCGGGAAGAATGTCGAAGCCGCCGCGAGTGCATCGATGCCGATCATCTGGCCGAGATAGACATTGCTGACGGTGCCGAACAGCGATTGCAACGCGTTGCTCAGCATCAACGGCGCGAGGAAGCGGAGGAAGGTTGTCCAGAGGGGCACGGGCATCGACATGGAGTTGCCTTTCATCAGGGCGCGCAAAACCGTTGCCGCGCGATGCGCGGCTCGGCCGGCGATGGGGTTGCGAGAGCGCGCCTTAGGTGCGGTCGCTGTAGGCGAGCTTGACGATGTGGTCGCGGATATCAGGCGGCCAGTCCGCAATCAGTGCGGTGAAGCGGCGCCGGTCATCCGCGAACAGGGCGCGCGACGCTTCCTCGAACTGCGGCAAATTGCCCGCCATGGTCGACATGAAGTGATAGGCCGCATCGCGCGCCTGCCGCTCGCGGTCCTTGTCGCCGCTCGCACGCCGCGCCTCCTCGACCAGTTTTCGCAAAGCGACCGAGGCGCCGCCTGCTTGCGCGTTGAGCCACTCCCAGTGCCGCGGCAGCAGCGTCACCTCGCGCGCGACCACGCCGAGCTTCGGCCGGCCGCGCCCGCGCGGCTCGGCCGGTGCTGCGGTCTCCTCAACCGAAGGCGGGACCAGCTTCGCCAGGCGCGCCAGCACCTCGCGATCGCCGCCGCGCAGATCGAAGTCGATTGGTCGGCCCGTAGCGTCCTCGAAGATGATGATGGGCTCGTCCGGCCGCGGCGCCACCCGCTTGACGACGAGTGCGACCTCTCCAGCCGGCCCGGACACCAGACGACGTTGCCCCTGGAAGGCGGTGAAAGCTTTTTGCATTGGAATCATTGCCAGATCGACGACCTTTGGCGCATTTAATACCCGGGTAAATTATCGAGGTCAATATACCCGGGTGAAAATATCCCTCGGGATGGATCGACACGGCGTTCCCGGACTGGCACCAACGGCGCCGCCGCCTGACCACGCCTAGCCTTGGGGACCTCGCAATGCTGACCGTTCATCATCTCAACAATTCCCGCTCGCAGCGCGTGCTGTGGCTGCTCGAGGAGTTGGGCGTGCCCTACGAGATCGTGCGCTATCAGCGCCAGCCAGACATGCGCGCGCCGAAGGAGCTGCGCGCGATCCATCCGCTCGGCAAGTCGCCTGTCATCACCGACAACGGCAACACCATCGCCGAATCAGGCGCGATCATCGAATATCTCATCGCCACCTACGGCAACGGCCGGCTGATCCCGCCGCCGAACACGCCGGAGCGGCTGCGCTTTACCTATTGGCTGCACTACGCGGAAGGGTCTGCGATGCAGCCGCTGCTCCTGAAGCTGCTGTTCACGCTGATGCCGAAGCGCGCGCCCGCGCTACTGCGCCCGCTGGTGCGCAAGGTCTCGAACCAGGCGCTGACGGCGCTGGTCAATCCGCAGCTCAAGCAGCACATGGATTATTGGGAGAGCGAGCTCGGCAAGAGCGAATGGTTCGCCGGCAACGAGTTCACCGCCGCAGACATCCAGATGAGCTTCCCGCTCGAAGCTGCGCAAGCGCGCGGCGGGCTGGAGCAGGGCCATCCGAAGGCGATGGCGTTCCTGGAGTGCATCCATGCGCGGCCGGCCTATGCGCGCGCGCTGGAAAAGGGCGGGCCGTATGAGGTGGGGCGGTAAGCCTCTCCGCCAATCAATCCGCGTGCAGCACGCGGCCGCGCGTCTCCGGCAGCGCAAAGGCGGCGATGAAGAACACCGCGTAGGCCACCACCGCGAAGATCGCGATCGCATTGGCCAGCGACGTCGTCGCCGATAGCGCGCCAACGAGGAACGGAAACAGCGCGCCGATGCCGCGGCCGAAATTATAGCAAAAACCCTGGCCGGAGCCGCGCAGCCGCGTCGGGTAGAGTTCAGTCAGGAACGCGCCGATCCCCGAGAAATAGCCCGAGGCGAAGAAGCCGAGCGGGAATCCCAGCACCCACAGGATCTCGTTGGTCAGCGGCAGCTGCGTGTAGAGCAGCACCACGGCCATCGCGCCGACCGAGAAGATCAGGAACAAATTGCGCCGCCCGATCCGGTCGGCGAGCCAGGCGCCGGTGAGATAGCCGATGAAGGAGCCGATGATCAGCGTCGAGAGATAGCCGGTCGAGCCGACGATCGATAGATGCCGCTCCTTCGTCAAAAACTGCGGCACCCAGAAGGTGACGGCGTAGTAGCCGCCTTGACAGCCTGTCGCCATTAGCGAGGCCAGGATCGTCGTCTTCAGGATCGGGCCCGAAAAAATCTCCCACAGCGCGGGACGATGGCCGCTCGCGGCCTGCCTGGCGCGGGCTTCGGCCGCGATCTCAGGCTCGGTCACGGAACGGCGGATGTAGAACACCAAGAGCGCCGGCAGCGCGCCGATCACGAACATCCAGCGCCACGCCGTCTCGGCCGGCATCAGCGAAAACAGGATCGCCTGCGACAGCACCGCAAGGCCCCAGCCGACCGCCCAGCCCGACTGCACCGAGCCGACCGCGCGCCCGCGATATTGCGGCCGGATCGCCTCGCCCATCAGCACCGCGCCTGCGGCCCATTCGCCGCCAAAGCCGAGGCCGAGCACGGCGCGCGCGATCAGGAGCTGGTCGAAATTCTGCACGACCGCACACACCAGCGAGAAGAACGAGAACCAGATGATGGTGATCTGGAGCGTTCTAACCCGCCCGATGTGATCGGACAGATAGCCGCCAAGCCAGCCGCCGATCGCGGAAGCGAGCAACGTGACCGTGCCGGCAAGACCCGCCGAGGCCGCGTCGACCTTCCACAGCGCGATGATCGTGCCGATCACCAGCGGATAGATCATGAAGTCCATGCCGTCGAGCGCCCAGCCCGCCGCGCAGGCCCAGAAGGTCTGGCGTTCGGCGCCGTTCATGTCGCGGTAGAAGGCGAGAAGGCTGGTGTCCTCGATCTCCGCGCGTTCGATGCGCTGATTCGGATCGGCGATGGTCATGTGCGTTTCCCGGGCAGTTTCCCTGGCCGGCGGTGGTAGCACGCGCGGCGGCTTGCGCAAGCCGGGAGCAGGCCTTTGCGCCATGCAGGGCAGAATTACTGTCCTGCTGCCTCCGCGCCTCGCGTGCGCGGATCGGGCGCGCCGAGCGGCCCGTTGGCCGTCACCAGAATCGAATTGGCGGACGTCTGCCCCATCGGCTCGACGATGACGTGGTCCATCGCCCTCAACTCGGACAGCACATTTTCCGGAAAGCCGCTCTCGACGCGCACTTCATCCGGCAGCCATTGATGATGCAGCCGCGGTGCGGCAACGGCAGCCGCAACATCCATCTTGTAGTCGAGGACGTTCACGATCACTTGGAGCACAGTCGAGATGATGCGGCTGCCGCCAGGCGAGCCCGTCACCAGAACCGGCTTGCCATCCTTGAGCACGATGGTCGGCGACATCGAGGACAGCGGCCGCTTGCCGGGTCCGGGCAGATTGGCCTCGAAGCCGACGAGGCCATAGGCATTGGATGCGCCGACCGCCGCAGTGAAATCGTCGAGCTCGTTGTTGAGCAGCACGCCGGTGCCCTCGGCAACGAGGCCGACGCCGTAGCTGAAGTTCAGGGTATAAGTGTTGCTGACCGCGTTGCCGCGGTCATCGACGACCGAGTAATGCGTGGTGTTGCTGCCCTCGCGCGGCGAAGTGGCAGCGGACACGAGCTGTTTCGATGGCGTAGCGCGATCGGTGGAGATGCCCGCGCGCAGCTTGGCGGCGTAGTCCTTCGCGGTGAGCGTCTCGATCGGTGCGTTGACGAAGGCGGGATCGCCGAGATAGCGCGCGCGGTCAGCATAGGCGCGCTTCATCGCCTCGATCAGCAGATGCAGCGATGCCGGCGAGCCCTGCTTCAGATCGGCGAGCTGAAAGCCCTCGAGGATGTTGAGCGTCTCCACCAGCACCACGCCGCCGGACGATGGCAGCGGCATCGAGACGATGTCGTAGCCACGATAGGTGCCGCGCACCGGCGCGCGGATCACTGGCTGATAGGCCTTCAGATCGGCCGACGTCATGATGCCGCCGGCTTCGGCCAGAGCCTCGGCGATCTTGTCTGCGACCGGGCCTTCATAGAAGCCGCGCGGACCTTGGGCGGCGACGGCCGAAAGCGTTTCGGCGAGATCGCTCTGCACCAGCCGATCGCCTTCGCCGAGCGAGCTGCCGTCAGGTCGCGAGAAAATCCGGGCCGAAGCCGGCCAGCGCGCGAGCCGCCGGTGCCAGCCCGGCAGGCTGTCGGCGATGTCGTCGCTGATGATGAACCCGTCGCGGGCAAGCGCGACGGCGGGCTCGAGCAGCTGCGCCAGCGTGAAGTGGCCCGAGCCGTATTTCTCCAGTGCGAGCGCCAGGCCCGCCACCGTGCCGGGCACGCCGACGCCCAGCGCGGAATCGCGCGACTTGGCCGGATCAGGCTTGCCGTCGGGCCCGAGGAAGATTTGCGGCGTCGTCGCTGCCGGTGCCGTCTCGCGGTAGTCAATCGTGACGTCTTCGTTGCGTTCGGTCGAATGGATCACCATGAAGCCGCCGCCGCCGATATTGCCGGCGCGGGGATAGGTCACCGCCATCGCAAAGCCGGTCGCGACTGCGGCATCGACCGCATTGCCGCCGCGTCGCAGGATGTCGGCGCCGATATGCGCAGAGATTTTCTCCTGCACCACCACCATGCCGTGCTCGGCAGGGACGGCATGCACCGTGTCGAGTGCCGGCGGAACATAGGCCCGCCGCGCATCCTGCGCGGCCGCAGGCGCAAGACCAAACGCCAGAATGGCAATGAAGGCGAAAAACATCCGCCGTGTCGAATGTGACGACATGATCAAATTTCCGCCGCGGCTTCGGGCCAGTTCACACACGCCACGGTAATGCTATACGGTTTGCGTCCGGAGAGGCAAAACTGTTCGTGATGAGGACTGCGTGATGACGACGATCGCCGAGGATGCGCGCATGGCCGGCGTGCCGCGGACCTATCCGCCGCGCGCCGCCGTCGTCAGCTGGATCTTCTTCGACTGGGCCGCGCAGCCTTACTTCACGCTGATCACGACCTTCGTGTTCGCGCCTTATTTCGCCACCAGCGTGGCGCCAGATGCTGCCACCGGCCAATCGCTATGGGGCTTTGCGATGGCCTCTGCCGGCCTTGCCATCGCGCTGCTCTCGCCAGTGCTGGGCGCCATCGCCGATGCATCGGGCCGCCGGAAGCCGTGGATCGCAGGGTTCGGTGCCGTGCTGGTGCTGGCCTCCTGCACGCTGTGGATCGGAAAACCCGGCGATCCCTCTATCATCCCGCCGCTGCTCACCGCGGTCGCGCTGGCCAGCGTCGGTGCGGAATTCGCCACCGTCTTCAACAACGCGATGATGCCGACGCTGGTGCCGCCGGACCGCATCGGCCGGCTCTCTGGCACCGGCTGGGCCACCGGCTATGTCGGCGGCATTGTCAGCCTGATCATCGTGCTCGGCTTCCTCGCGGCCAATCCCGAGACCGGGCGCACGATGCTCGGCTTCACGCCGCTGTTCGGCCTCGATCCCGCAACCCACCAGGGCGACCGCGCCGCGGGGCCGCTGACCGGGATGTGGTTCATCATCTTCGTGACGCCAATGTTCCTGTTCACGCCGGACTATCCGGCGAAGCGGCCGTTAGGCAAGGCGCTGCGCGAAGGCCTGCTGGAGCTGAAGCAGTCGATCACGAGTCTGCCGCAGCAGAAATCGCTCGCCGCCTTCCTGCTTGCCAACATGATCTACACCGACGGCCTAGTGTCGCTGTTTGCGTTCGGCGGCATCTATGCCGCGGGCACGTTCGGCTGGCACACGATCCAGATCGGCACCTTCGGCATCATACTTGCGATCGCCGGCACGTTCGGTGCGTGGCTGGGCGGCAAGCTGGATGATCGTCTCGGGCCCAAGCGCGTGATCGCCGGCAGCCTGCTGATCCTGCTGCTGGCGGTGGCGGCGATCCTTCTGGTCGACAAGGACAGCGTCCTGTTCGTCAGGGTCGCGCCGCCGCAAGCCGGCGCGCCCCTGTTCTCCAGCGCGGCCGAGCGCGCCTATCTCGTGCTGGGCTGCCTGATCGGCGCGGCCGGCGGTCCCCTCCAGGCCGCCTCGCGCACGCTGCTGATCCATCTCGCGCCGAAGGACCGCATCGCGCAGTATTTTGGCTTGTTCGCTCTGACGGGAAAGGTGACGTCCTTCATCGGCCCGCTGCTGATCGGCATGATCACGGCAGCGACGGCGAGCCAGAAGGCTGGCATGGCCGTGCTGGTGGTGTTTTTCGTGACCGGGCTGGTGCTGTTGATGCGAGTGAGGGACTAGCGCGGTTCGTCGCCCGGACGGAGCGAAGCGCAATCCGGGACAGTCGTTGTGGGTTGCGTAGCCCGAATTTCGCTGCGCTCCATCCGGGCTGCGCTCTCGTTGCTGGGCTAAAGCATGATCCGGAAAAGTGCGCAGCGGTTTTCCGAAAAGATCATGCCCAAACGACAACCTAAAGCGCGATGGCGATTCATCCAAATCTCATCGCGCTTTAATGCCTGAAATGCCGCGTGGCCGTGAACACCATGGCGATGCCGTGCTCGTCGGCGGCCTTGATCACCTCGTCGTCGCGCATCGAGCCGCCGGGTTGGACCACCGCGGTGGCGCCGGCCTCGATGCAGGCAAGCATGCCGTCGGCGAATGGGAAGAACGCATCCGAGGCCACGACCGAGCCCTTGGTCAGCGGTTCGGCGAGCTTCAGCTCGTTCGCCGCATCCTGTGCCTTGCGCGCCGCGATCCGCGCGGAATCCACCCGGCTCATCTGGCCGGCGCCGATGCCGACGGTGGCGAGATCCCTGGCGTAGATGATGGTGTTGGACTTGACGTGTTTTGCGACCCGGAAGGCGAACTTCAGGTCGCGCATTTCGGAGTCAGTCGGTGCACGCTTGGTCACGACCTTGAAGGTCATGTCGTCGACCACCGCATTGTCGCGGCTCTGCACCAGCAGGCCGCCCGCCACCGTCTTGGCGGTGAGGCCGGGCGCGCGCGGATCGGGCAGGCTGCCGGCGAGCAGCAGGCGCAAATTCTTGCGCGCGCCGATGATAGAGATGGCCTCTTCGCTGGCGTCGGGCGCGATGATTACCTCGGTGAAGATCTTCGTGATCTCGCGCGCAGTATCGGCATCGAGCGCACGGTTCATCGCGATGATGCCGCCGAAGGCGGACGTGGAATCGCAGGCCAGCGCCTTGCGATAGGCGTCGACGAGGTTCGCGCCTTCCGCGACGCCGCAGGGATTGGCATGCTTGACAATGACGCAGGCCGCGGTGCGCCTGGCGTCGAACTCGCCGATGCATTCATAGGCCGCATCGGTGTCGTTGATGTTGTTGTAGGAGAGCTCCTTGCCCTGGAGCTGCCGTGCGGTGGAGACGCCCGGGCGCTTGTCGGGGGTCGCATAGAACGCCGCGGTCTGGTGCGGGTTCTCGCCATAGCGCAGCGACTGGATCAGCCGGCCGCCGAAGGCGCGGAAATCAGGCGCGTCGATCTCGAGCTGACGGTTGAACCAGTTCGAGATCGCGGCATCGTAAGCCGCGGTGCGCGCATAGGCCTTCGCGGCAAGCCGCCGGCGCAGCTTCAGCGTGGTCGCGCCGTCGTTGGCGGCGAGCTCGTCGAGCACGGCCTTGTAGTCCTCGGCCTCGACCACGACGGCGACATCATCATGGTTCTTGGCGGCGGCGCGGATCATCGCGGGGCCGCCGATGTCGATGTTCTCGATGCAATCCTCGAAGCCGGCGCCTTTGTCCACGGTCGTCTCGAACGGATAGAGGTTGACGACGAGCAGGTCGATCGGCGCGATGCCGTGCGCCTTCATCGCCTCCGCGTGGTCCTTGTTGTCGCGGATCGCGAGCAGGCCGCCATGCACCTTCGGGTGCAGCGTCTTGACGCGGCCGTCCATCATCTCGGGGAAACCGGTGAGGTCGGAAACGTCCTTCACCTTCAGGCCGGCGGCGGTGATCGCTTTCGCGGTGCCGCCGGTCGAGACCAGCTCGACATCGTGGGCGGCAAGCGCCTTGGCGAATTCGATCAGACCGGTTTTGTCGGAAACGGAGAGCAGGGCGCGGGTGACGCGGCGGGGATGGTCAGTCATGAGCAAGATCCTCTGGTAAGGGAGTGTCTATGCCCAGGCGCGCGGCGGATATCTGTCGCGCTTCCCGATGGTGCTCCATCCAAGGTCGCCAGTCGCGCGAGCGAGGGCTCGATAGCAGCTTTTGGCGCGTTTCACAACGACCAGAACGTGTACTCGCAAACTTGTCGCGGCGTTTGCCCCTCTCCTATATCTGTCCGAAATTCATCGACCTGCGACCTCAGACTTCAAGAATGATTTGATCTCTTCGAGAAAGCGCGGGAAAGCGGGCTCGTCCTCGAGGATCAGGTGATTGCGGCTTTCGAGCGGAACGAAACGAGCTCCCGGAATGCCCGCCGCCATCCGTCGGCCGGATTCGAAGGGCACTCTCGTGTCATGGCGCGAATGCATCACCAGCGTCGGCACATTGACCTTGGCAAGCAGCGCCGTGACGTCGGTTTCGCCAGTCGCCATGAGATTGCGGACCGCATCCTCGGGCGACGCCGAAACTCGCTGCAACTCGTTGAACCAGTCAGCCTGCTCCTTGGTGCCGCCCGGAATGAATTGCGAGGTGAAGAGCTGGCGGAACGCTGGATTCTCCTGCCCCCACCCGAGGCGCACCAGCGTGAGCATCGCTTCACCGGTCTCTTTCTCGGACTGCGTCCTCGCCCGCTTCCTCCAGCCCACGGCGTAACCGCCGAACAGCACGAGGTGGGAGACCCGTTCCGGATGCCTGACCGCGTATGCGATCGACACCGAGCAGCCTTGCGAGACACCGAGCAGTGCGAAACGGTCGATGCCCGCGGCATCGACCACGGTTTCCAGATCGTCGACGAAGTGATCGAAGGTGACGTCGGGCACGTCACGGTCGGACAGACCATTGCCCCGTGCGTCGTAGCGGATCAGCGTGTGCTCCTCCGACAGCTCGCGGTAGAGATGCCGCCAGATCGGGCTTTCGAGGTCGAATTCAAGATGGGTCATCCAGTTGCCGGTCTTGATGATCGGCGGCCCCTGCCCGGTTTTGGCATAGGCCAGTTGCACGCCGTCCCGTGTCTGGCAGAATTGGATGTTCTGCTCCTCGGCAGCCGCCGGCCGCGTCGTCTCCGGCGTCCCCACAGCCGCGCCGTCCGGCAGCGACATGATGTCGGTGGCGGCAAGTCCATACACGCCGACGGCGCGCGCAATGTTCTTCACCGCCTGCTCGCCGAGATCGGCGAAGGACAGCGAGAGCTTGTCCCTGATCTGCTCGTTGGCCGCGCGCGAGATGCAGACGCCTCCCGGTTCGCACAAGGCTTCGAGCCGCGCGGCAATGTTGACTCCATCGCCGAAGATGTCGTCGCCATCGATGATGGATATCACCGACATTGATTCCAATCCGGAACACGATCCGTTTGTCATCGGGAATGGCTGCGTTGCGCTTCAGCATCCCGCGCTGCACATTGACGGCAAACGCGACCGCATCCACTACGCTGGCGAATTCGAGAAGCATGCCGTCGCCGGTGGTCTTGACGATACGGCCGCGGTATTCGGTGATAGCTGGATTGACCAGCTCCCGTCGGTGCGACTTGAGCGAAGTCAGCGTGCCGACCTCGTCGGCTCCCATCAAGCGGCTGTAGCCGACCACATCCGCAGCCAGCACTGCCGCAAGCCGGCGTTGCATTGACGTCCCCCTCGATAGAGTTTTTGCGCTGCTACCATGGCACGCAGCGACCGGGCGGAGCAACTGAAAGAGGACGGTCCGTTGGTAGGACGCTTCACCTCCGGGATGGGCGGAGGGCGCTCTTCTACAGCGGAAGTTCCGGCTCGCGGCGCGCATTGCGGCGGGCATTGGTGACCGCCGGGGAGGCGGTGGAGCGGACAAAGCTCCAGCGGATCGAGGGCGCCTGGCGGGCGTCCTGGCGGATCACGATCTGGGCGGTGCGGCGCGGGCCGTCATTGCCGGCCAGGAACACGCTGTCCTCGAGATCGACCTTGTCGTCCAGTGCTTCAAAGGTCCAGACGTCGCGGTTCGGCAACACCAGCATGACGCCGCGGGCATCGGACAGCCGGCTCGCCTTCACCGCGGGATGCAGATGGAAGCGCAGCGCGAAATCGGCATCCGCGCCCTTGAAGCGTCCGCCCTGCGGCGGCGACAGCGTGTCTTCGCCGTCGATGCGCGCGCCGTCATTGGCGATCATCAGCACGCGGCGATGGATCGCGCCAAACTTGGCGAGATAGCCGTCATGCGAGGCCGTCAGCACCGTGCCGTTCGGCACTACCTCGCGATAGCTCTCGACCTCGACGGGGCCGCTGGTGACGGGCGAGCCGTGCAGCAGCCGCTTCATCGCCGACATCTCCACGAACTGGCACGACGAGGTGTCGTGATAGGTCAGCGTCGAATGCGCCGCGGTGCCGCGCGCGAACGGCCGCCAATTGTCGCGGCCCGTGGTCGGCATGCCGCAATTGGTGACGATGCGGCTGATCCCGGAGGAGAGTTCGAACGACAGGCAGCCGGCATGGGCGTCGTGGCTGACGCCGGCCGGCGGCGGCGGGCCGGTGTCGATGATCACGGTGGTCTGGCCGGCATCGAGGCGCTGGAAGCCGGTATGCGGCATGTTCGCCATCGGCGCGCCATGGGTGTCGTCATAGGCGAGCAGCGTCGCGAGCAGGTCCGACGAGGTCGCGCTCATGCCGTTGAACAGCGCGAAATTGCCGTCGCCGTGCCGGAAGAAGCGCAGCATCGGCATCATGCGGTCGATTGCATTGAGCAGCGCCGGCGGCGGCGCGATGTTGCGCGCGGCAAAAGTCTGCCGCAGCGGCAAGAGGTCGATCAGGAGCTCGATCAGCGCGCCCGGATTGCGGGAGATGTGGCCGCCGTCGGGCAGGATCTGCCGCTGCAATTCGTCCGAAAGCTTTTTCGAGGCGCTGCGGATGTGACTGGCCTGATTGGCGAGGCACAGCGCCGTATAGCACAGCGCGATCAGCACCTGGAGCTTCGGCACCCCGTCCGGGATGTTGACCATGGTGTAGCGCAGGAGACGGATCTCGCGGGCCAGCGCGCGCAGGTAGCGGCGATAGAATTTGTTGTCGGTGTCATTGAGCACCAGTGGCGCCTGCGACAGCAGCGAGATCACGCGCCGGGCCAGCACGTCGGCGCGGCGCCCGACGGGGCGGCGCTTGTTGGCGGGGTTGGCGATCCAGTCCTCGACCAGCGCGCGCGCATTGGCCCGCGTCAGCGCGGTGTCGGCAGCGCGCAAATGACGCAGCCAGCCGAAGCCGAGCAGTGCGACCTCCCAATCCTCCGACGGCGGCTCGAGGTCGAAGATCGAGCGGCCGTGGCAATTGACGATCTTGCCGGCGAAGACGAAGCGTCCGGCATAGATCTCGGCGGCGCGGGTCGCATCCGCGGTGCGCAAATCGTGCGGCGCGATGATCAGCCGGTCGGTGCGGCCGGGCCAGACCCGCGACAACGCAACCGAACCGCCGCTCGCGCGCGCGAGCATGTTCCGCGCGAAGCGGTTCATCACCAGCGTCGAGATACGTCTGCGTTGAGCGACCGACACGCCTTGCCTTGAGGGGAGAGGATTAGCGACGAATCCTTATTAATCCCAAAATCGGACGGCTGACACCACCTTGAAGGTGCGCAAATCAGTCTCGTGCCCGCAAAATCCGGTGCAAAATCAGGATTTAACGAGTCGGGCCGCGTAAAATCCATCGAGCCCGCCGAGCTTGGGATCGGGGTTCGGCAGATGGCTGGGCAAGGTGCGCAGGTCGCCGTCGGCGGTGACGATCTCGCTCAGTCCCGACACCTCGGACGCCGCGATCGACACGCGGCGCAGGCCGGCCTCGGACTGGAGCAGGGTGGCGATCGCCTGCTCGCCCTCCTCGGGTTCCAGCGAACAGGTGCAATAGATCAGCATCCCGCCCGGCTTCAGCAACGAGACGGATTTCTTCAGCAGCCGCTGCTGGAGCGCGGTCAGCGCGGCGATGTCGGATTCCTGCCGGAGCCAGGCGACGTCGGGATGACGGCGGATCGTGCCGGTCGAGGTGCAGGGCGCATCGATCAGGATGCCGTCGAAACTCTCATTCGGGCCGGCCCATTCCACGGCGTCGGCGACGACGGTCTCGGCTTGGAGCGACAGCCGCGTCAGGTTTTCGCGCAGACGCGCCACCCGGGCGGGCGAGCGGTCGATCGCCGTGACATGCGCGCCTGATAGCGCCAGCTGTGCGGTCTTGCCGCCGGGGGCGGCGCAGAGGTCGGCAATGGATTTGCCCTCGATGTCGCCGAACAGGCGGGCCGGCAACGCGGCGGCGGCGTCCTGCACCCACCACTGTCCTTCGGCAAAGCCCGGCAGCATGGTCACCGACCCGTGCAGCAGCATCCGCACCGTGCCGGTCGGCAGCGTCTCGCCGTGCAGGCGGTTCGCCCATTGCGCGGCATCAGATTTCACGGTGAGATCGAGCGAGGGCTCGTGGCCGAGCGCCAGCGCCATGTCCCTTGCGGTCGCCTCGCCATAATGCGCGCTCCAGCGCGCCAGCAGCCAGGGCGGCAGGTCCAGCGATTGCGTCGCGACTTCCTCGACCAGCGCCTTGCCCTCGCGCGCACAGCGGCGCAGCACGGCATTCACGAGGCCGGCATACCGCGCAGCGCGCCGGTCGGATTGCACGAGGCGAACGGAGAGATCGACCGCGGCGTGATCGGGCACGTCCATCCAGAGGATCTGCGCAGCGCCGATCAGCAGCGCGCTCTGCGCGCGCGGCGCGTCGGAGGGAATGCCCTTGTCGAGCAAGCGGGACAGCACATGACCGAGCGTGCCGAGCCGGCGCAGCACGGTGGCGACCAGGCGCCGCATCAGCGCGCGGTCGCGGTCGGCCAGCGCCTTCAGCCCGGGATGGGCGCCACTGCCGTCGAGCTGGTCGTCGAGCGTGCGGTGCTTGTGCAGGACACCGTCGACGATGTCGGCGGCGATCCGCCGCGCCGCAAGACCTGGCACTTCGGACGGAGGGGCGAAACGTTGAGACGGCATGCGGAAGCAAGGTTCTGAGCAAGCGGCAGTTCCGCCGTAATCGGCGCATGCCTTGAGGAGTCGGTCTCTGGCACGCGAATATGCCAAATGTAAGAATCGCTTCCGGCTTTTTCAGCCCTCCGGGCCCGATTTCAGGAATGCGTGATTGGATATCGCGCCGTTGCCCGTCCTGCGCTAGAAGGCTTGGCGATGAGTGACCAGCCTCCCGTTCCCGATCGCAAGCAGCTCACGCCGGCCGCCCAGCGCGCACTGGCCGAAGCCGAGGCGCGCCGGCAGGCCGCCAAGGCCGAGGCGCGGCCGAAGGAGCTTCAGGGGCCGAAAGGACCCGAGCCCACCCGCTATGGCGACTGGGAAACCAAGGGCATCGCCTCCGACTTTTGAGCCGTAAGGCCGGTCGGACCAGCCGTTACAGATTTACAGATAATGATGCTCCTGCAAGTAGCGGATGATCCGTTCGCAGGCTGCGTCGGTCGACATTTCCGAGGTGTCGATGGTGATCTCCGGCGCCTGCGGCGCCTCGTAGGGATGGTCGATACCGGTGAAGGCCAGCAGCTCTCCCGCCCGTGCCTTGCGATAGAGCCCCTTGGGATCGCGACGCTCGCATTCGGCGAGCGGGGTCGCGGCATGGATCTCGATGAACTCGCCCGGCTCGACCCGCTGGCGCGCCAGCGCGCGTTCGCTGCGGAACGGTGAGATCAGCGCCACCAGCGCGATCATGCCGGCATCGACGAACAAGGCCGCGATCTCCGCGGCGCGCCTGACGTTCTCCACCCTGTCCGCGCTGGAAAAGCCGAGATCGCGGTTGATGCCGTGGCGGAGATTGTCGCCGTCGAGCAGGGCGGCATGGCGGCCTAGTTCGGCAAGCCGCCGGTCGAGGCGATCGGCGATCGTGGACTTGCCGGCACCGCTCAGGCCCGTGAACCAGAGCACGCAGGGCCGCTGCTGCTTCAGCCGCGCCCGCACCGACTTGTCGACCGCGAGCTGCTGCCAATGGACATTGGTGGCCCGGCAGAGCGACAGGTCGATCATTCCCGCGGCGGCCGTGCGGTGGCTGATCGGATCGACGAGAATGAAGCTGCCCATGTCGCGGTGGTCGCGATAGGCCTCGAACACCAGCGCCCGGTCGAGGCTGAGATGGACGTAGCCGATCTCGTTGGCGTCGAGCGTCGTCGCGCTCTCCTGCGCCATGGTGTCGATGGCGATGCGGTGCTTGAGCGTCGTGATCACCGCGCCGGTCGAGGCGGTGCCGCATTTGAGCAAATAGCGCCGGCCCGCGACCATGGATTTGTCGTCGAACCAGACGAGATGAGCGGCAAGCTGATCCGAAACCTGCGGCGGCGTTCCTGCCGTCAGCACGTCGCCGCGGCTGACGTCGATCTCATCCGCCAATGTCAGCGTCACCGATTCGCCCGCGAGGGCCCGCTCGCGCTCGCCGCCGCTTGCGAGAATGCGGGCGACGCGCGTGCGGCGGCCTGACGGCTGTACGGTGATGGTTTCGCCGGTCGCGATCGTGCCGCTCGCGATCCGTCCGCAAAAACCGCGAAACTCCGCATGCGGTCGGTTGACCCATTGCACCGGGAGGCGCAACGGACACTGCGAAAGGTCGCCGGATACGTCCACCGATTCCAGATACGACGTGACGGTCGGCCCGGTGTACCAGGGCATGCGCGCGCTCGCGGCCACGATGTTGTCGCCGTCGGGCGCAACGACCGGGATGCACTGGACCTCGGAGATTCCGAGCTGTCCGGCCAGCGTCAGATATTCGGCGGTGATCGCCGCGAAGCGGTCGCCGCCGAAGCCGATCAGATCCATCTTGTTCACGGCGAGCACGACGTGGCGGATGCCGAGCAGCGACAGGATATGGCTGTGGCGCCGGGTCTGCGTGATCACGCCCTTGCGGGCATCGACCAGCACCACGGCGAGATCGGCATTGGAGGCGCCGGTCGCCATGTTGCGGGTGTACTGCGCATGCCCGGGCGTGTCGGCGACGATGAAGCGGCGCAGCTTGGTGGCGAAGAACCGATAGGCGACGTCGATCGTGATGCCCTGCTCGCGCTCGGCCTGCAAGCCGTCGACCAGCAGCGCGAAATCGAGATCGCCGCCGGTGGTGCCCGCGGTCTTGCTCTCGGACGCGAGCGCCTCGATCTGGTCGTCGAGCAGCGTCTTGGAATCGTAGAGCAGGCGGCCGACCAGCGTGCTCTTACCATCGTCGACGCTGCCGCAGGTGACGAAGCGCAGCGTCGGACGATCATCGTGCTCGAGCTGCGGCGCACCGGCGGTGGCGATCGTGGGGGCCTCGTGATAGGACATCAGAAATAGCCCTCCGCCTTCTTGCGCTCCATCGATGCGGGGCTGTCCCGGTCGATCATGCGTCCTTGCCGTTCGGAGGTGCGTGACGCCATCATCTCCCGCACGATCTCCGGCAGGGTTGCCGCCGTCGACATCGTTGCACCGGTGAGGGGATAGCAGCCGAGGGTACGAAACCTGACGGAGCGCCAGCGCGGCGCTTCTTCCGGGCCCAGCGGCATCCGTTCGTCATCCACCATGATCAGCGCGCCGTCGCGCTCGACCACCGGGCGCTTTGCTGCCAGATAGAGCGGAACGATCGGGATGTTCTCGGCCAGGATGTAGTCCCAAATGTCGAGCTCGGTCCAGTTCGACAGCGGAAACACCCGCATGCTCTCGCCCGGCGCGAGCATCGTGTTGTACAGGCTCCACAGCTCCGGCCGCTGGTTCTTCGGATCCCAGCGATGTGCCGCGCTCCGGTGCGAGAACACGCGCTCCTTGGCGCGCGACTTCTCCTCGTCGCGCCGCGCGCCGCCGATCGCGGCGTCGAAGCCGTGGCGGTCCAGCGCCTGCCGCAACGCCTGCGTCTTCATGACGTCGGTGTAGCGCGCCGAGCCGTGGGTGAAGGGGGTGATGCCCTGGCTCAATCCGTCACTGTTGGTGTGAACGATCAGGTCGAGGCCGAGCTCATGCGCGCGGCAGTCGCGAAACGCGATCATCTCGCGGAATTTCCAGGTTGTATCGACATGCAGCAGCGGAAACGGCGGCTTGCCGGGATGAAACGCTTTCATCGCCAGATGCAGCAGCACCGAGGAGTCCTTGCCGATCGAGTAGAGCATGACCGGCTTGCGGAACTCGGCGGCCGCCTCGCGCAGGATGTAGATGCTCTCGGCTTCCAGCCGCTGCAGATGGCTGGTGGTGATACGGAGCTGCTTGCCGTCGGCCATGCCGGGGACGGCTGGCGCCTCGGTCGCGGGCACTTCCAACATGGTCATGCGGCCGCAGCGAACCAATCGCCAAACAACTTCGCCGACATCGCCGGAGTGAGGTCGAGATCGCGAACGCAGGCCGCGACTGAAGCGCGATAGACGTCATTGACGCCGCAACGCTCAAGAACGTCCAGCACCGTTTGGCTCAGCGCGGACGTCGCGCGGCGCTGGTAGCGGTAGGCTGTGTCGGAGGTATGCAGATTGGGGACGTCGTAAATAGTCGCCTCACTGGGCCATATGACTCGTGCGTTCTCCGCTTGTTCCAGTCCTGTCTCCCGCCAGCACGTCACCGCCTTTTCGGCAAAGCTGTTTGAAAGACCAAGCCGGTCGAAGAGGATGCGCACCGATGATACGGGCTCCTTGCTCACTTCATACACGTAACGGGTGACCGGAATGCCGTGTCGCCTGGCATAGTTCTCCACTCGCTCGGCGTTGAGCGCGGCGGCGACGTAATTGTGGACCAGCGTTTTTTCAGAAGCGCGGCCCGACCATTTTTCGATCCACGACGCCAGTGAACTTGCCGGTTCGCGATCGAGCATGATGCAATGGAGCCGGTGTCGCGGATAGCCCGCGTCAATCAATAGCTGTAGCGGATTGAACAGACTTTCCGCGAGCACATAGGGCCCCATCGTCTCCTTGCTGAAGATATTCGGGCTAATGCTGGCTGAGGGCACGATCCAAGGTCTCAATGAGCTGCCCACCATTGCATCGCGCAGGATGGCTTTGACCGGCTGGTAGTATGAGGGCATTCCCATCGTGCCAAACAGGTTGGTCAGCGCCGTCGATCCAACGCGGCATTTCCCCCATGCGAAATGCAGCATGGGAAAATCGTCCGCCGGCCGCTGCCGAAAGCTTGCGGAAAGGCACTCAGTGACTTCCTGCATCAAAGTCCCGAGACTGACTGCTCTGGTTTGGAATTCGCCAACTGGCGAAAGCGGCATGGTGTCGAGCAAGCTATGCTGCTGGCGTATCAGATCGGCCATTCGTTGCAGGGAATCGGCGGAAGCCTGGTTGTTGTTCATGTTGGGACTCCCTGGAACAGATACCGCTGGCGATGTTGATCGCGCTTTTCGAGACTCCTACCTACAGTTGTTTTTCGGTTGTCGTCAAACCCGTGATTTACCGGGGTTGCGAGCAGCGAGCATCGACGCGAAGCTCGCCGCTTCGCTGCAAATCAGGCCGCGCGCACCGTGTCGAGGAACTTTTCGACCTCGGCTTTCAGGAGTCCGCTCTCGCTGGAGAGCGAGCGCGCCGACGTCAGCACCTGTCCGGACGCAGCGCCGGTGGCGCTGGTGCCGCGATTGACTTCGGTGATTTTGTCGGCAACCTCCACCGTGCCCTTGGCGGCCTCGCCGACATTGCGCGCGATTTCCGTCGTCACGCCGGCTTGTTCTTCCAGCGTCGCGGCGATGGTTTGCGCGATCTCGGAGATCCGGCCGATCGTGTCGCTGATCTCCTTGATCGCACTGACCGACTCCTGCGTCGCGACCTGCATGCCTGCAATCTGGGTCGCAATCTCGTCGGTCGCCTTGGCGGTCTGTGCGGCGAGTGCCTTGACCTCGCTTGCGACCACGGCGAAGCCGCGGCCGGCGTCGCCCGCACGCGCGGCCTCGATGGTGGCGTTGAGCGCGAGCAGATTGGTCTGCTCGGCGATCGCCGTGATCAATTTCACGACATCGCCGATCCGGCTCGCCGCTTGTGACAGTTCGGTGATACGGGCGTCGGTTTTTTCGGCCTGCTTCACCGCTTCGCCGGCAATGCGGCTGGAGTCCTGGACCTGACGCCCGATCTCGACCACGGACGCGCTCATCTCCTCGGTGGCGGCGGCGACCGCGCCGACATTGGTGGAGGCCTCCTCGGAGGCGGCGGCGACCATGCCGGCCAGCTGCTTTGTGCTGTCCGCCGTGGACGTCAGGGTGCTCGCGGCGCTTTCGAGCTGCGCGGACGCCGACGACACCGTGTTGACGATGCCGCCGATCGCGGCCTGGAACTCGTCGGCCAACTTGAGCATGGCGGCCTTGCGGGCCGCGGCGGCGGCCGCTTCGGAATCCTTCTGCGCCGCCTCCATTTGTTCGATGCGGATCAGATTTTCCTTGAAGGTGTTCGCCGCACGGGCGTTGTCGCCGATTTCGTCAACTCGGCCGATAAAGGGAATCTCGACCGCCTTGTTGCCGCTGGCCAGTTCGAGCAGCACTTCGCCAATGCGCCGGACCGGGCGGGCAATGCTCAGCACCGAAAATGCGGCGGAACCGATTAACGTCAACATGACGGCCACGCCGACTATGAGCGCGAAATTCGCGGTAGAATTCAATTCCTCCAGCACCTGGCTCTTACGCTTGGCCGCGTATTCGTTGGCGATGCCCACTCCTTTATCGATGGCAGTGTTGACTTGCCCTGCCGCCGGGAACGTACGCTCGTTAAGAACGCGGGCCTTCGCCGCTTCCGCCTCGGCCTTGGCCCCTCCATCGGCGCCAATGACGCGCTTTTGCGCCTCCGCAAGCTCGATGGCGCTGGTCAGATAGGCATCCACAGAGTTCCGAGCCGCCTGGTAGGCATCCTTTGTAAATTGCTGTTTGGCCCGATCGCGCGCGGCATCAATCTCTGTCTCGGCTTCGGTCACCCTGGCGCGGAGAACCTGAAGGAGCTCGTCGATTCTTGCGACCGACTGCGCGGACGCGATCTCGAGAGCGGTTGTCTCCGCGCGCGCTATCGCTGTCTGCGCCGACTGCGCATTGCCTTTGTTGAGATAGTTGAGAATCAACAAGCCGTTGGATGCCACAATCGACCGGTTACCCAGCGCCTGATTGACCAGCATGCCACCGACCAGCAGAATGCTGATCGCTGAGACGATGCCGAGCTTTGTGCCGATACGAAATTTGAAGGATGCCATCGTGAACCCCAGTCCCAGAATTACCCGGGCCAGTTGGCAACCAAAAATTGAAATTCGCGTAAACGAATTGCAACTTTATGCAAAGTAGGCACGGAAAGATCGCCACATCTGGTAGTAGAATTACGGGGTCGCGTTGCTTCAGCCAATCGTCGCCGACCCATCCGGGCCTGTTGGTGACGTGAATCGCGCATTCGCCTTCGGCAAGGCTTGTCGCGGCCGCGCCCATCCGGCCGCGCGGCGAGCCATCGGGGATGATAGTCGCCCACATTTCGCAGCACCCGCTTGGCGAACTTCTGATCCGCCACGCTAGTGGAGCGGATTTGACGTTCGTAAACGCAAACCATCCGCCGCAATGCCCTGATCCGAACCAGTAACTTGCTGAGCGGTGCTCTGTGCCGGGGGCCATTGCGACGGCGGACATGAACCTACTTAAACGGGTACATGCATTGAATGTCGTTGACACATCCTAAGATAGCAATAGCCTACGAGCAGGTGAAAGAATCTTGAGCGGAGCCGGACGACCGGTTCCAGACACCGCGCCCTCGAGCTGTCGGAACTACTCACGCAGACGATTGAAACTTGCGATCTGAACCGCCGGCACCGGATCTTCCGTCGCTAGCGTTGTGAGAATTTCGGCTTAGCGTCGGTCCCCGAGAGCAACGCTAACACCCGAATTGAGAGCGAAATTCAACCATAACATCCGGACTTCCGCCGATGTCGAAAGCCACGAAACCTGCCCATTCCTTTCACAACCCACTGTTCTCCAGTATCACTCATGTCAGACTGCTCGCACGAGTCGACCGCACCATGGCCGTTGCACGCGCCATCCAACGGCTCATCCGACCCGGAATGCGCGTGCTCGACGCCGGCTGCGGTACCGGGCTCATGTCGTTCCTGGCTGCGAAGGCGGGCGCTTCGGAGGTCGTTGCGATCGATCGCGAGAACGTGGAGCTCGCGCGCGCCCTGGCAGAGGAGAATGGTCTTTCAAACCAGATCCGCTTCGTCGAAGGCGATCTCACGACCCAGTCGCGCGACACGCTCAATGGCGGCTTCGATGCCATTATCGCCTTCGTCTATACGAATCATCTCATCGTCGACGAGGCTCGCTCAACGCTTGTTTACGCTTTGCGCGAGCAATTCGGCAGGCCGAATTGCATAATCATACCGGACCGGGTTCGCTATTCCGGTGTCGCTTGTGAATGGCCCGGTGTCGACGCCGGTACCGAACTGGACGATCTGCGCCGCACCATTTCCGATATGGAAAGGCGGTATCAGCTTAGCTTGAAGACGCTGTTCGAGACGGCACGCATGGAGTTACAGCACACGATGGCGCGCCCGCGCATCAGCGCTGACTACGAATGGTCTCCATCGTGGGGAAGTGGAGGTTATCGTTATCTGCGCGGCGCATTCCGCAAACTGAGCAGAGAAAGCCAGGTTGCCGACATTAATTACGGTGCTGAGGCGCAAGCGGCACCTTATCCAAACGAGTTGAGCCTGGACCTTGTCGCGCCGGGCTTATGCAATGCCATCCTTTGGACACAAGAACTCTGGTCCGACAGCCATCTGCTGTGGACGGCAGAGCATATGAGCACCCTAGCCACGGGCGTCACCCTCGAAGCTTGCGATCGGCTCGTCGTAAAGCTCGATGCAGCTTGGCGTAAAACCAACTCGATCGGAGATGCAGCGCGCATAGAGCGGGTGAAATAATCGATGACGGGAGCGTTGTGGCTGCCTTATCCGTCGATGCCTCTCGCCTCGGTAGGAGACCGCTTGGAATAGCGCGCCGCGCATAGGTGCGAATTTTCGCAGACAGCGATCCGGGCCAACGGCTTGCGACCAAGCGACGACTCGTCTCCTCGGGTGCGCGACCAAGCCTTGTCGGTTTCAGGCCTTGTCGGTTTCAAGCCTTGCCGGTTTCCCCGACTCAGTCCTAGCGTGGCCCGATGCGTTTCCACGATCGTCCCCATGCCTATCGGCCGCAGTTCGGCGGCTCGCCGTTCGGCCGTCGCTTCTCCGGGCTGCTGCCGTGGATGTTCGTGGCCGGCGTCGCGCTGGCTGTCGTGCTTGCCTTCCGTCACGGGACGATGTGGCCCATCCTGCACGCCGATGGCGAGCGCAGGCGGGACGCCGAGATCGTTCTCCGGCAGGCAGGCCGTCCCGATAGTCGCGAAGCGGTCGACGTCCTTCGCACCATCGACGGCGACACCTTCCTCGCGCGCCTGCATCAGCGCGACGGCCGCGATCTCGTCGTGCGTGTTCGGCTGCGCGGCATCGATGCGCCCGAGCTGAAGGCGGCCTGCCAGGAGGAGCTGGACAAGGCCGAAGCCGCGGCCCGGGCGCTGCGTGATCTGCTCGGCCAGGGCGGCGTGACGATCACCAATCTCGGGCCCGACAAATATGGCCGCGTTCTCGCCGACGTTGCGACCAGGCGAACTGCCAACGTCTCGGCGGCGTTGCTCGCCGGCGGTTATGCGCGGAGCTACGATGGCGGCCATCGTGACGGCTGGTGCGCGCGCAGCTGGCGTTTCTGGTAACAAAAAAGCCGCGTCAGATGACGCGGCTTTGGTTGTCTGTCCTGTTCTGTTCGATCAGCGCGTCACGATCACCGTGGTACCGACGGAGACGCGGCCGTAGAGATCGGTAATGTCGTCGTTGAGCATGCGGATGCAGCCATAAGAAACGAAGCCGCCGATCGAGCCCGGCACGTTGGTGCCGTGGATCGCGTATTCGCCGCCGGAAAGCGTCATCGCCGCCACGCCCATCGGATTGCGCGGCGAGCCGCCCGGGATGACGTCCGGTATGTTGGGCTTGTCGCGCTTCACCTCGGCGGGTGGCGCCCAGGCCGGGTTGCGGTATTTGCCGTCAATGCGGGTGGTGCCGGCCCACTGCTTGCCGGATTTGCCGACGCCGACCGGGTAGCGCACCGCGTGGCCGCTATCGAGGATGAAATAGAGTCGCCGCTCGCTGGTCTTGACCACGATGGTGCCCGGCGAATAGTCGGCGAGGTGCGCCCCCACCATTTCCGGCCGCGCCTCGGCCGCCGTCGACATCAAGACCCCAGCCCCGATGGTGGCGGCCAGCGCCACAGCAATCCTCATCGACATCGAATTTTCCCTCGCCCCCGAACGGATCGTCGAAATCCATGCAAAACCGGCAATCGCCAGCTTGCCCAGACATTCCTAACCGCGCCCGTTAACCGGATGGTTTCCACGCACGGCCGCCGAGGGCCCGCCAGCAGGGGAAACAAAGGAAATGTTCGAAATAAAGTAAATGACCTGAAAACAACACTAGGCGGGAAAGATGCACGCGCGACATTCTGCGCGCTGACAAGAGCGTGAGGATGTGAACCGCCGTCATTCCGAGCTGCAGTTGGTCTCATGTCCCGGACGCGGTGCAGCGTGTAACGCTGCTCCGCAGAGCCGGGACCCACCTCGCAAAGGGTGACGTTGGACCGATGGGCCCCGGCTCAGCAGCGCACCGCGAAGTGCGCGCTGCGCTGCGTCCGGGGCACGGCAGTGCGTTACGCCGACTTCCTGTTCTGCCGGTTCTTGACGAGGTCGTCGACCACGGCGGGATCGGCCAGGGTCGAGGTGTCCCCCAAGCTGCCCGGTTCGTCCTCGGCGATCTTGCGCAGGATGCGGCGCATGATCTTGCCGGAGCGGGTCTTGGGCAGGCTAGGGGCGAACTGGATCTGGTCGGGCGAGGCGATCGGGCCGATCTCCTTGCGCACCCAGGCGACGAGCTCCTTGCGCAGATCGTCGGTCGGCTCGACCCCCGCCATCAGGGTGACATAGGCGTAGATGCCCTGGCCCTTGATGTCGTGCGGGAAGCCTACGACGGCGGCTTCCGAGACCTTCTCATGCGCTACCAGCGCGCTCTCGACCTCCGCGGTGCCCATGCGGTGGCCGGAGACGTTGATGACGTCGTCGACGCGGCCGGTGATCCAGTAATAGCCGTCGGCATCGCGCCGGCAGCCGTCGCCGGTAAAATACTTGCCCTTGTAGGTCGAGAAATAGGTCTGCTCGAAACGGGCGTGATCGCCATAGACGGTGCGCATCTGTCCCGGCCAGGAGCGAGTGAGGCAGAGATTCCCAGTGGTCTCGCCTTCCAGCACCTTGCCGTCGGCATCGACGATTTCAGGCACCACGCCGAAGAACGGCTGCGTCGCCGAGCCCGGCTTGAGCTTGATCGCGCCCGGCAGCGGCGTGATCAAAATGCCGCCAGTCTCGGTCTGCCACCAGGTGTCGACGATCGGGCAGCGGTCGTCGCCGACGACGCGGTGATACCACTCCCAGGCCTCCGGGTTGATCGGCTCGCCGACCGAGCCGAGCAGTCGGAGCGAGGCGCGCGAGGTCTTCTTCACGGGCTCGTCGCCGGCCTGCATCAAGGCGCGGATCGCGGTCGGCGCGGTGTAGAAGATGTTGACCTTGTGCTTGTCGATGACCTGCCAGAACCGCGAATTATCAGGATAGTTCGGCACGCCTTCGAACATCAGCGTGGTCGCGCCGTTCGCCAGCGGTCCGTAGAGAATGTAGCTGTGGCCGGTGACCCAGCCGACGTCGGCGGTGCACCAGTAGATGTCGCCGTCGTGATAGTCGAAGACGTATTGATGCGTCATCGCGGCGAACACGAGATAGCCGCCCGAAGTGTGCAGCACGCCTTTGGGCTGGCCGGTCGAGCCCGAGGTGTAGAGGATGAACAGCGGATCCTCGGCGTGCATGTGCTCGGCCGGGCATTCCGTCGTCACCATCGCGGCGGCCTCGTGATACCAGAGGTCGCGTGTCGGGTTCATGTCGATCTTGCCGCCGGTGCGCTTGACCACGACGACCCAGTCGACGCCGTCGGTCTTGGCCAGTGCCGCGTCGACATTGGCCTTCAGCGGCACCTTCTTGCCGCCGCGCAGGCCTTCGTCCGCGGTGATGATGACCTTGGACTGGCAGTCATTGATGCGCTGGGCGAGGCTGTCCGGCGAGAAGCCGGCGAACACCACGGAGTGGATCGCGCCGATGCGCGCGCAGGCCAGCATCGCGTAGGCCGCTTCCGGAATCATCGGCAGGTAGATGGTGACGCGGTCGCCTTTCTTGACGTTGCGGGTGCGCAGGATGTTGGCCATCCGGCAGACCTCGTCATGCAGCTCCTTATAGGTGATGTGCCGGGATTGCGAGGGATCGTCGCCTTCCCAGATGATCGCGGTCTGGTTGGCGCGCTTGTGAAGATGCCGGTCGATGCAATTATGGGCGACGTTGAGGATGCCGTCCTCGAACCATTTGATTGAGATGTTGCCCGGCGCGAACGAGACGTTCTCGATTTTTGTCGGTGCCTTCATCCAGTCGATGCGCTTGGCCTGCTCGGCCCAAAAATGGTTCGGGTCCGAGATCGAGCGGGCGTACATCTCCTTGTACTTGGCCTGGTCGATCCAGGCGCGCTTGGCCCACTCCGCAGGGACGTCGTAGATCTTCTCGGACATGTTTCCCTCCACCTACGGCAAGCCGAACTCATGCGACTGGCAAGCCGACCTGATCGTTGAACCGATTATGCGTCCGCCTAACCGGCCCCGACAAGCCGCACAAGCTGGACCTTCGGCGAGCGATCCGCCATGCGGAGAATCAAGCTCCGCGGGTCGGCTGTCGCAAACCTGAAATAGCCCCCAGGCAGGTGCTTTTGGCTCTTTACCCAAATCTCCGGAACAGGCCCGTGCAGGGCGCCCATGCGTCGCAGGCGGTATTTAGAAACCGTCCGTCACTGATTCGGGACTCGCAATGCGGTTCGGAACACCCTAAGTGGCTAACCCGGGTCCCAAGAGACCTTCCAGGCGACCCTTGGAACAAAAATCAGAACGGCGGCATTGACCGACAACAAACAGGGCTAAGGCATAAGGCTATGATGGATCAGCAGAATCTCGGGACGATGCGGCCCGCTTCAGCCGATCCTGCTGCCATTGCGCTGGCCAAGGCCCTCGGACAATGGCCGAAACCAGCCGGTTCCGGCCGTCCCAGCCCGAAAAAGGTCTTCGACAAGGCGCCGGCGGCGACGGTCGAGGCCCTCGCCAGGGAGCTCGGCCTGCGGCTCGGCGACCAGAACGAGCTGACCATCCGCCGCATCCGGCGCGGCAAGGGCTATTCCTTCGTCCGCCCCAACGGCGCGCATATACGCGACGCCCGCACCATCCGCCGCCTGCACGCCATGGCAGTGCCGCCGGCCTATCGCGAGGTGCGCTACTCGGCCGATCCGAGCTCGCATCTCCAGGCGGTGGGACGCGATGCCGCGGGCCGGCTGCAATACCGCTATCACGCCGATTGGGAGAAGGTCCGCGAGCATCGCAAGGCGCATCGCCTGGAGAAGCTCGTCGGTGCGCTGCCAAAGATCCGGCGCAAGGTTTCGGCATTCCTGTCAGGCGACGAGCCGACGCGCGAATTCGCGCTCTCGGCCGTGATCGAGCTGATCGCGCGCACCGCGATCCGTCCCGGCAATGAATCCTACGCCCGCCTCAACGGCACCCGCGGCGCCACCACGCTGCTGAAGTCCAACGTCACGCTGGAAGACGACAGCTTGGTGCTGACCTTCAAGGCGAAAGGTGGCAAGGCAGTGCGGAAGGAGTGCGACGCGGCCAAGCTGGTGCGCGCCATCGGCATTTTGCACGGCGTTCCCGGCAAGCGCATGTTCCAGTACCGGGATGCCTACGGCATCGTCCGCGCAGTCAACACCACGCAGGTGAATGCGTTCTTGCGCGAGATCGCCGGCATCAAGATCTCGCTGAAGGATTTCCGCACGCTGATGGCCTCCGCCGTCGTCGTGGAATCGCTGTCGCGGATCACGCCGGCGACCAGCCAGCGCGGCCGCAAGAAGCAGGTGCTGGATGCGATCCGTGCCGCGGCCGACCAGCTCTCCAACACGCCGGCGATCTGCCGCAAGAGCTACGTCCACGACACCATCGTCACGGCCTTCGAGGATGGCATCCTCGAACGCTTCGCCGCGACGATGAAGGGCCAACGCTCGCAGGCGCGGCGCGAGCAGCTGCTGGCGCAGGTGGTGGCGACCGCGGCGGTGTAACCGCCGCACTAGACCTTGGCCGATACACCCTTATCCGGACCGGGATCGCCGCCAGCGGCCGCGATCGTGAGCCGTTCCAGATAATGCACCCATCCCTTCGCATGCGCGGCGGCCTGTTCCTCGGTCGGCAGGCCGCTATGGGTCATGCGCAGCAGCGTGCCGCCGTCGCGTTCGATCAGGTCGATCTCGATCAGGCTGGAGCCGGGCGGCACCTCCTGGCCCCCCTCCCAGCCGAAGGTGTAGGCCAGACGATGCACCGGCACGACTTCGCGAAAGGTGCCGCGGGCGCCGCCGCCGCGCGGGCCGACCCCTTTGAGCAGATAGAGCCCGCCCGGATGCGGCTCCGTGGTGGCATCCGAGCCCATCCAGCTCAGGATTTTCTCGGGGTCGGTCAAATATGCGAAAACAGTGGCACGCGGGGCTGCGATCTGGGTCTCGCGCTGCACAACGAACGACTTGGTCATCGGCGATCATCCCTAGGCTGAGCTTGGGACATGGCGGCGCCCGCGCCCCCCGTCAAGGATTGCCCGTGACAAGGACGGTCCGCTTTCGCCATCATCGGGCGATGCAAATCTCCCCGACCCTTGCCTGGCTCGTCGATGCCGCCTCGGACAGTCCCGGGGCCGACCGCCTGCTCGCCGAGCTCGGCGCCCACCTGGTCGCCGACGGTCTGCCGCTTGCGGCAGGCTGCCTGACGCTGGAGGTGCCGCATCCGCTGATCGCAAAGCGGACCTGGTTGTGGCGTGCGGAGAACGGCCGGGTGATCGAAGCTCTCGGCTTTGCACCCGGCGGATTGGCACCGGATCCGCCCAACGATGCCGGCCGCCGCTGGCTGCGCGGCATCGCGGGCGGCGAGGTGCACGAAGACGTCGTGGGACGGCAAGACGGACCGTTGCTCGGCTGGATCGGACCGCGGCCGTTCACATCAGGCGAAATCGCGCAACTGCGCGAGGCCGGGCGTTTCGCCGCGACGCCGCTTGCCGTGCTCGCAGCCCGCGCCACCTTGCGCGCGACGCTGGAGGCCTATCTCGGCAAGCGCAGCGCGGAGCGCGTGCTGGCGGCGCCGCTGCGGCGCGATCTCGGCGAGACCATTCAGGCCGCGCTGCTCTATGCAGACTTACGCAACTTCACGCCCCTGTCGGAAACCAGTCCGGCCGCCGATGTCATCGCCGCGCTCGATGCCTGGTTCGACCGGATCGCCGGTGCCGTTCATGCCTTTGGCGGCGAGGTGCTGAAATTCATCGGCGACGGCGTGCTCGCGATCTTTCCGGTGGTCGAGGCATCACCGCGCCACGCGTGCGATGCCGCGCTGCGTGCCGCAGGCGCAGCCGAAGCCGGGATGGCCTATCTCAACGCGGAGCGCGCCGCTCAAGGGCTGCCGGCGCTGGCGTTCGGCGCCGCGCTGCATCTCGGCGAGATGCTGTGGGGCAATATCGGCGCCGCCAACCGGCTCGATTTCACCGCGATCGGTCCCGCCGTCAATCTCGCCAGCCGGCTCGAAGGATTGTGCAAGCCGCTTGGCCGCACCGTGCTGGTGTCGGGCGCGCTTGCCGCGGAAACGGACATGCCGCTCGTCGCACTCGGCTCGCATGCGCTGCGCGGCATTGCCGCGCCGTGCGAGGTGTTCACGCTCCGGGAGACGCAAGCTCGGAGATCGTAGCCCGCGCGAGCGAGACGACACGCGGAGCCGAAGCGGTCGCGGATGTCGCTACGCTCATCCGGGCTACCGCAGCTCCTACAACCCGCCCATCTTGCAAACCAGCTTCCACTCCTCGGCCGTCACCGGCTGCACCGAGAGGCGCGAATATTTCACTAGCGCCATGTCCGCGAGTTTCTTCTCGGCCTTGATCGCGGCCATCGTCACCGGCGTCTTCAGCGGCTTGTCGGACTTGATGTCGACGCAGACGAATTTTCCGGTCTTGTCGGTCGGATCGGGATAGGCCTCCTTGATGACCTCAGCGATGCCGACGATCTCCTTGCCCTCGTTGGAATGATAGAAGAACGCCTTATCGCCCTTCTTCATGGCCACGAGGTTCTGGCGCGCGGTGAAATTGCGCACGCCGGTCCAGGCCTCGCCTTTCGCGCCCTTCGCCACCTGCTGGTCCCAGGACCACACCGAAGGTTCGGATTTCACCAGCCAGTACGCCATGTTCATTCCTCTGCCTTGAGCGGGCGCGTCAACAGCCCCGAGATCGCGGCGTCGATCGTGCTTCGGCCGCTCAGGATCGCCGCGACCGCCTCTGATACCGGCATCTCGATCTTTTGCGAAGCTGCCAGCTCGATCAGCACCGGGGCTGTGAACTCGCCTTCAGCAAGCTTACCGGCGGGCGGCTGCTCGCCGCGCCCGAGCGCAAGGCCCAGCGCAAAATTGCGCGATTGCAGACTTGCGCAGGTCAGGATCAGATCGCCGAGGCCGGACAGGCCGGTGAGCGTCTCGCTGCGCGCGCCGAGGGCGCGGCCGAGCCGCGTGAGTTCGGCAAAGCCGCGGGTCGTCAGGGCGGCCTGGGCGGAGGCGCCAAGCTTGCGCCCGACCGCGATGCCAACCGCAATCGCCAGCACGTTCTTGGCGGCGCCGCCGATCTCGACGCCGCGGATGTCGGTAGAGTGATAGGGACGGAAGGTCGGCGAGCCCAGCGCCAGCACCAGCGCGCTTGCCAAGGCTTCGTCCTTCGCCGCCAGCGTCACCGCGGTCGGCAGGCCGCGGGCGACGTCTTCGGCAAAGCTCGGGCCCGACAGGATTGCCGGCTGCGCGTGCGGCGCGGCCTCTGCGATGATGTCGGTCATGAATTTGTGGGTGCCGTGCTCGATGCCCTTGGCGCAGGCGATGACCGGCACCGGCTTTGCCAGATGCGAAGCCAGCATGTTGACCGCGCCGCGCAGATGCTGCGCCGGGGTCGCGATCAGGATCATGTCGGCACGTGCGGCCTCGGCGAGCTGGTGCGTGACGATGATCTCCGGCGCCAGCCGCATGCCGGGCAGCCGCGGATTGTCGCGGGTCGATGCGATCCGTGCCGCATGCTCGGCATTGCGTGCCCACAGCGTCACGTTCCGCCCGGCGCGCGCGGCCACAGTCGCGAGCGCCGTGCCCCAGGCACCCGCCCCGATCACTGCGACGGACTGGAACGCGGTCATGGCTAATATCCCGCCCGTGTCTTGCCGTAACCCGCCGGTGCCGTCGCGTTCGCATCCAGCAGCCAACGCGCGCGCGGCTGGGCTTCCATCGTGTCGGTCAGGCCGAGCGCGAGGCGCTCGGCGCCGGCCCAGGCGATCATCGCGCCGTTGTCGGTGCAGAGCGCGGGCGGCGGCATGATCAGCTGCGTTCCGGCCTGCTGCGCGACATCGTGCAGGGCGCCGCGGATCGCCTGATTGGCGGCGACGCCGCCGGCCGCCACGAGCGCGCGCGGCGCACCGAACTGCTCGCGGAAGAGCTTCAGGCCGACGCTCAAGCGGTCGGCGGTCGAGTCGAGCACAGCGGCCTGGAAGCTGGCGCAGAGGTCGCTGATGTCCTGCGGCGTGATTTCGGCCAGCCGGCTCGCCTCGGTCCTCACCGCCGTCTTCAATCCCGACAGCGAGAAATTGGCGTCGGGACGTCCCTGCATCGGCCTTGGAAACGCAAAGCGCGTTGCATCGCCGTTCGCCGCCGCACGCTCGACCTGCGGGCCGCCGGGATAGGGCAGGCCCAGCATCTTCGCGACCTTGTCGAAGGCCTCGCCGATCGCGTCGTCGACGGTGGTGCCGAGCCGCACATACTGGCCGACGCCGGTGATGGCGACGATCTGGGTATGGCCGCCCGAGGCGAGAAAGAGGCAGTAGGGAAAATCGATCCCATCGGTGAGGCGCGGCGTCAGCGCATGCGCCTCCAGATGGTTCACCGCGACCAGCGGCGTGTCGTGCACCATCGCGATCGCCTTCGCGGTGGTGAGCCCGACGATGACCCCGCCGATCAGCCCCGGTCCCGCGGCCGCTGCCACGCCGTCGAGCTCGGCGAAGCCGATGCCGGCGTCGCTCATGGCGCGGTCGATGATGCCGTCGAGCAGGTCGACATGCGCGCGAGCGGCGATCTCCGGCACGACGCCGCCGAAGCGGGCGTGCTCCTCGACCTGCGAGCGCACGATGTTGGACAGGATCTTGCCGGTACCGTCAGGCGCGCGCGCGATCACGGCCGCGGCGGTCTCGTCGCAGGTGGTTTCGATGCCCAGTACCAGCATTGGCGAATTGTTATCCAATTTGCGCCCTTGCGCTCATCCGGAAAGCAGAGTTCTGGTAACGCGGTAGCATTCCGGGGTCGGCTTGCGCAATCGTCACGCGCAGCCATCCTCGTCAATGCGCCGTGGTTCGGGAACACCAGCGATGTCCATTCTTGTCACACGGCCGGATCCCGACAACGAGGAGACCGCGGACAATTTGCGCGCGCGGGGACATGCGGTGCTGCTCGCGCCGGTGCTCAAGTTCGAACCGGTGGCGTTCCATGACGAGAGCGAGGTGGGTTATGGCGCCGTCATCGTGACATCCGCCAATGCGATCCGTGCCGTCGCGCCGCAATTGCGCGACCTTGGCCTATTGGAGCTGCCGCTGTTTGCGGTCGGCGAGCACACCGCCAACGTGGCGCGCGATGCTGGCTTCACGGAGGTGATCGTCGCCGGCGGCGATGCCGCGTCCTTGCGCGACAAGGTGGTGCAGAGTGCGCGCGACAAATTGCTGAAGACAAAAAGCACGCTGCTTTATCTCGCGGGTGCGGATCTGTCGCGTGATCTCGGTGGCGAGCTCGGCGCGGAGGGCTTTAGCGTGGTCACGCAGACGGCCTATCGCATGGCACCGATCAAGATTTTCCCGCGCGAGGTCTGCGAGGGCTTTGCCGCCCACGGGATCGAGGCGGTGCTGCATTACTCCCGGCGCAGCGCGCGGGCGTTCCTGGATGCGGCGCGGAACGAAGGCGTCGAAATTTCGGCGCTGGCGATCCCGCAATGCTGCCTGTCCGAGAACGTGGCCGCGGTGCTGCGCGATGCGGGTGCGTCGCAGGTTCTGGTTGCTGCGACGCCGGACGAAAATGCCTTATTTGAAACCTTGGAGCGTGCTTTGCGCACCCGTTTGGCGTAAGAGGTCGGGCCGAATCCGACGCAATCGGGTCCGCTCTGGTATGGAAGTGTGAGGAACCGTCACGATGGCCGACGACAAGCCTGAAGATACAGGATTGGCTCCCGAGTCCGGCCGTGCCAAGCGCACCCCGCCGACCATCGACCTTGAGGCGACTGACGTCTCGACCCAGCCGCAGGATGTGGCGAGTGAGCCCGAGGCTGAACCGGCGCCGGAGCACGCCGAGCCCGAGCAGGCAAAATCTGAGCTGGCGCACACTGAGGCGGAAGCCGCGGTCGCGTCCGCTTCCCCCTCGCCGCCGATTTCGCCCTGGGTCATTGCGCCGTTCTCTGGTGCTGTCGCCGCTGCACTCGTGATCGCGGTCGGCTGGCTGCTGGGCTGGCCCGCCGTGCAGGCGCCGCCCGCTGCGCCGCAAGTGACGAGCGCGACCGTCGATGCGCTCTCGGGTCGTGTTGCCGCGGTCGAAGCGAAGGCAGGCAAGCCCGCCGCCGATCCGGCCCTGGTGGCGCGGATCGACGCGCTGGAAAAATCTGCAGGCACTTTGCGTAGCGACATCGCCAATCTGCACGCCCAGTTCGACAAGACCGCGAGCGCGATGAACGACGCCAAATCTGCGCCTAGCACTGCCGGGGCCGATCTTGCCGCGCTCAACGAGCGCATCACGCAGCTCGAGCGCGCCAGCAGGACCGAACGGGCCGAGCTCGCGCAGCAAGGCGAGAAGATCGCCGATGCCAAGGCGCTGGACGACAAGCCGCTGCGCTACGTCGTGGCGGCGGCCCTGCTCGATGTCGCCGTTCGTCACGGTGATCCCTATCAGTCGCAGCTGTCCGCAGCGCGATCGCTCACCGCCAAGCCCGACATGCTGAAGCCGCTCGACACTTTTGCAGCGACAGGCATCCCGACGCCGGTCGCGCTGAGCCGCGAGCTGCTCAACATCGTGCCAAAGCTCTCGCCGCCGGCGGAGGCGCCGGCCGCCAGTGCCGGTATCGTCGAGCGCCTCCAGGCCGGAGCATCGAAGCTGGTCCGCATCGAGCGCACCGACGGGGTCGGCAACGATCGCGGCGCGATCGTTGCGCGGGTCACGGCCGCGGCGCTCCGCAACGATTTCGTCGAGGCGCGGCGCGAGCTGAAGACGCTGGCTGAAGCCGATCGTGCGCCGGCACAGGCTTGGCTCGACAAGACCGATGCGCGCGACGCCGCGCTCGCGGCCTCACGCAAATTCGCTGACGACGCCATGGCGGATCTCGCCAAATCTGGTCCGGGCAAGCCTGCTCAATAAGGTTCGCGCAACAATCGGCGCGTATAGGGATCGCCATGCTTCGCATCGTCCTCTTCCTCGTCCTGATTGCGCTGGCAGCGGCCGGCGCGGCCTGGGTTGCCGACCAGCCCGGCGATCTCGTCCTGACCGCGGGCGGTTTCCGCGCTACAACGACGCTGCCGCGGTTTGTGTTCTTGCTTGGCGTCTTCGCCGCAGCGGTCGTGCTGGTCTGGAGCATCCTGACGATGATCTGGCGCGCGCCGGGACGCCTGCGCCGCCGCAGCCGTGAAAAGCGTCACGCGCGCGGCCGCCACGCCATCACCCACGGCCTGCTCGCGATCGGCCATGGCGACATTGGCCTTGCCCGCCGTCACGCCGAATCGGCGCGGCGGCTTGCCCCGAACGATCCGCTCGCGCTGCTGCTGCACGCGCAGTCGGCCCAGCTCGAAGGCGATCGCGACGAGGCCCAGCGCGTCTTCCGCGCTATGGCCGAGCGCGAGGATACGCGCCTGCTCGGCCTGCGCGGCCTGTTCATCGAGGCGCAGCGCGCCGACGATGCGGTCGGCGCCGTCATGATCGCGGAGGAGGCGCTCGAGCTGTCGCCGTCCTCGACCTGGGCTTCGCATGCGGTGCTCGGTTTCCGCTGCGCCCGCGGCGACTGGAGCGGCGCGCTCGCGATCCTCGATTCAAATCTGTCCGCGGGTCTGATTGACAAGTCGGCCTACCGCCGGCAGCGGGGCGTGCTGCTCACCGCGCGCGCGCTGGAACTGGAGACCATGGACCGCGATCTCGCGCGCGAGAGCGTGATGGAGGCGGTCAAGCTGGCGCCAACCCTGGTGCCGGCCGCCGTGCTCGCCGCGAAGTTCGAGAGCGAGGCGCATCAGGTGCGCCGCGCCATGAAGCTGGTCGAGGCCGCCTGGCTCGCCAATCCGCATCCTGACCTCGCCGACGCTTACGCGCATGTGAAGCTGGGCGATTCCGCGCGGCAGCGCTTGCAGCGGGTCGAGACGCTTGCGGCGAAAACGCCTGCCGACAGGCCCGGCCATATCGAGGGCCAGCTCGCCATCGCGCGCGCCGCGATCGACGCGTCCGAGTTTGCCCGCGCGCGCGAGGTGCTCGCGCCCTACGTCAACGACCCCACTCAGCGTGTGGCGCTGCTGATGGCCGAGCTCGAGCGCACCGAGCATGGCGACGGCGGCCGCGCCCGCGCCTGGACCTTGCGCGCGGTGCGTGCCCGCCACGACCCAGCCTGGACTGCGGATGGCTATGTCAGCGAGCGCTGGCGTCCGGTCTCGCCGGTCACCGGCCGCCTCGACGCCTTCCAGTGGCAAACGCCGGTCGCGAGCCTTCCCTCCGACAAGGGCGCCACGATCGAATCCTCGGCCTTCGAGGAGGCCATGCTGGCCGCCCCGCCGCCGAAGCGGGTGACGGCGGCGCCGGCCGAAAGCCCGGTGGAACCGCCCGCCGCCCCGGTTCCGGCGCCGGCCGCCCAGGATAATTCGCCCCCTGAAGCCAAGGAAGTCGTCAAGGAAACGCCTAAGGAGGCGCCCAAGGACGTCGCCAAGGATGAGCCGGCGGTCCCGCCCGCGGAGCCGGTCAAGCCGGCCGACACCGCCGAAGCATCGCCGGTTGCGGAAACGCCGGTGTTCCGGACCCGGGCCGACCTTGGCAAGCCTGCGCCAGTGCCGATCCAGGCCGTCATCCCGATTGTCCGCGCCCCTGATGATCCCGGGGTCGATGACGAGGGGCCGAGCGATGAATTTACGGAACAAATCGGCACGCCCCGGGCCCACGCAAAGGCCCAGGCCGGCGGCTGGCGCGGATTCTGGTCCCGCTGGGGCGCGTGAGGCGCATTTCGCCTCCGGCTTGTTCTTGCCAATTCGGGCCATGCCCGATATCAGGAGCGCGCGTATCGGGACCAGCATCGCCTGCGTCCCGGCAGGGTTCGCCGCAATAGCTCAGTCGGTAGAGCACGTCATTCGTAATGACGGGGTCGGGGGTTCGAATCCCTCTTGCGGCACCAGCACTTAGCTGACGTCGGTACGGCCCTTAAATGCGCTGGGGTAGGTCCGGGGTAGGCGCTGATCGCGGCTAAGCGCACTAGACAAACCGTCTCGACCGCGATCTAACAAAGCCAATTCGCGCGCCCCGCCCTCCTAGTGCTCGCCGTAAGCCTCAGATTTAAGAGGCCGCTACGTCGAGATGCCGGTTTAGCCGGTAAGTGGCGATCAGGGCCGCGCGGCGCCTCCCGAGATGCCGCTCCCCCTCGGCACGGGACCAAGGCCAGAGCACATGCAAGGCAAGGGCAACTCCGAACTCGGAGCCCATTGCTATGTCCGAAGAACTCTATCTGAAGAGCGCTCAAGTCCGTGCCCGCTACGGCGGGGCGTCTGACATGTGGATCATTCGCCGCATGCGAGATGATGGCTTCCCCGAACCCGCCTATTTCGGTGGCCAGCGTTTTTGGCGCGAGCGCGATCTCGTTATGTGGGAAAAGCAACGGATCAAAGCACCTAAAGAACGCGCGACACATGACATGCGCCGCGTGCGAGCCGCTAAGAAGGCGGTGCACTCATGAGCGCCCGTCTCCTGACCGCCAACACCATTCGAAACGCCGCGCTGGACGTGATCGATCGCACCGGTATCGACTGCATCACGACCGCTGGAAAGCGAGGGAGACTCATCCGCATCCCGACGAAGTCAGCAACCGTTAACGGGCTAAAAATCTCCTATCGGCAGCTGCTCTATGGCCGCGACCTTCTCGAAATATGGGATGGCCCGAAGGTCTTCAACGTGCAGGGCGACGCTAACGGCCGATTGAACATTGTGTCGTTTCGTCGAGGCGCGTGGGAAAGAAACTCTACACGCCTGCATCTGAATCGATCGACGATGCGTTCGTTGAGGCGGATTTTCGACCATCTGCCATCGCCGAATTCACGGAGCTGATGTTGAGCGCCGCCAAGCAGTCGCCATAGGTACTGTACCGGGGGCCGACCCGTACTTCTTTAGTTGGGCCGGCTTTCACTTGACTGCGTATCGCGCTGCTCTACGTTGGCGGGCATGGGCCAAGCCGATAGAGCGGTGCGCGAGCGCCGCATTCAACAGATCGCTGGTGAGATCGAGCGCCAAGGCGGCGATAGCGACGCCTTTGCCGCAGAATACCTTCGTGCCATGATCGCTCAGTCGCCGCGCCAAGGCGAGCGTACTATACGGGCGCTTGCTGCGGAGGTTGAGGCGTGGCGCCGCGCCCGTCGCACCGCGCGGCGGCACTTTTCTGGCTGGGCGCCGATTAAGCGATGAAGGTCCAGCGGACGTGACACGAATTGTATGCCTCTTCAACCATAAGGGCGGTGTCAGCAAGACAACGACCGCCTTCAATCTGGGATGGATGATGGCGTCTAAGGGGGCGCGGGTGATCCTCGCCGATTTCGACCCTCAGTGTAATTTGACCGGCATGGTGATGGGCTTCAGAGGTGCCGAAGACCTTGCCGGCATGTATAGCGCCGATCCACCGAACAACGTCCGAGATGGTCTCCTACCCGCTTTTGAATCTCAACCGCGCGGCATCGTGGCTGTGAAGTGCGTGGAGGTCGTTGGTAACGACAACCTTCTTCTTTTGCCGGGCCATATTCGACTTGCTGAGTACGAAACCACCCTGGGTATCGCGCAAGAGCTGAGCGGCTCGCTGCTTGCATTACGTAATCTTCCCGGATCGCTTCGCTTTCTACTCGAAGAAACAGCCAAGGCCAACAGGGCCGACTATATTCTCGTCGACATGAGCCCCAGCCTAGGGCCACTTAATCAAAATCTGCTGACGACAAGTGATTACTTCATCGTACCACTCCATCCTGATTACTTCTCATCAATGGCGCTCGATTCATTGGCTGCGACGCTTCCGCGGTGGAACGCATGGGCACACACTGCTCATAGCATTGAAGCGTTGATAAAAGCCGACTATCCATTCCCGCAGCCGCACTCGAAGTTCATTGGCGCCGTGATTCAAAAGTACCGACCGCGCAGCGGCCGCGCGAGTAGTGCGTTTCAGCGATGGATTGATCAACTCGTCGAGGGCCTGAAGAATACGCTATGCCCCGCGCTCGAAAGGGCGGGAATGCTTGACGTTAAGTCCTTTGTAAAGGCTACTCAGACCGAGCCGTGGACGCCGATTCTCGAAGTAGCCGACTTCAATAGCTTGATCGCCTTGTCGCAAGAGCACCAGACTCCGATCTACGCGCTGACGGCGGAGCAGATTGATCAGGCTGGTGCGGTTTGGAAGCAGACTAAGGAAAACATGACGATCTTTGAGCAAGCGTTCTCTGATTGTGCAGATAAGGTATTTGCGCTGACCAAGTGATATTGTGACACCCATCGCTCATTTCAACGACGTGTGGTCTCGCTGCGCTCACCTGACCGATATTCAGGCCTACGTCGCCAACAACGTAGCCGCAGCGTTCCACGCCGATGAACTATTGCGCGTCGAATGGGTCTCGCGGTTCAGTGCGCTCGACCTCTATATTCATGAACTTGTTTTTCAAGGCATGGTAGAAATTTTTGAGGGACGTCGCACACCCACGCCTGCCTATCTTCGATTCCAAATCTCCAACGAAACAGTGTCGCGGATCAACAGCTCAACCAACGCGGCGGCAAAGCTCGCGGCGTTTGATCTAGAGATACGAAGCCAGTTGAGCACAGTTACCTATCAGCACCCGGAAAAAATCGCAGAAGGCGTCAGACTGGTCTCAGAAGTCGAGCTATGGAACGAGGTAGCACTTGTGCTGGGTGCCAATCAGTCAAATAAAATTGCGCAAGCAAAGTTGATAAAGAAAGGCCTATCCCTAGCATTCGAGCGGCGCAACAAGATAGCGCACGAAGGCGACCTGCAACCCACCATTCCACGTCAGCCATGGCCGATCTCTCAGGGTGATCTGCGCGTCGTCGCGACGGACATTGAGTCTATCGTGCGCGCGATCGACTCAGTCGTTTAACGCATGTGCAGTAGCGAGAGGCTGACCGTCAGAACCGCCAAACAGGTTACCTTCACGAGAGAAGGCTCCGTTGCTAGCGATGCGACCACTGCTCAGCGGCCTTTAGAAGCTCACCAATCGGCCCGGGGTTTTGCTTCACCTGCTCGGGCTTCAGAAACATTTGTATCGAGCTCTGACCCTTGTTCTCGGCTTCGAGGCCAGCCTCTTCAAGCTTGGTGACGAGCGCGGCCCGTTGATCGGGTCCTACTTTGAAACGAACCGGGCAGTGCGTCGCGATTTTGCGTGGGAAAAACCATCCGAAGTAGTATCCCGATGTACCCACTGCGATGTGGGTTCGATTGTATGTGACTTTCGGCTCGCTCCCGCCTGCTGCGATCAATGAGACAATTGCATCCACGGCAGACAGCGCCTCTGCGGGGGTCCGCTTCTCCCAGTATGGGCGATCCGTTTGTTCGGTCGCGCCGCTCTCCTCCTCTTCGTCACCGCCAAATTCGTATGTATCGAGCACGCGAACGAATTGAAGTACGACCTCGTCGCCAAACTGAAACGCACTTAATTGGATTGCGATCAACGGGACAGCGCGGTTGAGCAGCCGAATCACGTTGAAGAATCTGCTCGTGATCTCTTCCGCGACGATCACTGCGCGGTGCTCGATCGTCGGCGCACGCTGCCGCTCCATATCCCAGTACTCAATAGTGCGAATGATATGGCTCGGATCGGTCGCGCCAAGCATGATCTCGATTTCGTACCGCGTTTCGTTGAGCGCGTCGGACATGATGAAGTCGATACGACCGCCGGTAGGCTGTGTTTTCTCGCGCTGAAAAACGGTCAAGTCACCGAGACCGAGCAACGTGGGGTCGGCGGCAATTTGCTGCTGCAGCCATGCCTCGCTCAGCCCAAGCGATCGAAGGCGCTGCGGGTTTGCTTTTTTCAGCTTCAATGGTCCGCTCACTCTCTTTCTCTCTTCCCTGTCTGGCGATCGTCTCAGGCGCTTAGCGACTCGTTTTTGCTTTCTTCGTCCGCGCTTCAGGCAATAATGGACGCGGCACTCTTATAGCTTGGACTTTCGCGATCCTGGCCTCCAGTTCAGGGGGTGGCTCCCCAAACTCGATGGCTTTGAGCGCGTCCGCAAGTGCATTTGCTCGCTCTTTCTTTTTGCGAGCAGTCTCCGCTCGTGCGGCGCGATCTAACTCGGCACGGATGTGCTTCTCCTGTGCGCTGATTTTTAAGTTCGGACATGCGCTCCTGCGAGACCCGAACATAAGCGAATTCAGTTTTCGGAAGGTTACAAGTTGGGCGCAAGCGACCTCTTGATCAGCCTAATTGCCCGAGACCATTCGGACCGGGGCCGCCTGAGCGGCCAAACGTTTTTCTCTCGCCTCATCGAACCGTGCTTTTAAACGCGGTTCAGCGGCCAGTTGGTGCTCAATGAAAAACTTGATCGCCTCACGGATAATCCGCGTTTCTGGCGCGCCATAGTTCGCTTCGCAGAAATCCCTCAGAAGCCCCGAATAGGGTTCCCCTAAGTTAAACCGCGATCCTGTTTTGCTCTTAGCCATGCGCCAACCAAAGTACATCAAAGTAGCTGGCGATGTACATCGATGTACAATTTTCTTGCCAAGTGATTCGACTTATGCGAGTCTAGCCGTGTAAAGAAAAAGGGCCCCCTCTTACGAGGGAGCCCTGAGGTTTGGCGGGGCCGGTGGGACTCGAACCCACATTCTCCCGATTACAAATCGGGTGCTGTGCGACTTGGCGGTCTTCCAGTTCAGCTACGTCCCCTAAGCTTCTAGTTTTGAGAGCGCCCCTTCCGAAAGGTTGGGGCGTTTTCGATTCGCGCGGCGACTCGACCTTGCGAACACCCGACGAACTTAGGTTGCCTCGTCCTGCCGGGTCAAGGACTAGTCCGAGCAGCTGAATCAAATACTAAATATGGTGGATTGTGGGGGATAATTGGGGGCGAGCGCACGCCTGCTGTGGAGCTAACTAATGGCAAGTGCTGAGGAATTCCGTCCTTAGAAATACGCGCTTGCTTCGGTCGAAAGTCGCCTTGCTCGCTATTCACAGATCTCTCTTTCTTTATCTCCACCGCTAGGTCCACTGCACGCGGTCACGGAGGCGATTTCATCCCGGCCAAGTTTTAGGTTCTCCCCGGCTCTTCTAGTTTTCAGAAAGCGGATTTTCAGCTCCGAGCGCGAGCGCGTCCGGAGGCCCATAGCGAGTTAGGCACTCCCCGCGATTTAGGGTCCTACCCGGTAGCTCCATTCACTCGCGCTCGCGTCCCTCCGTCCTCCACCGCCGCGCACCGTTCCCGATCCGAGATCGCTGTTCGTTCGCGTCAACGCTTTCTTCACCATGATCTTGCGCAAGCGATGGGCAGCATGGCCGATCGTGGTTAACCGGGTTCGCATAGCACCCGTTATGGAATCTTTTCGAGGTCGCGCAAGTCGCGTGCCAGCCTCTTTCGTGGGCAAATGCATAGCTCCAGCGAAAGGGCCGAAGCCATGTGCCCGGCGCATTAGTGATTCGTTAACGCTCGCGCAGGTTGCGTCGTGTGCATACGAAGGGCCTCGGCGGAATTCGGCAATATCGAAGCATGCACGCGTGTTCGGGCCATCCGAAGTAGTGTAATTAATTCAAATTGTTGGAAGGCCGAGCACGGCCGTTAACGCTGATTCCTTGGGGTTAACGTCGCGACGGGACCCCAATATATGGGGATTGCAAGCAGGCCACCCGCAGATGTGGTGTTAACGGTTGAATATGGTTAATTGTAAAGGTTAACGGCCCTCTGGCGCCCCGTTTTGACCCTGCCCGGCCGGCCGATCGCCGATTTTAGCACTCCATTTCGTCCGAAAACCATAGTGCGGCCAGCCCTTGTGACGGCTGTGACACCTGTGACCCCCATTTCCCAGACGCCTACTGCGTTTCCCTATCGTCATGCCATTTTTCGTTTGAGCCTCTGTAGAGATAGGTGTCACAGCCGTCACGGCGTCACGGCCGCAGTGATCCGCTCGACCACGTCCCTCAGCCCGGCTACCCTCACAGGCATGAAGCGACCCACGCCTCTCAGCGGCGGTGACAGGAAGGCCGTAGCCAAAGAGCTGCGTCGCTCCGAGGCCATGACTACGATCTACGCGGCGCGATCCGCCGAACTGCGAGAGCAAGGCGAGCGTCTGATCCGTGAGGCCGATAACCTGCTTTGCCAAAGCTGGAATGAACGGATGTGGAGCAAAGGCGGTCCGGTTGATCCCAGCCCTTACATCACGCAGGCCCTTAACGGCGGCTACCCCTTGCTCGAGATTGAGTGCTCCCGATGCCGCACGGCGCGCACCGTCGACCTTGCCGAGTTGAAGAGGCCATCGACGACATTCATCCACGACCTTGCCGGCCGGCTTGTGTGCAGCAAATGCAAGATGGCAGACAAACGACCGGCATCGCGCTGAAGCAGCTCGCCCGCCGCCCGCCTTCTAAGCTGATGGCTTGGCGCTTGGCGCGCGCCAGCATGGTCCAGACAGGCGAGCTGCCGTCCCAGCCTCGAAGGCGCCCGGAGAACCGCACCTTCAGCCCGGCCGACGTGATGCGCTCGACCACGAGATGCAGCGCGATCACGTCGCCATCTGACAGCTCCAGACATTCACGCTTGCGAGACCACACGGCGCCCGGGAAGCGAAACAGGTTCTGCTTCAGCCAGGCACGGCCCCGGTCCGATAACGGTTGCACATCGACCGCAGTGCCGTCGTTCGGTCGCAGCCCGACATCCGCCCGGCGGAACCAATTCGGAATCAACTTCATTGCGGCTTACTAGCCGCGCGTGGCCCGGGCCGCAACGTCGGCTCTTAGCTCCCGAGCGGACGGCTTCGAACTACTGGGACGAGGTCGGCTTTTGACCCTGAACGGACTTTCGATCCAACTTATTGTTTCGCTCCGATGCAGCCTACTAAATTGAGTGCTTTCAAATACCAAACCTTAGCGAGTGGGGCGTACTGATGAGTGACTAAGGCCAACGCCAGGGTAGACGCGGGAACGATGACGACATTAGTGCTGGACCAACGCGCCCCGCTCTCAGCGGATGACGTGGTCACATTTTACGAAAAGCCAAATGTGATCCTTTACAGCCTCGAAGCCACGAGGATCGTCGTCTTACTCATACTTTGCCTCAATGTCGTGCAGGTCTTGAGCCTATATTTTTTTAAACACGTCTCATTGATCTTTCTGGTGAAGCTCACCTTGCTGATCGATAGCATGCTGCTTCTGCTCTTTCTTGTGGTGGTTTTGCTGGTCGCAACAGGGTTGACCTTTGTTGCAACTCGCACGGACGTCGGCATTCGATTTAGGCCATTTGGCATGGAAGCGTGGCATCTCTGCGTTCCCATACACGACATCAAGAGCGTACGAGTGGCAACGTACGGTCCTAACTATGGCAGCGTATACTTGGACCGACGCCGAGAGACGCGAGCGCGAGCACCCATCGATTTGATCGCAGCGAATGGCCACGGTACGGCCTGGCTCTCGTTACCTTGGAGCTGGCCGCCACTGATCGGATTTTATGGTTTCAGGAATTCTGATCAATTCGCGCGTATCATCTTGGAGCTGAACTCACACCAGCTGAACCACGCCATGTCCCGATAAGTGCGGTCTGCGTAAGTCAACTTTTGGCCCTTAGCCGAACCATGCTGATCCTAGTGTGATGTCGGCTTTCGGCAGTAGACCGGACGCCCCACGACGCCTGCCTCAAGCCCCGCTTTTGACCCAAAGCGGTCTCAGTGCCGGTGGGCAACACCTGCGTGGCAAAAGCGCCCGGAGTTCTCACAAGCACGTTGTGCATCAACCGGCTCTGCTCGGAGGAACTGATTTACGTGACTAACGGAATTTCTGAAGCTGCTTCGATTAAGATCAAGTGCGCGATCTGGGGCAGACCTGAAGTGCTTGGCTGAGGGACAAACGGACGCGATTGACCCAAAGCAGCCCACCCAGCATCTAGCCGGGGGGCGGGTGCAGTTTATGCCATTTTGCGCGAGCGGTTTCCTCTGATCCGCCGCGCCGTATTTCATCTTCTCTAAAATCTTTCCAATACCGGTACGTGCAATATAGCCCGCACAGCCAAAGGAAGACCACAAGCAGAACAAGCGGACGAATGAAGCTTTTCACGAACTCGGTTGGATCGAGAATCTTCAGCAAGAAAATCAGGACGAGACATACAGCTCCAGCAACCGCAAAGCCTCGCACTCGAAACCGCCAAACTCGGACTTCCTCTGAAACAGTCATCGCTGTTCCTTCAGGTACGTACGCTCTCGCGCTTAACTGGCTCTGCGGCTTTCGTCTTCGAATGGCGGACGACTGAGATGTCTCGTGAGACGCCCCTCATTGCCCCATCCGTAGCGCTTAGCGACCGGAACGTACACAAGGCAGGCTAGGCTCAACGCTATCAGTACCACGACGAGGCTGAGGCCGAGGAACATGTAGGCGTTTGACGTGCCCCCGACGACGAGGATGAGTATAAGGGTGGAACGAATGGTGAAAGGCGACATACCCGCTAAAGTCGCACGAGGACTCTCTTAGCTGGCAGCTCTCCGACGATTAGGGTTTGCAGATCATTAAGTCAGCTTCTGGCCCTTAGCAGACCTATCGCGGCCTCCGCTGCAATGTCGGCTTTTAACCCAACACCGCCCCCTTGTCAGAGCAATAGTTCTCGAACCGCCTGACCTAGGTTCGCCACTGCGGAATGTCCGCTGCGGGGAGCCTGAAACGCTTCGCGGCGCAACGACCAACGGCCGGCGAATGCCGGCTGTCTTGCACGGAACCCCCTTAAATTATAGCTCTGAACGCCTGGCTAACCGGTGGGTAATTCAGCCGGGAACTGCCAGTTGTTCGCATCAAGCGTGCGGATGTAAAATGGTGACATGATCAAAGTTGAAACACAACCCATCGCAGTGAGTCTCTTGCAGGCGGCCGAACTACTCGGCGTGCACGAGCGCCACGTCCTGAACGCGGTCCGCTCGCACGAGCTGCCGGCCTATCAACGCGGCGTCGCGGTGCGCGTGTTGACGGCCGATCTTGCGGAGTGGGTTCGCAAACATTGGAAGCCGCGACAGCCCCCCAAATCGCGCACGCCGCGCGCACGAAAGGAAGACCAATGCCAGTAGAGCACACCTATCGTGATGCACGCGTCGAAGCTGAGGCACAGCTGCGAGACGCCGGAGTGCGCCCCAGCGCGGCGCTCGAATTCCTCGATCAGCACGCTCCCCAATTCGTTCACGTCTACGACGCTGCGAGCGAGTCGAGCGAGTTGGTCTATCGCGGGAGCGATCCTGCGTGGAAAGGCTTGAGCCTCGAAGAAGCCATCGCGACGCTGAAGCAAACCCGACCGCATTATTTCTACGCTGAAGCTGACGAGATTGCGGTCCTCGCTGAAGCCGCTTTCGGTGAGCATCCGTCGTTGACCGCACGCGGTCAGCTCGCGAAAGAGCTGGGGTCTCACGCGGCGTTTCTCGAAATGGCTGAGCGATGGGGTAGCGACGGCGTAAGCTTGAAACCCGGCAAACGCCCCGGCTCCGTTGCCGCAAAGAAAGATCGCGACGAAAAGCCGACCGCAGAGACCCGCAACAACCCGTGGCATGAGTCGTTCAAGGGCGATCGGATCGCGGCCCAGACTTCGATCATCCGGATGTCGTCAAAAATGGCTGTCAGCATGGCAAAGTCGGCGGGCGTCACGCTCGGTGGCCAACCCTTGAGGCGCTGAGCTATGGCTATTCGCAAGTCGACATTGTTGGATGGAGCGCCGAAGGCGCCCACACCGCCGACAGCTCACCCACACATGCGCCACGTTCCCGGCGGCAATGTCGCCATCCCGTCGCGTGGCAAGGCTCTCGCGCCTGCCTCGATCAACCCGGGTTGTCGCGATCGTAATGCAGATTCCGCCGCTGGCACCGTAACGCCGGCAGCGATCGTCGACCGCAACGCGCCGGGCGCGGTGAAGAGTCGGCGCGTTTAGTGGCCTAGCACTGGCGAGTTCTTAGCAGGGTCTCAGCCAGAGCACAGCCGGCTCGGTGTCGCTCCAACAGCACCGAGCCGCGCTTCTGGAGTTTGGCGTGCTCGGCGCGACGGGGGTTGCGTTCAAGGGCAACAGCAAAGCGGCCGATCCGTTCGTGTGGCAATGCACGGATCGCGCCTTCTGGAGTTGGTCATGATCGGAACCGTCGTGAAGTGGTTTGAGGAAAACTCGTTCGGCTTCGCAAAGCCCGACGCGCTGGCGTTCGATGTGTTCGTGCATTCAGATTTTCTCGTCGACCAGAGCGAGAAGGCTCGTCTTGGCGTTGGTCAAAGGATCGCGTTCGATCTCGCGCCCGCCGTCCGGAAGGGATTGAAGCCAAGAGCGGCGCGGGTCGCGGTCGTGGGTGCAGCGAGCTTTGAGGAACAACGGTCGCGCTCGAAAGCGGCGCGACTAAAGGGCTGATCCGCGCCGAACGGCGGCGCGGATCATAGGCCGGTCGTGACGTAGCTTCCCCGTGCGTCATAGTCGGCCAATTTCACCGGATCGGCACGAGGGGTGCTCGATCCGGTGTCAATTCGAGGGAGCGATTGATGTCGCACAAACGGAATCCGCCCCGGCAGGAACGCCGCGGCAACGGCCGCCCGCCGGTTCGTCGGCATGATGCGCCGAGCGTCGGGACGGAAGCACCGGGATTTTTCAATCCCGAGATGCCGAAGAGCAAGCGTCAGCGCGGCGCGCTTCAAGCGGCGATGTACAACGCGCGCAAACAGGGAAGCCAGACCGATGGCTAAAATATCGCTCACCGACTACGGCCGAAACCAATCAGCCGCTCCGTCATCGCTCACACCGGATCAGGATGTGGAGCGGTCGCCTTACGCGCCGCCATTGTCGGATGCACACGAGCAAGTCTGTGCGAAAGGTGTGGCAAGCAATCCGGAGCTTCGCAAGATCGATGCGCGCCCCGAAGTCGCGCCGGCTCACGGCATGCGCAATCGGAGTGACGATGCGGCAGCGAAGGTTCCTCCAAGGACTATTCGAAGGTAGGCGGAACCCAACTCATGGTGGGTCCGCTGACGGCGCCTGTCGATGATCTCCTGTCTGAAACGAGCGCCCATCTTCCGAACGAGGAATAACAACATGATAAATATATTCGACGCTTCAGGATCGCGAGTGAGGCGAGACGATCAGCTCTCGGAAGAGCTTCTGGCTCTTCCCGAGACAGAGCGAGACCTCGCTACCCGGTTTTTGGCGGCTGCGCTGGACTGCGAAGAGATTAGCGACGAGCTGCACGAAGCAGAGCGCGAGCTGCGTCGGTTTCAGGCCGCGGAGGATGCCGCAACCATTGCCGCTGCGAAGGCGGGCTCCGCACAGGACTTCCGCACAGCTCATGCAGCCGTGATCGCCGCGAATTCGTGAAGTCCTCCGTTCTGAAGGAAATTGAGCAATGGCTCTTACCGATCTAAATCCATCGAACGACAATCACTGGACTGAAGATGGTCTCCCCCGTCTCGATGTCGCTCGCCAGTTGACTTCGAACCCGAAGCTTACGCGCGCCGATCTTAAGGGTATCACGCGCTCCAATCCTCCGGCGCCTAAGCAGCGCGTTGATCATGCTCACGCGATCTCCGTTGCAGCGCTCGCCGTCCAGAGTCAAATACAAACGGTTGCCGAGCTGAAGGCGAGGTATAAGCAGGCCAATAGGGTGCTTGCCGATGTTCATCAGGAGATCGCTCGCCGATCGGCTCCGCCGAGCGTGGAAGATTCGATCCGCGAACATCTTCGGCGTGCCGCTGAGCACGCTACGACCGGCAATGTGGTTGAACCGGTCGCCCATGTTTATCGGTGCAAGCTTGACGAAGTCATGGCGGGCGCACCGCGCCGCGGCGGTCGCGATGTGACCGGCAATGTGCGTCGGGTGCGGGGCATTCGCTAATGACGAAGAGAGGTCCCGAGTTCTTTGCGGAGCTTGTCGCCGCAATCGCAGAGACTGGCTCGATCGCTGCCGCTGCGAGGGTCTGCCGTTGCTCGGTATCGTCGGTGTGGAGCTGGCTCTCGTCCTCCGCCAAAGGGGAGCCCGGATTCGATGTCGAGTGGATGGGTGAAACCATTCCGCTGCACGTCGCGGCGAAGCAGGCGACGCGCCTTATCGGCGCGAGCATCTTGGATCGGTTCCGGCACCGTCTTTTGCACGGGACGGAAGAGGTCTGCCGTTACCAAGGACGTACGATCTATCGCCGCGATCCTGCTCTCGATCATCTTTCGGATCAGGACCTCGAAGACCTAGGCATCCTAACGCGCTATCTCAAGGACGCAGAAGGTAACTTCATTAAGGAGACACAGCACGTCGAGCCTCCGGTAGCCGCGGTTCTCGCTTTTCTGGCGTCGGAATATCCTAGGACGTGGGGAGCGAAAAGCACGCTTGAGGTCAATCAAAAGTCTTCAGGCGTGAAAGTCATTCGCCACGAATACGGTCAGCCGAAGCCAAAGGCGCCCGTCCCGGTGGAAGTCGTGCAGCAAGCGCCCGCGCTCACACCGCCATCGCCAGTCGACAATGAAGATGATGACGATCTCTCCGACCTGCTCGGCGCCGAACTCGAAGCAGTCGGGCCGGACCCAGTCATGCAGGAAGAGCCCGCACCGGTCGTGCAGGCTAAGCCCGAACCGCCGCCGCCTCCAACTCCCGCGCAAGGATTGACCGAGCTACAGCGTGAGTTGTTAGGTAGGCTCAAAGCCGGACCCGGCGCCACTCGCTCAGCACCTGTGCGAACGACCGGCGCTGTCGACAACTTTGAAGACGGCGTGGGCCCCGGACAGCCCCGCGAGGGCGGAGTCAAAATTCTATGACCGACCTCTTCGATAACCTCGTGAGCCCCGGTGCCGACTCTGACGAAGCTGACGCAGCTGCATCGGGCGGATCGCTGATCGTGCCAGAGCATGCTCCGAATGGCCAATTTCTCTTGACAGAGCAACAAGCGTTTCTTGCGGCCGGCCCGACTGCCTATCTCGTCATGTTCGTCGAGACCGATGAAGCGACGCAAGAGCCCGCGCTGGCGAATGCACGCGAGTTTGCTAATGCAATGGGATTGGCTTCGCCACCCGACGAGCACGAGGCTTTCGCGTGCGTCACGCAACGTCTAGGCGAGGCCTTCGAACCGTGGCGCGAGCGGCTTGCCGAAGCGTGGGCGGGCGCAGTGTCCGATTCGGAATTCACCGCGAAGCCAAAGTCGGAAGACGCGCCAATCGTTTGGACGCGCCCGAAGCACTCTACCGGCCGGAACAGAGGGCAAGCATGACCGGGGCGCCACGACTCAGCGGAGTCCGCGGAGGGACCGTCGGCGCACCTTCACCAGACAGCCGGGACCTCCGAAAAACGAATCCACGGCCGCCGCTGCAAGCCGGAGCGGCCCATTAAACTAAAGATTCGGTCCGATTTGACCCCGCAACTAGGAAGCGTGCCCACATGTCCAGTTTGATACAGCGGCTGTCCTGATCTGCGACAATTCCTCGTATCACTATGAGACATCTAATGAAATTCCTTTCCACAAGCGGTAACAGAGGTGACTTTCGCCCGAAATCGGACTATAAGGACAACAGCGGTCGCACCATGCGCCGGGCGGGTATAGGCCCTCGCGCGCCAGCTCACAGAGCGGCAGGTCGAGCAGCATTTCATTCCGAAAGCGGAATTCTGGACCCAAACGAAAAGCCCCACCGGCCTGATCTCCGGTAAGGGCTCTCGTGAAGTCCGAATTTGTGCCGCGGCGGCTTTTCGCGAAGCCCGTTGGCGTGACGCTCAAGACGGTGGATTGAACGTGCTGCTCTCATACACGAAAACTAGATTCGATTCAACCGAAATGTCGTCGCCGCTGATCCAGTGGCGCGATGTTTTCGCGCGTCTTGATGTGCCTCCGCTGCGGCATCCTTCACTCGCAACAAGGAGCGCTGCTCATGCGTGAACCATCGAAACTCCTCCTCAATGGCCACCTCTATTTTTGGGGGCCGTTGCCTCGCTGCTGTGACGCACCAGCGCCCCTTGCGTCGGCTCAGATTGCCAAGCTGGGCGACAAGCTCGACCAATGCGCGCGCCTGCCTGACTGGCGCCTCGAACGCCAAGACGCTGAAGTGATGTATCAGGTCGCGCTGCGCGATCGGATGTGGCACCTGTTGCGAAAGCTTGAACTCAGCAAGCAGACGCCTCGGTACCAGGATGCCAAACGCCTGCGCGACGAGGTGGACCAAGCACAATTCGAACTCATCACAGCGATCACAGCCCGAGAGCTCCTTGACGCTCGCGCCGCCCTTGAGTTGGCGCAAGGCCGACACAAAATCTCAACACGAAAGTATTTCGCGTCACGTCGGCAAGCTGAGGCTGACGAAGGTGCCGGCAAGAATCTCGTCACGCTCCGCGGCGTGACCTACCGGCGCCCCCGCCAGTAAGGAACCGCACCCATGGCTCGCCGCAAGAGACCGACGGAGGAAGAATTGGCCAAGGCTGATGCTGCGGCCAATGCCATCGTCGTGCCGAAAGGCTCGCGCATTAATCCCATCGAGCCGTTGCCGATCAACTGGCCTGTGATCATTGGCAAGGGCAAACCCGACAAAAACTCCCAGCTCAACGCGGTTGCAGTCATACAGGCATTGCGACTGGATTGCCGTCTTGATGTCTTTCATCAGGAATATCTCGTCAATGGCTCGGCGCTCTCGCAATTCGGCGGGAAGCTTCAGGATCATGTTGTGCGAAAGCTGGTAGAGATCGGTTGGCAGATGACCGGTTATGAACTCAGTGAAAAGGCATATCGGAGCGGCCTTCTCCGTGAATGCGAAGAGAACCAATTCCATCCGGTTAAAGACTACCTGAAAAGCAATCGCTGGGACGGGACGCCCCGGCTCGACACATGGCTGACGACGTATCTCGGGGTGAAGGATACGCCGCTTGTGCGAGCGCAAGGTGCGATCGTGCTGACTGCGGCGGTTGCCCGTATCATGAAGCCCGGCACCAAATATGATCACGTGCTCGTGCTCGAAGGTCCAGAAGGCGCGCGCAAGTCGAGCGCGGTGCGAATACTCGCCAACGGCACATTTGACGGGGACGAAAACTTTTCGGAATCCAAAATTCTCGGCGAGGACGAACGCAAGCAACAGGAACTCACGACTGGCAAATGGTTCTATGAGCTGGCTGAACTGGCTGGCTTGCGAAAGGCAGATCAATATGCGTTGAAAAATTTCGTCACCAAGCAGACTGAACGCGCTCGCGCCGCCTATGCTCATTTTGTAACAGAGCAGCCGCGGACGTGCGTCTTTATCGGCACGTTCAACACTGATGCAACCACTGGCGAGTTGGTCGAATACCTGAATCCCGGAGATCAGCGCCGATGGTGGCCTGTCCGCGTTGGTGATGTCGACATCGCGGCGCTTCAGCGCGACCGCGATCAACTGTTAGCTGAAGCTGTAGTCGCCTACGATCTCGCCATGCCGCTGTATCTCGACAAGGCACTTGAAGTGGAGGCGCGTGGCGAAGCGGCTCGACGCGAGATGGTTGACCCGCTTGCAGATACCCTCTCAGATGTCGACGCAGCCGCGCTGAAAATGTTGCAGGACAAGGTCGCCCCAAACGGCGCTGAGGTCTCGGTCGCGGATCACAACGGCGGCAAGCTTCTGACGATCGGCGACGAAGCCAAGGCCGCCGCCTTCATCACTGATGCAGAGATTTGGGTCTCAGCAAAGCAGGTGACCGATCGTGTTCCTTCAAGTCGCCAAAACGACGGTAAGGGCATCGCAGCCGCTATGCGCAAGTTGGGCTGGGTTGCCGTGCGAGACCGGCGGACCGGGTCCGTCGAGCGTGGCTACGCGCGAAATCGCGACGACCTCTCTGACCTACTAGGAGCGTGAAATGCGGAGTTGCCCCCTCCCCCGTTTTTCTTACGATGTGCCCGAATGGCTTTGCAGCCTATTGGATAGCGCGATCTATGAAGCCTACAAGGCGACTAACGGCGCTAATCCGGACTCCTCTGCATTTGAAGATGCCTTCCTTGCATCGTTGATCGAACAAGCGCCGCTGGAAGCCGTCACCGACTATCTCGACCGTGACACGGCGGCGACGCTGGCCCGCGCGCTCAATAACCGCGTTGCGCGAAGCTCTCGCATGAACGGCCGCGCACGACCCAGTGAAGTCGAGTTGCAGCACGAGCCATGGGTTCGTCTGCAAGGGCCGGACCAGGACCCAGAGCTAGACGCCATCCTGTTCGGCGACACGTCGCTATCTAACGCGGTCTAGGACAATGGCACCGGATCGAGATATCGCGAAGGCCGGGCAATCCCAAACCCGAAGCGCCGACTGCATCAAGGCCGGCCCTATTACTTTCGCGTCATCGTTCGAGCTGGCTGATCCCGAAGGGTCTCGAAAATCCAGCTCAACAATTCCCGCGTGAAGCTAGTCGAGAATAAGCCCGTCATTATCAAGTGACGAGCCGCAGCACCTCGCGCGACCAAGCGTCGAAGGCGCGAGCCTTCTCGTCCTCGAAGTCATGCTGCTTATAGGCGTCATCGTCAGCGTGGTTCAGGCAACCGTCGACCGTCTCGGTGGTGAAGCCAAGCTTCTGCATGCGCGTTGCGCCGGATCGCCGGAGATCGTGCAACGTCCAATTTGGAATTGAGGTTATGTCTGAATCATCTTCACGGGCGATCTCCAGCATGGCCGCATCTAGGCGTTTCTTCGCCTTGCTGTAACCAGTGAATGGGCTCTCACCGTTGGTGCAGAAGATGAAGCCCGCCTTGTTCTTGACGCGAGGGATGGCGTCCAAAAGCGCGAGCATCGCATCGGTTAGGAAAACTTCGTGTTCCCGGTTGTTCTTGGCCCGCTCCGCCGGAATGATCCACACGCGGCGATTACTCTTGTGGATTTCCCGGGCGCGCATTGCTGAGCCCTCGGTACGTCGCGCCAGTGTCAGGATCAGAAGCTTGACCAGATAGCCCATTGGGTACGGCTCGCGATCGCAAGCCTTCCAAAGCCATTTGAACTCGCTGTCGGTGAGCTTCCGGCGGCGCTTGTTACCCTTTGCCTTGTCGATTCCATCGCAGGGGGAGCGCTCTAACCGCCCCTGCGAGACGCACCAATTGAAGAACGTCGAGAGCACGCTGAGCATGCGCGCGGCACTATGCGGGTGCTTCCGTGCGATCGGGTTGAGCAGAGTGGTTACGTCCGCTTTGGCGATCTCGGTGAGCCGGCGCTTGCCCCACACAGGTCCGAAGCGGGTCTCGTACAGCCGATCAACGCGGTCTCCGGTGGATTGGCGCCATCCCTTCTGATTGCGGCTCTTCGGCTTCGGGGCGTCTTTCCACGCCTGCCACGCGGCAGGGAACAGCTGGGATGCATCGATCCCGGCAGCGGCCTTGCGCCGCGCCTCCGCCTTCTCTGCCGCCGGATCGGCGCCGTCTGCGACCTCCCGCAGTTTGCGATTGGCGATGCGTTGGGCTTCAGCCAACCCAAGCGCCTCTGAATATCTGCCCAGCGTCAGCTTCCGATAGCGGCCATCGCGCATGTACCGGAGCACCCAAGATTTCTGGTCGGTAGGTGTCACCGAAAGCCGAAGGCCTATGATCTTCTTATCTCTGATCTCATAACGGCCGCGCGGATCGCCCTTGGCTTCGGCGGCAGTATCCTTGGTCAAGAATCTGGGGCGGTTCATCAGGGTAGGTCCGGGGTAGGAAAATCCGCTGCCGGAAGCGTTAGTCGGTGTGGCCAACGCTGTCAAACGATACCGAACGAACCTATTGTGATCACAGCAGAATCGCCCAGAATCGTTAACCGCCGTTTGACGCTGAGAGGCCCGAATGCGTGTTTCGTAATGACGGGGTCGGGGGTTCGAATCCCTCTTGCGGCACCAGCGCTCAGATCATCCAATCGTTACAAACCGTTTGGCCCCGGGGCATCCGGCCGGGAGGAACGTGCGCAGCTTCGAATCGCGCCGCAGCCTGAGTGATCCCGGTCACATCGTCCTCAACGCAAGCTCCGTAATGTCCCGGTTACGCAAACACGGGGAGATTTCACATGCGCAAGATCATTCTGGTTGCCGCCATGGTGCTGGCTTCGGTATCTGCCCATGCGGGCGACCGCAGTCTGTCGCTGTCTGCGGTGAGCGAGCAGGCCTCCGCGCCGCAGGTGGCCGCGACAACGAGCACGGCCACACAGCTTAGCGAAGTCGCGCCGGCCACCGAAGCACCGAAATATGTCGACCGTCCGCCGGCCGTTGCCACCACTGTTACGACGCCTGTTGCGACCCCTGCGCCCGCCGCGGCGATCGCTCCGACCGCGGCCACGGCGGCCTCAGCTCCAGTCGCAACAACCAAGCCGGCGAAGACCGCAAGCGCAACGAAGGCGAAGCACAAACGCGAATCGACCGAGCGCCGCATCATCAGCGAGCTGCATCGCCACGGCATCTACTGGTAAGCGATCGTCGATCTCAAAAGCAAATGGCCGGGCGAAAGCCCGGCCATGCGCATATTGAAGCGGTGTCGCGCTTACTGCGAAACCGTCTGCACCACGCTCGATATCGGACGCAGGCTCGTGCTCGCGGTCGGCACCTTCAACTCCTTCAGCAACGCCTCGTCATATTCCGGCAGTGACTGAAGGGTCGTCTTGGCCTTGATCTGCACGACCTTGTAGCCGCCGGCCTTCAGCCGCGCGAGCAGCGCCGGCATGGCTTCGCCGGTGTGCTTCTGGAAATCGTGCATCAGGATGATGCCCTTGCCGAGCTTGTCGAGCCTTCCCATCACGGTCTCGATGATCTTCTCCGGCGTGGCGCCCTTGCGGAAGTCGAAGGAGTCGATATCGGTCGAGAACATCGCGACGTTGCGGGTGCCGAAATAGGTCACGATCGCAGGATTGTGTTGAAGCTGCGGGAAGCGGAAGAACGGCGCCGGGTCGGTGCCGAGCGCGTATTTCACCGCGCTGATGCCCTTTTCGACCTCGTCCTTGGCCATCTGCTCGGTCATCTTCTTGCCGTTCAGATTGACGTGCGACCAGGTGTGCGTGCCGACCGTGTGGCCCTGGGCCAGCACCTGGCGCAGGATTTCCGGATGATAGGTCGCATGCTTGCCGACCGAGAAGAACAGTCCCTTGGTGCATTCATCCGCGAGCGCCTTCAGCACCGCGGGCGTGTTCACCGGCCAGGGACCGTCGTCGAAGGTCAGCACGACCTCCTTGTCGGTGAGGAAGTCGAATTGCTTGAAGTGATCGAAGCCGAAGCCGGGGCCGCCGGTGGTGTCGATCTCGACCACGCGGGAGACGCCGAGCGCGTTCGGATTGGCGCAGGCCTGCTTCGGCTGCACCGGCATGACCGGGGCGGGCGCAGGCGCCGTTGCTTGAGCAAGCGTTGCCGGCTTGGCCGCGACCGTGGCGGTGGTCTCGACATCGTCCTTGGCGGCGAGTTTCGCCGGTGCCGGCAGCCGATCGGCGGCACGGGCGGCAACTGTCTTGGGCGCGCCCTGATCGGCGCGCAAGGAATAATAAAACCAACCGCCGGCGGCGATCACGACCGCCGCAAGGACACTGGCCAGCATCAGGCCCAACGCATTACGCATCGCTACTCTTTCCAATGACGCAACCAAACTTGCGGAATTTCCCGCGCGACGAGCCATTAATGCGAAGGAACAGTTAACGTGACACCAACGCGACAGCGGTTGCGGAGGAATTTCAGACGGGTGCGCCAAAGTGACCGATGTCACAGAGGACGAGCGGCCCGTGACCGTCATCACAGTGCAAACTGTTTTGTCGGAGCATCGTAGTTCCCATCAACAACGGGCCCGCCTTCCGCGGTGCCAATGGGAGCTTCAAATGACCAAATCTTTCTCGGCCAAAATTCGTGACACCAGCCTGGCGCTGGGCTTTGCCGCCATCGTCTCGATCGTGTCGACCACCTCGAGCTTCGCCTTCTCGGCCGAAGCGCAGCAGATGTGCACGGGCGATGCCTTCCGCCTGTGCTCGTCGGAAATCCCCAACATCCCGAAGATCACGGCGTGCATGATGAAGCATCGTTCGGACCTGAGCGCCGGCTGCCGCGCGGTGATGGACAAGGACCTCGCCAAGGGCGCCTCACGCAAGGTCGCTGACGCGCAGGACAGTCAGTAAGAGACCGTGCGACGCCGCAAGCGTTGCGATTGACGAGCTCCCCTCGCGATGCGCCCCGGCGTCAAGCCGGGGCCACGTGGCGGCGAAAATGTCTGCTGCCAATAAAGCCGTTGCGGCTGAGGGATCGTCGCACTAGCTTCGCCCGCTCATTCTTCCGGGTAAGAGGCATTACGCGATGACCAGATTTCTTTTCATGCTTCCTTTGCTCCTGTGCGCATCGGCTGCGTCCGCGCAACAGCAGCCCGGACACGATGCCTGTGCGCGCGATGTCACGCGCCACTGCCGCGCGGTGATGAACAATGGCGATGGCGCGGTGCTCGCCTGCCTGAAGCAGAACCGCTCCCGTCTCAGCAAGGCCTGCGACAAGGTGCTGACGGAGCACGGGCAGTAGTATTTCCCGTAGTCCGGACGGAGCGCAGCGAAATCGGGGAATCTATCGGCATGTGCGGCCCCGGATTGCGCTTCGCTCCGTCCGGGCTACGACAGCCGAGACCTACGTGCTGCTTCCCGCCGCGGTCGCGACCACCGGCAGCACCTCGGCGCTTGCGCGATCCGGCGTCTCTTCCTTCCAGCGCACCGAGCCGAACGGACGCTCCAGCATGCGGCGGATCCGCACCGGCTCGGGCCCGATGTGGAAATCGATCGCCTGCTGATGCAGCGCGCGTTCGGACTGGGTCGAGCGGTTGCGCTGACGCAGATAATCGAACCAGGTCGGGCAGTGATAGCGCTCGGTCCACAATTCCGGGTCGGCGATGTCGCGGGCGATCGACCAACCATAGGCGCCGTTGCGCTGTCTTGAGAGCTGCACGTCCTGCATCACGTTGTGGAAGGCGCGCGCATTCTCCTGGGCGACGCGGTATTCGATCTCGACCACCAGCGGGCCGCTGCGCCCGGTGATCGACAGCTTCACCTCGGGATCGGCCAGCACGTCGGCATCTTCATTGCGCGCGCCGACGCGCGGCATCGTGAGCCAGATCCCGAGTAGCGGCGAGATCAGCATCAAGCCAGCGGCAACCAGCAGCGCGATCTCGACGCCGGCGTAGTCGGTGAGATGGCCCCAGCCCCAGGCGCCGATCGCGATGCCGCCTGAAATCGAGGCCTGGAACGCGGCGAGCGAGCGGCCGGCGACCCAGCGCGGCGCCGAGAGCTGGACGCCGATGTTGAACAGCGCCACCGCCGCCATCCAGACTGCGCCGGCGAGCACCAGCGCCGCCGCGGTCAGCACCGGCTCCCTGCTGACGGCAAGCGCGGCCATCGCGAACGCCATCGATATGGTGCAGGCGCGGATCGCGGCTTCGCCGCTCATGCGCTTGCGCAGCTCGTGAATGTTGAGCGCACCGATCACGGCGCCCATGCCGAAGGCGCCGAGCATGATGCCGTAAGTCTGCGCGCCGCCATGCAGCAGGTCGCGGGCGACCAGCGGCATCAGTGCCATAATGGCGCCGCCGATCAGGCCCATCACCAGCGTGCGCAGCAGCACGATCTTGATCGGCGGCGAATTGGTGATGTAGCGGAAGCCGGACACCATGGCGCGGTTGAGCTTTTCCCGCGGCAGGCGCGACGGCTCGGTGCTGCGCCGCCAGAGCAGCAGCACCACCAGCAGCGGCAGATAGAGCACCGCATTGCAGGCAAACGCCGCGACCGCGCCGAGTGCGGCGACGATGACGCCGCCGACCGCGGGGCCGAAGCTGCGCGCGATGTTGTAGCTGATGCCGTTCAGCGCGACGGCCGACGGCAATGCGTCGGGCGGCACCTGCTCGCTGACCGAGGATTGCCAGGCCGGTCCGAACAGCGCATTGCCGCTGCCGACGACGAAGCAGAAGGCGAGCAGCGTCTCCGGCGTGATGAGATTGAGTCCGGCCAGCACCGTCAGCGCGGTTGCGCCGGTCAGCGCAATCAGCAGCGAAATCAGCGTCACGATGCGGCGGTCATACATGTCGGCGATGGCACCGGCCGGCATCGAAATCAGCATGATCGGCAGCATCAGCGCGGTCTGCACCAGCGCCACCTTGTCCGCCGAGGCCGCCATCTGCGTCATCGCCCAGGCCGCGCCCACGCCCTGGATCAGGAGGCCAAGATTGGAGAGCAGGCTGGCCAGCCAGATGCGACGGAACACGGTGTAGCGCAGCGGCGCGGTGATGCCGTCGGCCGCAATTTTCTGGCGGTTCGGCTGCTCGGTCATATCCCCTTCCATATTGGGCTGGCAGACGTCGTTTTGGGCGATTCCGGCAAAGGTCAGTGATGCCCGCGAAAGTCCTTCGCTGTCCAGTGCTTAGGCCGGTATAAGCGGTGCAAAGACCTAAGGTTTCGCCGGGAGGAACAGATGAAGCTGTCGCGACGGATGATCTTGCAGGGGGCGGGCAGCCTGCCTTTCGCCGTTGCGAGCTTGCGGAAGGGCGCGCTGGCCCAGGCGGCGCCGGATGGCGAGGTGCCGCCGATCCTGTTCGTCCACGGCAATGGCGATTACGACGCGCTCTGGATCACGACCCTGTGGCGGATGGAATCCAACGCCATCGCACGAGATCGCATGATGGCGATCAATTTCACCGATCCTCTTGCCAGGACGGACGACAAGGTCGAGGAGGCGAACCGCTCCTCGACCGAGGATCAGCGCCGCGAGCTCGCTGCTGCCATCGCGGAATTGAAACGCCGCACCGGAGCACCTCGCGTGGCGCTGGTCGGCAGCTCGCGCGGCGGCTATGCGATCCGCAACGTCATCAAGAACGGCGGGGCCGGCGATGTCAGCCATGCCGTCTTGTGCGGCACGCCCAATCACGGCGTGTTCGCAACCGACGATCAGCCCAACAGCGAGTTCAACGGTCGCGGCGCGTTCCTGCGCGGCCTGAACGAGGGCGAGAGCGAGGTGACACCGGGCGTTGCCTTCCTCACCTTGCGCAGCGACGGCATGGACAAATATGCACAACCCGACGGCCGTTTCATCGGCAAGCCCGGCATGCCGACCGGCATCACCGCAGAAGGCCCAGAGCTGAAGGGCGCCACCAATCTCGTGCTCGGCGCGCTCGACCATCGCGAACTGGCGTTTCACCCGCGCGCCTTCCGCGAGATCTACAAATTCATCGCCGGCCGTGAGCCCGTCCGGATCGCGATCGTGCCGGAGCAGAGCGTCAGGCTGGGCGGCCTCGTCACGGGCACGCCCGGCGGCGTGCCGACCAATCGTCCGGTCGCGGGTGCAACCGTCGAAATATTCCGCGTCGACCCTGATACCGGTGAGCGCAATGGCGGCGCGGTGCACAGCGCCAAGACCGGCGCCGACGGACGCTGGGGACCGGTGCAGGTCGATCCTTCCTGGTCGCTCGAATTCGTGCTGACGTCGCCGGACGCGCCGACGACGCACATCTATCGCTCGCCATTCCCGCGCTCGTCCGACCTCGTCCATTTGCGCCCCGCGCGCCCGCTCGGACCGGCAGACAAGGACGCCGGTGCGGTCCTCATCATGTCGCGACCGCGCGGCTATTTCGGCCTGCCGCGGGATGTGGTGCTGCTCGACGGCAAGGAGCCAGCCGACGTCAAGCCGGGCGTGCCTACGGATTCGACAGCAACACTGCGCCTTCCGGCCAGCGAAATCGGGCGTAACATCGTGGCTCAGTTCGGCGAAGAGCGGATTGTGGCCCGCGCCTGGCCGGCCGCCGAGAACAGGATTGCGGTTGCCGAATTGACTTACTAGCTATTTGCCTGCGTCACCTCTCGGGAGGGAGCCATGAATATCGCCAGCGTGCGTCGGCCCATCATCCCTCCGGCACCGCCGCGTGCGCCCGACGACATGTCGTTCTTTGGCCGGCTTGCCGTGATCCGGCACAACATGATCGCAACCTGGGGGCAGCGCGCCTATGAGGAAGAGGTCATCAAGGGCCGCTTTTTCCTCCGCGACAGCTTTATTCTGAACCAGCCGGATGCGATCCGGCATGTCCTGCTCAGCAACTACGAGAATTATTCGCGCACGCCGGCCGGCATCCGCATGCTGCGTCCGGTGCTCGGGGACGGCCTCCTGATTGCGGAAGGGCATTCCTGGACGTTTCAGCGCCGCACGCTGGCACCGGCCTTCACGCCGCGCGCGACCGCAAACCTCGTTCCGCACATGACGGCCGTACTCGACGAGACCATTGCGAAGCTAGATGCGCAAACAGGCAACCCGGTCGATCTGCGCGAGATCATGCAGCGCATGACGCTCGAGATCGCCGGGCGCACCATGTTCTCGTTCGGCATGGATCGGCATGGCACGACCTTGCGCAACTTCATCATGGAATATGCCGCGCGATTGGGACGGCCGTATTTTCTCGATATGGTGCTGCCCGTATCCTGGCCGAGCCCGATGGATTTTGCGCGAGCGCGATTCCGCAAGCGCTGGACCGAATTCGTCGCGATGCTGATCGCCGAGCGGCGCAAGGTCGGCAAGAAGGACGGCGCGCCGCCGCGCGACCTGTTCGATCTCATGGACGAGGCGCGCGATCCCGAGACCGGCAAGGGCTTTTCCGACGAGCAGCTCGTCGACGAAGTCGCAACCATGATCCTCGCCGGGCACGAAACCACCGCGACCGCGCTGTTCTGGGCACTCTATCTGCTCGCGCTCGATCCGGAGACCCAGGAGGAGGTGGCGTCCGAGACAAGCGGCGAGCATCTCGACAGCATGGCCGACATCGATCGCCAGAAATTCACCCGTGCCGTGATCGATGAGACCATGCGGCTCTATCCGCCCGCCTTCCTGATCGCGCGGGCCGCGCGCGAGAAGGACAATGCCGCCGGCGTCGAGATCGCCAAGGGTGACATCATCATGATCGCACCGTGGCTCTTACACCGGCACGAGAAGCTGTGGGATCAGCCGAACGCGTTCATCCCCAAGCGCTTCATGTCGAAGGAGCCGCCCGACCGCTTCGCCTATCTGCCGTTCGGCGCGGGGCCGCGCGTCTGCATCGGCGCGCCGTTCGCGCAGGCCGAATCCGTGCTGGCGCTGGCGCGCCTGATCGGTGCGTTCCGCGTCGAATTGGCCGACCGCATTCCCGTGATCCCGCATGGTGTCGTCACGACCCAGCCGGACCACTCACCTATGTTCCGCATCACGCGTCGGTGACAGGCGCTCGCCTGGTCGATGGCGCGATTCAACCAGCAGAGTCCTGTCATGAGCGACATCCAGGCCCAGTTATCCGTTCTGAAGCAGACCGCCGATTCGGCCGTCGTCGAGGCCATCGCGCAGCTGATCGCCCATGGTCATGATCGCGATCTCAACCGCATCAATGCGCTGGATTTTGCCGACCGTACCGGGCTCGATCAGGAGAAGGTCATTTCCGGATTCCTGCACGCCTCGCGGCTCGGCCTGTTCGACATGAGCTGGAACGTGCTGTGTCCCGGCTGCGGCGGAGTCTTGGGTGCGCATGCGACGTTGAAATCGCTGAAGCACGAGGATTACAATTGCGCACTCTGTGCAGCTGGATACGAGGCGTCCGTCGACGAGATGGTCGAGGTCGCTTTCACCGTCAGTCCGCGAGTCCGCCGCATCGGGGCTCACGATCCCGACACGCTGCCGATCTGGGAGTATGTGCGGCAGATGTTCTGGAGCTCCGGCGTCGACATCAACGAGGAATCGTTTGCGCGCCTGATCAACGAAGTGACGCTCGAAGCACTCGAATTGCCTGCCGGCGAAAAGGCGATCCTCTCGCTGAACCTGCCCGGCCAGTTCATCATCATCTTCGAGCCTGTCACCCATTCTGCTCATTTCCTGGACGTTCAGGGCGAGCCGACCAGCGAACGGCAGCAGCTTTCGATCATGTTCAACAAGCTGGAGGCGCCCACGGGAACCACGGTGATGCGTCCCGGGCCGCTGCGCCTCACGCTCGAGAATCAATCAGACAATCGCGTACTGCCCTCGGTCTGGATTGCCGCCGACGCGCTGCATGAGATGATCGGCAAGCGCAAGCCGATCCTGACCGCCAAGCGGATGTTGTCCAATCAGACATTCCGCGATGTCTTCAAGGCCGACAATCTCAATGTCGACCAGCGATTGAAGATCACGTCGCTGACCTTCCTCTTCACCGATCTGAAGGGGTCGACGGCGCTGTACGAGCGGGTCGGCGATCTCAGTGCCTTTGACCTCGTCCGCGCGCACTTTCGCGCGCTGCTGGAGATCATTGCCGCCGAGAAGGGTGCGGTTGTGAAGACGATCGGCGATGCCGTCATGGCGACCTTCATCAAACCTGAGCACGCAATCACCGCGGGACTACGCATGCGCGCAGCCATGGATGAATTGAACAAGCAGCGTGGCGCCAACGATCTCGTTCTCAAGATCGGCATCCATGAAGGCCCGTGCCTCGCGGTCATGCTCAACGAGCGGCAGGATTATTTCGGCCAGACCGTCAACATCGCCGCGCGCGTGCAGAGCCTGTCGACCGCGCAGGAGATCCACATCACCGGGCCGGTGCTGGATGCGCCCGCGGTCGCCGAAATCCTCCAGCAGCGCGAGATCAGACCGATCCAGAAACAGGCCGCGCTGCGCGGCATCGCCGACAAAATGGTGGTGTACGAGATTCCGTGAAGGATTTCCGCTGTCGTCCCCGCGCCCGTGCGCAATTGCGCACTAGGCGGGGACGACAGCCGGGGGCTTGGTTGGCACTTGCACGTCGACAACAGCGCCCAGATTGCCGAAACGTAATGCAGCGCGCGGAACTGACGCACGTTGCGCCGGTTGAGTTTCGCGCCCATATAATGCTGGTAGCCACCGCGCGTCTCGCGGCTTCATCGATTTCGGTAGGACCCCATATGCTCGACGGCCTGCGCCAATTCATCGCCGACATTGTCGCCCCGCATGACCAGAATCGCGCATTCGACGAGAGCGACTATCGGCTGGCGGCGACCGCGTTGCTGGTCCACGTGGTCTCGCTGGATGGTGCGCCGACGGCGGCCGAGCAGCGCAAGCTGCACAGCCTGATCGAAAGCCATTTTGGATTGGATCGCGGCACCGCCGATCGTCTGATCGCGGATGCCACTCAGGTCGAGGGCGAGGCGGTCGATCTCTATCATTTCACCAGCGTCATCATGCGCTCGCTCGATGAAGAAGCCCGCAAGCGCATCGTCCGGATGATGTGGGAGCTGGTCTATGCCGATGGCGAGGTCACCGAGTTCGAGGACAACGTGGTCTGGCGCGCCTCCGACCTGCTCGGCATCTCCCAGCGCGACCGGATCGACCTGAAGCATGCCGTTGCCGAGCATGCCGGTGGCCGGAATGGTGGTCAGGTCAGGGACGACGCCCTCGGCCGCTGAGCCGTTTCAGCTCCGGCGGCTTGCCCGTTTTATCGAGCACATGACGAAACTTTAATGTCATCGCGGCCGCGCCGGCGGCGAATTCACCTGCAAATTCCGCGGCTTTCCTGCGGCCCCGTCGCCCGTTCAAGCAGCCATGCTGCCACCGCCGCTTGCATGTCGCGCGCGGCCTATGCTCTCGTTCCACCATTGCGGGGCCAAAACACTTCAATCAACAGACATGGATCAAGAGACGTTGATCAAGAGACTTGGATCGTGACTGAGCGGGTAACGTTGATCACCGGTGCCTCGGCGGGGATAGGCACGGAGCTGGCGCGCGTGTTTGCCGCCAACGGACACCGCCTCGCATTGACGGCGCGCCGGGCTGACCGGCTGGAGGCGCTCGCGAACGAGCTTTCGTCCAAGTGCGGCAAGAAGCCGATCGTGATTGCCTGCGATCTTCAGGAAACGGACGCCGGCGACAGGATCGCCGCGGCGCTTGCGGCTGAAGGCGTCGAGCTCGATCATCTCGTCAACAATGCCGGCTTCGGCGTGTTCGGCGATGCCGTCGAGCGCGACCGCGACGAGCAGGTCGGCATCGTCGACGTCAACGTCCGGGCGCTGACCGACCTGTCGCTGCGCTTTGCCGATCAGCTCATCCGGAATAAGGGCGGTCTGCTCAATGTCGGATCGGTCGCCGGCTTCCTGCCCGGCCCGGGCATGGCCGTCTATTACGCGTCCAAGGCCTACGTGATTTCCCTCACCGAAGCCTTGCGGGCGGAGCTCGCACCGCGCGGCGTTCGCGTCACTGTGCTTTGCCCGGGTCCGGTGCCCACCGAATTCCAGGCGCGCGCCGGCGTCGGCTCCGGACATGACACCGCCCTCCTCAATGTCTCTGCCGCCGAGGTTGCACGTGAAGCCTATCGCGGCCTGATGGCCAACAAGCGGGCAGTGCTGCCCGGCCTCGGCACCAAGATCGTGCCGTTCGCGCTGCGTTTCTTGCCGCGCGGCTTCATCCTGTTCGCCACCAGCCGGTTTCAGCGGCAGCGGCACTGAAGAAAACTCCCAACATCCGTAGTGGCCCGGAGCTTGCTTCGACATCTGGCGTGAGTTTCGGGGCGTGTGTGCGCGAACTCACACGATGTTAACCTTCGCTTAGCTATGCTGGCGAGCTGAACCGATAGCACTCGCAAAGGCCATGTCGTTCCGGACGGACAGGTTTGGTGGCGCAGAACTGGTGCCCTTCCGAAAGAGGGCGCCGGGCGCCGCTGCCTCGGAAGCCCGGTTGCCGGTTCTGATCGTCCTGCACCAGGAATCCTCGACACCCGGCCGCGTCGGCAATGCCCTGCGCACGCTCGGCCACCGCCTCGACATCCGTCGGCCCCGCTTCGGCGATCCCCTCCCTGAAACACTCGACCGACATGCCGGCGCCGTGGTCTTCGGCGGCCCGATGAGCGCCAACGATCCCGACGATTACATCCGCCGCGAGATCGACTGGATCGAAATTCCGCTCCGCGAACAGCGGCCATTCCTCGGCATCTGCCTCGGCGCGCAGATGCTCGCGATGCAGCTTGGGGCACGCGTCGCGCCGCACGCGGATGCGCTGACTCAGATCGGTTACTACCCGATCCGACCGACCGCGGCGGGCCGCGCGCTCTGCCCGGACTGGCCCGAGCGGGTCTATCACTGGCACCGCGAGGGCTTTCAGTTGCCGCGCGGTGCCGAACTGCTGGCGGAAGGCGATGATTTTCCGATCCAGGCGTTTCGCACCGGCAATGCCTTCGGCGTGCAGTTCCATCCCGACGTGACCTACGCGATGATGCATTGCTGGACCACGCGCGGCTACGAGGGCCTCAGCGCGCCCGGTGCGCGCGAGCGGCATCACCATTTCGCGGACCGCGCCGTGTACGATGCCGCCGAACGCGCTTGGCTCGATCATTTCATCGGCGGCTGGCTGGCGCGCCGGCCGGTGCTGGCGCAAGCCGCCGAGTGATCGCGCACACGCACGAAGTCCTTGCCTGATCCCTGAATATGCTAGGCTCGCCGCCAACGAGCGCGCGAACGCGCCGGCAAACAACGGGAGAGCGCGATGGCCTACGAACACATTCTCTATGAGGTGAGCGACAAGATCGCCACCATCACGCTCAATCGCCCCGACCGCATGAATGCGTGGACGCCGACCATGGAGCGCGACGTACGCCACGCGATGGAAGCATCCAGCGCCGACGAGAACGTCCGCGTCATCGTGCTGACAGGCGCGGGCCGCGCCTTCTGCGCCGGCGCCGACATGGATGCATTGAAGGGGCTCGATCCCAACGATGTCAGGCGCGCATCGAACCTGCCGCCGTTCGACATGAACCGGCGCCCGGACTGGCAGACGCGCTACGGCTTCTATCCGTCGATCGGAAAGCCCGTCATCGCCATGCTCAACGGTGCGACGGCGGGTATCGGCCTCGTCCACGCGCTCTATTGCGACCTGCGCTTTGCCGCTGATAACACGGTGTTCACGACAGCCTTCGCGCGGCGCGGGCTTATCGCCGAACATGGAATCTCCTGGATGCTGCCGCGCATCGTCGGCCATGCCAACGCGATGGATCTCTTGCTGTCGGCGCGGCGTGTTTCGAGCGATGAGGCACTGCGGATCGGATTGGTGAACCGGCTGTGCTCGCCCGAGAAGCTGCGCGAGGAAACCTATGCCTATGCGCGCGACCTCGCCGATTTCGTCTCGCCGAGTGCGATGGCGGTGATCAAGCGGCAGCTTTACGAGGTGCCGTTCCAGACGCTGGCCGAAGCCACGATCGAAGCCAATCGCGAGATGCTGGTGGCGCTGAACGGGAGTGACTTCCGCGAGGGGGTGGCGAGCTTCATGGAGAAGCGGCCGCCGCGATTTACGGGGAAGTAGAAGATTTATGGTGAAGGTCCGCCGTCGCCCTTCGGGCTATGGCGGGCGGGACAGCCTTCGCTACGCGAGGGCTTGCCTAGCCGTAGCTCGCGAAGCGAGCGAAGGCTGGTGGAGCCAGGCGGGATCGAACCGCCGACCTCGTCATTGCGAACGACGCGCTCTCCCAGCTGAGCTATGGCCCCTTTGCTGGCCGCTCTGGTGAACACGGCCGACAACCGGGCGCCATTTAAGTCCCCGCCAAGGTCAAGTCAAGGACGGGTGTAACCCGGTTTTAGCCCTCCGGACGCCGACTTCCCTTGTTTGGGGCGGGGGGAACCGATATCTAGCAACGGCGTCAGTCCCGACCGAAGCCAGAGTTTTCAAAAGCCAGAGTCTGCAAAAGCCATGCGTGCCGTTCTCGACATCGTCATCATCGTGCTCGACCTCTACGTCTGGCTGCTGATCGCCTCCGCGATCCTGTCCTGGCTGATCGCCTTCAACGTCGTGAACACCCGCAACCAGTTCGTGTCGGCGGTGGCGGAGTTCCTGTACCGGATCACCGAACCGGTGCTGGCGCCGATTCGCAATCTGCTGCCCAGTCTCGGCGGCCTCGATATCTCGCCGATTATCCTGATCCTGCTCATCATGTTTATCGAGCGGGTGATCCTGTACTACATCTACCCGAACGTGATCTGAGCAGGCGGGAGCGCCTTGGTTGCAAGAGAAGCCTCTAGGGAGCCTTGGCGCTACTCGGCCGCTGGGATCAGCATCGCGCTGCGGGTAACGCCGCGCGGCGGCCGCGACGACATCAACGGGATCGAGCAATTGGCCGACGGCCGCAGCGTGCTCAAGGTGCGGGTGCGTGCGATCGCCGATGGCGGCGAGGCCAACAAGGCCGTTCTGGTGCTGCTGGCGAAATCGCTTGGCGTGCCCACGGCCAGCGTCAAGCTGCTATCCGGAGCCACCTCGCGGCTGAAGCAGATCGCGATCGACGGCGATCCGGCGCGGCTTGGCGAAGCGCTGCGCAAGCTCGCCTCGGCCCAATCGAAAGACTGAAAGAACTGACATGACCGCAAAAATCATCGATGGAAAAATCATTGCCGCGGAACTCCGCGCGCGCGTTGCCGACGAGGTCGCCCGCGTCAGGCGCGAGCACAATCTGGTGCCGGGTCTCGCCGTGGTGCTGGTCGGCAATGACCCCGCGAGCGAGGTTTATGTCCGCTCCAAGCACACGCAGACGCAAGGCGCCGGCATGGCCTCGTTCGAGCACAAGCTGCCGGCCGATGTCTCGCAAGCGGATCTCCTGGCGCTCATCGGAAAGCTCAATCGCGATCCCGCCGTGCACGGCATTCTGGTGCAGCTGCCGCTGCCGAAGGGCCTGAACACCGAGGCCGTGATCAACGCCATCGATCCCGCCAAGGACGTCGACGGCCTGCATCCGAACAATGCGGGCCGGCTCGCTGGCGGCTTCGAGGCTCTATCGCCCTGCACGCCGCTCGGCTGCATCATCCTGACCAAGAGCGTACACGCCTCGCTCGAAGGCATGAACGCCATCGTCATCGGCCGCTCCAATCTGGTCGGCCGTCCGCTGGTGCAATTGCTGCTGAACGAGAACGCCACGGTGACGATCGCGCATTCGCGCTCGCGCGACTTGCCCGGTCTGGTGAAGCGCGCCGACCTCGTCTATGCCGCGGTCGGCAAGCCTGAGATGGTCCGTGGTGACTGGCTGAAGCCGGGCGCAACCGTGATCGACGTCGGCATCAACCGCATCCCGAAGGACGACGGCAAGACCCGCCTGGTCGGTGACATCGCCTATCAGGAAGCGCTGGCCGTGGCCGGTGCGGTGACGCCGGTGCCCGGTGGCGTCGGCCAGATGACGGTAGCGTGCCTTTTGGTGAACACGCTGCGCGCCGCCTGTGCGATCGCGGGGCTGCCGAAGCCGGCGGTGTAGGTCGGGCTCTCGTGCCCCGGACGCAGCGCAGCGCTTCTTTAGCGGTGCGTTGCTGAGCCGGGGCCCAGTGCAAGTGGCACCATGGGTCCCGGCTCAGCGTCGCGTCATTTCATGCCGCGCCGCGTCCGGGACAGGGATGCTTCAGCCCCTCTTCTTCTTCTCGCGCTCGATGCCTTCGAGGATCAGCTTGTGCGCGTCTTCCGGGCCGCCCCAACGCAAAATCTTGACCCATTTGCCCTTCTCGAGATCCTTGTAGTGCTCGAAGAAGTGCTGGATCTGCTGCAGGGTGATGTCGGGGAGGTCGGAATACGACTTTACCTTGTCGTAGCGCTGCGTCAGCTTCGACGACGGCACCGCCAGGATCTTCTCGTCGCCGCCAGCCTCGTCTTCCATGAACAGCACGCCGACCGGGCGCACGCTCATGACGGCGCCGGGGATGATGGCGCGAGTGTTGATGATCAGCACGTCGCAGGGATCGCCGTCGTCCGATAGCGTATGCGGGATGAAGCCGTAATTGCCGGGGTAACGCATCGGCGTGTAGAGGAAGCGGTCGACAACCAGCGTGCCGGCCTCCTTGTCCATCTCGTATTTGATCGGTTCGCCGCCAACGGGGACTTCGATGATGACGTTGACATCGTGGGGGACGTTTTTCCCGATCGAGACCGCATCGATACGCATTCAAGGCTCCGTTGTTGCCGAGGTTAAATCGCGCCCGGCAGCGATTTTGGCGCTGTCATACGCGGGCTTGGCCCGCCGATCCATCGCGTTTTTGTGAAATAATGAATCCGGCGATCACCGGCGGAAAAGGCTGGCGGTATCGGCGGAGGGAAAGGCTACCAGCTCAGCTTTCAGCAGCTCAATTGGTCCAGGCGAAGGCAACCTTATCGAGCGCCTTCGGCCCGAACCGCTCTGATGAGCGCGCCACCATGCGGCCGCCGAGGGCACGATAGAACTCGGTGGCGGGATCGTTGTCCGAGAGCGCCCACACCACCATGCTCTTCAGGCCGCTCTGCATCAGATCGCGGCGGGCCGCGGTGAACAGGCGGCGGCCGAAGCCGAGGCCCTGGAATTCGGGGCGCAGATAGAGCTCGTAGATCTCGCCGTCGAAATGCAGGCTGCGGGCGCGGTTGCGGCCGTAGTTTGCATAGCCTGCGATCTTGTCGCCGAACACCAGCACGCTGACGCGGCTGCCCTTGCGGATCGCGCTATCCCACCATTGCGGGCCGCGGCGGTTGATCAGCTTCTCCAACTCGGCGCCGGGAATGATGCCCTGATAGGCCGAACGCCAGGCTTCGTCATGGGTGGACGCCACCGCAGATGCATCTGCAGCCTTGGCCGGCCGGACCTCGATCAGGGTTGTGCTCATGGACGCAATCAAACCAAGTCGCCGCGCCGGCGGCAAGACCTATCGTTAATTATCGGTTAACCTGTGGACTTTGTGCATCAGTATTTTGGCCATGTTGTACCGAAAAAAGACAAGACGCCAGTTCGAACGGCGTCGTACTGCCAATACGTCGGTGCAAAACTGTTTTGCGACAACGAATGAACGGCAATGGCAGCGCAGAAAGTCCGCCCAGGATGATTCGTTCCTACTAGTGTGGTCCCTCGCTGTCCGTGTTCGCCTTTGGCAATTCATGCGGCTCTTCAACGCCCTCGCTCTCCTGCCTGTGCTGGCCATGCTGACCGCGGCGCCGGTGTGTGCTCAGGTCACGTTCGGCGCGCGGGGCGAGGAAGGCGAACCGTTTCGCCGGCAGGAATGGCGTGTGCCCTCATCGGATACCGGTATTGCCGCGCACGCGCTGTTGTTTCGCCCCGCAGGCCCCGGTCCGTTCCGGCTTGCAATCATCGCGCACGCCTCGACGCAGAACGTGTTGCGTCGCGCGCAAATGCCGCAGCCGGAATACCGCGCGCTAGCAGCCTTTCTCGTCGTGCGAGGATTTGCCGTGCTGGTGCCCCAGCGGCTCGGCCATGGCGCGACGGGCGGCCGCTATGTCGAGGACCAGGGCGGCTGTGACGAAGCGGATTACGCGCGCGCCGGCCGCGCAACGGCGGACCAAATTTCGCGCGCGCTGGAATTCCTGCGAAAGCAGGATTCTATTCGCAAGGATGGAGCGGTCGTGATCGGCCATTCCGCCGGTGCCTGGGGTGCGCTGGCGCTGGCCAATGCCGATCCGAGGACCATCGGCGCGATCATCGCGTTTGCGCCCGGGCGCGGCGGCCATGCCAATGATGAGCCGAACCGGTTCTGCGCGCCTCATATGTTGTTCGCAGCGGCAGCTGAATTCGGCAAGAGCGCGCGGATTCCGGTCACCTGGCTGGTTGCGGTCAATGACAGCTACTTCGCACCGGATTTTTCGCAAAAATTGGCGGACGCGTTTCGCGGCAGCGGCGGCAAGGTCGATTTCCGCACGCTGCCGGCCGTCGGCAGCGAGGGCCACTGGATGATCGAGCTTGACGCGGGGGTCAATGCTGCAAGCAGCGAGCTCGCGCGCGCCCTGAACCCGCCAAAGCCTGTGGCGACCAAGAAACCATGACGTTCTATTTCCTGGTCAAATTTTTCCATGTGCTCGGTGCCGTTGTCATTCTCGGCACCGGAACAGGCATCGCCTTCTTCATGCTGATGGCACATCGCACGAATGACGCCGCGTTTATCGCGCGCACCGCTTCGGTGGTGGTGATCGCGGACGCGCTCTTCACGCTGTCGGCCGTGATGCTCCAGCCGCTTACGGGCGGCCTGCTGATGATGCTGTCGGCGACGCCGATCACCGAGCGCTGGCTGCTGGCCTCGCTCGCGCTCTACGTCTTTGCCGGCCTGTTCTGGGTTCCCGTCATCTTCATGCAGATCGAAATGCGCGATCTCGCGCGCAAGGCCGCCGAACAGTGCAGCGCGCTGCCGGAGCGCTACTTCATCCTGTTCCGCCGCTGGTTCGCGTTCGGCTTCCCAGGCTTCGGCGCGACAATGCTGATTCTCTGGCTGATGATCGCGAAGCCATTTTGAGAAACGCAATGAACCAACGAACCATTTTGGTGCTCGGCGCCTCCGGCCTGATCGGCCGCTTCGTCACCGACGATCTTCGCGCGCGGGGCTTTCGCGTCGTTGGCGTCGCGCGCAGCCTGTCGCCGGCGCAGAAGATGAGCGCGCTGGATCTCGAGCTGCCGATCATGTCGATGGATGCAGCCGCGCTGACGCGATTCTTCGGCGAGCATGCGGTGGACATCATCGTCAATTGCCTCGGCGTGCTCCAGGACGGACCCGGCAGCGACACCAATGCCGTACATCGCGATTTCGTCGCGCGGCTGCTTCAAGCTGTTGCCGGAAGCGGCCGGGCGATCCGGCTGGTCCATATCTCTATTCCGGGCACCGCAGCGGCCGATCGCACCGCCTTCGCAACCACCAAGCGCGAGGCCGAGCGCCTGATCGCGGCCTCCGGCATTCCCCACGCCATCCTGCGGCCCGGCTTGGTGATCGCGCCATCAGCCTATGGCGGCAGCGCGATGCTGCGCGCGCTCGCCGCCTTCCCGCTCGACTTGCCTGCGAAGGAGATGGCAACGCCGTTCCACTTCGTGGCGATCGAGGATATTTCGGCGACCATCGCCTGGCTCGCCGCGCGCGACGTCGACGATGCGAATGCGAAAGCCGTGACCTGGGATCTGATGCAGGCCGAGCCGGTCACCATGGCCGGTGTCGTCAAGCAATTCCGCCGGGCCTTCGGCACGGAGGGTTGGCCTCATGTCGCCATACCGTCCCTCATGCTCGGTCTCTGCGCGAAAATCGGCGATCTCGCCAGCTATCTCGGTTGGATGCCGCCGATGCGCTCCACCGCCATCGCCGAGCTGCGCCGCGGCGTGAGCGGCGATCCCTCCGCATGGATCGCCACCACGGGCCTCGCGCCGAAGACGCTGGCCGAGACGATCGGGCGCCATCCCGCCACCATCCAGGACAAATGGTTCGCCCGGCTGTTTTTGATGAAGGCGCTGATTGTTGCCAGCCTGGCCGCGTTCTGGCTCGTCTCCGGCTTCATCGCACTGTTCGTGTCCTACCGCGCCGCCGCGGGCATCCTGACCGCGCACAATTTCCCGCCGGCGCTGGTCGATCCCATCACCATAGGCACCAGCCTGATGGACATCAGCATCGGCGCGCTCATCGCCGTTCGCCGCACCGCGGCGATCGGGCTCGTTGCGGGCATCATGGCCTCGCTTGGCTACATGCTCGGCGCGGCGATCCTCGCGCCCGATCTCTGGATCGAGCCGCTCGGCGCGCTGGTGAAGACCGGGCCGGCGATCGTGCTGATGCTCGTAGCGTTGCTCATGCTGGATAATCGCTGATGCCAAAATGGCCCGACGACGACGTGATCCTGTATGACGGCGTTTGCATCTTCTGCTCGCGCTGGATCCGCTTCGTCGCGGAGCGCGATACGGCGAAGCGGTTTCGGTTCACGCCGATCCAGTCGCACTATGGCGCGGAGCTCGCGCGAACGTTCGGCATCGACCCCGACGATCCCGATACCAACGCCGTCGTCCATGGCGGTGAGGCGTTCACGAAGTCGGACGCCGCGCTGACGGTGCTGTCGCTGTTACCGGGATGGAGCTGCGTGCGCGCGCTGTTTGCCGTGCCGAAGCCGCTGCGCGACCCCGTCTACAGCCTCATCGCCCGCAACCGCTACCGCATCTTCGGCAAGTACGATTCGTGCTTCGTGCCCGATGCGGATCTGCGGGCAAGGGTGATTGAGTAATTTTGGTTGTGCAGAGAGGCTGCCTCCAACTTAAAGACAAGCCTCGGGAGCGATAAAGTCAAGGAATGTCGAAGGCGGTTCTTACTACGAAAGTGATGCCCGGGTATAAAGACCTGCCCGAGGTCCGCTACCATTTTCCTCGCACCTATCTAAATCAGATTCGGCAGGCGGTCGGTGACCATGTTCTTTACTACGAGCCCAGGCGAACGACCGTAGAGCTGTCGAGTTTCGGTGGGCGGCAATCCTACTTTGGAGTCGCTCGCGTAGTAGGTCTCATCGAAGACAGGGACCAAGCAGATCATTATTACGCACTCGTGGATGACTACTTGGATTTCGATCGACCCGTCCCTTTCGCCGAAGGCAGCCGCTACTACGAAAGCGCTCTTAGAAAAGCAGATGGAAGTACTAACAAGGGTGCTTTTGGCCGTGCCGTTAGGCTGATCCCTGATGCTGAATTTGACCAGATTTTGAAGGCCGGGTTCGCCCCTATTCTTGGTGAAGAGACGCCTCGCCATCAGCCGTCTCAATTCGAAATATCTGAGCCGAACATTGCCTTTGAGCGTCCGATTGTCGAGATGACAGTTTCGCGGCCATTTCGCGAGAGATCATTTATGTACAACGTTCGCGCCGCGTACGAGAATCGATGCGCGATGACAGGACTTCGGCTCATCAATGGAGGTGGACGCCCTGAGGTCCAGGCGGCGCACATTCAACCCGTCGCGGAGAAGGGGCCGGACTCCGTCCGCAACGGCTTGGCTCTTTCCGGCACGGTGCACTGGATGTTTGACCGAGGCCTCATCTCGATAGGAGACGATTACAAAATCCTAACTGCGGAGAGCCACGTTCCGGACGATGCCCTGCGGCTCCTCAATCAAAGCCGGATGATCAATCTCCCGGCTGACCCGGCCTTCTACCCAAATGCACTCTTTCTGAAGTTTCACAGAGACAAGATATTCAAAGGCTAGCGCTTCCCGATCGCCGCCAGCACTTCCTTCGCCGCCCGCTCGCCGCTGTCCCGCGCGCCATGGGCAGTCGAGAAAAAGTTCGGCGAAGTGGCCTCACCTGCAAAGAACAGCCGGCCATCGACCGGCGCCGCCAGCACGGCGCGATCTCCGGCATGGCCGGGCAGCGCGTGCGAATAGGAGCCGCGGGCGAATGGATCTTGCGCCCAGCGCGATTCGCGTAGCGGCCTCAGCTTGCGCCTGATGTCGTTGCCGAGGAAGCTCGCGATCTCATCGATGCTTTGCGCGGCGAAGGCGCCATCGCCTGCGTCCTCCAGCTCGCGGGCAAACCGGCCGCCGAAAAAGCCGTCGATGCAGGGCTGGCCGAACGGGCGGATGTGGTAGGTGCCCATTGCGGTGCGCATGGTGGCGCCGCGCAGATTTCCCTCGACCGGAAATTCGTCCGCGTCCGCCAGCGCCAGCACCACCTTGTCGTCCACCCCGAGCGGCAGGCCGCGCGCGGCATCGAGCTTGGCCGGCAGCGCCGGGAAGAAGCGAATGGCCTCATCGGCGATCAGATTGGTCGGGACGGTGACGATCGCGGCCGCGGTCTCGATGATCCCTCGCGGCGTCTCGAGGCGGATGCGCTTGCCGGAATGGTCGACCAGCGTGACCTCGCAATTCAGCGCGACCGGGCACGGCGCGCCATACGCGGCGATCAGCGTTCCGTATCCGGCGCGCACCCGCCAATTGAAATAGGTGTCCTCATAGGCCCCCATATCGAGCAGCGAGACCTGGTCGAGCTCGCACCCGTTCACATAGGTCGAGATCGCGTCGATCATCGGATTCCAGCGATTGCCCGGCTCGAGATAACGGGCGGCAGGTGCATCCTCGCCTTCCTCCGCGGCGTCCCAGAGGCGCTCGTAGAATTCGTCGATCGCGCGCACGAACTCCATGCGCTCGGCCTCGGGAAACGCATCGCCAAAGGCGCGATCGCCCCAGGGCGGCAGGTCGGTGTTGATCTCGAAATTGAGCTGTTTTGCGATCGGAACGAAGGAGTTCTTGTCGGCCGAATGCAGCCAGCCGCAGCCAACATCGAAGGTGACCTCGGGCGACGCCTGCACGGTCCAGGCGCGGCCGCCGAGCCGGTCTCGCGCCTCCAGCACGATCGCGGAGAGGCCGGAGCCATCAAGCGCATGCGCCGCGCCGAGGCCGGCGGCACCGGCCCCGATGATCGCGACGTCGACGGAGGAGGGGAGGGAACTCATGGGTGGGCTCTAGCACGTTCGCGATACGTGCTAAAGGCGCCACAAGCCGAGCTGTCATCGTCCGGCTTGACCGGACGATCCAGTATTCCAGAGACAGCGAGATTAGAACCGAGAAGCCGCAGCGTACTGGATGCTCCGGTCCCGGCTCCGCTAGGCTACGCCGGGCCTACACGGGCGCTCGGCCGGCGAAGCTTCAGCGAAGACAGCAAGCCGGGGCATGACAGTCGTTAAGAGCGGTAGCTTACGCCACCGCTTCCTTGGACTTTTCCGCGCGCTTGCGCTCGTTCGGGTCGAGGTGCTTCTTGCGCAGGCGGATCGACTTCGGCGTGACCTCGACGAGCTCGTCATCCTCGATATAGGCCAGCGCCTTTTCCAGCGTCATCCGGATCGGCGGGGTCAGGCGCACGGCTTCGTCCTTCGACGTCGTGCGGATGTTGGTGAGCTGCTTGCCCTTGAGCACGTTGATCTCGAGATCGTTGTCGCGGGTGTGCTCGCCGACGATCATGCCCTTGTAGACCTTCCAGCCCGGCTCGATCATCATCGGGCCGCGGTCTTCCAGCTTGAACATGGCGTAGGCCACCGCTTCGCCCTGGTCATTCGAGATCAGCACGCCGTTGCGGCGGCCCTGGATCTCGCCCTTGTACGGCGCATAGCCGTGGAACAGGCGGTTCATGATCGCGGTGCCGCGGGTGTCGGTGAGCAGCTCGCCCTGGTAGCCGATCAGGCCGCGGGTCGGCGCGTAGAACACCAGACGCTGGCGGTTGCCGCCCGACGGCTTCATTTCGATCAGCTCGGATTTGCGCTCGCTCATCTTCTGCACGACGACACCGGAATGCTCTTCGTCGACGTCGATCACGACTTCCTCGATCGGCTCCAAGGTGGCGCCGGTGGCTTCATCTTTCTGGAACACGACGCGCGGGCGCGACACCGAGAGCTCAAAGCCCTCGCGGCGCATGGTCTCGATCAGGATCGCGAGCTGCAATTCGCCGCGGCCGGAGACTTCCATCGCGTCCTTGTCGGCGGCCTCGACCACGCGCAACGCGACGTTGCCCTCGGCTTCGCGCAACAGACGGTCGCGGATCATGCGGCTCGTCACCTTGTCGCCTTCAGTGCCGGCGAGCGGGGAGTTGTTGACGATGAAGGACATCGACACGGTCGGCGGGTCGATCGGCTGGGCCGGTAGCGGCACCTCGACGGTCGGGTCGCAGAAGGTGTCGGCGACGGTGCCCTTGGTCAGGCCCGCAATCGCGACGATGTCGCCGGCTTCGGCTTCGTCGAGCGGGATGCGCTCGAGACCGCGGAACGCCAGGATCTTGGTGATGCGCCCGGACTCGACCAGCTTGCCGTCGGCGTTGAGCACCTTGACCTGCTGGTTCGGCTTGAGCACGCCCGAGGAGATGCGGCCGGTGATGATGCGGCCGAGATAGGGGTTGGCCTCCAGGATGGTGCCGATCATCCGGAACGGGCCTTCCTCGACCTTCGGCGGCGCGACGTGGCGCAGGATCAGGTCGAACAGCGGCTCCATGCCCTTGTCCTTTGGACCCTCCGGGCTCTCGGCCATCCAGCCCTGCTTGGCCGACCCGTATAGGATCGGGAAGTCGAGCTGCTCCTCGCTGGCATCGAGCGCGGCGAACAGGTCGAACACCTCGTTGATGACCTCGGTCGGACGCGCGTCGGGGCGGTCGACCTTGTTGATGACGACGATCGGCTTCAGGCCGACCTTGAGCGCCTTGGAGACCACGAACTTGGTCTGCGGCAGCGGGCCTTCGGCGGCGTCGACCAGCACCAGCGCGCCATCCACCATGTTCAGGATGCGCTCGACCTCGCCGCCGAAATCGGCGTGGCCGGGGGTGTCGACGATGTTGACGCGGGTGTCCTTCCACTGCACCGAGGCCGCCTTGGCCAGGATGGTGATGCCGCGCTCGCGCTCCAGGTCGTTGGAGTCCATGGCGCGATCGGTCACCTTCTGGTTCTCGCGGAACGTGCCGGATTGCTGGAGGAGTTTGTCGACCAGGGTCGTCTTGCCGTGGTCGACGTGGGCGATGATGGCGACGTTACGGAGGTTCATGAGTGAGCTTCTTTGCGGTCGAACAATGGGTTAAGCGCGATCTCGCCGGTCAAGCCGGGACCTCTTTTCGGACAACGCTGAAACGTGGAAAACGGGGCCTGCTTCGCCCAAAAAGGAAGCCCGGCCATATCGACCGGGCACCCTACGCGTTTGCGGCGCAATATAAGCAAAAAACGCCAAAAAACAATGTGTTCTTTGGCCCTGGTTGACTGAATTTTGTCCGGAAATCCCCGGGGCTTAGCTATCGTTCCAGACCGGTCCGGGCCTTTCGAGCAAGACCCACTACCCGGCCTCCTGCTCCTCGGTCGGATAGACCCCCCGCAGCACCTCCTCGAAGTGCATCTTCACGGCGTCATTGCACAGGCAGGCGCGCAGGCGCAGGCCGTCGCGGTTGCGGACCAGGATCGAGCCGCGACGCGTCTCGAGCACGCCTTCCGCCCTGAACGATTGAAGCACGCGGCTGGCGTAGCTGCGTCCCACCCCGAGCAGCGTCGCGAGTTGCTCGTGAGTCAGTGGCACGCTGGTCTCCTCGCCGGTGCGCTCCATCGCCGACAAAATCCATTTGGCCGTGCGCTGCTCGATGGAGTGGATGGCGTTGCAGGCGGTGGACTGGAAGATCTGCGCCAGCATGCAGTCGGCGTAGCGGGCGAAGATGTTGCGCAGCGAGGCCGAGCGCTGCTTGGCCGCTTCGAGCTTGCCGACATGAATGTGCGCAAACGGTCCGCCGAACTTCACGCAGATGCGGGTATAGGCCGGCAGAAATCCCTCGCTGACGATGCCGCCGACTGCGCCCTCGCGGCCGACCAGAATGGTCTCGACATCGCGGCCGTCCTCATTGGGAACGAGAAAGGTCGCAAGCGACGGCCCGCAGGGGAAGTGCACGATTTGGACGTTGTCGCCGGGACTGTAGAGCAGCTCGCTCGCCGCGGCCTCGTCAACGATGACGTGCGGCGCCAGCAGCGCGTAATCCGCCGCACTCAGGCGCCGCAGCAGGTTGTTGGCCGGCCGGCTGTCGACCTCGGTTGCCTTGCTGATGCGCGCGTCCATCGTCGATCCCCTGCTCTCCTTTCGACACTAGCGAGCTCCGCTCGTCGGCTGTGTGCACAACTGGACAGACGTTGAAACTCTTCTGTGGTGAGTTTCGTTCCGGGAACCCTCCGATGCGCTGGGCGCAGGCATTGGGCTGAGGCTGTCCTTAACGAACAAACATCCAGCCTCGATAGCCAGCACCATGATACCTGCCTCTCCGGACGGCTCGGCCGAAATTCCCAGCGATGTCTTGATCGTCGAGGACGATCCAATCATCGCAATCGATTTCGAGGATCGCCTGCTCGGATTTGGCGTGACGAGCGTGCGCTCCGTGGGATCGGTCGCGCAGGCACTGGCCACGATCTCGGCGCGCGCGCCGGATTTCGCGCTGCTCGACGTCGAGCTGGGCCGCGAGAAAAGCTTTGCCGTCGCCGAACGGCTGGCGGCAGCACAAATTCCCTTCGTCTTCGTGACCGGCTACGGCGCCGAGACCCGGATCCCGGCCGAATTCAAGATGCGTCCCCGACTGCAAAAGCCCTGCTCCAGCGAAGCGCTGGAGATTGCGCTACGCTCGCGCGGCACCTGATCGCCCGTCCGCGTTCTCGCGGCGTCAGGCAAGCTTCGGATCGAGCGTCGTCGACCACAGCGCAACGTCGGCGCGGTCGCGCAACGTCACCGTCATCTGGCCGGAGGCGCCGTCGATCTTGACGTGACCGAAGAACTGCATGCCGGCCGACGGCGGCAGGTTCTGCTTGTCCGGGCCGGGCGCCTTGACGAAGCGCACCTCGGGTCCAAACGTGTTGTCCATCTCGCCGGGCCCGAACGTCCCGGCGTGCAGGGGGCCCGAGACGAATTCCCAGAACGGATCGAATTCCTGGAACTGCGCCTTGTCCGGGTTGTAGTAGTGCGCGGCCGCGTAGTGCACGTCGGCCGTCAGCCAAACCGTGTTCGCGACCGGTGCCATCTTGATGAAGCGCAGCAGGTCGGCGATCTCGAACTCGCGGCCGCGCACCGGGCCATCGCCTTGCGCAAAGGCCTCCGAACCTTTCTTGTTTGCGGCATCGTCATAGACGAGGATGCTGAGCGGCATGTCGGACGCGATCACCTTCCAGGTCGCGCGCGAGTTCAGCAGGCCGCGCTTGAGCCAGGCGATCTGATCCGGGCCGAGGAAGTAGCTGGCGGGACCATATTCCGTTTCGAGATTGGCACCGTTCGGGCCGCGATAGCTGCGCTCGTCGAGCACGAACACGTCGAGATGCGGGCCGTAGGAGATCTGGCGATAGACCCGGCCGGGCTCAACGATGCTCTCGCGCATCGGATACATCTCGTGGAAGGCACGGCCCGCCCGGGCCGCGAGCAGCCTGATGTCGCGCACCTTGTAAGACGCCGGCAGCTCCTTCGACAGCGACCAATTGTTGGTCACCTCATGGTCGTCCCACTGCACGAAAACAGGCACTTCGGCATTGAAGGCGCGGACATTGTCGTCGGTGAGATTGTATTTGTGCGCGGCGCGGTACTCGTCCAGGGTCTCGGCGACCTTGGCCTTCTCCGGGATGGTGATGTTCTTCCAGGTTCTGCCGTCGGCTAATTTGACCTCGGATTGAATCGGACCGTCGGCATAGATGGTGTCGCCGGAATGCAGGAAGAAATCCGGCCGATGCTTGCGCATGGCGGAGAAGGTGAACATGCCGCCGTCGTCGGGATTGATGCCCCACCCCTGTCCTGCGACGTCGCCGCCCCAGACGAAGCTGACGTCGCGGCGGTCGGCCGGCGCGGTGCGGAAGCGGCCGACCACCGGCTCGCCTTCGATCGCGCTGTGCGAGAGATCGCGGAAGCGGACGCGATAGAAGATGTCCTGGCCTCCCGGCAGATTCTCGATCAGCATTTTTGCGGTGAAATCGCTCTCGGGCAGCGCCGTAATCGGCGGCAGCGCCCGGGCATCCTTGAACGACTCGGTCGTCGCCACCTCGACCAGCATCTGCGCGGGCCGATCGGTGCGCGCCCACACCACGCCGCCGTCGACGGTGACGTCGCCCGACTGCACGCCATGCGTCACTGCCGGCCGGTCGGCCGCGCGCGACAGATGCGGCATCGCGATTGCGCCAAGCGCACCGGCGCTGGTGGTGAGAAAGCGGCGGCGGGAGAATTTGAGTTTCATGGCTGGCTCGCGTGCTGGCGCATCTTTCGCTGTCATTCCGGAGTGCGCGAAGCGCGAAGCCGGAATGATAGCGAAAGCTATAGGGAGGCAATGTGACGCAGCAATTACGCGCGGAGGCGTTCACGCGTTGCCGGCGGCTCTGAACTGCGGGCCCGAGCGTTGCGGGTTCTGCGGAACGCTGAAGAGCACCGCCTTGCGGTCGGCTACCGCAGCGTGGAACTGGTCGAGCACGATGTTGATGGCGGTGAGCGCAGCCTGTTCAATCACACCCTGGTCGAAGCAACGCAGCGTATCGCGCAGGATCTCGTCCGCCTCGGCCTGCATCTGGTCGAGCTCCTCGGTGCTCTCGCTCTTGCGTGCTGCGGCAATCATGTCGAACAGCCTGTCGCGCAGATGGCTGTTGCTGTCGCGTTCGTCCTTCTTCAAATAGCCCGCAAACCAGGCGCCGAGCGAGCCCATGGCGGAGAGCGCCATCAGACTCCACCAGATGTAATCGCTGTACCTGTCGAGGAAGGTCTTTTCCTCGCCGTCGACAAAGGCGGCGGCGCCGGGATGCACGGGGATCGCGGCGTCCTTGTCGGTGTCGGGCGTCTCGATCTTCGCGGCCTGCGGGAAATCCGTCAGCAATTGCTGGCGCACGGCGAACAGCTGCCGGGTGAAGGCCGCGATGGTGGTTTCGGACACGCCTTTGCGCGCCACGATATGGTGCGAGAAGCTGATGGTCTTGACCTCGTCGTCGGGGCGATCGGGTGAACCGCCATAAGTGCCGGCGGGAATTTCCGAGGCCTCGTAGACCGGGTGGTTCTGCGCGATCGCATCGGCGGAATCGATCGCAAGGAAGATCGGCGCGCCACCATCCTTGGCGGAGGCCGCGATCGCATCCGACGTGATCTTGCTGTTGACGGGACCCGCCGCGAGATAGCCATCGGCCTTCTGGGCCTTGATCGCTTCGGCCGCTTCATTGGCCGGGAATTGTACGACCTCGACCTTGGCGGGATCGACGCCGTATTGCTGGAGGATCACCTTGAGCAGATTGACATTGGCCTGCGTCTTGCCGACCACGCCGACGCGATGGCCGGCGAGCTGCGGGATCTTGGTGATCTTGGCGCCCTTCTTCTTGCCCTTGCCGGGCACCGACCACAGCACCACCACGTTCTTGCGCAGGGTCGCGACCGCCTGTGCGTTCTTCGGCACGTCCAGATCGCCGCGCACGATGGCCAGATCGACCTTGCTCTCTGCGAGTGCCTCCGCGCTCGCGGTGGCGCCGTCGGTCTGGACCGGCCGCAGCCGCACATAGCTCTTGTTCTGCGCAAAGGCCTGCGTCAGGGTCTGCACGACCTTGACGTCGTCGCTGTTGGCGGGACCGACCGCGATCTTCAACGTCACCGGGCGCATCGCGAAATAATAGCCGCCCGCGAGCGCGCCGATGATCGCGAGCACCAATGCAAGCGAGACGAGCGCCGTTCGCCGCGCCGCTGATCGCGGCGACGAGGTGGGCGTTTCGGCCAGGTCCGATCCCCCGGTCATCGATCTCCCGAACAGGCGCTTGAGGCTCAGTTTCATCTTGGCCGGCGATTTACGCCCGCAATTGTAGCAAAATTCTTGTTCGGCGGGGTTACATCTCCGTCATGGTTAGCGGGATGGACGAAATCCTGGATGAACCCGGGCCGCAGGCACGGTGTTAGGGTAAAGTTCCCCTGAACGACGGAGGCGATCATGGCAGAGCGGCTGACGGCGGAAGCACGTAAGCAGGTGCTGGGCGGACTACCGGGCTGGACCGAGATTCAGGGCCGCGAGGCCATCGGGAAAACCTTTGTCTTCAAGGATTTCAACGAGGCATTCGGCTTCATGAGCCGCGCCGCGCTGGTCGCCGAGAAGATGGACCACCACCCCGAATGGCGGAACGTCTACAAGACCGTGGAGGTGGTGCTGTCGACCCATGACGCCGGCGGCGTCACCAAGCTCGATATCGAGCTCGCCAAGGCGATGAACGCCATCGCCGGCTGACACCCTAGCTGACATTTGCCTGACATCTTGTCGGAGCTGGCCAAGTCCCCATCTTGTGATCCGCAGGGATGTGGCGATCTGCCGCTCTTTGCTGACGTCGCTCTTGGCTGAGCGGGGAGTTTGTCGAAATGGCTGCCGAACACAGCGTGGGTTTCGAGCCGGCCGACCGGCTCGCGGAAGATCGCGAGAGCGTTGGCCGCCGCTTCTGGCGCAAGCTGAAGCGCGTCGCCGCGCAGCTGCCGTTCGCGGAAGATCTGCTCGCGGCCTATTACTGCGCGTTCGACCGCCAGACACCGCGCCATGTCCAGGCCTCGCTATTGGGCGCGATCGCCTATTTCATCCTGCCTTTCGACTTCGTTCCCGACGTGATGCCGATCCTCGGCTTCACCGATGATGCCGCCGTGCTCGCCACCGCCATCCGCATGGTCGCCAGCCACATCACGACCGAGCACCGCGAAGCCGCCCGCGCCGCGCTGAAGCGCGGCGTGGATGAGGCGGAGGCGGAAGCGGCGTAGTCGACTCGGCCTCAGCCACATACTCCGCTGTCATTCCCCGCGAAGGCGGGGAATCCAGTACGCCGCGGCCTCTCGATTCGACCACCGGCGTCACGGAGTACTGGGTCGCCCGGTCAAGCCGAGCGACGACAGCGGAGTGTGCTGCGCGCATGTCGCGGCAAAGCTGACGTCGCCCGCATCACCTCACGGATGCAGGATCACCTTGCCCATCGCTTGCCGCCCCGCGAGCACCTTGAGCGCATCCGCCGTCTGCGCCAGCGGGAAGGTGCGGTCGACATGAGATGAAATCTTTCCTTCCGCGGTCCACCTCACGAGCTTCTCGAGATTGGCGCGGTTCTTCTCCGGGTTGAGCCGGGTCCAGGCGCCCCAGAACACGCCGCGGATGTCGCAGCCTTTCAAGAGCGCGAGGTTCAGCGGCATCTTCGGAATGTCGCCGGCTGCAAAGCCGATCACGAGAAAGCGGCCCTCCCAGGCGATCGAGCGCAGCGCGGCTTCCGCGTAAGCGCCACCCACGGGATCGAAGATGATGTCGACGCCCTTGCCGCCTGTCAGCTTGCGCAAGCCTTCCTTCAAATCCTCCTTGGCGTAGTTCAGCGTCAGCTCGGCGCCATGCGCCTTGGCGAATTCGAGCTTCTCGTCCGACGAGGCGCAGGCGATCACCTTGAGTCCCATCAGCTTGCCGAGCTCGCAGGCAGCGAGGCCGGTGCCTCCGGCCGCGCCCAGCACCGCGAGCGTCTCTCCCGGCTTGGGGCTCGCGCGGTCTTCCAGCGCATGCAGCGCGGTGCCGTAGATGATGATGATGCCGGCCGCGCGGTCGTAGTCGAGATTGTCGGGGATCTTCACGATGGATGCGGCCGGCAGCGCGATCTTCTCGCGCGCGCCGTTATGGCCGCAGGACGCCACCACGCGATCGCCGACTTTCAGATCGGTGACGCCGGGGCCGACGCTCTCGATCACGCCGGCAACTTCCGCGGCCGGCGAGAACGGGAACGGCGGCTTGATCTGGTACTTGCCCTGAATCATCAGAAGGTCGAAAAAATTCAGCGCCGCCGCCTTGATCGCGATCACGGCCTCGCCGGGCCCCGCCACCGGATCCGGCACATCGGCCAGCACGAGATCGTCGGGCTGGCAATATTGCGAGCAGAGGATGGCTTTCATTGCGGCACCTTGAGCGTTTCGAGTGGAATTAGTTGGGTCGGTTTTGCCGGATTTAGACACGGGCGACAATCCGGATTCTTTGCTGGTCGTCCTGTTCGGCCTATCCTCGTCATTGCGAGCCACCGGGTCCGCGCGAAGCGCGGCCCGATGACAGGCTCCGCGGAGCAATCCAGAATCCGTCCCGCGGAAATAGTCAGGATTGCTTCGCTTCGCTCGCAATGACGAATCCCCGGAGAAAGGATTCAAACGATGTTTGAAACAGGTCTGCTCAGGGACAAGCGCATCCTCGTCACCGGCGGAGGCTCGGGCCTCGGCGCTGCGATGGGACGCCGTTTCCTTGCGCTCGGCGCCGAGCTCGTCATCTGCGGCCGCAAGCTCGACCGGCTCGACGCAACAGCGCGCGAGATGCGCGCGCAGAGCGGAGGAAAGGTTACGACGATCGCCTGCGATATTCGCGACGGCGCCGCCGTCGATGGCATGATGGATGCGATCTGGCGCGAGGCGCCGCTCGACATCCTCGTCAACAACGCCGCTGCGACCTTCATCGCACAGAGTGAGCATCTGTCGTTCCGCGCGGCAGATGCGATCCTCGCACCGACCCTGCACGGCGCGATGTATTGCACGCTCGCCGCCGGCAAGCGCTGGATTGAGGGCCAGCACAAAGGCGTCGTGCTCTCGATCCTTTCGACATCGACCATCACCGGCCGCGCCTTCACTGTGCCGTCCGCGATGGCGAAGTCGGCGATGCTGGCGATGACCAAGAGCCTCGCAGTCGAATGGGGCCCGAAGGGCATCCGCACCGTCGCGATCGCGCCGGGCCCGTTCCCGACCGCCGGCGCATCGGGGCAGCTCCGTCCCGAGGCCCGCAACGAGGGCTGGACCGCGCGCAACCCGCTTGGCCGAACCGGCGAGCACAGCGAGCTTGCCGATCTCGCCAGCTTCCTGGTCTCGGACCGCGCCGGCTACATCAATGGCGAGATGGTGGTGATCGACGGCGGCGCGCATCTGCGCAGTTCCGGCGCCGAGGATTTGCTTGGCTGGAGCGATGCGCAATGGGCCGCGCAACGCGCCGCGCGATCCCGGGGATGACGAACCGGCTGACCCGCTAACTGCCTTCCCAAATTGGACTTTCCCGGCTATCCCTGCCGTGGGGACAAAGCGCGGCCGGGCCATCTTCCAGTCACAATATTGAGGGAACCACTCCAGCATGTGGCGGGTGCTGACTTTAGCTTTGATGACTGGCGTAGCGGCCGTCGGAATGACCGGTTCCGCGCGGGCTCAGACGGCGCAACCGGCGCCCAAGGCTGGACCAAAAGAGGCGGCACCAAAGCCGCCCGCGCCGACTGCCCATACCAATGCCAAAACGGCTGCAAAGCCAGAGAGCAAACCGGCGGCCCCGCCCGCTGCGGTTGCGGGCGGCGCGGAACCGACCCTGATCGGCCAGTTCGGCACCTGGGGCGCCTATTCTGCGACGCCCAACGGCAAGAAGGTCTGCTTCGCGTTGGCAAAACCCTCGTCGTCGAAGACCAATCCGCCGAATCGCCCGCGCGATCCGGCCTATGCCTTCGTCTCGACCCGGCCGGCGGAGAAGGTGAACAACGAAGTCTCGGTCATGATCGGCTATGCGCTGAAGCCGGGCTCGGAATCGACCGTCGAGGTCGGCGGCGCCGCCTTCGCCATGTACACGCAGGGCGACGGCCTCTGGATCAAGAACGCGGCCGAGGAGGAGCGGATGGTCGAGGCCATGCGCAAATCCGCCGATCTCGTGGTCAAGGGCACCTCGGCCAAGGGGACGGAGACCACCGACACCTTCTCGCTGAAGGGCCTCGCCCAGGCGCTCGACAAGATCGCCCAGGATTGCAGGCGGTAAGGCTAAGTAGTGGCCGCGGTCGCAATCGGCAATTCCGGTTGCTATATAAGGGCCGTTCCACAATCTCGGTCGTCATGGCCGGCTTGACCCGGCCATCCACGCGCTAGCCACAGGCGTAAAAGCTAGCCACAGGCGTAAAAGAACGTGGATGCCCGGGACAAGCCCGGGCATGACGAGACAGCAACTACTCAGGCAACCAATGCAACCGACGACCGAGCCGCACAACGCAACACTGGTGGAGAAAACTCCGCTCGAAATCTATGTGCCGCCGGCAAAACCGTCGCTGATCGGGCTGTCGCGCGCCGAGCTTGCCGATCGCCTTGGCGAGATCGGCGTTGCACCGGCGCAGCGCAAGATGCGCGTGCAGCAGCTGTGGCACTGGATCTATTTCCGCGGTGCCCAGAGTCTTGACGACATGACCTCGATCTCGAAGGGCATCCGCGCCGATCTCGCCCAGCATTTCACGGTCGACCGGCCTGAAGTCGTGGCCGAGCAGATATCCAGCGACGGCACCCGCAAATGGCTGCTGCGCCTGCCGAGCGGCGACAATGTCCAGAAGGCGCATGAAGTCGAGTGCGTCTACATCCCCGAGACCGATCGCGGCACGCTCTGCGTCTCCTCGCAGGTCGGCTGCACGCTGAACTGCTCGTTCTGCCACACCGGCACGCAGCGCCTGGTGCGCAATCTCACCGCCGGCGAGATCATCGGCCAGGTGATGGTCGCGCGCGATCGTCTCAACGACTGGGCCGACCGCGAGGACGGCACGCGCCGCGTCACCAACATCGTGATGATGGGCATGGGCGAGCCGCTCTACAATTTCGACGCGGTACGCGATGCGCTCCTGATCGCCGGCGACAATGAAGGCATCGGCATCTCCCGCCGCCGCATCACGCTGTCGACCTCCGGCGTCGTCCCGAACATCGTGCGCGCCGGGGAGGAGATCGGCGTCATGCTCGCGATCTCGCTGCATGCGGTGCGCGACGAGCTGCGCAACGAGCTGGTGCCGCTCAACCGCAAATACCCGATCAAGGAGCTGCTGCAGGCCTGCCGCGACTATCCTGGCGCCTCGAACGCGCGGCGCATCACCTTCGAATATGTGATGCTCAAAGGCGTCAACGATTCGCTCGACGATGCCAAGCTGCTGGTGAAGATGCTCAAGGGCATTCCGGCCAAGATCAATCTGATCCCGTTCAATCCCTGGCCCGGCACGGCCTATGAGTGCTCGGACTGGGACCAGATCGAAAAGTTCTCCGAATACATCTTCAATGCCGGCTATTCCTCGCCAGTGCGCACCCCCCGCGGCCGCGACATCCTCGCCGCTTGCGGCCAGCTCAAGTCGGAGACGGAAAAGCTCTCGGCCCGTGAACGCCAGGCGCTGCGCGCCATGGCGATGACGGATTAGCTTGTCATGTGCGCGCTCTCGCCTCCTCGTCATTGCGAGCGAAGCGAAGCAATCCAGAATCTTTCCGGGGAGACAATCTGGATTGCTTCGTCGCAAGAGCTCCTCGCAATGACGGCGGAACTGGCATCATGTCCCTGATCGGCCGCCTCATCGTCATCTTCGTCGGCTTCCTCGCCGCCTGCTTCATTGGCGGCATGATCGTGGTCGTTGCGCTGCTGTTTCCGGAATTCGCCGATCTCGGCGCCGGTCCCGTCGATCAGGGCGCGATCGACATTTTGCTGGGCTTTGGCTTCATCTTCGTCTCCGGCTTTGCGCTGGTGCCGGCAGCGGTGATCGTCGCGATCACCGAAGCGCTCTACATCCGCAGCGCGCTGGCCTACGCCGTCGGCGGCGGCATCGTCGGGCTCGCCTGCTATCTCGGCCTCATTCCCTTCCACTCCGACACGTTGCAGTTCGAAGGCATCGTGCGGCGGCACCTGGAAATCATGACCGGCGCCGGTATCGTCGCCGGCGTCGTCTATTGGCTGATCGCCGGCCGCAACGCCGGCGCCTGGCGCAATCCGCCGCCCCCGCACAAACCGCCCCCGCCGCTGCCGTCGCATTCGCGGCCGGATGTGCGGTGACGCTTTACCCTCCCCTGGAGGAGGCGGGTCGATCGCGCATAGCGCGAGCGGGGTGGGGGTGACAGGACTATCCGCGATGGCGGTGCGCGTCGCTTCACCCCACCTCGGTTCGCATTCCGCTTCGCGACATGCGAACCGATCCTCCCCCTCCAGGGGAGGATGGGCACTTCCGTTGGGGTTTTCATCCCCCTCCCACTCCGCTAAACCGCGCGCCATGAACCGGACTGGACTCTTCATCGCCCTGGCGTTGTGGCTCGTGATCGGCGTGGTTTTCGGCCTTTACCCCGAGCTCGATCTCAAGCTCGCCGCGTTGTTCTTCGACCCCGAGACGAAGACGTTTCCGCTCAAGCTGAATGAGTGGGCCGGCGTTGCGCGTGACGCCGCCATGTGGATCGCCTGGGCGTTCGCGCTACCCCCGCTGGTTGCGCTCGTGGTCAAGATGATCAGGCCCGACCGGCCGCTGATGGTGTCGGGGCGCGCGATCATCTTCCTGCTGGTGACGTTGACGCTGTCGGCCGGCATTTTGACCAATCTCACTTTCAAGACCTATTGGGGCCGGCCGCGCCCAGTCGTGGTGACGCAGTTCGCCGGCGACCAGCAATTCGTGCCGTGGTGGGATCCGCGCGGCGACTGCACGCGCAACTGCTCGTTCTTCTCGGGCGAGGGCGCGACCGCGTTCTGGACGCTGGCGCCGGCTGCGCTCGCGCCCCCGGCATGGCGGCCGCTCGCTTATGCCGGCGCGGTTGTGTTCGGCCTCGTCACCAGCGGCCTGCGCATGGCGTTCGGCGGGCACTTCTTCACCGACGTCTCGATCGCGGGTCTCGTGACCTTCCTGGTGATCTGGTTTGCCCACGCGCTGATCTATCGCTGGCCGCGGACCCGGTTCTCGGACGCGGCGGTCGATGCCGCCCTGACCCGGCTGAACATGCCGGCCTACCGGCTCCGCCAGCGACTGTTCGGCCGCAGGACGGGCCCAGAGCCCTCGGTCTGAGGCATTAAATGCGTGCCCGGCCGTGCGAAATTTGATATTCGCCCGGTCAAGCTCCTCCCTGACACCAGCCCTTTGAGACCCGATTGGAAGCCTCATGACCACGATCCTGAAAAGCCTGCCCAAGGGTGAGAAAGTCGGCATCGCGTTTTCCGGCGGACTCGACACCAGCGCGGCGCTGCTCTGGATGAAGCAGAAGGGCGCGCGCTGCTACGCCTATACCGCCAATCTCGGCCAGCCCGATGAAGCCGACTACAACGAGATTCCGCGCAAGGCGGAAGCGTTCGGCGCCGAGAAGGCCGTGCTGGTCGATTGCCGCACGCAGCTGGTCCATGAAGGCATCGCCGCGATCCAGTCCGGCGCCTTCCACATCTCGACCGGCGGCATCACCTATTTCAACACCACGCCGCTGGGGCGCGCCGTCACCGGCACGATGCTGGTCGCGGCGATGAAGGAGGACGGCGTCAACATCTGGGGCGACGGCTCGACCTTCAAGGGCAACGACATCGAGCGCTTCTACCGCTACGGCCTGCTCACCAATCCGTCGTTGCGCATCTACAAGCCCTGGCTCGACCAGCAGTTCATCGACGAGCTCGGCGGCCGCGCCGAGATGTCGGCGTTCATGACCGCCCAGGGCTTTGCCTACAAGATGAGCGCCGAGAAGGCCTATTCGACCGATAGCAATCTGCTCGGCGCCACGCATGAAGCCAAGGATCTCGAGAGCCTCGACAGCGGCATCAAGATCGTCAACCCGATCATGGGCGTGCCGTTCTGGCGCGACGACTGCGACGTAAAAGCCGAGAAGGTCGTGGTGCGGTTTGAGGACGGCCAGCCGGTCGCGCTGAACGGTCAGACCTTCAGCGATCCCGTCGCGCTGTTCCTCGAAGCCAACGCGGTCGGCGGTCGCCACGGCCTCGGCATGAGCGACCAGATCGAGAACCGCATCATCGAGGCCAAGAGCCGCGGCATCTATGAAGCGCCCGGCATGGCGCTGCTGCACATCGCCTATGAGCGTCTCGTCACCGGCATCCACAACGAGGACACCATCGAGCAGTACCGCATCAGCGGCATGCGGCTCGGGCGCCTGCTCTATCAGGGCCGCTGGTTCGATTCGCAGGCCCTGATGCTGCGCGAGACCGCGCAGCGCTGGGTCGCGCGCGCCATTACCGGCGAGGTGACGCTGGAGCTGCGTCGGGGCAACGACTATTCGATTCTCAACACCGAAAGCCCCAACCTCACCTATGCGCCGGAGCGGCTCAGCATGGAGAAGGTCGAGGACGCCGCGTTCACCCCGGCCGACCGCATCGGCCAGCTCACCATGCGCAACCTCGATATCGCGGATACGCGGACGAAGCTGAAGCTCTACAGCGACACGGGTTTGCTGTCGGGCAGCGAAGGCTCGCAGATCTTCCGGCTCGGGAGCGATAAAGGCTGAGACTCTCGTGTCCCGGACAAGCTGCAACGCGCAAGCGTTGCGGCGCTGAGCCGGGACCCATAAACCATTCGCAGCTTCTGGGCCCCGGCTCTGCAGCGCTTTGCGCTGCGTCCGGGGCACCAGAACGTTCATACAAAAATGGCCGGGATCGCTCCCGGCCATTTTGCATCGTGCTTTGCCTCAGCGCGGCGGCGCGGTGCCGGGCGGGGGCGGCGGCAGCGAGGCCTGGCCGCCGTTGAGCAGCGGCGTGATGCGGCGGACGGTGACGCGGCGGTTGATGCGGCTCGGACCGTCGGTCTGCTCCTTCAGATACTGCTCGCCATAGCCTTGCGAGGTCAGGTTCTCCGCGGGCACGCCGAACTGCTGCGTCAGCAATTCGGCCGCGGCCTGCGCACGGCGGTCCGACAGCGACAGATTGTCGACATCGTTGCCGACCGCGTCGGTGTGTCCCTCGATCAGGAACACCTCACGCGGGTTGCGCTGGATCGCCTGGTTGAGGCCGTCGGCAATCACCTGCAGCCGGGCCGCCTGGTCCGGCGGGATGGTCCACGATCCCGTCTCGAAGTTGATCGTGTTGACGTCGATGCTCGGCATCTGCATGCGGACATTGGGGCTGTAGCGGATCTCGTCGAGCGAGTAACGCCGATCGATCCGCTGCACCGGCGGTGCCACCATGGTCTGGTAGATCACGTCCGGCGAGGCCTCCTCGGCGTCGACGATGTAGCGATCATAGGGAATGTTCACGACCGGCGGTGGCACGTCGACATAGAAGCCGCCGACCGCCCGCGGATCGCGGTACGTGTTGTCGATGATGATGATCTCTTGCCCGCGGGGATCCCTGCGGATCCGTCGCAGCAATCGACCGTCCTGACCGACCACGGTGACGATCTCGCTGCCGTCGGGACGAACAACGATCGTGCGGGTATCGCCGCCGACGGTGTCGGTGCGGATATCGCGGGCGCCGTAGCGGAAGCGATAGAGGTCGTTGCCGCGGACGTAGGCCTGCCCGCCGGGATCGCGGATGATGATGCGATCCGGCTCGGTGTAGACGGTGCGGCCGCCTTCGACGGTCTCGCGTCGCTCCCTATGGAGGTCGGCGATGGTGGCGCCGATCACGGCACCGGCCACCACGCCTGCACCGATTGCGAGCGGGGTCAAGTCACGCTGCTGCGGACGCGGCGGGGGCGGCAAGGGGGCCGCAACCGTGGGCGCGGCGCGGAAAGCCGGTGCAACCGTCGGCGGCGCATATTGTGCCCGGTTGGGCGGCGGCGCTGCGGCCGGCGAGCCGGGGACGACGGTCGGCGCCGCGGCGCCGGCGGGAGGGTTCGGCCGTGCCGGCGCGCCCGCCTGCGGCGAGGCCGGCGGAGCTCCGGCGGCGGGTGCGCCCGCAGGAGGCGTTCCGCCCTGACGTCCGGGCGGGGACGTCACAGCGCCGCCGGGCGCCGGTGTTGCTGTCGGCGACGGGGTCGCGCCGGGCGTCGGCGTCGGGGCCGCGCCGGGGCGTCCGGACGGCGGGGTCGGAGTGCCTGCAGGGCCGGGTGTGGCCGTCGGAGCGGGCGTGGCCCCGGGAGCCGGCGACGGCGATCCCGCAGCCGGAGGGGGCGTGCCGGGACGCCCGCCGGGCGGTGGCGCGCCGGGGCGGCCAGCAGGCGGCGTGCCGGCAGGCGCCGGCGTTGCGGTCGGCGCAGGTGTTGCCGTTGGTGCAGGTGTCGCCCTCGGTGCAGGTGTTGCCGCTGGCGCAGGTGTTGCGGTCGGCGCGGCCGCGCCAGGACGGGCCGCAGGCGCAGCCGGCGAAGGAGACGGCGTTGGCGAAGGCGCCGGCGTTGGGCGTGCCGCAGGAGCCGGCGGTGTTGCTGCCGGTGGCGTCGGAGCAGGACGCGCGGCGGGCGGAGCTGCAGCCGGAGGCGGTGTCGGCGTGTGCTGCTGCGTGGCCGGAGGCGGTGGAGTTGGCGCGGGCGCATGCTGCTGCGGAGCCGCAGCCGGAGGCGGCGACGGCTGCTTGGGAGCGGCTGGCGGGGGCGGCGGTGTCGGTGCCTGATGCGTTGCAGGTGGCGGAGGTGGTGGTGCCGGGCGTGACGGCGCGGCAGCCGGCGGCGGCGCGGCCGGAGGATGCGGCGGTGCAGCCGCGGGCGGCGGCGCGGTCGGGCGCGCGGGCGGAGCTGCGGCTGGCGGAGGCGGCGTGGCCGGACGCGCAGCCGGTGGCGGTCCCTTCGGCGCTTCCTTGGGCGCTTCCTTCGAAGGCTGCTTCGATTTGTCGTTCTCTGGCAGCTGTGGCTGCGCCTGCGCGACCACGAGCGGCGGCGCGCTTTGCGCATGCGATGCGGAGCTTGCGAATTGCATCGCGGTCAGAGCCGTGGTGGCAAGCAGCACGAGACGAAGGTTGGTCATGGCGGTGAATTTCCCCGGAAGGTTCTTTGACGGAGTGCTTGGATGAACGGCTATGCGTTAGGCCGGATTGTGGCGGGCGAAGCGGCCGCCGCCCGATTTATTTCTGCATGGAAATCACGTCACTACGGCGACGTTCATTGCGCATTCAGACCCTGGTTGCAATCGCCTCACATGTGATGGTTCGTCTCATGTCTGGTCCCGCGACGAATTTGCATCGGTCGCGGGATTCGGCGTGAGCGGCCCGTTCGGTCCGCGTGGTGGAATCTCTTCGGGAATACGACCCGGCAGTTCGTCGGGTCGCGGTGGCGAGCCGGGCTCGCGCACCGGTGGCGTGATTTCAGGCTGCGGATTGCCCGGCGGAATTCCCGGCGGCGGTTCGCTCGGCGTGCCCGGCGTCGACGGTGGAATCTCGGGCGGTTCGATCGGCATCGGCATCGGGATCGGTTGTCCAGAGGGTGACAACGATGATGTCGCGCCGATGTTCCGCGTCGCGCCGTCCTATTCCGGCGCGTGGCAGACGGCCTCGATGTTGTGGCCGTCAGGATCGAGCACGAAGGCGCCATAGTAGTTCGCGTGATAATGCGGCCGGATGCCGGGCGCGCCATTGTCGCGGCCGCCGGCCGCCATCGCCGCCTTGTAGAAGGCGTCGACCGTGGCGCGGTCTTTCGCCGCAATGGCGACATGGACCGGCTTGTTCATCGCGCCTTCGGCCCCAAACCAGAAATCCGGCTTGCCGTTGGCGCCAAAGCCCGCGGCAGCAGCGTGGCCGGTCTGCTCCGCCGTCACCTCCATGACCAGGCTGTAGCCGAGCGGCGCCAGCGCCTTGGTGTAGAACGCCTTGGCGCGTTCATAGTCGGAGACGGAGAAACCCAGATGGTCGATCATCGTAACCTCCGTTGTTCGTTCCCGTCAGCGCGACAGGAACGTATTGCTCCGCGTCTTGCGCACGATCGCAAAGCCGCGCGCGACCATGTCGGCCATACAATCCTGCTGCCATTCGTTTTGTGACAGGTGCTCGATCACCACCGCGCGCGGCCACAGCGTCTGCGGCGCGTCGCGGAAGAAGCCGATCAGCACGCGGTCCTCAAAGCCCTCGACGTCGATTTTCAGCGAATCGACCTGCGTCACGCCGGCCTCGTCGAGAATGCGGATCAGGCGCAACGACGGCACCTTGATTGCATCGGTACCGGCTGTGCCGGTGACGACATGGGTGGCGCCGAGATTGCCGCCGCCGCTCTCGATCATGAGCTCGCCGTCGTGATCGCCGGCGGCGGCCTGCACCAGGCGTACCTGCGCCACCTTCGATGCGGCATGGTTGAACGCGAGCCGTCCGAACGTCAGCGGATGCGGCTCGATCGCCACCACCTTGCCATGAGTGCCGACCTGCTTCGCCATCACCAGCGCAAAGGTGCCGACATTGGCGCCGACATCGACGAAGGTGCCGCCTTCAGGCGTGTGCCGGCGCAGGAAATCGAGCTCATCGAGATTGTAGTCGGGATTGAACAGCGCGCCGCGCTCGGTGGCGCTGCCCAGATGATAGAGTCGGAACGAGGCGCCCTGGTACTGCACGTCGACCGGACCGCCGCGCAAAAGGTTCACCAGCCGCGACAGCCACGGCCGGAATGCGCCGCGCTTCAGCCCCGATTGGCTCGCGAGGCGAATGATCGCGGCCTGCGCAGCATTCGGCGCAAACGCGCCGAACGGCGCGGTCGATGGGGCGTTGTCGGGCGTCAAGCAGGCGGTCCTCGTGGCAAGCGGCGCATGCATAGCCGGTTTTGGTGGGGACTCCAACGCTCCAAACCGGTGTCGTCCGCGCGAACGCGGGGACGACGGATCGTCACGCCGCCTTCTTCGGCGGGGCCTTCCGCTGGCGCAAGAAGCGGCCGAGCAACCTGTGCCTGCCCTTGCGCGGGATCAGGTCGACGTCGCTGACGAGTTTGGCGCCGCCCTTGCGGCGCTCCAGCACGATCTTGCGGCTGTGGAAGGCTTCGAGCTCGGCGCGATGCGCGACGCTGACGATGGTCGCCTTTGGCAATTCGTCGGTGACCATCTGCATCATCTTGTCCTGGCTCTTCTCGTCGAGCGCGGAGGTCGCTTCATCCAGCACGACGATGTCGGGGTTGTGCAGCAACAGCCGCGCGAAAGCGAGGCGCTGCTTCTCGCCGCCCGACAGCGTCTGATCCCACGGTCCCTCCTCCTCGATCTTCTCCTTGAGATGGTCGAGACCGACCTTGTGCAGGGCCTCGCCGATCTCCGCCTCGGTCCAATTCTCGGCCGCGCCGGGATAAGCGACGGCACGACGGAGCGAGCCGGAGGGCACGTAGGGCCGCTGCGGCAGCATGAACAGCCGCCGGTCGGGATGGAAGTTGACGCTGCCGCCGCCCCACGGCCAGAGCCCTGCGATGGCGCGCACCAGCGTGCTCTTGCCTGTGCCGGATTCGCCGGCGACCAGGAGGCGCTCGCCCGGCTCGATCACCACTTCGGTCTCGCCGACCACCGCGGTGCCGTCATCCAGCGTGACCGAGAGATCCTTCAGCTCAAGCATGGCCTCGTTGCCGGTCTCGCCGCGCTTGATGCGGCCGATCCCCTCGCCCTGCTCGGCGCGCTCGAGGCCGTCGAGCGACATCATCAGCGAGGCGATGCGGCGGGCGCAGGCGTTCCAGTCGGCAAGACGCGGATAATTGTCGACCAGCCAGCCGAACGCGCTCTGCACGATCGTGAAGGCGGAGGCCGCCTGCATCACCTGGCCGAGTGTCATGCTGCCGTCGAGGAATTTTGGCGCGCAGAGCAAGAGGGGGACCACGGGAGCAACGAGGCTCGAGCCCTGCGACACCAGCGTGGTACGCATGTGTTGCCCGGCGAGACGCGCCCATTGCCGCAGCACGTTGGTGAAGTTGCGGTCGATGCCGTCGCGCTCTTCCTCCTCGCCGCCGAGCAGTGCGATGCTCTCGCCGTTCTCGCGCACGCGCGTCAGCGTGTAGCGGAAATCGGCTTCCGCCTGGTTCTTGTCCTCGGAGACCTGCACGAAGCGGCGGCCGATCGCCACGATCGATCCCGAGGCGATCGCGGCGTAGAGGATCGCGGCGATCACGAGGAAGCCGGGAATGGTGATGGTGGCGCCGCCGAGCGTCACGGTGATCGCACCGCCGATGGTCCAGAGCACGACGATGAAGGTCGCCGCCGACAGCAGTGCCGCGGTCACGCCGGCGAGGAAATCGACGGGCGAATCGGTCGCGACGCGCAGATCCTCGGCGATCCTGTATTCGGGGTTCTTGTGGTCGCCGCTGACGAGGTTGAGCTGATAGTAGCGCCCGTTCTTGAGCCAGCGCGTCAGCACGCTTGCGGTCAGCCATGCGCGCCAGCGCCGCTGGATGGCCATGCGCGCGAACACCTGCGCGACGCCGAGCACGATGCTGCCGATCGCGAGCGGGAAGAACATCGCGCTGAGATGGAAAACGGTGCTCGCATCGCGCGTCTCGATGGCGTCGAAGATCGCGCGATTCCAGACATTGATGCCGTATTGGAAGCCGACGGTGAGCACGATCAGCACGACGAGGCCGATCGAGAATGGCCAGGCCAGCCGGTCGCCATTGCGGCTCCAGAAGCCGCGCGCGCTGATCCAGAAGCGCGTCAGCAGATAGTCCTTGCGGGCCTGCTCGGCCTCCTCCGGCGATAGCTCGGGATCGGGCTCCAGCGATTCCGGCGGGGGCGGGGCGACTTCATCGCCGTTCTCGCCGGTGATCTCGACGATGGGCGGCTTATCGCCCTGTTCGCGCTGTGCGGCCGGCTTCTGCATGAGCGGACAACGCGAAGGAAATCAACCGGTTCCATCGGGTTCCGCGGTACCGCTCACTCCGCCGCGCCGTCGCGCACCCGGCGCAGCCGCGCAGCCCTGTAGAGCACCTGCGACAGCTCCTCGATCGAATAGGGCTTTTGCACGAGTTCGAAACCGAGGCTGCCCTCCTGCGCGAGCGCCTCGCTGTAGCCGGTCGTCAGCACCACCGGCACGCCGATGCTGCGGTCGCGGATTGCGCGCGCCAGGTCGAGCCCGGTCATGCCGGGCATCACCACGTCCGAGAACACGACGTCGAAGCGCTCCGCATCGACGACGAGCTCGGCCAGCGCGTCGGTTGCATTGTCGACCAGGGTGATGCTGTAGCCGAGCTCGGTGAGGCCGTCGGCGGCGAAATTGGCGAGCTCGATATTGTCCTCGACCACCAGCACCGACATGCCGCTGCCGGTCAGCGCCGGCGCGGTGTTCGGCGCCTGCCGCTGCGGCAGCAGGTCCGGCGGCACGCGCGGCAGATAAAGCGAAAAGGTGCTGCCCTGGCCAACCTCGCTCATCACGGTCACCTCGCCGCCGGATTGCCGGGCGAAGCCGAACACCTGGGACAGGCCGAGCCCGGTGCCGTGGCCGATCTGCTTGGTGGTGAAGAACGGCTCGAAGATGCGCCCGAGCTGCGCGGGAGGAATGCCGATGCCGGTGTCGCTGACCGCGATGCTGACAAAACCAAAATTGTTCAAGATCTGGCTGTCGGTGAGCTGCGCGAGCGTGTCCGGAACGCCGGTCGCGACCTGCACCGAGAAACTGATCCGGCCTTTGCCCTGCATGGCATCGCGCGCATTGGTCGCCATGTTGATCAGCGCCGTCTCGAACTGGCTGGCATCGGCGTTGACGAGGCAGGGCTCGGCAGGCAGCCGGATCGCGATCTCGATCGCCGGGCCGAGCAGCGTGGCGAGCATGTCGTGCAGCGATTGCATCCGCTCGCCGACGTCGAACACTTCCGGCTTCAGCGTCTGCCGCCGCGCAAAGGCGAGCAGCTGCGAGGTCAGCTTGGCCGCGCGTGCGACCGCGTCCGCGATGGCGGTGATGTAGCGCTGGCGCCGCTCTTCCGTCAGCTGCGGCCGGTTCAACAGGTCGACCGAGGCGCGAATCACCGTCAGCAGATTGTTGAAATCGTGCGCCACGCCGCCGGTGAGCTGGCCAAGCGCCTCCAGACGCTGGCTGTGCTTCAGCGCCTCCTCGGCTTCGCGCCGCGCGGCGGCCTCGGCCTGGAGATGCTGGGTGCGGCGGAACGCAAACACCAGCAGCACGAACAGCAGCGCGGTGGCGGGCACGCCGAACACCAGATGCTGGCCCATGGTGGCGTACCAGCGCGCGCGAATCGCCGAGGTCTCGAGGCCCGCGCTGACATAGATCGGATATTCGGCGACGCGCCGATAGCCGATGCGGCGTTCGATGCCGTCCGACGGCCAGGCGATGGTCATGAGCCCGTGCGCGGGGTGAGCGGCGATCTCCCGTCCGACCGGTCCGCCCGGGTCGAGCTGGAGGTCACGGTCGAGCTGCGGGAAATGGGCCAGCATCACGCCGTCGGTGCGCCCCAAGGCGAAGAAGCTGCCGGGATCGGCGCCGATCCTGGCATAAAAGCTCTCGAAATATTCCGGCAGGACGGAGGCCTGGATCACGCCAATGAAGCGGCCATCGTCGGTCTCGCGGCGACGGCTCACCCCGAAGAAGCGTGCGCCCTGATAGGGTTGGCGCGGCGTCAGCGGCGTGCCGATGAAGGTGCCGATGCTCTGGTCGACATGTGCGTAGAAATAGTCACGATCGGCAAAACTCTGCTCGGGCGGCGGCGAGACGAGGCTGTTGACCAGCGACCGCCCGTCCGCATCGAAGATCCATGCCGATTTGAGTTGCGGCAGCGAATCGGCGAGGCGCTTCAGGCGCCGGTGCAGTGCCGGCTCGCGCGCGCGGATGGCGTCGTCGGACAGGCCGTGCACGACCTCGTTGATCTCGGCGAGGCTGCGGTCGATGGTCTCGAACACCTTCAGCGCGTGCTCATGGGCGACATCGAGCGTGCGCTCGATCTCGCGGTCGGCGGTGTCGCTGGTCGATGTGTAGGAGATCGTGGATGCGAAGACGAACAGCGCAATCGGAAGCGCCAGGGATGCAGCCATCATCCACTGCAACAGTCTCAGCGAGTTACGTTGTGCGCCCTGCACGGCCGCTCCGGTCCCTGGCCGGAGAGCTTACTTGAATTTCCAGCCGGGAAGGAAGCGGCTTGTGACGGGAACCTTTGGTTGCGTTCCGTCAATTCGCCCGCAACGCGGGTCGGGGCAAATTCTACTCAAATTTCGATCGATCGTGGAATGCCCCGGCCACGTTGGCCGGGGTGCGTAGCATGAACGAGGCCTAGATCTGCCGCTCGACCATCTTGAGCTTGAGCTCGGCGATGGCTTCGGCCGGGTTCAGGCCCTTCGGGCAGGCCTTGGCGCAGTTCATGATGGTGTGGCAGCGATAGAGGCGGAACGGGTCCTCGAGATTGTCGAGCCGCTCGCCGGTCGCTTCATCCCGCGAATCGGACACCCAGCGGTTGGCCTGCAGCAGCGCGGCGGGGCCGAGATAGCGCTCGCTGTTCCACCAATAGCTCGGGCAGGAGGTCGAGCAGCAGGCGCACAGGATGCACTCGTAGAGACCGTCGAGCTTCTCGCGGTCCTCGTGGCTCTGGCGCCATTCCTTCTGCGGCGTCGGCGAGGTCGTCTTTAGCCACGGCTCGACGGACGCATATTGTGCATAGAAATTGGTCAGATCGGGGACGAGGTCCTTCACCACCGGCTGGTGCGGCAGCGGGTTGATCTTGACCGCGCCGTCCTTGACGTCGTGCATCGAGCGGGTGCAGGCGAGCGTATTCTGGCCATCGATGTTCATGGCGCAGGAGCCGCAGACGCCTTCGCGGCAGGAGCGGCGGAAGGTCAGCGTCGGGTCGATGTGGTTCTTGATCCAGATCAAACCGTCCAGCACCATCGGACCGCAATCGTTGGTGTCGACATAATAAGTGTCGACGCTCGGATTCTTGCCGTCGTCCGGATTCCAGCGATAGACGCGGAATTCGCGCAGCTCGGTCGCGCCCGCGGGCTTCGGCCAGGTCTTGCCGCCTGATATCTTGGAGTTCTTCGGAAGTGCGAATTCAACCATTTTCGATGAGGCCTTCGCTGCTGGCTCAGTAAACCCGCGCCTTGGGCGGGATGTACTGCACGTCGTTGGTCATGGTGTAGTCGTGAACCGGGCGGTACTCGATCCTGACCTTGCCGGATTCATCCAGCCAGGCCAGCGTGTGCTTCATCCAGTTCTTGTCGTCGCGCTCGGAGAAGTCCTCGCGGGCATGGGCGCCGCGGCTCTCGGTGCGGTTGGCGGCCGAGTTCATCGTCACCACCGCCTGCGAGATCAGATTGTCGAATTCCAGCGTCTCGACGAGGTCCGAATTCCACACCAGCGAGCGGTCGGACACCGCGATGTCGGTGATGCCGCTGTGGACCTTCGCAATCAGGTTCTGGCCTTCGCTCAACACTTCGCCGGTGCGGAACACCGCGCAATTGTTCTGCATCACGTGCTGCATGCCCTCGCGCAGCTTGGCGGTGGGCGTGCCGCCGGAGGCATAGCGATAGTGGTCGAGACGGCCGAGCGCGAGCTCGGCGGAGGTCGCCGGCAGTTCCGGCTGCTTGGCGTTGGGCGTCAGCTTCTCGGCCAGGCGCAGCGCGGCGGCGCGGCCGAACACGACGAGGTCGATCAGCGAGTTGGAGCCGAGACGGTTGGCGCCGTGCACGGAGACGCAGGCGGCCTCGCCGATCGCCATCAGGCCGGGGATAATGGCGTTGTCGTCGCCGTCCTTCTTGGTCAGTACTTCGCCGTGATAATTCGTGGGAATGCCGCCCATGTTGTAGTGCACGGTCGGCACGATCGGGATCGGCTCGCGCGTCACGTCGACATTGGCGAAGATCTTTGCGGATTCCGAGATGCCCGGCAGCCGCTCGGCGAGCACCGCGGGATCAAGATGGTCGAGATGCAGGAAGATGTGGTCCTTCTTCTTGCCGACGCCGCGTCCCTCGCGGATCTCGATCGTCATCGCGCGCGAGACGACATCGCGCGAGGCGAGGTCCTTGGCGGACGGCGCATAGCGTTCCATGAAGCGCTCGCCCTCGGAATTGACGAGATAGCCGCCTTCGCCGCGGGCGCCTTCGGTGACGAGGCAACCCGAACCGTAGATGCCGGTCGGGTGGAACTGCACGAATTCCATGTCCTGCATCGGCAGGCCGGCGCGCAGCACCATGCCGCCGCCGTCACCGGTGCAGGTGTGCGCCGAGGTGCAGGAGGCATAGGCGCGGCCATAGCCGCCGGTGGCCAGGATCACGGTCTGGGCGCGGAAGCGGTGCAGCGTGCCGTCATCCAGCTTGAGCGCGATCACGCCGCGGCAGGTGCCCTGGTCGTCCATGATCAAATCGATGGCGAAGAATTCGATGAAGAACTCGGCGGCGTGGCGCAGCGACTGGCCATACATCGTGTGCAGCATGGCGTGGCCGGTGCGGTCGGCGGCGGCGCAGGTGCGCTGCGCCTGGGCTTTGCCGAACTCGGTGGTCATGCCGCCGAACGGGCGCTGGTAGATCTTGCCGTCCTCGGTGCGCGAGAACGGCACGCCCCAATGCTCGAGTTCGTAGACCGCTTCGGGCGCGTTGCGCACCATGTATTCGATCGCGTCCTGGTCGCCCAGCCAGTCCGACCCCTTCACGGTGTCGTACATGTGCCAGCGCCAGTCGTCCTTGTGCATGTTGCCGAGCGAGGCCGAGATGCCGCCCTGCGCCGCGACCGTGTGCGAGCGGGTCGGAAACACCTTTGTGATGCAGGCGGTGCGAAGACCGGCTTCGCTGCAGCCGACCACGGCGCGCAAGCCCGCGCCGCCGGCGCCGACCACGACGACGTCGTAGGTGTGGTCCTCGATCGGATAGGCTTTTCCGTTGGTGGCGGGAGCGCCGTTGCCCTTGCCATTCATCTCGTTGGCCATGGGTTAGACTCCGGATGAAAGCTTCAGGATCGCGTAGGTCGAGGCGAGCGCCACGGCGATCGAGAAGAAATTGTTGAGCATGATCGAGACGAGCTTCAGCTTCTCGTTATGGACGTAGTCCTCGATCACCACCTGCATGCCGATCTTCATGTGCCAGGCGCTGGCGCCGATGAAGAGCAGCAGGATCACCGCGATCGGCAGCGAGCCGAGGATCTGGGCGGCGCCGGCCTGGTTGCGGCCGAGCAGCATCATGATGATCACCAGCACCGGGATCATCAACAGCGTCATGGCGACCCCGGTGATGCGCTGGCGCCAGAACTCGCCGGTGCCGGAATGCGCGGCGCCGAGATTGCGGACGCGGCCGAGCGGGGTGCGCATGCTGCGCTTGGGCGTATCGGTCGCGCTCATCGTCCGCCTCCGGTCGCATAGGCAATGATCCAGATCAGCACCGTCAGCGCGATACCGCCGATCAGCGCGCCCCAGGTCAGCGCCTCGCGCTCATTGGCCTTGAAGCCGTAGCCGAGGTCCCAGACGAAATGCCGGATGCCGCTCAGCATATGGTGCATCAGTGCCCAGGTGTAGCCGAACACGATCAGGCGGCCGATGATGCTGCCGGTGAAGGCCTGGACGTGGGCATAGGCGGCGGGGCCGGAGGCCGCTGCGATCAGCCACCAGGCCAGCAGCAGCGTTCCGACATAGAGGGCGATACCGGTGGCGCGATGGACGATGGACAGCGCCATCGTCAGCGTCCAGCGGTAGACTTGCATGTGGGGAGAAAGCGGTCGTTCGATCCGTGCGGTCATGGGCTTTGATGTTGTATGGCGGCCCAGCAGGGCGCGCGCGGGGATCGCGAAAGGTCGGCTCTATTTACGGAGTCGATTTCGCCTGCGCAATCACCAAATCGCCATAAATCGAACCCGCGTTCAGCGCTACAGCGTTGATGAAGCTAGGGCAATCAGAGGCTTGGTATACCAGCACATCGGTCCGCCAGCGAAGAAGCGAATCAAAATTCACCTGATCTGAGAAACCCAGGCGCGTTGAAATTGCTACTGGAACGCCTCTAAACGGACCATGCCGTCCAAACCGGCCGCACGCTTTCATTCCGGTCGCTACCCTCTTCAGCCGCCGCCAATCTGCGCCCTCTTCCATCGCGTTTGGCTGAGTCTTGGATATGCGCATCCTGCATTCCACCCCAGCCGCGACCTGCGGAATGTCGACCGCGGGAATCAGATCGCCTAAAGCTCCGCGCGTGGCGTTGCGAAGCATGTGGCGGAGATGCTGCGACCAGTCGCCAGGGCAGGTCAGGGGTGATTGCAGGTCTTGATATCAAGGAAATCGCCGAGCTCGCACTGCTGCTGATCGCAACCGGCGCGCTCTCGGGATTTTTGGCCGGTGTATTCGGCATCGGCGGCGGCGCGATTCTCGTCCCGGTGTTTTACGAATGCTTCCGCATCGCCGGCGTGCCGCTGGAGGTGCGCATGCCACTTTGCGTCGGCACGTCGCTGGCGGTGATCATCCCGACATCGATCCGCTCCTTCCAGGCGCACCACAAGCGCGGCGCCGTCGACATGGCGATCCTGCGTGTCTGGTGGCTGCCGATCCTGATCGGCGTCGTCGCCGGCAGCGTGGTCGCCCGCTTCGCGCCGGAGCGGCTGTTCAAGATCGTGTTCGTGTGCGTCGCATGGTCCGCCGCCGTGCGGCTGATGTTCGCGCGCGAGAGCTGGAAGCTCGGCGACGATCTGCCGAAGGGGCCGTTGATGCGCGCCTATGGCTTCTGCGTCGGCATCCTCTCGACGCTGATGGGCATTGGCGGCGGCCTGTTCTCGAATTTGCTGATGACGTTCTACGGTCGGCCGATCCACCAGGCGGTCGCGACCTCGTCGGCGCTCGCCGTGCTGATCTCGATTCCCGGCGCGCTCGGCTACATCTATGCCGGCTGGCCGGCGGCGGCGAACTATCCGGCCGTCACCGCGTTGCAGATCCCGTTCGCGCTCGGCTACGTCTCGCTGATCGGCGCCGTGCTGGTGATGCCGATGAGTCTTGTGACAGCGCCGCTCGGCGTAAGAGCGGCGCATGCGATGTCGAAGCGAACGCTCGAAGTCGCGTTCGGCTGTTATCTCTTCATCGTCGGCAGCCGGTTCGTGCTAAGCTTGGTGGGCGGGCAGTGATGGGGTCGGGGCACACGCGTTCCACACTCTCAGTGTCATTCCCCGGGAAGGCGGGGAATCCAGTGCGCCGTAGCCTCTCGGCTCTATCACGACTGTCTCTGGAATACTGGATGCCCCGCCTTCGCGGGGCATGACAGTGCGTTGTGTGGACGCTCCTTGCCGCGACAACCCGCGACGAGCCTGCTTCACTTCTTCGCGTAGATATCCTTGTACGCATCCCGCAGCACGTTCTTCTGCACCTTGCCCATGGTGTTGCGCGGCAGCTCGTCGACGACGAAGACCCGCTTGGGCATCTTGAACTTGGCGAGCCGCCCGTCGAGCGCCTTCAGCACCGAGGCTTCACTGACGTCCGCGCCCTTGTTGCAGACCAGAACCGCCGTGACGCCTTCGCCGAAATCGGCATGCGGCACGCCGATCACGGCGGATTCGACCACGCCGGGCATGGCGTCGATCTCGCTCTCGATCTCCTTGGGGTAGACGTTGAAGCCGCCGGAGATGACGAGATCCTTGCCACGGCCAAGGATGTGGACGTAGCCCTTGGCGTCGATCTTGCCGAGGTCGCCGGTGATGAAGAAGCCGTCGGGCCGGAATTCGGATTTGGTCTTCTCCGGCATGCGCCAGTAGCCCTTGAACACGTTCGGGCCCTTGACCTCGATCATGCCGATCTCCTCGCGCGGCAGCTCCTTGCCGGTCTCGGGGTCGGTGACGCGCACGGAAACGCCGGGCAGCGGAAAGCCGACCGCGCCGGGCACGCGCTCGCCGTCATAGGGGTTGGACGTGTTCATGTTCGTCTCGGTCATGCCGTAGCGCTCGAGCACGGCATGACCCGTGCGCGCCGACCATTCGCGGTGGGTTTCAGCCAGCAGCGGCGCCGAGCCCGAGATGAACAGGCGCATGTGCTTGGTGGTCTCGCGCGACAGCGCGGGATTTTGCAGCAGACGGGTGTAGAAGGTCGGCACGCCCATCAGCACCGTGGCCCGCGCCATCAGCTTGATGATGAGATCCGGATCGAGCTTCGGCAGGAAGATCATCGAGGCCCGCGCGAACAGCGTCACGTTGGTCGCCACGAACAGGCCGTGGGTGTGGTAGATCGGCAGTGCGTGGATCAGCACGTCCTTGTCGGTGAAGCGCCAGTAGCCGACCAGCGAGAGTGAGTTCGAGGCGAGATTGTCGTGCGTCAGCATCGCGCCCTTGGAGCGGCCGGTGGTGCCCGAGGTGTAGAGGATCGCGGCGAGATCGTCGCCGGCCCGCGTCACGGTCGCAAATTCGCTGCTGGCCTTCTCGGCGGCGTCCGTCAGCGAACCCTTGCCGTCAGGCCCGAGCGTCTCGACCTTGGCCTTCACCTTGGCGGCGATCGGAGCAAGGCCTTCGGCCTTGGCGGGATCGCAGACCACCAGCGACGGCTCGGCATCGCCGATGAAGTAGTCGAGCTCGTTCAGCGTGTAGGCGGTGTTGAGCGGCAGATAGACCGCGCCGGCCCGCACCGTGGCGAGATAGAGCACGATATTGGCGACCGATTTCTCCACCTGCACCGCGACGCGGTCACCGGGCTTGACGCCGCGCGCCACCAGCACATTCGCCATCTGCCCGGCCCGCGCGATGAGATCGCCATAGCTGATATGGCCGCCATCCTGCGTCTCGATCGCGAGACGTTTGGGGTCGTCGAGGCCATCGAACAGGCGGGAAAACAGGTTGGCATTGGCTGCTTGGTTCATGCAAGAATTCCTCGACCGCAAGGCTGACAAGGCCGGTCAAACCGAGGGCTGGATTAGCAAAAACCGCCCCAATGAAGCAACGGAGACAGTTGGCATGACCAAAGGTGGGAAACGCGTGGCTTGGGTTACGGGCGGCGGCAGCGGGATCGGAGAGGCCGGCGCCGAGGCGTTGGCGGCCGACGGCTGGATCGTCGTGGTCTCGGGCCGCCGCAAGGACGCCCTGGATCGCGTGGTCGCGAAGATCACCAAGGCGGGCGGAGCCGCCGAGGCCATGGTGCTGGACGTCTCCAACGCCGCGGAGGCCCGGAAGGCGGCCGATCACATCGTCGCGACGCATGGCCGGATCGACCTGCTCGTGAACAATGCCGGCATCAACGTCCCCAAGCGGAGCTGGCAGGACATGGAACTGGAGGGCTGGGACAGACTGGTCCAGGTCAATCTCAACGGCGTGCTCTATTGCATGCGCGCGGTGCTGCCGACGATGCGCAAGCAGCAGGACGGCTCGATCATCAACGTCTCCTCCTGGGCCGGCCGCCACGTCTCCAAGATGCCGGGCCCGGCCTACACCACCACCAAGCATGCCGTGCTGGCGCTGACCCACTCCTTCAACATGGATGAATGCGTCAATGGCCTGCGCGCCTGCTGCCTGATGCCGGGCGAGGTCGCGACTCCAATCCTGAAGCTGCGGCCCGTGGTGCCGAGCGAGGAAGAGCAGGCCAAGATGCTGCAGCCCGAGGACCTCGGCCGCACCATCGCGTTCATTGCCTCGATGCCGGCGCGCGTCTGCATCAACGAGGTGCTGATCAGCCCGACGCACAATCGCGGGTTCATCCAGACGCCGAACAACAGGGATTGAGGCGGGGCACACAACTGCGGCAACACGCACAACTGCCATAGGGCGGGCAAAAGCGCGAAGCGCCGTGCCCACCATCTCTCCGCGATCACAACCGAATGGTGGGCACGCTGGCGCTTTGCCCACCCTACGGCACCGTTCGCGCGGCGCGCGCTCGCACCACACGAACTCCCCGCCGCATAGTTTCACCCATCACAAAGAATTTTTCCCCGAAACCGCATCGCAAACCCTCCCGTAGTTCGGCCAACGACGGCGCTGCCGCTTCACGCTGAGGTCGCAAGCACCGTTGTTGCCCCAGCTCAACGCCGGCAAGTTGCCGGTCACAATCCAATCGGGAGACTTTTCCATGTCGAAGCCTATTGCCTATCTCGCTGCCGCCGCTTTCAGCGCCCTCACCATCTCGGCGACCGTCGTTGCGCCTGCGACCGCCGAGGAGAAGACCATCATGGTCGGTGGCGCCGCGATGTTCCCGTCGAAGAACATCGTGCAGAACGCGGTCAACTCCAAGGACCACACCACGTTGGTTGCCGCGGTGAAGGCGGCCGGTTTGGTGTCGACGCTGGAAAGCAAGGGCCCGTTCACGGTGTTCGCGCCGACCAACGCCGCCTTCGGCAAGCTGCCGGCCGGCACCGTCGACAACCTGGTCAAGCCCGAGAACACGGCGACCCTGACCAAGATTCTCACCTATCACGTCGTGCCCGGCAAGCTCGAGGCCTCCGACCTCACCGACGGCAAGAAGCTGAAGACGGCCGAGGGCGAGGAGCTGATGGTGAAGAAGATGGACGGCAAGGTCTGGATCGTCGACGCCAAGGGCGGCACCTCGATGGTGACGATCTCCAACGTCAACCAGTCCAACGGCGTGATCCATGTGGTCGACACCGTGCTGATGCCGGCGACGTAACACCGCACCTTCCTGTTTCATCCCCGGAACAGGATGCTTTGAGACGGCGAGCCGGGGTACCCGGCTCGTTTTTTGTGACCATTATAGCCTGCGGGCATCGATTCGATGGCCAGCGGGGCGTAACGAAAGCGGAAGCGCCGGCGTATATTCGCCATCACACGCCTTCAGGACGGAACCGCCATGTCGAGCCTCACAGTCACCGACGAGCAGGCCAGCGCCACCCCGGCCAAAGTGATCCAGCCGGCCTGGGTCCGCATCATGCACTGGATCAATGCCCTGGCCATGATCCTGATGATCATGTCGGGCTGGCAGATCTACAACGCCTCGCCGCTGTTCGACTTCCGTTTCTCCCGTGACATCACGCTCGGCGGCTGGCTCGGTGGCGCGCTGCTCTGGCATTTTGCCGCGATGTGGCTGTTGATGATCAACGGCCTCGCCTATCTCATCACCGGCTTTGCCACCGGCCGCTTCCGCAAAAAGCTGCTGCCGATCACCCCCTCGGGCGTGCTTCACGACGTCAGGGCTGCCCTGACCTTCAAGCTCGGCCATGACGATCTCACCGTCTACAATTACGTGCAGCGTCTGCTCTATGCCGGTATCATCGTGGTCGGGGTGCTGATCGTGCTGTCGGGCCTGTCGATGTGGAAGCCGGTGCAGCTCTATTACCTGGTGATGCTGTTCGGCGATTATCCCACCGCGCGCTACGTCCACTTCTTCTGCATGGCCGCGATCTGCGCCTTCCTCGTCATTCACGTCCTGCTCGCGCTGCTGGTGCCGAAGAGCTTGCGCGCGATGATCATCGGCCGTTGAGCGCATGATCCGGAAAAGTGGAAACCGGTTTTCCGACAAGATCATGCGCAAAACAAATATGTGAGACCCACCATGGCGAAGCGTTCATTCCTGATCCCAGGCGTCGACAAGCGACTGCTGATCAAGGATTCCATCAAGACGATGCCCGATCTCACCCGCCGCCGCTTCATCGCGGGCGGCGCCAGCCTCGGTGCGGTGACCTTGCTCACCGGCTGCGACGTGATCGACTCGTCCTCCGCGGAGGAGATGCTGAAGAGCGTCTCGAAGTTCAACGACGCGGTGCAGGATTTCATCTTCAATCCCGACGCGCTGGCGCCGACCTTTCCCGAGAGCGCGATCACGAAGCCGTTCCCGTTCAACGCCTATTACGATCTCGACGACGCGCCCGATGTCGATGGCGACGACTGGAAGCTCGAAGTGCGCGGTCTCGTCGACAACAAGAAATCGTGGACGCTTGCGGAGCTCTACAAACTGCCGCAGGTGACGCAGATCACGCGTCACATCTGCGTCGAAGGCTGGAGCGCGATCGGCAGCTGGACCGGCACGCCGCTGCGCGATTTCCTCAAACTGATCGGCGCCGACACCCGCGCGAAATATGTCTGGTTCCAGTGCGCCGACAAGGACGGCTACAATTCACCGCTCGACATGCGCAGCGCGCTGCATCCGCAGACCCAGATGACGTTCAAATACGCGAACGAGATCCTGCCGCGCGCCTACGGCTTTCCCATGAAGATCCGCGTGCCCACAAAACTCGGCTTCAAGAACCCGAAATACGTGGTCTCGATGGAAGTCACCAACGACTACAAGGGCGGCTATTGGGAGGACCAGGGCTACAATTCGTTCAGCGGGAGCTGATTGAGGCAGTGCCGTAGGATAGGCAAAGGCGCGCAGCGCCGTGCCCACGCAGTGTTAGTGGGCACGCTTCGCTTTGCTCACCCTACGGTGCCGAGTTCTTCGGCCCCACCTTCCGCTGGCACAATGCCGCAACCGCTCCCAGCGCCAAGAGCGCTGCGGACACGTTGAGTGCATACGACAAGCTCCCCAGCGCGTCCGTGATGGCGCCGACCACGATCGGCCCCAGCGTCTGGCCGACGCCGAACGAGATCGTCATCGCCGCGATCGCGGTCGGCCATGCCTCTGGCGGATAGTTGAAGCGGACGAAGGCGGTGGTCGAGCCGACCACGGCGAAGAAGGCGACGCCGAACACGACGGCTGAAATCGCAAGCCACGTCGGTGAATGCCCGAGCATCGGCAAGGCCGCGCCGATCGCGTTGGTGCCGAGGATGATCGCGGTGGCAAGCCCGCCGCGATCGAGCGCCAGCACGCCGCGCCAGGCCCAGGGCGTGACGAAGGCGGACAGGCCGATCAGGCTCCAGAAGGCGGCCTGTGCCGCGGCGCCGCCGCCGCCGTCGCGCACATAGGCGATCATGAAGGTCATGTAGGCGATGTAGCCCGCGCCGAACAGGAAGTAGGCGGCGAGATAGATCAGCACGGGCGGAAGCGCGAAAGACGCGTGGCTGCCTTCCGAGAATCGCGCGCGGCTCTCGATCCGGATCAGGAACAGCGGCACCGTCATGATGGCCGACAGCAGCGTCAGCGCCCACCACACCAGCCACCACGAGCCCGGCCCGAAAAATTGCAACGTGAACGGGGCGATCAGTCCGGAGGCGAGAATGCCGATGCCCGGGCCGGCATAGAACAGGCTGAGCAGGAAATTGGCCCGCTCCGGATGCGCCTGCGCGATCGACGCGGCCAGCGCGCCGCCGGCGACGAAGCCGGCCGCGGCGCCAAGACCCAGCACGAGGCGCGCCAGGCTCAGCGCGACGAAATTCCCCGTCAGCGAGCAAATGGCCAGCGCGGCGACGCAGGCCAGGGTTCCCAGGCGGATCGCGGCTGCCCAGCCGACGCGCCGGATCAGCCGGGACGCAACCAGCGCGCCGACGAGATAGCCGACCGCATTGATGGTGTTCATGAACCCGGCCGCCGAGTAGGACCAGCCGAGGTCCTCCCGCATGTCGGGCAGCACCAGCGCATAGGCAAAGCGGCCGATGCCGAGCCCGACCGTCGCCGCCAGCGACAGGGTCAGGATCAGCCGCGCGGGATGTGCGTCGTGGGGGCGATCAGGGGCGTGCAAGGGATACTCCGGCGTCCCGCACTGTGGCAGGCCCTGCCCGCCTTGCACAGCCGTGGGGCGGCAATGGTGTCTTGCCAAGCGCGCAACGCCGCTCTAGCACTCCGGCCGAATTCGATCTCAGAGGAAATGACCATGGCGACCCACAAATTGCTGCTGCTCCCCGGCGACGGTATCGGCCCCGAGGTGATGGGCGAGGTGAAGCGGCTGATCGATTGGCTCAATTCATCAGGCGTCGCCAAGTTCGAGACCGACACCGGCCTCGTCGGCGGCTCGGCCTATGACGCCCACAAGGTGTCGATCTCCGAGGGCGACATGGCCAAGGCGCTTGCCGCCGACGCCATCATCTTCGGCGCGGTCGGCGGCCCGAAGTGGGACGCCGTTCCTTACGAGGTGCGCCCCGAAGCCGGCCTCTTGCGCCTGCGCAAGGATCTCGCCCTGTTCGCCAACCTCCGTCCCGCCATGTGCTACCCGGCGCTGGCCGATGCCTCCAGCCTGAAGCGCGAGGCGGTCGAGGGCCTCGACATCGTCATTGTGCGCGAGCTCACCGGCGGCGTCTATTTCGGCGAGCCCAAGACCATCACCGATCTCGGCAACGGGCAGAAGCGCGCCGTCGATACCCAGGTCTACGACACCTATGAGATCGAGCGCATCGGCCGCGTCGCCTTCGAGCTTGCCAGGAAGCGCAAGAACAAGGTGACGTCGATGGAGAAGCGCAACGTCATGAAGTCGGGCGTGCTCTGGAACGAGGTCATGACCCAGGTCCACAAGCGCGAATATCCCGACGTCACGCTCGAGCACCAGCTCGCCGATTCCGGCGGCATGATGCTGGTGAAATGGCCGAAGCAGTTCGACGTCATCGTCACCGACAATCTGTTCGGCGACATGCTCTCCGACATCGCGGCGATGCTCACGGGCTCGCTCGGCATGCTGCCCTCGGCCTCGCTCGGCGAGGTCGACGTCAAGAGCAAGAAGCGCAAGGCGCTGTACGAGCCGGTGCACGGCTCGGCGCCCGACATCGCCGGCAAGGGCCTCGCCAATCCCATTGCGATGATCTCGTCGTTCGGCATGGCGCTGCGCTATTCCTTCGACATGGGCGAGCTCGCCGACAAGGTCGATGCCGCGATTGCCGCGGTGCTGGCCAGCGGCCTGCGCACCGCCGACATCAAGTCGGAAGGCACGACCGCCGCCTCGACCGCGCAGATGGGCGAAGCGATCCTGAAGGAATTGCAGAAGCTGCACGGGTAACGGGACTACCGCGATCGTAGCGTGGTTAGCCCTGCGGACTGCGCGAAGCGCAAACCGCTTGGCGTAACCCACCTCTTCTGTCGCCGCGGAAGCAAACAGTGGTGGGTTACGCCTTCGGCTAACCCACCCTACGACTTCATCGGAGCCGCCTCATGGATGCCTCATCCCGCCCCAAGATCGCGGAAACCATCATCCATGAAACGGTGCGCCAGCGCGATGCGCAGATCGGACGCCGCTGCGAAGTCCTCGCCAACACGCGCATCGAATATGCTTCGCTCGGCGACTACTCTTATCTCGGCGAGAATTGCGAGGTCGCCGACGCTTCAATCGGAAAATTCACGGCGATCGCCAATTCGGTGCGGATCGGCGCGCCGAATCATCCGATGGGCCGCCCGTCCCAGCATCGCTTCACCTATGTCCCAGAATATTACGAGGCGAGCGCGACGCGTGACCGCGACTTCTTTGCCGACCGCCGCGGCGATCGCGTCATCGTCGGCAACGATGTCTGGATCGGCCACGCCGCCATCCTGCTGCCGGGCGTCACAATCGGCGACGGTGCGGTGATCGGCGCGGGCGCGGTCGTCAGCCGCGATGTCGCGCCCTACACCATCGTTGGCGGTGTCCCCGCGCGCTCCATCCGCAAGCGCTTTTCTGACACTGTTGCGGACAGCCTGCGCCGCATCGCCTGGTGGGACTGGCCCGATGAGCTTATCTTCGAGCGGCTCGCCGATTTCCGCTCCGAGGCGATCGACGAATTTTGCAGGCGCTACGACCCTGAGGCCAACGCGTAAAGCGGGCGCATCGCACAAACAAAAATGGCCGGGCGCGAGCCCGGCCATTTTGATTCGGTCGTGACGTCCGCTCAGTACAGCGGGAAATTCTGCGGATAGCCGCCGACATCGGCCGGCGTCGCCAGCGGCTGGCGATCGATCGGGCGGTTGAGATTCTCGCGGGCGAAGGACGGATAGCCCACGGCCGGCGGGAAAGCGTAGTCGGTGAACTTGCGGTCGCCCGGATTGACCTCGGTGCCGCCGTCGAGCCAGGAGCGCTTGCTCACATAGATGCGGGTGCGGCCCTGCTGATAGACGGCGTTGGGGCCGCTCGGTCCGTAATAGTGACGGCCGCGCTCGTCATAACGCTTGGTCCTGGTGTCGGCCGAAGCCGGCGTCGCGAAGGCCGCGCCAATGACGGCGCCCGCCGCTAGCCAGGTCGCCAATTTGGTTGCGGCAGAAAATGTCGAGCTCATCACGTCCCCTTCAGGCGGCACGCCGCCAGTCGATTTCACCCCATACTAGCCCGGCCGGAGCGGCCGCCACTAGGTCAATTGGGTCACACCGGCCCGGAATAATCAGGCGCGCCGGCAAAAGTTGCATCAATACCAGCCACTTGCCCAGCTGACTTGAGCTTGATGCCGTCACAGCGTCCCGCGCAATTGCGCATTCGCGGCGCCCAGCAGCCAGTCCGAGGCGGCCGCGCCGTCGCAGGCGCGGCGCTTCAGCTCGGCATGGGCGAACAATTCGGCCAGCTTCGGCTCGTTGCCCGAGGCCAGCAGCGTCAGCCGGTTCAGCATGCAGGCGACCGCCGCGCGCCGGGCGGGCATGGTGTCGCCCTGGCAGGAGAAGCCGGAGATCTGGAGCGCCGGCTCCTCGCTGCGTTTGAGGTAACCGAGGCAGGACGGCAGCCCCTTCTCGGCGCCGACCGGCCGGAACAGGGCGACCGGACCGAACTTGGTGTCGATCAGGCCGGCCTGCTCGAGCGGCGGAGCCGAACCCAGGCCCAGCTGAGCGGCCAGATTGGCGGCGAGATCCGCGGTTGCCGGACGCGCCACATCGAATTCGCCGCCTTCTCGGTAGATTTCGAGCTCGGCCACCGGCTGGTCCGCCTCGCCGGCCCAACGCATCACATCTCTGCGGCCGCCTTTGGGGTGCCGAAAGATGATGTAAGAGACTGTTTTGTCCGAAGAATCGAGCCGGCTGACGGCGAAGGCCGGATGCGAGCGGTCGGCCGCGCTCCAGCCCGGCCTCGCGGACGGCTCGTCGTCGCGCAGGTCAGGCAGCTGGCCGATCGCCGCCAGCGCCAGGATGGCAAACAGAGCGAGCGCCCCCACATAGGCAAACAGGCGCGCCAGCGTGCCGACGACCTCGTCGGCGAAGGCTGCAAGCGCCAGATGGAGGCTGATCCGGGTAGGGCTAACGGCCGTGCTGGCCTCAGGCGACTGCATCCACGTCCCTAAGGCATGGTCCAACGTTGTCTTGGGGCCGGTTCTCGCATAGAAGCGCTGCTCCTCCCGTTTAAGCGTCAGCTTCGGGGAAGGGCTTTTTCATCGGAGAGTGAACGATGGGTTACAAAGTCGCAGTCGTCGGCGCGACCGGCAATGTCGGACGGGAAATGCTCAACATCCTGGATGAGCGCAAATTCCCCGCGGACGAGGTCGTGGCCCTGGCGTCACGCCGCAGCGTCGGCGTCGAGGTCTCCTATGGCGACCGTACCCTGAAGGTCAAAGCACTCGAGCACTACGACTTCTCCGACGTCGACATCTGCCTGATGTCGGCCGGCGGCTCAGTGTCGAAGGAATGGTCGCCGAAGATCGGCGCCGCCGGGACGGTCGTGATCGACAATTCCTCGGCCTGGCGCATGGATCCGGACGTGCCGCTGATCGTGCCCGAAGTGAACGCGGACGCGACGGCCGGCTTCAAGAAGAAGAACATCATCGCAAACCCGAACTGCTCGACCGCGCAGCTCGTCGTTGCCCTGAAGCCCTTGCACGACAAGGCGACGATCAAGCGCGTGGTGGTCTCGACCTATCAATCGGTGTCGGGTGCCGGCAAGGATGCGATGGACGAATTGTTCTCGCAGACCAAGGCCGTCTACACCAATGACGAGCTGATCGCGAAGAAATTCCCCAAGCGCATCGCCTTCAACGTCATCCCCCACATCGACGTCTTCATGGAGGACGGCTACACCAAGGAAGAGTGGAAGATGATGATGGAGACCAAGAAGATTCTTGATCCCAAGATCAAGCTCTCCGCGACCTGCGTGCGCGTGCCTGTCTTCGTCGGCCACTCCGAAGCGGTCAACATCGAGTTCGAGAATCCGATCACCGCGGATGAAGCCCGCGAGATCCTGCGCAAGGCGCCCGGCTGCCTCGTCATCGACAAGCAGGAGCCCGGCGGCTACGCCACGCCGTATGAAGCGGCCGGCGAGGACGCGACCTACATCAGCCGCATCCGCGAAGACGCGACCGTGGAGAACGGCCTCGTTCTCTGGTGCGTGTCCGACAATTTGCGCAAGGGCGCTGCCCTCAACGCGATCCAGATCGCCGAAGTGCTGATCAACCGCAAGCTGATCGCTGCGAAGAAGAAGGCGGCGTAGGGCAGCCCCTCCCGTCGTCCCGGACAAGCGCGCCAAAAGCGCGCGCCGATCCGGGACCCATAAACCACAGGCGGCCGTGGTGACGGGAGTCGGAGTTACCTTCTTCGCAAAATGATTGCCGCGGCGTATGGGTCCCGGATTGCGCTGGCGCTTGTCCGGGACGACGACCTGGTTTGATGCGGCAGTTTACGAAATCGCCTACACCACGCTCCGCGCGCTCTTGAATTCCTTGCTCGCCTTGTCCAGCACGAACAGCGTCCCTTCGGCGACGCCGAAATAGGCGCCGTGCAGCTGCATCTGGCCGCTCTCGACGGCCTTGCGCACGAACGGGAACGTCATGAGGTTCTCCAGGCTGCGGAACACCGCGGCCTTCTCGATGCGCTCGACGAACTGCGCCATGGTCTCGTGCTCGCGCTGCTCGACCACCTCGCCGGGCTTGATGAACATCTGCATCCATTTGCCGATGAAGTCGCCGGGCGTCAGCGGCTCGATCTTGTCGATGAATGCGCGGATGCCGCCGCATTGGGCGTGGCCGAGCACCACGATGTGCTTCACCTTCAGCACCGTCACCGCAAATTCCAGCGCTGCCGAGACGCCGTGTGCGTTCTCGTCAGGCTGATAGGTCGGCACCAGGTTGGCGATGTTGCGGACCACGAAGAGTTCACCCGGCCCCGCGTCGAAGATCACCTCGGGGGAGACCCGCGAGTCGCAGCAGCCGATCACCATCGTCTCGGGCGACTGTCCCTTGATCGAGAGTTCGCGGTAGCGGTTCTGCTCGGTCGGCAGCCGCTGGGTGGCGAAGGCCTTGTAGCCTTCCAGCAATTGCTTCGGGAATGTCATCATGGCCTATGCCTAATCATAGACCGCGGGGGCGAACAAGCCTTTCGAATAGGCATGCCAGATGCTATCGGCTTCGGTCACAATAGAACGCGAGGAAACCGGAAGGACCACCAGCATGACCCGCCCGCGCCGCAGCCATCTGTTCATGCCCGGCTCCAACCCCCGGGCGCTGGAAAAGGCGCGCAATCTGCCCGCCGACGGGCTGATTCTCGATCTTGAGGACTCCGTCGCTCCCGAGGCCAAGGCGGCGGCGCGCGACGGCATCGCCGCCGCAATCGCGGCCAAGGGGTTCGGCAAGCGCGAGATTTTGATCCGGACCAACGGTCTCGACACGCCTTGGTGGGCCGATGACGTCGCGATGGCCGCCAAGGCCTCGCCTGACGGCATCCTGGTTCCCAAAGTTTCAAGCATCGAGGATCTCCAGACCATCGGCCGCCGCCTCGTCGAGCTCGGCGCCGCGCCGACCGTGAAAGTCTGGGCCATGATCGAGACCGCACGCGCGGTGCTGCATGCCGAGGAACTGGCCGCCGCCGGACGCGATCCATCGAGCCGGCTCTCCGGTTTCGTGTTCGGCCCGAACGACATCTCGCGCGAGACGCGCATCCGCATGCTGCCGGGCCGCGCCGCGATGATCCCGATGATCACGCACTGCATCCTGGCGACGCGCGCCCACGGCCTCGAGATCCTCGACGGCCCCTATAGCGACATCGCCAATTCCGACGGATTTGCCACCGAATGCGCGCAAGGCCGCGATCTCGGCTTCGACGGCAAGACGCTGATCCACCCCTCGCAGATCGAGGCCTGCAACGCGATCTTCACGCCGCCCGAGGAGGAAGTCGCGCGTGCGCGAAAGATCATCGCGGCGTTCGAGCTGCCGGAGAACGTCTCGCGCGGCGCGATCCGCCTCGACGGCGCGATGGTGGAGCGTCTGCACGCCGACATGGCGCGCCGCACGATCGAGATCGCGGACGCGATCGCCGCGATGAGCAAGGGCTGAGACACGGCGTCCGCGGCCGTGCACCGATTTGCGCTGTGGCAACCGAGGTTCCCGGGGTTCTAAGTTCATGCAAGCGTGATCGTTTTGCCGCCCGGTTGACTTGCAGATGCGGCTCGCCACAGGATAAACGATTGCAGTATGTTGCTGCGACAATCTGGATCTATTGAGCCACAAGCGCGCTCCGGGGGGCCTCATGACAGCACTTGCCGAGATTGCTCCTGTTGACCTCGTCGATGAACTCACTGCGCACGCGGTTCGTAGCATCGAAGCCGCCGATCACTCGGCTGCGCCCTTCCCCCACATCGTCTTCAGGAATTTCTTTCCCGAGGACTTTTACCGTGATTTGATCCGGAGCGTCCCGACGCAAGGTTACGATCCCATCACCGGCACGGGGACGCGCATGGCGCTGCGCCTCTATGGCGAGAACGTCGACAAGATCGAGCCGTCGCTGCGGCCGGCGTGGGCCGCGGTGTCCGCCATGCTGACGTCGAAGAGCATCGAGCAGGCGATCCGCAAACGGCTGCATGACGGGCTCGAGATTCGCGCCCGCGGCGATAAGGTGGCGAGGGCTGAAGATCTGACGCTCGTCGCAAAGCCGGTCGTCTACGTCGATCGGGACGGCTATCAGATCAAGCCGCATCCGGACACGCGCAAGAAGGTCGTGACGATGCAGCTCTATTGTCCGGCCGATTCCAGCCAGGAAGCGTTGGGAACGACGCTCTATCAGGCCTCGCTCAAGGGACTGTTGCACGTCGGCTCGTATTGCCTCGAGCCCGTGAAGATGATCCCGTTCCTGCCCAATGTCGGCTACGCCTTCGTGGTTCTGAAGGCCTATCACACGCTGACCAGGATGAGCTGGCACGGCCGTCCGCCCATCCAGACTGATCGTGACAGGGTCACGATTCTCAACACGTTCTATGTGAACGAGAGCGTTGGATTCTGATCGACGCGTTGCGTCGCGCACCTCAGTGCGCCGCCGCCTGCGCCGTTCGGAGCGCGCGCCAGCTAGCCGAATTTCTCCACCGCCCAGGCGAACAGACTGCCGGGAATCGGCGGCTGCAGCGAGCGGCCCTTGCCGGAGATATGGAATCCGCTCACCTCGGGATTGCTGATCAGCGCGCTGAAATCGCCGGGATCGAAGAACAGCCTTGGCTCCGAGTGCACCGAATAGAACGATGTCTTCGGCAGCGCATCTTGCAGGTCGCCCGAACGCCGCGCGAGGATGGTCAATGCCGGCGGCCCGTAAATGGCAATGCGAAGGTCGGACAGGCGCTGCGAGCCGCCAGCCAGCCGCTTCATCGCAAAGCTCAGGCGATGGCTCAGCGACAGCCATTCCGGCGTCAGCTCGTCCTGCTCCATCAACCCCTCGAAGGACCGAACGATCGCATGATCTCGCGGAAGATAGAGCACGGAGTTGCCGAGCCGGCGGGATCGCTCCCACGCGAAATAGGGTTTAGTGGGATCGATCCTGACCGACCTCAGCAGCAGCACGTCGGCATCGAGCCAAAGGCCCGCGCCAAGCGCCATCAGCCTCATGCGAAAGAAGTCGCTGAACTGCAGAATGGTCCAGTCGCGCCAGCTTCCGTCCGGTTGCGGCGGTCGCAGCTTTTCCGAGAAGGCGTGCGGCAGGATCGCCTCGGCCTCGGAGTTTTGCACGCCGGCGGGCAGGTCGGCGATAGGATCGAAACTATAGACGGTGACCTTGTGGCCTGCAGCCAACTGCGAGCGCAGACAGGTCCGGCGCAAGGTGTCGAGCGGGCCATGCCAGAAGGTGACGATCTCGGGCAACATGAGCGGAAGCTATTAGGGGCAAAACGGGCAAAGAAAAAGCCCCGGCGCTTGGCGCGCCGGGGCCGAACCGGAAATTCGATCTCAGGCCCAGGCGCGTTCGCGCTTGAGCTTGTCCTCGTAGCTGTCGATCGATGCCTTCTTCTCCATGGTGAGACCGATGTCGTCGAGGCCGTTGATCAGGCAGTGCTTGCGGAACGGGTCGATCTCGAACTTGACCTTGCCGCCGTCGGGGCCGCGGATCTCCTGGTTCGGCAGGTCGATCGTCAGCGTCGCGTTGGCGCCGCGCTCGGCGTCGTCGAACAGCTTGTCGAGATCTTCCTGCGACACGCGGATCGGCAGAATGCCGTTCTTGAAGCAGTTGTTGTAGAAGATGTCGCCGAACGAGGTCGAGATCACGCAGCGGATGCCGAAATCAAGCAGCGCCCAGGGCGCGTGCTCGCGGCTCGAGCCGCAGCCGAAATTGTCGCCGGCGACCAGCACCTTCGCATTGCGATAGGCGGGCTGGTTCAGAACAAAGTCCGGGTTCTCGCTGCCGTCGTCCTTGTAGCGCTGCTCGGAGAAGAGCCCCTTGCCAAGGCCGGTGCGCTTGATGGTCTTGAGGTACTGCTTCGGAATGATCATGTCGGTGTCGACATTGATGATCTTCAGCGGCGCCGCGACGCCTTCCAGCGTGGTGAACTTGTCCATGGTTGCGCTTTCCCGCAGGTGTTCAGGGAAGGGGTATTTATCGCGATCGTGGGCCGAATCCTAGGTCGAATTCGGCAGATCTAGTCTGCCTGCGCCTCAATCGCGGCCATATCGTCGTCCGAAAGACCAAAATGGTGGCCGATCTCGTGGATCAGGACGTGGCGGACGATGTGGCCGAGGCTCTCGTCGTGCTCGGCCCAGTAGTCCAGGATCGGCCGGCGGTAGAGCCAGACCATGTTGGGCAGCCGCGCCACGTCGCCAAAACTCTGCTGCGGCAGGCCAACGCCCTGGAACAGGCCGAGCAGGTCGAACTCGCTCTCGCAGTCCATCTCGTCGAGGACTTCCTCGGTCGGGAAATCGTCGACGCGGATGATCACGCCCTCACACAGCCCGCGAAACTCCGCCGGCAGGCGCTCGAACAATTCATGGGCCATCGCTTCCATCTCGGCCAGCGAAGGCGCTTTCAATTCCGTCCACATGCGTCCCTCATAGCGCGGGTTCCGCAATGATGCATCCCCGCTTATAACCGCGCGAGGTTGACGGGCGCCGCCAAAACAGAGAGCGTGGGCGCTCGGTCAGACGGTCAGGTGGGCGGTAAAAATGCGAGCAAAAACAGCGCTGACGCTACTGTGCATGGGGTTGTTTTCACCATTTTTCGTTGGCGCAGAGGCCCAGACGACCGGCCCCGAGATTCGGCTGGCCCAGGCGACCTCGCCAGAGGACGCCCCGGCGCCGCGCAGGCGGCCACCGGCGCGCTTGCGCGTCACGCCCTATTACAGCCCCGACGGCGTCTATCCCCGCTACAATCCCGGCCCCGACGCAGTCCGCGAGTGCAACGCCTCTTATGAGCAGGAATACCGTCCCAGCGGCACGGTGATCGTGCCGCATATGCACTGCTACTGGCGCCGCGGCTGACGGGTCGGTTCAACGCCCGCGCCAGCGAACGGCGCGTTGCCTTCTGAGGGTCGTCATGGCGAGATGGATTGCACTGGCCGCCATTGCCGCTGCGCTTGCCGCCGGACAGTCTCGCGCTTCCGCGGCACACAGGGTGACGATCCCTGAGGCCTCGGCAGGGATCGCGGTTTTCGAGGGACGACGACACGGACGCGCCCCTGACGTCGTGCGGCCTGCATTGCGCCGTGATCCGCGCTATTACGCGCGACCCGTCTACTACCGTCCCTATCCCTACGCCGTGCCCGCGCCCTTTGTGTTCGGCTACGGGCCGTGGTGGTGACGCTCCGCTAACTGCCGGGGGCAAATCCCTTGACCAGCAGCACCGTCGCCAGCGCGCCCGCCTTGCGATCGCGCGAGATCTCCTCGTAGTCGGGCGAGTTCGAGAAGGCGAGAAACGCAGCCTCGTCGGGAAACGACATCATGACGAGCTTGTCATGCGGCCATGTGCCTTCGAGTACGCGCGGATGTTCATCGGCGGCGAGCAGCCGCCCGTTGAATTGCCTGAACACGTCGAAGAACCGCGCCTGATAGCGGTCATAGGATAGCGGTCATAGGCCGCGCGGTCCGTCATCTTCAATTGCGCAATCGCATAGACAGTCATCTCTCGAATCCTCACCTCGCGGCACTGCGTCGCAGCGCGTTGCCGGGAATGTCGTTCATTCATGGGGCGTTCACGTCGCTGTCGTTAATTTAATCTCGGGAGCGACTGCAAATGAACAGGGATGACGCAGGCTGGGAACGTGCGTCGCAACTCCGCTGTCCAGATTCAGGGAGACGTCCATGCTGAGGATATTGGCTCTCAGAGCAAGCCCGATGCGCTTGCTCGGGATCGCGGCCGCCGCGACGCTGATGCTGTCGGCCGGCACTGCGCGTCGTGCGGAAGCGCTGACCTTGATTAATCCGGCGACATCACCTGCGACGAAAGCCGCGACGGACGATCTCGTCACGCAAGTTCGCCACGGCGGTGGCGGCGGCGGACATGGCGGCGGTTTTCACGGCGGCGGCGGCTTCCACGGAGGCGGCGGACATTTCGGCGGCTTTCGCGGCGGTGGCTTCCATGGCGGTGGTTTCCATGGCGGCGGCTTCCGCGCCGCGCCGGCGTTTCACGGCGGCGGCTATCGCTATGGCGGATTTCGCCACTACGGCGGCTATCATCGCTACGGCATCTATCGCCCGCACTACGGCTACCGCCACTTCCACCGGCGCTATTATTATGGCGGCTATTATCCCTACTATCACTATCCGCGCCGCTGCCGGATCATCTGGACCTATTACGGCCCGCGCCGCATCTGCCGCTGGCACCATTGGCACCGCTGGCACTATCCGTATCGCTATTGGTGATGTGAGTGAGGTACCGTCATTCCGGGATGGCGCGTAAGCGCCAGACCCGGAATCTCGAGATTCTCAGGTGCGCAATTGCGCACCATAGTTCGCCTTCGGGCGCCCCGGAATGACATCATGGCCTAAAGCCAATCCTTCAGCTTCCATGACGCGGACTTCCACCGCGCCAGCGTCTCGACCTTCCACTGCCGAAACATCGCCGGTGGCCAGCGGCTGAGCTTTGACGTCTCCTCCACCTCGGGCTTCGCAACGATGCGCAGCGGCGTTGCGCGGCGCCGGTGCTGGCGCGTCGCCTCGCTGATCAGATCGACATATTCAGGCTTGTTGGCCATGACTTGCGTCCTCGCGAAACCGTCGCGAGGACGCAGTGTCGGCGCTGCCGCTTAATGGCCGTTTGCCGGGTTCGTTCAAATTGCAGGGACGAGCTTAGCGCCAGTCCCTGACGTCAACGAAGTGACCCGCGATCGCTGCGGCCGCCGCCATTGCCGGCGACACCAGATGCGTGCGGCCCTTGAAGCCTTGGCGGCCCTCGAAATTGCGGTTCGAGGTCGAGGCGCAGCGCTCTTCCGGCTTCAACTTGTCCGGATTCATCGCAAGGCACATCGAGCAGCCCGGCTCGCGCCATTCGAAGCCGGCCTTGATGAAGATCTTGTCGAGGCCTTCGGCTTCCGCCTGCTCCTTCACGATGCCAGAGCCCGGCACCACCATGGCGTTGACGTTGGCCGAAACGGTCTTGCCTTCGGCAATCTTCGCTGCCGCGCGCAGATCTTCGATGCGGCCGTTGGTGCAGGAGCCGATGAAGACGCGGTCGAGCTTGATGTCGGTGATCTTGGTGCCGGCGGTCAGGCCCATATATTTCAGCGCGCGATGCTTGGAGATGCGCTTGGCCTCGTCCGCGATCTTGTCGGGATCGGGCACGATGCCGGTCACCGAGATGACGTCCTCAGGCGACGTGCCCCAGGTCACGATCGGCGGCAGCTTGGCGGCATCGAGGCGCAGCTCGTGGTCGAAATGCGCGCCCTCGTCGGAGCGCAAGCCCTCCCAATAGCGCATCGCCGCGTCCCAGGCCGCGCCCTTCGGCGACTTCGGACGGTCGCGCAGGAAATCGTAGGCCTTCTGGTCGGGCGCAACCAGGCCGGCGCGGGCGCCGCCTTCGATCGACATGTTGCAGACCGTCATGCGGCCTTCCATGCTGAGCGCGCGGATCGCCTCGCCGGCATATTCCAGCACGTAGCCGGTGCCGCCGGCGGTGCCGATCTCGCCGATGATGGCCAGGATGATGTCCTTGCCCGTCACACCGTCAGGCAATTTGCCGTCGACGGTGACGCGCATGTTCTTCGCCTTCTTCTGGATCAGCGTCTGCGTCGCCAGCACGTGCTCGACCTCGGAGGTGCCGATGCCGTGCGCGAGCGCGCCGAACGCGCCATGCGTCGAGGTGTGGCTGTCACCGCAGACGATGGTGGTGCCGGGCAGCGTAAAACCCTGCTCGGGGCCGATGACGTGGACGATGCCTTGGCGCTTGTCGAACTCGTTGTAATATTCGATGCCGAATTCCCTGGCGTTATCGGCCAGTGCCTTGATCTGCTCGATGCTTTCGGGATCGGGATTCGGCTTGGTGCGGTCGGTGGTCGGCACGTTGTGGTCGACCACGGCGAGCGTCTTCTCGGGCGCGCGGACCTTGCGCCCGGTGGCGCGCAGGCCTTCGAACGCCTGCGGCGAGGTCACCTCGTGCACCAGATGACGGTCGATATAGAGCAGGCAGGTGCCGTCCTCGGCTTCGTGCACCAGATGGTCGTTCCAGATCTTGTCGTACAGGGTAGTCGGCTTGGACATGAGCGTCAGCTCCGAAGAATGTATGGCGATGAGCGCGCCTGGCGCGCGGGCAACAAAACCGTCAGCGCAGCCTTTAGGCTGCGCGCGTAAGCTCTGACGTTGCCGAAGTCGCGAAGCGTCCGAAGAACCGGCCGGGCAGCCGCGAGCGATCGTCGATGACGACGCGCTGGATGGGCGAGAGGCTGGTCAGATCTGGAAACATTCCAAGAATATATAGCAGGCCGATTTGGAATCGCGAGTGGTTTGACGCGCACGGCTGACGCAACAAAAAAGCGCGGAGCCAAGCCCCGCGCTTTCTAGAACTCGTCTGTAAGCGGAGCTTACTCGTTGACGGCCTTGGCGTGCTCAGTCTTCTCGACGATGCGGGCCGACTTGCCGCGGAGGTTACGGAGGTAATAGAGCTTGGCGCGGCGCACCTTGCCGCGGCGCACCACCTTGATCGAGTCGATCATCGGCGACATCAGCGGGAACACGCGCTCGACGCCCTCGCCATAGGAGATCTTGCGGACGGTGAAGCTCTCGTTGAGGCCGCCGCCGGAACGGCCGATGCAGACGCCTTCATAGGCCTGCACGCGGGTGCGGTCGCCTTCGACGACCTTCACGTTGACGATCACGGTGTCGCCGGGGGCGAATTCCGGAATGTCCTTGCCGGCGGACAGCTTGTCGAATTGCTCTTGCTCGAGCTGCTTGATCAGGTTCATGGGTAAATCTCCATCGGCGCGCCCAGCCTTCGTAACGGGGGCTGCGCGAAATTCGTCTATCCAGCCATTGCGGATGTGGCCGCTCCTATAAGGCAAGCCGGAGCGTTTGTCACCCGTCTGTCTTGTTTTTTGGCGTTTTTTGGCGACCGGCCCGATTCGGAACCTTCGCGGAGACTTGCGCCCACAAATCGGGCCGCCGGGCCGCCGTCAGGGCCTCGGATTGCGCCCGTCGCCAGCTAGCGACCTTGGCGTGGTCGCCGGAGGTCAGGATGTCAGGGATCGGGGCTCCCTCGAACAGCTGCGGGCGGGTGTATTGGGGGTATTCGAGCAGGCCGTCGGAAAAGCTTTCTTCGGTTCCCGAGGCCTCCTTGCCCATCACGCCCGGCAGCAGCCGGACACAGGCGTCGATCAGGGCTAAAGCTGCGATTTCGCCGCCTGAGAGCACGTAATCGCCGATCGAGACCTCCTCCAGGTCGCGTCCGTCGATCACCCGCTGGTCGATGCCCTCGAACCGGCCGCAGACGATCAGGGGCCCCGGGCCGTTAGCGAGCTCGACAACACGAACCTGGGTCAATGGCCGACCCCTCGGGCTCATCAGCAGACGCGGCCGTTCCGGGGCGATCTCCGCCGCATCGATCGCCGCCGCCAGAACATCTGCCCGCAGCACCATGCCCGGTCCGCCGCCAGCCGGGGTGTCGTCGACGCTGCGGTGGCGGTCGGTGGCGGAAGCGCGGATATCCCGCGCCTCCAGTTCCCAGAGCCCGGAGGCCAGTGCCCGCCCGGCCAAGCTCACGCCGAGCGGCCCCGGAAACATCTCCGGAAACAGCGTCAGCACCGTCGCGCGCCAGGGGGAGGGATTGGTCATTGGAGATAGCTTAGCCAAAACCACGGCTTGTGGTTATAGGTCCCCGCTTTCGCGGGGACGGCCCGGAGAGGCATCTTCGTCCTCGCCCTCGATCTCCTGCGGCAGCGCGATCACGACCCGGCCGCTCTTGAGGTCGACTTCCGGCACCACCGCGTTGGAGAACGGCAGCAGCATCGTCGGCCCTTTGAGCGGCGCGATCTCGATGATGTCGCCGGCGCCGAAATTATGGATCGCGAGCACGCGGCCGAGCGGTTCGCCGTCAGCCGTGACTGCGGCGAGCCCGATCAGGTCGGTGTGGTAATATTCGTCCTGATCCGTCGCGGGCAGCTTTTCGCGCGCAACGTAAAGCTCGATGCCGTTGAGGCGCTCGGCCTCATCGCGGGTCGTGACGCCCTTGAAGGTCGCGACCAGATGATCTTTGGCCTCGCGCGCCGTTGCGACCTCGAACTGGCGCTTGCCGTCCTTGGCGAGAAGCGGGCCATAGCGGCGCACGGCAAACGGATCTTCGGTGAAGGTCCATAGTTTGACCGCACCGCGCACACCATGCGCGGCGCCGATCCGCGCGACGCAGACCAGCGCCGACATGATCTGGCCTTAGCTCTTGGCGGCGGCTTCGGCCTGCGCCTTGCGCTCCTTGCGCGGCACAGCCTTCTCGGGGTTGTTGCGCGCTTCGCGCTTGGCGACGCCGGCGGCATCGAGGAAGCGCATCACGCGGTCCGACGGCTGCGCGCCCTTGGCGAGCCAGGACTTCACCTTGTCCATGTCGAGCTTCAGGCGGGTCTCGTTGTCCTTCGGCAGCAGCGGGTTGAAATAGCCGAGACGCTCGATGAAGCGGCCATCGCGCGGAAAGCGCGAGTCGGCGACGACGACGTGATAGACGGGACGCTTCTTGGTGCCTGCGCGGGCGAGGCGGATAACGACGGACATTTAGTTCTCCTTAAGTACAGTTTGTTCGGTTGATTGGTCTTCCGCGTTGCGCGAGATGCTTGCGATCCCCCGCGACGAATTCCTCATTTCTTCTTGCCGGGAAAACCGCCGAGCCCCGGAAGGGTCGGCTTGCCGCTGAGGCCCGTGAGCCCCGGCAAATTCGGTAGGCCCGAGCGAAGACCGGGCGGCAGATCCTTCGACAGGCTGGGCAGCCCCTGTCCGCCGCCGCTCTGCATCTTCTCCTGCAGCGCCTTCATCTCTTCCGGAGACGGCATCTTCATGCCGCCTCCAAATCCCATCGCCTGCGCGATGCCGGCGAGCGGGCCGCGCTTGCCCGAGCCCATGGCCTTCATCATGTCGGCCATGTTCCGGTGCATCTTCAGCAGCTTGTTGACCTGCTCGACGCTCTGGCCGCTGCCTGCGGCGATGCGCTTCTTGCGGCTGGCCTTGAGCAGGTCGGGATGCCGCCGTTCCTCGCGCGTCATCGAATCGATCACCGCGACCTGGCGCTTCAAAATCTTGTCGTCGATCCCTGCGGCGGCGATCTGGTTCTTCATCTTGGCAATGCCGGGCATCATCCCCATCAGACCGCTGATGCCGCCCATATTGGCCATCTGCAGCAACTGCTCGCGCATGTCGTTGAGGTCGAACTGACCCTTGCGCATGCGCTCGGCCGTGCGTGCGGCCTTCTCGGCGTCGATATTGGCGGCAGCACGTTCGACCAGCGAGACCACGTCGCCCATGCCGAGGATGCGGCCGGCGATACGGTCGGGATGAAAATCTTCCAGCGCGTCGGTCTTTTCGCCGGTGCCGATCAGCTTGATCGGCTTGCCGGTGACCGCGCGCATCGACAGCGCGGCGCCGCCGCGGCCGTCGCCGTCCACGCGGGTCAGCACGATGCCGGTGAGGCCGACGCGCTGATCGAACGCGCGCGCGAGGTTCACGGCGTCCTGGCCGGTGAGGCTGTCGGCGACCAGCAGCACTTCATGCGGGTTCGCTGCGGCTTTAATGCTGGCGGCTTCCGCCATCATCTCTTCGTCGAGCGTGGTGCGGCCGGCGGTGTCGAGCAGCACGATGTCGTAGCCGCCGAGCTTGCCGGCTTCCAGCGCGCGCTTGGCGATCTGCGGCGGCTGCTGGCCGGCCACGATCGGCAGGGTGGGAATGTCGAGATCGCGGCCGAGCACGGCGAGCTGCTCCATCGCCGCCGGGCGATAGACGTCGAGCGAGGCCATCAGCACCTTGCGCTTGTCGCGCTGGACCAGACGGCGGGCGAGCTTTGCCGTGGTGGTGGTCTTGCCCGAGCCCTGCAGGCCGACCATCATGATCGGCACCGGCGGCACGGAATTGACGTCGATGGTCTGGCTTTCGGCGCCGAGCGTGTTGATCAGCTCGTCATGGACGATCTTGACCACCATCTGGCCGGGTGTGACCGACTTGACGACGGTGGCGCCGATCGCCTGCTCGCGGACGCGCTCGGTGAAGCTGCGCACCACTTCGAGCGCGACGTCGGCCTCGAGCAGCGCGCGGCGCACCTCGCGCATCGCGGCGTCGACGTCCTTTTCGGTCAGCGCACCGCGCCCCGTCAGACGATCGAGAATGCCGCCAAGCCGTTCCGACAGATTGTCGAACAATGCCGTTATCCTGTTGCTGTCCTCCCGAAACGGGAGAAGCGCTCCGTCAATTACCGCTGTCATGCCCCGGCTTGACCGGGGCATCCAGTACGCCGCGGCGTCTCGATTCCAGCCGAGCCGCCTCTGGGATACTGGATCGCCCGATCAAGTCGGGCGATGACCACCTCCTGGGCAAACGATCTTCCAAACACCTTTGCGCCCGAGGGCGCACAGCGCTGTCGGGCGTTGACCTCCGGTCCTAAGGCCGGTCGGCGGGTCGAAAAGAAAACCTTTCCGAGAAAGTGGCGGGGTTAAACGCCGCTCCCGCCCAAAAGTCAAGGAAAGTTAGGGTGGCGGGGAGCCATCGCCAAGGCCAAGCCCTGAATAAGGCCTTGAAAGTAAGTCGCTTTCGGCCGCGGGTTCCTTTTCCAGCGGTCCCGCCCATATAGCCGGTGATGACTTACCTCTGCTATCATCCCTGGAGCCGCCCGTGTCCCGCATGAAAACCTATGACGGCCCCGTCTCCGACCATTTTAATGGCCTGCATTTCTTCGATCCCGATGGGGCGCCTCCGAGAGCGCTCGGCGAGGTGTTGCGCTGGCAGTTCGGCGGCGGCCGGAACCGCGCAAAATGGCCGGATTGGGCGCCCAGTCCCCATGCCGACACCCCGCCCGAGCGGGTCGATGGCGACAGGGTGCGGCTCTCCTTCGTCGGCCATGCCAGCTGGCTGATCCAGACCGGCGGCCTCAACATCCTGGTCGATCCCGTCTGGTCGATGCGGGTCTCGCCGGTGGCCTGGGCGGGACCGAAGCGGCACAACGATCCCGGCATCGCCTTCGAGAAGCTGCCGAAGATCGACGTCGTGCTGGTCTCGCACGGCCACTACGATCATCTGGACATCGCGACGCTGTCGCGGCTCGCCAAGAATTTTGCCCCGCGTGTGGTCACCCCGCTCGGCAATGACGTGACGATGCGCGGTGCCGATCCCACCATCAAGGCGGAGGCGTTCGACTGGCACGATCGCGTCGAGCTCGGCGGCGGCATCGCCGTGACGCTGGTGCCGACCCGGCACTGGACCGCGCGCGGCATGTTCGACCGCAACAAGGCGCTGTGGGCGAGCTTTGTCCTGGAGACTCCGGCCGGAAAAATCTACATCGTCTGCGATTCCGGCTATGGCGATGGCGGGCATTTTCGCCGCGTCGCCGAGAAGCACGGGCCGCTGCGTCTCGCGATCCTGCCCATCGGCGCCTACGAGCCGCGCTGGTTCATGCGCGACCAGCACATGAATCCGGAAGATGCGGTGAAGGCGCTGGCCGATTGCGGCGCGCAGGAAGCGCTCGGGCATCATCACGGCACATTCCAGCTCACGGATGAGGCGATCGATGCGCCGGCCAAGGCATTGGTTGAAGCGCTCGATGCAGCGAAGATTCCGCAGGAGCGGTTCGTGGCGATGAAGCCGGGGCAAGTGGTGGAGATTTAGTTCTCTCCCCGCACACAACTCGTGCCCCGGACACAGCGCAGCGTCTCTTCGACGGTGCGCTGCAGAGCCGGGGCCCATGTCGCCGCATTGTACTGTGTTGCTTTCTGGGTCCCGGCTCTGCGCAGCATCGCTACGCGCTGCAGCGCGTCCGGGACACGAGACTTATTGCTCTTTGGCCTTGATCGCCCAGCTCACATTCACCGTCACCGACAGCGTTTCCTCGCCGGGCGCAACGGCGGCGGGTGCGGCCATAGGGGCCGTTGCCATCCGCGCCTTGAACAGCGGCACCGGCGCGCCGCCTTCGGAGACGCTGAGTGGTGCGCCCAGCGTCACGCCGGTGGCTTTAGCGTAGATTTCGGCCTTGCGGCGGGCATCGGCCACAGCCTGTTCGCGCGCATCGTCCAGCAGCTTTGAGGCCTGCGTCACCTCGAACGAGATATTGCCGATATCATTCGCGCCGGCGCTGACCAGCGTGTCGATGATGCCAGCCACTTTCGTGACGTCGCGAATTTTCACGGTGACGCGGTTACTCGCGCGGAAGCCGATGACCGGCGAGGCGCCGGTGGATTTGTTCTGGCCGTATTGCGGCTGCAGCGACAGCCGCGAGGTCTGGTAATCCTTTTCGGGGATGCCGGCGCCCTTCAGCGCCAGCAGCACCTTGCCCATGGCGGCGTTGTTGGCGTCGGAGGCTTCCTTCGCCGTCTTGGCGTCGGTGGCGACGCCGGCATCGATCTGCGCAAGATCCGGGGCCGCGGACACGGTGGCTTCGCCGCTCACCGTAATGGCGGATGGGAAATCGTCCGCGAGCGCGGGCGTTGCCAGCAGCGTGGCGGCGAAAGCGGCTACCAGGAAAGCAACAAGTACGGCGGGCTTCTTCATCGCTCTCACTTCAACGGTACGAACACGTTGATCACGAGCTTGTCCTCGGCCGTCTTGAGCGGATCGGTGAGGTACTCCTCGATGAAGGTGTCCTTGGCTTCCAGCTTCTTGTCGTCGAGGTGATTGGTGATCGCCTCATAGGTGTTGTCCATGTTGTCGTAGGAGCCGTGATGGACGAATTTCAGGGCCTTGCCCTCCGGCGACTTGCCGATGCTCATGTCCTTGGGCAGGTTCTTCGGGTCCTGCTCGACCGGGATCTCGGCGAGGAAGGTGAAGCCGGTGTCGTCAGTGGAGGTGTAGACGATCATCGAATTGCCGGCGTGCTGGATGCCTTGCTTGTCCAGGAGCGTGTTCAGCGCCTTGAAGGCATCGATCAGCGTGTCGAACGCCGAATCCCAATTGGCGGTGCCCTTGACCATCACGACCTTCTTGGCCTCGAGCGTGGTCTCCTGGCCGAACGGATCGGCGGTCTGCACCGGGGCGGGCGTGGCGGCGGCCGCCGGTGGCGGCGCCGTCGGGCTGGGTGAGGGGGAGGCGCTGGCCGCGGGCGAAGGTGTCGCCGCAGGGCTGGGCGAGGCGCTCGTCGCCGACGACGGGCTTGCCGCAGGCGCAGGCGAAGCGCTCGCGGCCGCAGCGGGCGCAGCCGATGGAGCCGGCGAGGGACTTGCTGATGCGGCCGGTGCCGGGCTCGGAGCCTGTGCCAGTGCGCCGGACAGCGCAAGCGACATGGCCGCTGCCGGGATCAGCGCAGCCAGAGCGAGACGACGAAACCTGATCATTCTATTCTCCCCAAGGCCCTGGTTCACCAACGCCTCAATTCATCAAGACCTTGTGCACCAAGGCCTAAATCCATCCTTGCACCCGCCCGCGCGTCCCGGTCCGCGCGAACCGCGCCGTTCTAACACGCGAGGGCCGAATTCGTCCCATGACAGATGCGTCATGGCCGTCCACCCAGACGGCCGCCAAATCACTGGCCAAGCCGGCAAGGATCGCCATATAAGGCAGGCGAAATTCGGGAATTTTCATGAGCGCGCTGGCCAACCACGCATTTGCCAAGATGAACGGCATCGGCAACGAGATCGTCGTTGTCGACATGCGCGATTCCGCCTCGCCTGTCACGCCGGACGACGCGCGCGCCGTGGCGTCGGCTCAGGGCGGCGTGCCCTACGACCAGCTCATGGTGCTGCAGAAGCCGCGGCTCGACGGCACCGAGGCCTTCGTCCGCATCTACAACAATGACGGCTCGGAGGCCGGCGCCTGCGGCAATGGCATGCGCTGCGTGGTGCGCCGCATCTTCGAGAAGACCGGTCAGACCGCGGCGACGTTCGAGACCGCGGCCGGCCTGCTCAACGCCTGGCAAGGCCCGGCGCCGGACCTGTACACGGTCGACATGGGCGCGCCAAAGTTCGGCTGGCAGGACATTCCGCTGGCGGAAGAGTTTCGCGACACCCGCTACATCGAATTGCAGATCGGACCGATCGACAATCCGATCCTGCATTCGCCGTCGGTGGTGAGCATGGGCAATCCGCACGCGATCTTCTGGGTCGACGACGTCGACGCCTACGATCTCGGCCGCTTCGGCCCGCTGCTCGAAAACCATCCGATCTTCCCCGAGCGCGCCAACATCACGCTGGCCCATATCGTCGATCGCGAGCACATCACGATCCGCACCTGGGAGCGTGGCGCCGGCCTCACCAAGGCCTGCGGCTCGGCGGCTTGCGCCAGCGCGGTCGCGGCTGCGCGCCTGAAGCGCGCCGGGCGCCATGTCGAGATCACGCTGCCCGGCGGCAAGCTCGGCATCGAATGGCGCGAGCGCGACGACCATGTGCTGATGACCGGCACCGCGACCTTCGAATATGAAGGCAATTTCGATCCGGCGCTGTTCGCGCCGGTCGGCTGATGGCTGTCGACGTCGTCACCTTCGGCTGCCGCCTCAATGCCTTCGAGGCGGAGGTGATCCGCCGCGAAGCCGAGGGCGCAGGCCTGTCCGACACCATCGTCATCAACAGCTGTGCCGTCACCAACGAGGCGGTGGCGCAGGCGCGGCAATCGATCCGCAAGCTGAAGCGCGAACGGCCCGGTGCGCGCATCGTCGTCACCGGCTGCGCCGCGCAGACACAAAGTGCGATGTTCGCCGGCATGGCCGAGGTCGATCGCGTCGTCGGCAATGACGACAAGCTGCGCGGCGAAGTGTGGCGCAAGGCGCGCGAAGCGTTCGATCTCGGCGCCGGCGAAAAAATCGCCGTCAGCGACATCATGGCCGTCAAGGAGATGGCGCCGCATCTGATCGACGGCTTTGCCAGCGGTCTGCCGCGCGTCTTCGTGCAGGTGCAGAACGGCTGCGATCATCGCTGCACCTTCTGCATCATTCCGTTCGGCCGCGGCAATTCGCGTTCGGTGCCGATGGGCGCCGTGGTCGAGCAGGTGCGGGCGCTGGCCGCGCGCGGCCATGCCGAGATCGTGCTGACCGGCGTCGATCTCACCAGCTACGGCGCCCATCTGCCGGGCACGCCGAAACTTGGCATGCTGACCAAGCAGATTTTGCGGCACGTGCCCGAGCTGAAGCGCCTGCGCATCTCCTCAATCGATTCGATCGAGGCGGACAGCGATCTGCTCGACGCCATCGCCGATGATGCGCGCCTGATGCCGCATCTGCATCTGTCGCTGCAATCCGGCGATGATATGATCCTGAAGCGGATGAAGCGACGGCATTCACGCCGGGATGCGATCGCGTTCTGCGATCAGGTCCGCCGCCTGCGCCCGGACATCGCGCTGGGTGCTGACATCATCGCGGGCTTTCCGACCGAGACCGAGGAGATGTTCTCGCGCTCGCTCGATCTGATTGAACAATGCGGCCTGACCTTCTTGCACGTCTTCCCCTATTCACCACGCCCCGGCACGCCCGCCGCGCGGATGCCGCAGGTGGCGGGACCCGCGATCAAGGAACGCGCGAAGCGGCTGCGGGCTGCGGGCGAACTGGCGCTGCGTCAGCGGCTGCAAGCCGAGATCGGCGCGACGCGCGATGTGCTGATCGAGAGCGAAGGGCAGGGCCGGACGGAGCATTACCTGCCGGTGGCGATCACGGGCGCGGAGGTGGGCAGTGTCGTGCGGCTGAATATTTGCGGCAGTGATGGCGAGCGGCTTACCACATCATCAGTGTCGTCGCCCAGCTTGACCGGGCGACCTAGTACGCCGCGGCTTCTCCGCATCCCATAACCGTTTCTGGAATACTAGATCACCCGCTTTCGCGGGTGATGACAGCGGAGTGTGTGGCCCATAGGGCGCGAAAAACACGCGTGCCCTACGATGCCCGCACCTGCCAGAACCGCAGCGTCCGCCGGGCGTTCTCCGGGGTTATCCTTGCAAAATGCCCCTGCGCCTTGGCAAGATCCGCCGGCTTCATCGCACCGGTGGCAAACCGGCTTTCGAGCACGGCGGCGGTGGTTTCCCAGCTGAGCTGCGCCGCCTTGCACGGCACCAGCAGGCCGTCCTCGCGCAGGCTCTGCATCAGCGGGCGAATCACCTCGACGGTCGATCCCGATAGCGCGGCCAACGCCGCCACGGTCTCCTCATAACGCCGCTGCGTGGCGAAGCCGAGCAGCGTCGCCTCGTTGAGCTGGCCGCTCGCCTTGAGATTTGCGATCGCGCGCTTGGCGCCCTCGAAATCGCGGACGCCGGACATCTCGCGCTCGACGCCGACGGTGACCGCAGCGATCGCGCTCTGGATTTCCTCGAACAGATGCGGTGGGGCGCGCGACAACAGGCGGGTGCGCACCGCATCGGTCGCCGAGCGCAGCAGCTGCCGGCGCAGATTCGAGGGCAGATCGACGCGGACGCCGACGCTGACGGCGAGCTCGGGATCGCTTTCGGCCTGTCCGACAATGATGGCAAATCCCTTGCCGGAGACGCGCGCGCCCGGGTTGGCGGCGAGGCGCCGGCTGACGCTGGGATAACGCCGCGCCAGCAGCGCATCGGTGACGATCTCCTTCAGCCACCAGCGGCCGGCGACCGCGAGCAGATGCGGCTCGCCCTTGCTGGAGGCGATCTTCACCAGCTCGCCATCGTCGAGCCGCGCGGATTCCTGCAGCACCGGACCGGCGATGCGGATCTCGTCATTGTTGGCCAGGCGGCGGATCACCGAGGGCGGCGCCTGCGCGATCGGCGCGAGCTGCGCGCTGATCTCGGCCAAGGCAATTCGCGCGCCCATATCAGCTATGGCGCGCAGCTCTATGGTGCCGATCAGGCGGTCGAGCACCTCGTCGAACAGCGCGATCTGCTCGTCATCGAAGCTTCCGGCAGAGGACAGGAACAGGTCGGTGACGCGCCGGGCGGTTTCCAGGCCCTTTTCCGCCGAGCCCATCCGAATCGCGGATTCGACCTCGTCGATGATCGATAGCTCGGCCTTGGACATGTCGCGCAGCTCGTCCTGAGCGGATTGACGGAAGCTTGTTCTAAGCAACCGCTATCATTAGCGATGAGCGCTGAACGTTTCGTAAACCATGGAGCGATGAGGACGAGGTGATGCGGCGGCGGAGCTGTGCTCCCTCCCCCGCTTGCGGGGGAGGGTTGGGGAGAGGGTGTCTCCGCGACGGGACAATCTCCCATAGAACCCTCGCCCCGCGCTTCGCGCCGACCTCTCCGGCACGCGGGAAAGGTGAACGCCAGCGGCACCTATTCCCCGTTCCACCCGCACGCCCTGAGCTTCTCATGCATATGCGGCGGCGCCGGCGCCACGACGCGGACCGGCTCCTTGTTCCGGGAGATCGGCACCACGATCTCGCGGGAATGCAGGTGCAGCTTCGGCTCGCCGAAACGCGGACCGTTGCCGTAAATGTTATCGCCAAAGATTGGCCAGCCGCTCTCGGCCGAATGCACGCGCAATTGATGGGTCCGCCCGGTCACCGGTTCCATGGCGAGCCAGGTGAAACCGTCGCCACGTCCCATCACCTTCCAGTTGGTAATCGCCTTCTGGCCCTCTGGGTCGGGTTTCTGCCACCAGCCGCGCTCGGCATTGAGCCGGCCGAGCGGCATGTCGATGACGCCTTCATCCGCAATGGGGCCGCCTTCAACCACGGTCCAGTAAGTCTTGCCGATCTTGCCGTGCTTGAACAGCAGGCCGAGCGAGGCAGTCGCCTTGCGGTGGCGGCCGAGCACGAGGCAACCGGAAGTGTCCTTGTCGAGCCGATGGGCCAGCACCGGCGGTCGCGGCAGACCGAACCGGAGCGCGTCGAAAGAGTCTTCCAGATTGGCGCCGCCTTTGGGGCCGCGATGCACGGGAAGGCCGGCCGGCTTGTCGATGACCAGCATCAATCCGTCGCGATGGAGCACGCGCGCGAGGATCTCGTCGGCAGTCAATTGGGGAACATCGAGCAATTGCAAGACTTTCGTTTAGAGGCCGGAACGGCTAACACACCCCCGCCATGAACGATACCACGTCAGATCCCCCCAAGCTGAGCTGGTGGCGCCGCCTGTCCAACGGGCTGAAGCGCACCTCGTCCTCGCTCGGGACCGCGGTCGCCGATCTCGTCACCAAGCGCAAGCTCGACCGCGCCATGCTCGACGACATCGAGGACGTGCTGCTGCGCGCCGATCTCGGCACTGAGGTCGCGGTGCGGATTGCGGACGCCGTCGGCACCGGACGCTACGACAAGGCGATCTCGGCGGACGAGGTCAAGGACGTCGTCGCAACCGAGGTCGAGAAGGTGCTGGCACCGGTGGCCAAGCCCCTCGAGATCGATGCGGCGAAGAAGCCGTTCGTGATCCTCGTGGTCGGCGTCAACGGCTCCGGCAAGACCACGACGATCGGAAAACTCTCGCAGAAATTCGCCTCCGAGGGCCGCAAGGTGATGCTGGCCGCCGGCGACACGTTTCGTGCCGCCGCGATTGAACAGCTCAAGGTCTGGGGGGAGCGGACCAAGACCCCGGTCATCGCGGGCGCGCAAGGATCGGATTCGGCGAGCCTTGCCTTCAACGCGCTGACGGCGGCGAAGGAGCAGGGCGTCGACGTGCTGCTGATCGACACCGCCGGCCGTCTCCAGAACAAGGCCGAGCTGATGAACGAGCTCGAAAAGGTCGTGCGCGTGATCCGCAAGGTGGATGCGACTGCACCGCATGCCGTGCTGCTGGTGCTGGACGCGACCGTGGGCCAGAACGCGCTGTCGCAGGTCGAGGCCTTCCATCGCACCGCCGGCGTCACCGGCCTCGTGATGACCAAGCTCGACGGCACCGCGCGCGGCGGCATTCTGGTGGCGCTCGCGGAGAAATTCAAACTGCCGGTGCATTTCATCGGCGTCGGTGAAGGCGTCGACGATCTCGCCCCCTTCACCGCGCGCGATTTCGCCCGCGCGATTGCCGGAATCGAATCGTAGGTTTCTTTCGTCATGCCCCGCGGAGGCGGGGCATCCAGTACGCCGCAGTTTCTCGGTTCAAGCCGAGCTGCCTCTGGAATACTGGATCCCTCGCCTTCGCGGGGGGATGACAGCAACAAAGGTCAGGTAATGGACAAGACCCAGCCGCATCCGCTGTTCAAGCTGGCGACCGAGCTCGGTCCGCTGCTCGTGTTCTTCTTCGTCAATGCGAAGTTCAACCTGTTCGCCGCCACCGGCGCCTTCATGATCGCGATCGTCGCGGCGATGATCGCCTCCTATGTGGTGACGCGTCACATCCCGATCATGGCGATCGTCACAGGCGTGATCGTGCTGGTGTTCGGCACGCTGACCCTGGTCTTGCACGACGAGACCTTCATCAAGGTCAAGCCGACCATCATCTACGGCCTGTTCGCCGCGATCCTCGGCGGCGGCCTGCTGTTCGGCCGCTCCTTCATCGCCGTGATGTTCGACCAGATGTTCAACCTGACGCCGCAGGGCTGGCGCATCCTGACGCTGCGCTGGGCGCTGTTCTTCGCCGGCATGGCGGTGCTGAACGAGGTCGTCTGGCGCACCCAGAGCACGGACTTCTGGGTGAACTTCAAGGTGTTCGGCGTCACCCCGCTGACCATGGTCTTCGCCATCGCCCAGATGCCGCTGACCAAGCGCTACGGGATCGAGCCGGCCTCGCTGGAAGCGAGCGAGGCAGAGGCGGGGGATGTGCGGAAGGGGTGATGACCGTCTCGTGTCCCGGATGCGCTGCAGCGCTCTTGCGCTGCTGCGCAGAGCCGGGACCCAGAACCATCCAGGAGCGCCGTCGTGGTGATATGGGCCCCGGCTTTGCAGCGCACCGCTGAAGAAGCGCTGCGCAGCGTCCGGGGCACGAGAGCGGTGTTAGGAGCCGGTCGCCTTCAGCGCCTTCTCAAGCTGCGGCAGCAACACCGTCCGATAGTTTTCCGGCGTGATCGGCCCGACCAGCTTGTAGACGATGGTGCCCTCGCGGCCGACGACAAAGGTCTCCGGCACGCCATAGACGCCCCATTCGATCGAGGCGCGGCCGTTGGCGTCGACGCCGACGCGGCCGAATGGGTTGCCGTAGCGTCCCAGGAAGCGCCGCGCGTTGTCGGGCGCATCCTTGTAGTTGATGCCGACGAGCGCGAAGCGCTTGTCTTTGGCGAGCTCCGTCAGCAGCGTCGCCTCGTCGTGGCACGGCACGCACCAGGATGCCCAGACATTGACGAGGCTGACCTTGCCTTTGAACGCGGCCGGGTCGAGGCCAGGGACCTGCGCGTTATCAGTCTGCAACCCCTCGAGCGGCGGCAGCGTGGTCTGCGGCGCCGGACGACCGATCAGTGCGGAGGGAATTCGCGAGGGATCGCCGCTGCCGAGCCGGAACCAGAACAGCAGCGCGAGCGCAATGAAGGCGATCAGCGGCAGCACCATCAGGAAGGTGCGACGCTGCGGCGGGGCGGAGGTCGATTGATTGCTCATCGCAGCTTCGTCCCGCTGCGGCCGGAGCGGCGGCTAATGCCGGTGCGTTCGAGCTCGCGCAAACGCTCCGTCTGGTTGCGATAATCGATGATGACCCAGCCGATCAGGATCACCACGACGACCGCCGCAGCCGCGTAGGACGTCACGATGAAGGATGCGTATGGACCAAGCGATATCATCACGCAGCCTTCTGGCTCGCCTGCATCATCTGCAGCGAGCGGACGCGCCGGCGCAAAATCTCATTGCGCATCGCGGCCAGATGCAGCGTGACGAACAGCAGCGTGAACGCGACCGCCATCACCAGCAGCGGGATCAAAAACGATTTGTCGAGCGTCGAGCCGCCCATGCGCATCACCGAGGCCGGCTGGTGCAGCGTGTTCCACCAGTCGACCGAGAACTTGATGATGGGAAGATTGATCGCACCGACCAGCGTCAGCACGGCGGCGGCGCGCGCCGCGCGCGAGGGATCGTCGACCGCGCGCCACAGCGCCATCAGGCCGAGATACATCAGGAACAGGATCAGCACCGAGGTCAGCCGCGCGTCCCATTCCCAATAGGTGCCCCACATCGGACGTCCCCACAGCGAACCGGTGAGCAGTGCAAGGAAGGTGAAGCTGGCGCCGATCGGAGCCGCCGCTTTCGCGGCAACGTCGGCGAGCGGATGCCGCCACACCAGCGTGCCGAGCGAGGCGATGCTCATCACGCCCCAGACGAACATCGACAGCCAGGCATTGGGCACGTGGATGAACATGATCTTCACGGTCGCGCCCTGCTGGTAGTCGTCGGGCGCAAGCGCGGACTGGTAGAGGCCGATCGTGAGCACGATGATTGTCGCAGCCGCAAGCCAGGGCAGCACCCGCGCCGTCAGCGCGAGGAACCGTGTGGGATTGGCGAGGTCGATCAGCGACATGGTCTTCTGATAATCACAGGTAGGCGCTCACGCAATCAGCATGAAAGCGGGCGGCGAAAGTTGATCGGGGGCAAGATCAGTCGAGCCCATCTCAGTCTAGCCCATGCCGCAGGCTTGCCGCCGCCGCGAACGGGCCGATCACGAGGCTGACCAGCGACAGCGCGCACAGGATCGAGAACGGCGCACCGAAGGTCATGGGGCCGACGATCGCGGCCTGCGAGGCCGCGACGCCGAAGATCAGCACGGGAATCGACAGCGGCAGCACCAGCACGGCCATCAGCAGCCCGCCGCGATGCAGGGTTACGGCGAGTGCAGCGCCGATCATGCCGGTGAAGGTCAGCGCCGGAGTGCCGGCCAAAAGCGTCAGCGCCACCGCGCCGGTCGCGACCATGTCGAGGTTGAGCAGCAGGCCCAGCACGGGGGTTGCGACAATCAGCGGCAGGCCCGCCGCCAGCCAATGCGCCAGCGCCTTGGCCGCACAGGCGAGTTCCAGCGGCGTCCGGCTCATCGCGATCAAATCGAGCGAGCCGTCCTCATGGTCGGCCATGAACAGCCGGTCCAGCGTCAAAAGGCTCGCCAGCAGCGCGCCGAGCCACAGGATCGCCGGCCCGAGTCGTGACAACAGCGCTAGATCCGGCCCAACGGCGAAGGGCATCAGCACGACGACGGTCAGGAAGAACAACACGCCAATCAGCGCCCCGCCCCCGACGCGCAGCGCGATCCGGACGTCCCGACGGATCAGGGCGGCAAGGGCGGTCATGGGGTGCTCCCAATGATCGCCGAAGCGTCCGCTGCCAGCCGAGCACATGATGCGCTCCCTCCCCCCTTGTGGGGGAGGGCGGGGGAGGGGGGTAGCCCCGGGCGAGGTGCCTTTGAGGGGCGGACGGTCCGCAGCGGAGCGCCTGCTTCCCAAACGCTAGAACCAAGAGAGCATGCCGTGTGGCACCCCCCTCCCTGCCCCTCCCCCACAAGGGGGGAGGGAACGGAGAGGTCGCCATCATGCCGCTCGGAAAGCTGAGGGTCGGCCCACCTCACGCCACACCCCCGATCCGCAGCTCCCGCGATTCGATCCCGAGCGGGGCGTGGGTCGCGGCGATAATCAGGCCGCCGCGCGCCAGATGCTCCCGCATCAGGCCGCTGAACATATCCTGGCCGGCGGCATCCAGCGCATTGGTCGGCTCGTCCAGCAGCCAGACCGGCCGGCGGACGGTCAGCAGGCGGGCGAGCGAGAGCCGGCGGCGCTGACCCGCGGACAGGAAGGCGGCGGGCAAATCGGCCGCATGGTCGAGTCCCACGGTGGCGAGGCTTTCACCCGCATCACTGCGCTCGCCGCCGAGAAAATCAGCCCAGAACGATAGATTTTCAGCCACGCTCAGCGCCGGCTTGAGGGCGTCGCGATGGCCGAGATAGTGACACTGCTCGGGCAGCGTCATGTCGGCGTCGCCCCCGTCCAGTACGATCGTGCCGCCGGCCGGAACGAGCAGCCCCGCGATCAGCCGCAGCAGCGAGGTCTTGCCCGCGCCGTTGCGGCCGATCACCGCGACGGCTTCGCCCGAGACGGCCTCGAAATCGAGCCCGGCAAACACCTCCCGGCCGCCCCGCACGCAGGCGACCCCGCGTCCGGACAGCTGCATCTGGCCTGGTCCCAACCCGCTCACAGCCAGGCCTCAGGAAAACTTGCGGTAGCGCATCAGAATTTTTGGCTCGCGGATTGCTGGGTATGTTTGTGGCTGTGGCGGTGCGGTTAGAAAGCTTCTATAAGCCCGGAACTACTTGATGCAGCAACTCAACCTGCCCCTGCAAGCGACCCAGCCTGCTATGCTGACGGTGTTAAAATACCCGGCCGGGTATAACTAACGATTGGGATTTCGTACATGACCTCGCTCGACAGCTTCAAATGCAAAAAGACCCTCAAGGTCGGCGCCAAGACCTACGTCTATTACAGCCTGCCCACGGCCGAGAAGAATGGTCTGAAGGGAATTTCGAAGCTCCCCTATTCGATGAAGGTCCTGCTCGAGAACCTCCTGCGCAACGAGGACGGCCGCTCGGTCAAGAAGGACGACATCGTCGCGGTGTCGAAGTGGCTGCGCAAGAAGTCGCTGGAGCATGAAATCGCATTCCGTCCCGCCCGCGTGCTGATGCAGGACTTCACCGGCGTGCCCGCGGTGGTCGATCTTGCCGCAATGCGCAACGCGATGCAGAAACTCGGCGGCGAGCCTGAGAAGATCAACCCGCTGGTGCCGGTCGACCTCGTCATCGACCACTCGGTGATCGTGAACTTCTTCGGCGACAACAAGGCTTTCGCCAAGAACGTCACCGAAGAGTACAAGCAGAACCAGGAGCGCTACGAGTTCCTGAAGTGGGGCCAGAAGGCGTTCTCCAACTTCTCCGTCGTGCCGCCCGGCACCGGCATCTGCCATCAGGTCAATCTCGAATATCTCTCCCAGACGGTCTGGACCAAGAAGGAGAAGATGACGGTCGGCAAGAAGACCGGCACCTTCGAGGTCGCCTATCCCGACTCGCTGGTCGGCACCGATTCCCACACCACCATGGTCAACGGCCTCGCCGTGCTCGGCTGGGGTGTCGGCGGCATCGAGGCGGAAGCCTGTATGCTCGGCCAGCCGCTATCGATGCTGCTGCCCAACGTCGTCGGCTTCAAGCTGAAGGGCCAGCTCAAGGAAGGCGTCACCGCCACCGATCTCGTGCTGACGGTGACGCAGATGCTGCGCAAGCTCGGCGTCGTCGGCAAATTCGTCGAGTTCTTCGGCCCCGGCCTCGACAATCTCTCGGTCGCCGACAAGGCGACGATCGGCAACATGGCGCCCGAATACGGCGCGACTTGCGGCTTCTTCCCCGTCGATGCCGCCGCGATCGATTACCTCAAGACCTCCGGCCGTGCGCCCGCGCGCGTCGCGCTGGTGCAAGCCTATGCCAAGGCGCAAGGGCTGTTCCGCACCGCCAAGTCGCCGGATCCGGTGTTCACGGAGACGCTGACGCTCGACCTCGCCGACGTCGTGCCGTCGATGGCCGGTCCGAAGCGTCCCGAAGGCCGCATCGCGCTGCCCTCGGTCGCCGAAGGCTTTTCGCTCGCGCTCGCCAGCGAGTACAAGAAGGCCGAGGAGCCGGCGAAGCGCTTCCCCGTCGAAGGCAAGAACTTCGACCTCGGCCACGGCGACGTCGTGATCGCCGCCATCACCTCCTGCACCAATACGTCGAACCCGAGCGTCCTGATCGGCGCCGGCCTGCTCGCACGCAATGCCGCTGCCAAGGGCCTGAAGGCCAAGCCGTGGGTGAAGACCTCGCTCGCGCCGGGCAGCCAGGTGGTCGCGGGCTATCTCGCCGATTCCGGTCTGCAGGCCGATCTCGACAAGGTCGGCTTCAACCTGGTCGGCTTCGGCTGCACCACCTGCATCGGCAATTCCGGCCCGCTGCCGGAGGAGATCTCGAAGTCGATCAACGACAACGGCATCGTCGCGGCCGCCGTGCTGTCAGGTAACCGCAACTTCGAAGGCCGCGTCTCGCCGGACGTGCAGGCGAACTATCTGGCCTCGCCGCCGCTGGTCGTCGCCCACGCGCTCGCCGGCAGCGTCACCAAGAACCTCGCTGTCGAGCCGCTCGGTGAAGGCAAGGACGGCAAGCCGGTGTACCTCAAGGACATCTGGCCGACGACCAAGGAGATCAACGCCTTCATGAAGAAGTTCGTGACCGCGTCGATCTTCAAGAAGAAGTATGCCGACGTGTTCAAGGGCGACACCAACTGGCGCAAGATCAAGACGGTCGAGAGCGAGACCTATCGCTGGAACATGTCTTCGACCTATGTGCAGAACCCGCCCTATTTCGACGGCATGAAGAAGGAGCCGGAGCCGGTCACCGACATCGTCGAGGCGCGCATCCTCGCCATGTTCGGCGACAAGATCACCACCGACCACATCTCGCCGGCCGGTTCGATCAAGCTCACCTCGCCCGCCGGCAAATATCTCAGCGAGCACCAGGTGCGCCCCGCCGACTTCAACCAGTACGGCACGCGTCGCGGCAACCACGAAGTGATGATGCGCGGCACCTTCGCCAACATCCGCATCAAGAACTTCATGCTGAAAGGCGCCGACGGCAACATCCCTGAGGGCGGCCTGACCAAGCACTGGCCCGACGGCGAGCAGATGTCGATCTACGACGCCGCGATGAAGTACCAGCAGGAGCAGGTGCCGCTCGTCGTGTTCGCCGGCGCCGAATACGGCAACGGCTCCTCGCGCGACTGGGCCGCGAAGGGCACGCGTCTGCTCGGCGTGCGCGCCGTGATCTGCCAGAGCTTCGAGCGCATCCATCGCTCCAACCTGGTCGGCATGGGCGTGCTGCCGCTGACCTTCGAGGAGGGCACCTCGTGGTCGTCGCTGGGCCTGAAGGGCGACGAGAAGGTCACGCTGCGCGGCCTCGTCGGCGACCTCAAGCCGCGCCAGAAGCTGACCGCGGAGATCGTCTCCGGCGACGGTTCATTGCAGCGCGTTTCGCTGCTTTGCCGCATCGATACGCTGGACGAGCTCGACTATTACCGGAACGGCGGCATCCTGCACTACGTGCTGCGCAAGCTCGCGGCTTAAAGCGCGGATTTGTGAACGGTGGCTCACTGCGAAGTGAGTAGAAGGTTGAACGAAGGCGGCCTATCACAAGGCCGCCTTCGCACGTTGCGGCATACTTCAGATGGGCCCGCCCGGCGCAAATCCCGCCCCGGACGGTCGAATATGCCGCGCCCCGTAAGACTACGGTGACCATCAGGCGCTAAGCTTCCCCCCAACGAGTGGCGATGTGTGACGTTCGACATGACGACAATGACGGCTTCTAATCTGGTTTCGCGCTGGTCCGGTGCACTCTGGTCGGGAGCGCTTGGCATCTGCGCCATCGTCGCCATCATCCGTCCCGCCCACGCCGATCCCCGCGCCGTTGTCGAATTGTTTACCTCGCAGGGCTGCTCGTCCTGCCCGCCCGCCGACAAGATCATCGGCGATCTCTCCAGCGACCCCTCGATCATCGCGCTGAGCATGCCGATCGACTATTGGGATTATCTCGGCTGGAAGGACACGCTGGCGGATTCGCGTTTCTCGGCGCGGCAGCGCGCCTATTCGCGCATGCGCGGCGACCGCGAAGTCTACACGCCGCAGGTCGTGGTCAATGGCTCGACCCACGTCATCGGCAGCGATCGTGCCGGCATCGAGAATGCGATCGGCAAGACCGACAAGGGCAATGGCGTGATGAGCGTGCCGGTGACGATGTCGCTCTCGGGCAAGCAGATCAACGTCTCGGTGGCCGCGAGCAAGGAGCCTGCTGTATCGCACGGCGAGGTCTGGATCTGCTCGGTCGCCAAGTCGGTGCCGATCTCGATCAGCCGCGGCGAAAATCGCGGACAGCAGATCACGTATCACAACGTCGTGCGCAACTTGCTCAAGGTCGGCGACTGGAACGGCCGTCCGGAAAGCTGGACCGTGCCGATCGAGAACCTCACGCGCGACGGCGTCGACGGCGCGGTGGTCTATGTCCAGGACGGCAGCCGCGACAGGCCCGGCCCGATGCTGGGCGCGGCGTACACGTCGCTGCACTGAAGCGAATTTCTCTCTAAGCGTCACACTCACTCTCAACCCTCATGGTGAGGAGCGCGCTCTTGCGCGCGTCTCGAACCATGCAAGGCCCGCCGACGCATCCCGGCCTCGATCCTTCGAGACGCCGCTTCGCGGCTCCTCCGGATGAGGGGAAAGAGTGCTCGCGTTGGATGTTGGATGGAAATTCGGCGCGTCAGAAACATCCCGACACAAACAAAAAAGGACCAACTTGCGTTGGCCCTCCTTGTCGCGCGTACAGACCCGATCCTGTTCGACCCCGGGGGGCTGGGGGCTGAGGAATCCGGAACCGAAAGGACCGGGCCAACGCACATAGGTCTTTTCGCAGTGCAGGGCGGCGGGCGCTGGGCGGAAAAGCGGCGACAGTATGATTCCTGCTAACGATCCCGTGACGGTTTGCCGCGACAGAGTTCCACCATTGCGTGTGGGCTGATTTGCGCCCGATCAGGCGACGAGTTCCCGCAAGGCCCTTGCGGCCAGGACCGGTTGGCGCAATCATGCGATTGTCATGATCCGCGGTCCGGGGACGGTTTCGCGGGCGAGGTCATGCTGCGCGATGAGGAGCCGCTTCCCATGAGTCTGATGTCGGAGGATGCCGATCCGAGCGAGCAGCGCGCGGCGCCCCGCCCCGCCGCGGCGAATGCGCAACCGAACCGGGTGACGTTCAACCGGCTCGAGCTGCACCGTATCCTCAATCTCTATGGCCGCATGGTCGCCGACGGCGAGTGGCGCGACTATGCCATCGACTTCCTGAAGGACCGCGCGGTGTTCTCGGTCTATCGCCGCGCCTCGGAAGTGCCGATCTACCGCATCGAGAAGGACCCGCGGCTTGCGCGCAAGCAGGGCATGTACAGCGTGATCTCGGCCACCGGCCTGATCCTGCGCCGCGGCCACGAGCTCGAGCGCGTGCTGCTGGTGATCGATCGCAAATTGGCGGTGGTGTAGGCCACGCGAGCGGTGCCGTACGGTGGGCAAAGCGAAGCGTGCCCACCATGCTTGCTTATGATGAGAGATGGTGGGCACGGCGCTTTGCGCCTTTTCCCACCCCTACGAGACTGCCCTACTTGGTTGGCACCGTCTTCGCGCCCTCGCCAAGGTCGCGCTGCATCATCACCGTGTCCAGCCAGCGGCCGAATTTCAGCCCGACATTGGGATGCGTGCCGATCATCTTGAAGCCGCCCTTGGTGTGGACGCCGATCGAGCCGGCATTGGCGGAGTCGCCGATCACCGCGATCATCTGGCGGAAGCCGCGCGCCTCGCATTCGGTGATCAGCCGCTCCAGCAGCAAGGAGCCGATGCCGCGGCGATGGAACGAAGGATCGAGATAGATCGAGTTCTCGACCGTGAAGCGATAGGCCGGCCGCGGCCGGTAGGCGCCCGCATAGGCGTAGCCGGCCACGCGGCCGTCGAGGATGGCGACGAAATAAGGGTAGCCGCCATCGACCAGCGCGCGATAGCGGCGCGTCATTTCAGTGAGGTCGGGCGGATCCAGCTCGAAGGTCGCGGTGCCCTCGCGGACGGCCTGCTGGTAGATGGCGGTGATGGCGGGGAGGTGGGCCTCGGTCGTGGGCCTGATTTCAGGTGCGGACATATCCTCAGACTAGAGCCTCCGCCCGGCTGCCGGAAGGGGCCTTGGCGCATCCGTACACTCCGTCGGTGCGAGGGCAGCCTCCATTGCATTTTTCTCTCTCTCGTCATTCCCCGCGAAGGCGGGGAATCCAGTACGCCGCGGCTTCTCGGTCAATCACGACCGCCTCTGGAATACTGGATCGCCCGCCTTCGCGGGCGATGACACCAAGCATATGGCGGCAGCCACGGGCCACATACAAAAACCCCGGCCTTTCGGCCGGGGTTCGTGTCCGTTCTCTCGGTCTATCGCTTAATCGCGCTGGCCGAGGAGCTGCAAGAGCAGCGTGAACAGGTTGATGAAGTTCAGGTACAGCGACAGCGCGCCGGTGATGGCCGCACGTTCTGCGATGTCACCGCCGGCCGAGGCGTAGCCGTAGATGTAGTCGTTCTTCAGCCGCTGGGTGTCCCAGGCGGTGAGGCCCGCGAACACCAGCACGCCGACTACCGAGACGATGAACTGCAGCATCGTGCTCGCCAGGAACAGGTTCACCAGGCTCGCGATGATGATGCCGATCAGGCCCATGAACAGGAACGAGCCCATCCCGGTCAGGTCACGCTTGGTGGTGTACCCGTAGAGGCTGAGCGCACCGAAGGTCGCCGCGGTGATGAAGAACACCCGCACGATCGAGGTGTGCGTGAACACCAGGAAGATCGACGAGAGCGAGACACCCATCAGCGCCGCGAACACCCAGAACAGGATCTGGGCGGTCGACGGGGCGAGACGGTTGATGCCCGCCGAGATCACGAACACCATGGCCAGCGGCGCGAGCATGAACAGCCACTTCAGGGGGCTGACGAACATCGCGTAGCCGAACGGCGTCAGGAACAGCTTGCCGACACGGACGGCTTCCGGGGTCGGAACATCGGTCACGGCAGCCATGTAGACGCCAAGCGCGGCAAGGCCAGTGATGGCAAGGCCGATGCTCATGTAATTGTAGATGCGCAGCATGTAGGCGCGCAGGCCGGCGTCGACCGTCGCGGCGTCAACACGCCCGGCGGCCCTGCCGAAAGGAGAAGCGTAGTTACGGTTGAGGTCCGACATGGTCGAATTCCCGTTGGTTGGCCGGTCCGGCATGAGGGTCGCCATGCCGCCGGTTCGTCAAATTCTATCCCGGATACCGATGTCGGCCGTCATTAAATTTGGCTAACAATCGGGGCTCCGGACCCATTCGATATGTGGGAAACTAACACATTCGCCGCAACCGTCCACGCGCGGCTGAATGTCGCCCTCACTCATAATCCTGGCGCAGGCGGACGTGGTTAATCGCGGGAATCGTGCGATTCCGCTCCAGTGCGGCCGGCCGCTACACTTTGTCACAAATTCCGCAACACCGTGGCGGGCTTTTTGTTCAATGCCAGCAGCGTGCCGGCAAGCCCGAGCCCGACGGTGACGATAAGGGCGGCCGCGACCACGCCGGCGGCGCTGCCGGCCTGCCAGACGAAGCTCAGGGTCATCAGCCGCGTCACGATCATCCAGGCCGCGATGCTGCCGGCGATCACGCCGAACACCGCGGTGGCAAGCCCGATCAGGAGGTATTCGAGGGCGTAGGCGCCGAGCAGCCTCAGCCGGGTCGCGCCCAGGGTTTTGAGGATCACCGCATCGTAGACGCGATGACGGTGGCCGGCCGCAAGCGCTCCGCCCAGTACCAGGATCGCCGAAATCAGGGTCACGGCGCTGGCGCCGCGGATCGCCAGCGCGAGGTTGGTCACGACCGCGCCGACCGTCTCCATCACCTCGCGCACGCGCACGCTGGTCACCATCGGATAGGCGTCGGCCACCTGTTTGATGATCTTGCCGTCGCCGGTCGCATCGCCGCCGGATTCGGTCAGCGTCGCGATGTGGGTGTGCGGCGCGCCTTTGAAGGCGTTCGGCGAGAACACCAGCACGAAATTGATGCCCATGCCCTGCCAGTCGATCGTGCGCAGATTGCCGATTTTGGCCGGGATGTCGCGGCCGAGCACGTTGACCACGATCTCGTCGCCGAGCTTGAGGTCGAGCCCGTCGGCGATCTTCTTCTCCATCGAGACCAGCAGCGGTCCGGAATAGTCGGGGCCCCACCATTCGCCCTCGACCACCTTCGAGCCCTTCGGCAATTCGCCGGTATAGGTCAGACCGCGGTCGCTTTGCAGCACCCATTCGGAATCGGTGGTCGGCTTGAGGTCCTCGGCACGGACGCCGCGCGCGGCGACGATGCGGCCGCGGAGCATCGGCACGTCCTCGACCTTCGCGCCGGGCGCGATCTGGCGGAGATAGCCGTCGAACTGTTCGGCCTGCGTGCTCGGGATGTCGATGAAGAAGAACGACGGTGCGCGCTCCGGCAAGGCTGCCAAGAACTGCCGGCGCAGATTGCCGTCGATCTGGGTGATGGTGACGAGCACGGCGAGCCCGAGTCCCAGCGACAGCACGACCGACGGCGTCAGCGCGCCGGGCCGGTGGATGTTGGCGATCGCCAGCCGCAGCATCGGCAGGCGCGTGCGCGGCAGGCGCCGCGCGATGGCCATCAGCAGCGCGGCGATGCCGCGCAGCAATGCGAACACGACGACGGAGGAGGCCACGAACACCGCGGCGATGCGCTTGTCGAAGGAGAGGCCGATCACGACGGCGATCAGCAGCGCGACCACGATACCCATGAACACGACATAGCCGAGGCGCGGCCGGTGCCATTCGGAGCTGATGGTGTCGCGGAACAGCGCGGCGACCGGCACATCGTGCACGCGCCCGAGCGGCCACAGGCCGAACGCGAGCGCAGTGAGCAGGCCGTAGACGAAGGCCAGCGCGAGCTCGCCGGCATGCACCGCCGGCACCACCGGCAGCGGCAGCAGTTTTCCGAACAGGCCGACGATGGCGAACGGCATCGCGGCGCCGAGCGCCAAGCCGATCACCGACCCGATCGCGGCGAGCAGGATCACTTGCGCGAGATAAATGCCGAACACGTCGCGCCCGGTGGCGCCGACCGCCTTGAAGGCCGCGATCACCTCGAGCTTGCGGTCGATATGGCTCTTCACGGCATTGGCGACGCCGACGCCGCCGACCAGCAGTGCGGCAAGGCCGACCAGCGTCAGGAATTGCGTGAAGCGGTTGATGTTGCGCTCGAGCTGCGGTGAGGCATTGGAGCGGCTGCGGATCTCCCAGCCGGCCTGCGGCGCCGCGTTGCGCGCATCGTTGATGAAGGTTTCGGTGGCGCGCTCGCTGTTGGCGCCATCAGGCAGCTTCACCCGGTAGACCCAGCGCACCAGGCTACCGGGCTGGATCAAACCGGTGGCGCGCAGGCCCGCCTCGCTGATCAGGAAGCGCGGACCGAAGCCGATGCCGCCGGCGAGCTTGTCGGGCTCGGCCTCGACGGTCGAGCGGATCTGGAAGGTTGCCGAGCCAATGGTGACGCGGTCGCCGGTCTTCAGCGAGAGCCGCGCCAGCAGCGTCGGATCGGCGGCCGCGCCGAACGCGCCGTCGTGCTCGGCGAGCAGATCGGACAACGGCATCGGCGGCGCCAGCGTCAGCTGACCCAGCATTGGATAGGTACCGTCGACGGCCTTCATTTCGACCAGCGCGAGCTTGCCGTCAGTCGAGCGCGCCATGCCGCGCAGGGTCGCCGCGACCGAGACGGTGCCGCGCGAGCGCAGGAAGGCAACCTCGTCGGGCTTGGCCTCGCGCTGGAACAGCACGAAGGAGACGTCGCCGCCGAGCAGCGTGCGGCCCTCGCGGGCGAGACCGTCGGAGAGGCTCGCCGACACCGAACCGACGCCGGCGATCGCCATCACGCCGAGTGCGATGCAGGCGATGAAGACGTAGAAGCCGCGCAAGCCCCCGCGCAGTTCGCGCAGCGCATAGCGCATTGACAACGCGACGGCGCTGGGCTTCGCGAACGGTTCGGCCACAGCACTCATGCCGGCGCAGACTGCGTGTCGATGCGGCCCGAGCGCAGGCGGATGACGCGATCGCAGCGATGGGCGAGCGAAGCATCGTGCGTGACCAGCACCAGGGTCATGCCGCGCTCGGCATGCTTGGTGAAGAGCAGATCGACAATCTGCTTTCCGGTGGCCTCGTCGAGATTGCCGGTCGGCTCGTCGGCAACGAGAATGGCGGGATCGGGCGCCAGCGCACGCGCGAGCGCGACGCGCTGCTGCTCGCCGCCCGACAGCTGCGTCGGATAGTGATGCAGGCGATCACCGAGCCCGACCGATTGCAGCTCCTGCGCCGCACGCTTGGCCGCATCGGGATTGCCGGCGAGCTCGAGCGGCACGGCGACGTTCTCCAGCGCCGTCATGGTCGGGATCAGATGGAAGGACTGGAATACGATGCCGACCTGGCGGCCGCGGAAGCGGGCCAGCGCGTCCTCGTCGAGGGCATTGAAAGGCGTGCCTGAGACCACCACCTCTCCGCTATCAGGACGCTCCAACCCTGCCATCACCATCAGCAGTGTGGATTTGCCCGAGCCTGACGGGCCGATCAGGCCGATCGTCTCGCTACGGCCGACCCGCAGGCTGATATCCTTGAGGATGTGAACGCGTGCCGCGCCCGTACCCAATGAGAGATTGACGTTGGAGATGGCGATGGTGTCCGCGGCAGCGGCGAGCGAAGAGGAAGAGATGCGAGTGTCCATGGTCCGGTCATATGGCAACTCCGCACGCGCGGTCGAGAGGCGTTACGGATTGTTCATGCACATAGCCGTGTTGATGCTCGCTTTGATGACGATTGCGAAACCGGCTTGGGCGGACGCGACAAAGCCGGTCAAGCTTGTCGTTCTCGGCGATTCCTTGAGCGCGGGCCTTGGCCTTCCGGGTCAGGAGGCATTCCCCATCAAGCTTCAAAAAGCCTTGCAGGCCAAAGGCATAGCTGTCGAGATGACCAATGCCGGGGTGTCCGGCGACACCGCCTCCGGCGGCCGCGACCGGCTCGACTGGTCGGTGCCCGATGGAACCGATGGTGTCATCGTCGAGCTCGGCGCCAACGACGCGCTGCGCGGCATCGATCCCGATCTGACGCGCAAAGCGCTGACCGAGATCGTCCAGCGCCTCAAGGCGCGCAAGATTCCGGTGATGCTGTGCGGCATGCTGGCGCCGCCGAATTACGGCGCCGAATACGCCGCGCGCTTCAATTCGATTTATCCGGATCTGGCAAAACAATTCGACGTGCCGCTTTATCCGTTCTTCCTCGACGGCGTCGCCGCCGACGCCAAGCTCAACCAGGCCGACGGCATTCATCCGACGGCAGTCGGCATCGACATCATTGTCGGCAAGATCATGCCCACAGTGGAGGCATTCCTTGGCACGATCAACGAGCAACGGCGTTGAAAAACAGGCAGCACTAACCCTAATTCCCAGGGTTTTCCCGGGGTGAGGCGCGGCATGCTTCGCAGAGTCACACAACTGCGATAGGAATCAGGGTACCGGTGATTCGTCACCGGCTCTAATTTGGATATGATCCATCCTGGGGATCATGCCCAAGCATCGGGAGTGCGAAACGATGCCGCGTTTGTTCACTGGTCTGGAAATTCCGGCCGAGATCGGCCAGTCGCTTTCCAATCTCAGGGGCGGCCTTCCCGGCGCCCGGTGGATCGATCCCGAAAATTATCACGTCACCTTGCGCTTCATCGGCGATATCGACGGCGTCTCCGCCAACGAGATCGCCTCGATGCTGTTTCGCGTCGATCGCAAGCCGTTCGAGGTCAAGGTGCAGGGGCTGACCAGCTTCGGCGGCCGCAAGCCGCGCGCGGTGGTCGCCACCATCGCGCCGAGCAAGCCGCTGATGGACTTGCAGGCCGAGCTCGAACGCATGATGCAGCGGATCGGTCTCGACCCGGAAGGACGCAAGTTCATCCCACACGTGACGCTGGCTCGGCTGCACGACGCCACCGACCGTGATGTCGCTGATTATCTCTCGCTGCGCGGCTACTTCCCGAGCAAGGTGTTCATGGCCGAACGCTTCGTCCTGTTCTCGTCCCGCGCATCGACGGGTGGTGGGCCGTATGTGGTCGAGGACGCCTACGAGCTGTGTGAGTAGCGAGGCTCTCGTGCCCCGGGCGCTGCGCAGCGCGAAGCGGTGCTCTGCCGAGCCGGGGTCCATTGCTCCACGATCGATGAACGAAACGGTGAGTCCCGGCTCTGCGCAGCAGCGCAAGAGCGCTGCAGCGCGTCCGGGACACGGAACGCATAGCGCCCCGCACCAATTGACGGCTTGCAATTTCCGCCGGTCTCTGGCGGTAAAGAGCCATGCTCTCCACCCCCAATTCCACCTTCCGCGAAGCGTACCAGGCCCAGATCGCGTCCGGCGCGATCGAGCCCGATGCTGCGCAGGCCGAGGTCGCCGAGGCGTATGCGGCGCTCGATCAGCGGCTCGCGACTTACAAGCCGCAGCGCAAGCAGGGCCTGCTCAGCCGCTTGTTCAGTAACGGCGATAAGGACGAGGCGCCGCGCGGGCTCTACATCCATGGCGAGGTCGGCCGTGGCAAGACCATGCTGATGGACCTGTTCTTCCAGCACTCGACGGTCGAGCACAAGCGCCGCGCGCATTTCCACGAATTCATGGCCGACGTGCACGAACGCATCTACGACTATCGCCAGGGCATTTCGCGCGGACAGATCCCGGATGCCGACGTCATCGCGCTGACCGCGCAGGCGATCTTCGAGGAAAGCTGGCTGCTCTGCTTCGACGAATTCCATGTCACCGACATCGCCGACGCGATGATCCTGGGACGCCTGTTCGCAAAATTGTTCGAGCTCGGCACCGTCGTGGTCGCCACCTCCAACGTCGCGCCCGACGATCTCTACAAGGGCGGCCTCAACCGTTCGCTGTTCCTGCCCTTCATCAAGCAGATCACCGACCACATGGATGTCGCGCGGCTCGACGCGCGCACCGACTTCCGCCTGGAAAAGCTCCAGGGCGTGCCGATGTGGCTGACGCCGGCGGATGGCGATGCGGACGCAGCGCTCGACCGCGCCTGGTCGAAGATGTCAGGCGGGGCCAAATGCAAGCCGCGCGACATTTCGATCAAGGGCCGCATCCTGCACGTGCCGTGCTCGGCCCATGGCGTGGCGCGGTTTTCGTTTGTCGATCTCTGCGAGAAGCCGCTCGGGGCATCTGACTACCTCCGGCTCGCGCACGACTATCACACCATCCTGGTCGACCATATTCCAGTGATGGATTTCTCCCAGCGCAATGCCGCCAAGCGCTTCATCACGCTGATCGACACGCTCTATGACAATGCCGTGAAGCTGATGGCCTCGGCCGATGCCAACCCGATCTCGCTCTACCTCGCCCACGAGGGCACCGAGGCGATGGAGTTCAAGCGAACCGCCTCACGCCTGATCGAGATGAGCTCGGAATCCTATCTGGCGCTGGCCCACGGCCGCAAGGATTCCACCGCCAGCGGCTCCACCAAGGGACTGGTGGAGACTTAAGTCCTATTGTCAGCGCTGTCATTCCGCGGGCTCGCGGAGCGACGAGCCCGGAATCCATCGCGCCACCAATTCTGCCGCCCGATGGATTCCGGGCCTGCGCCTGTCGGCGCATCCCGGAATGACAGACGGGGTATGCTGGCCGCTGTCTCGGCAAGCCCGACAAATGGGCATCCCCCGACTTGAACGGGGGAGGCGAAAGGGATAACCACCCGTCTCAGTTTTCCCCTCCTTACGTGTCTAAAGGACAGGTTCACATGGCGCGCGACAAGATTGCTTTGATTGGCTCCGGCCAGATCGGCGGAACGCTGGCTCACCTCATCGGCCTGAAAGAGCTGGGCGACGTCGTGATGTTCGACATCGCCGAAGGCGTGCCGCAGGGCAAGGCGCTCGACATCGCGCAATCCTCGCCGGTCGACGGTTTCGACGCGCACTACACCGGCGCGAACTCCTACGAGGCGCTGGACAATGCCAAGGTCTGCATCGTCACCGCCGGCGTGCCGCGCAAGCCCGGCATGAGCCGCGACGACCTTCTCTCCATCAATCTCAAGGTCATGGAGCAGGTCGGCGCCGGCATCAAGAAGTACGCCCCCGACGCCTTCGTCATCTGCATCACCAACCCGCTCGACGCGATGGTGTGGGCGCTGCAGAAGGCCTCCGGCCTGCCGCACAAGAAGGTGGTCGGCATGGCCGGCGTGCTGGATTCGGCGCGCTTCCGTTACTTCCTGGCCGACGAGTTCAACGTCTCGGTCGAGGACGTCACCGCTTTCGTGCTCGGCGGCCATGGCGACACCATGGTGCCACTGGTGAAGTACTCCACCGTCGCCGGCATCCCGCTGCCCGACCTCGTCAAGATGGGCTGGACCTCGCAGGCGCGCCTCGACGAGATCGTCGACCGCACCCGCAACGGCGGCGCCGAGATCGTCAACCTGCTCAAGACCGGCTCGGCCTTCTACGCGCCGGCAGCATCCGCGATCGCGATGGCCGAGAGCTATCTGCGTGACAAGAAGCGCGTGCTGCCTTCGGCCGCGTACCTCAACGGTGAATACGGCGTGAAGGACATGTATGTCGGCGTTCCCGTCGTGATCGGCGCGAAGGGCGTCGAGCGCGTCGTCGAGATCGAGCTCGCCGGCAAGGACCGCGAGGCCTTCGACAAGTCGGTTGGCGCGGTGCAGGGCCTGGTGGATGCCTGCAAGAAGATCGCCCCCGATCTTCTCGGCCGCTAAGGCGCAAACAATCCCGCCGAAGCTCGCAGGCCGGTCTTCGGCGGTTTCGTTTCCGGCACCCTCTGACCGGGGGGTCCCGGTTCGGCAGTCCAGAGATCCTCGAAGTCAAAGAATCCGGGTTGCAGTTCCTGTGGTATATGGTATGCCAGCCACAAGACTGAGGTGGGCCCTTGAGGTCACCGCCCGCGGGTTCAGGGAGCGACCATATGAATATCCATGAGTACCAGGCCAAAGCGCTGCTGAACGAGTTCGGCGTCCCGATCTCCAAGGGCGTTCCAGTCCTGAGTGCCACTGATGCAGACGCGGCGGCCATGGCCCTGCCCGGTCCGGTCTGGGTGGTGAAGAGCCAGATCCACGCCGGCGGCCGCGGAAAGGGCAAGTTCAAGGAAGCCTCGGCCGGTGACAAGGGCGGCGTCCGCATCGCCAAGTCGGCCGCCGAGGTCGCCGAGTTCGCCAAGCAGATGCTGGGCGCAACGCTCGTGACGGTGCAGACCGGCCCCGCCGGCAAGCAGGTCAACCGCCTCTACATCGAGGACGGCTCCGACATCGACAAGGAATTCTATCTCTCCATCCTGGTCGACCGCGAGACCTCGCGCGTCTCCTTCGTGGTCTCGACCGAAGGCGGCGTCAACATCGAGGACGTCGCGCACAACAGCCCCGAGAAGATCGTCACCTTCTCGGTTGATCCGGCGACCGGCATCATGGGTCATCACGGCCGCACCGTCGCCAACGCGCTGAAGCTCTCGGGCGATCTCGCCAAGCAGGCCGAGAAGCTCACGGCCCAGCTCTACGCGGCGTTCGTCGCCAAGGACATGTCGATGCTGGAGATCAACCCGCTGGTCGTGACCAAGCAGGGCCAGCTCCGCGTGCTCGACGCAAAAGTGTCGTTCGACGATAACGCGCTGTTCCGTCATCCCGAGGTGCTCGCGCTGCGCGACGAGACCGAGGAAGACGCCAAGGAAATCGAAGCGTCCAAGTACGACCTCAACTACGTCACGCTCGACGGCAACATCGGCTGCATGGTCAACGGCGCCGGTCTTGCCATGGCGACGATGGACATCATCAAGCTCTACGGCATGGCGCCTGCCAACTTCCTCGATGTCGGTGGCAGCGCCAGCAAGGAGAAAGTCGCGGCCGCCTTCAAGATCATCACCGCCGATCCCAACGTGAAGGGCATTTTGGTCAACATCTTCGGCGGCATCATGAAGTGCGACGTGATCGCCGAAGGCGTCACGGCTGCGGTTCGTGAAGTCGGCCTCAGCGTGCCGCTGGTGGTCCGCCTCGAAGGCACCAATGTCGAGCTCGGCAAGAAGATCATCCGTGAATCCGGCCTCAACGTGGTGCCGGCCGACAATCTCGACGACGCCGCGCAGAAGATCGTGAAGGCCGTCAAGGGAGGCTAAGGCCATGGCCCAAGACCATCTCGCCGCATCATCTCCGCTTGCAGAGCACGCGCGTCTCGCCGCGTTCGCCGGCGAATGGGATGGCGAAGAGATGGTCTTCCCGTCGCGCTGGACCGAAGGCGGGCCGGCGACCTCGCGCACTGTCGCGCGCATGGATCTCAACGGGTTCTACCTGATCCAGGACTCGGTGCAGATGCGCGACGGCAAGCAGGTCTTCGCCACCCATGGCATCTTCACTTACGACCGCGACGACCGGACCTACAAATTGTTCTGGTACGATTCGCTCGGCTACACGCCGCCCTCGCCCGCGTCCGGCGGCTGGGTCGGCAAGACCCTGACGCTGGTGCGCGGCTCGCTCCGCGGCAACGCGCGCCACGTCTACGAGATCATCAATGAGGATTCCTACTCGTTGAAGATCCAGTTCTCGCCGGATGCGGAAGGCTGGGCCGACGTGCTCACCGGCGTCTACCGCCGCATCCACTGACCATTCACTCGTTAGTTCGCGAAAGCAGACCTCATGTCCATCCTGATCGACAAGAACACCAAGGTCATCTGCCAGGGTTTCACCGGCAAGAACGGCACCTTCCACTCGGAGGCCGCGATCGCCTATGGCACCAAGATGGTCGGCGGCACCTCGCCGGGCAAAGGCGGCGCGACCCATCTGGGCCTGCCGGTGTTCGACACCGTCCGGGAGGCGCGCGAGAAGACCGGCGCCGATGCCTCGGTGATCTACGTGCCGCCGCCGGGCGCGGCCGATGCGATCTGCGAAGCCATCGACGCCGAGATCCCGCTGATCGTCTGCATCACCGAAGGCATTCCTGTTATCGACATGGTCCGCGTGAAGCGCTCGCTGGCCGGCTCCAAGTCGCGCCTGATCGGGCCGAACTGCCCCGGCGTCATGACCGCCGGCGAGTGCAAGATCGGCATCATGCCCGCCAACATCTTCAAGACCGGCTCTGTCGGCATCGTCTCCCGCTCCGGCACGCTCACCTATGAGGCCGTGTTCCAGACCTCGCAGGAGGGCCTCGGCCAGACCACCGCGGTCGGCATCGGTGGCGATCCGGTCAAGGGCACCGAATTCATCGACGTGCTGGAGATGCTGCTCGCCGACCCCAAGACCGAATCGATCATCATGATCGGCGAGATCGGCGGTTCCGCCGAGGAAGACGCCGCCCAGTTCCTCAAGGACGAGGCGAAGCGCGGCCGCAAGAAGCCGATGGTCGGCTTCATCGCCGGAGTCACCGCACCTCCCGGCCGCCGCATGGGTCATGCCGGCGCGATCATCTCGGGCGGCAAGGGCGATGCCGGTTCCAAGACGGATGCGATGAAATCCGCAGGGATTACAGTGTCCCCGTCTCCCGCCCGTCTTGGCCATACGCTTGCCGAAAAGTTGAAAGGCTAATTCACTTCTTCGTACTTTTCCGGGCGAAGTTTCGCAGCAAATAGGGTAAATGGTGCCTGTCGCGCTGAGCCTCTGCCGGGGAGCTCAGCGCCAGCGCCGTTTGTTATGCGCGAACCAAAATCGCCAGGAACTCAAGTATGTCTCGCCAGGACGCGAACGCAGCCTTTGCCCTCTCATCCTTTTTGCAGGGCACCAACGCCACCTACATCGACGAAATCTACGCCCGCTACGAGAAGGACCCCTCCTCGGTCGACGCCGAGTGGCAGGAGTTCTTCAAGAGCCTCCACGACCAGCCCGCCGACGTCCGTAAGAATGCGGAAGGGCCGTCCTGGGAGCGCGACAACTGGCCGCTGACCCCGCAGGACGACCTCACCTCCGCCCTCGACGGCAACTGGGCGGAGGTCGAGAAGGCGGTCGGCGCCAAGATCGCCGCCAAGGCGCAGGCCAAGGGAGGCGATAAGGGGGCTGCGCTCTCCTCCGCGGACGTGCTCCAGGCGACGCGCGATTCGGTCCGCGCCCTGATGCTGATCCGCGCGTACCGCATGCGCGGCCACTTCCACGCCAAGCTCGATCCGCTCGGCATCGAAGCACCGAAAAACCGCGAAGAGCTCGATCCGCGCACCTATGGCTTCGTTGAGGCCGATTTCGACCGCAAGATCTTCCTCGATCACGTGCTCGGTCTCGAATACGCCACCTTGCGCGAGATCACCGCGATCTGCGAGCGCACCTACTGCCAGACGCTCGGCGTCGAGTTCATGCATATCAGCAATGCCGCGCAGAAGGCCTGGATCCAGGAGCGCATCGAGGGGCCGGACAAGGAGATCTCGTTCACCCGCGAAGGCCGCAGAGCCATCCTGATGAAGCTGGTCGAAGCCGAAGGCTTCGAAAAATTCTGCGACACCAAGTTCACCGGCACCAAGCGCTTCGGTCTCGATGGCGGCGAATCGCTGATCCCCGCGCTCGAGCAGATCATCAAGCGCGGCGGCAATCTCGGTGTGAAGGAAGTCGTGCTGGGCATGCCGCATCGCGGCCGCCTCAACGTGCTGACGCAGGTGATGGGCAAGCCGCATCGCGCCCTGTTCCACGAGTTCAAGGGCGGCTCGGCCAACCCTGATGCGGTCGAAGGCTCGGGCGACGTCAAATATCACCTCGGCGCCTCCTCGGACCGCGAATTCGACGGCAACCGCATCCATCTGTCGCTGACCGCCAACCCCTCGCATCTCGAGATCGTCGATCCCGTGGTGCTCGGCAAGGTCCGCGCCAAGCAGGACCAGCACGGCGATCCCCCTGACATGCGCATCTCCGTGATGCCGCTCTTGATGCACGGCGACGCCGCGTTCGCCGGCCAGGGCGTGGTTGCGGAATGCTTCAGCCTGTCGGACCTGAAGGGCTACCGCACCGGCGGCTCCGTGCACTTCATCGTCAACAACCAGATCGGCTTCACCACCTATCCGCGCTACTCGCGCTCCTCGCCCTACCCGTCTGACGTGGCGAAGATGATCGACGCGCCGATCTTCCACGTCAACGGCGACGATCCGGAAGCCGTGGTGTTCGCGGCGAAGGTCGCCACCGAATTCCGGCAGAAATTCCACAAGCCCGTCGTCATCGACATGTTCTGCTACCGCAGGCATGGCCACAACGAGGGCGACGAGCCGGCGTTCACCCAGCCGGTGATGTACAAGCGGATCGCGGCGCATCCATCGACGCTCGAGCTCTACGCCCGCCGCCTCATCAGCGAAGGCGTGATGACACAAGGCGAGGTCGACAAGGCCAAGGCCGACTGGCGCGCGCGGCTCGATGCCGAGTTCGAGGCCGGCACCTCCTACAAGCCGAACAAGGCCGACTGGCTCGACGGCAAGTGGGCGGGCTTCAAGATCGCCGACCAGGAAGAGGATGCGCGACGCGGCGTTACCGGCGTCGACATCGCCGCGCTGAAGGAGATCGGCCGCAAGATCACCAAGGTGCCGGACGGTTTCCGCGTCCACCGCACCATCCAGCGTTTCCTCGAGAACCGCGCCAAGGCGATCGACACCGGTGCCGGCATCGACTGGGCGACTGGCGAGGCGCTGGCGTTCTGCACGCTGCTCAACGAAAACCATCACGTCCGCCTGTCCGGACAGGATTCGGAGCGCGGCACCTTCTCGCAGCGCCACTCGGTCCTGATCGACCAGGAAGACGAGAGCCGCTACACGCCGTTCAACCATCTCGGCCACGAGCAGGGCCATTACGAGGTCATCAACTCGCTGCTGTCGGAAGAGGCGGTGCTCGGCTTCGAATACGGCTATTCGCTTGCCGAGCCGAACACGCTGACCCTGTGGGAAGCCCAGTTCGGCGACTTCGCCAACGGCGCACAGGTCGTGTTCGACCAGTTCATCTCCTCGGGCGAGCGCAAATGGCTGCGCATGTCCGGTCTCGTCTGCCTGTTGCCGCACGGCTATGAGGGCCAGGGACCGGAGCACTCCTCGGCGCGCCTGGAGCGCTATTTGCAGATGTGCGCGGAAGACAACATGCAGGTGGTCTATCCGACCACGCCGGCAAATTACTTCCACGTGCTGCGCCGCCAGCTGCATCGCGAGATCCGCAAGCCGCTGATCGTGATGACGCCGAAGTCGCTGCTGCGTCACAAGCGGGCGGTCTCGCGGCTCGAAGAACTCGCCAAGGGCACGACCTTCCACCGCATCCTCTATGATGACGCCCAGATGCTGCCGAACGAGGCGGTCAAGCTCGTTCCTGACGAGAAGATCCGCCGCATCGTGCTGTGCTCCGGCAAGGTCTATTACGACCTCTACGAGGAGCGCGAGAAGCGCGGCATCGACGACATCTATTTGATGCGGGTCGAGCAGCTCTATCCGGTGCCGCTGAAGGCGCTGGTGGCCGAGCTGTCCCGCTTCAAGAAGGCGGAAGTGATCTGGTGCCAGGAAGAGCCCCGCAACATGGGCGCCTGGCACTTCATCGAGCCCTATCTGGAATGGGTGCTGAACCAGGTGAACGGCGCGAGCCGGCGTCCGCGTTATGTCGGCCGCGCCGCTTCCGCCGCGACCGCGACTGGTCTGATGTCCAAGCATCAGGCGCAGCTGAAGGCGTTCCTGGACGAAGCACTGAGCTAATCGAAATTCCAATTGTCATGCCCCGCGAAGGCGAGGCATCCAGTACGCCGTGGCGTTCGTTCGATCCAAGATCGTCACGGAGTACTGGATCGTCCGCCTGCGCGGACGATGACGGCCAAAAACGATCGAGGAAAAGACCATGACTGAAATTCGTGTGCCGACGCTCGGCGAATCCGTCACCGAGGCTACCATCGGCCGCTGGTTCAAGAAGGCCGGCGACCCGGTCGCCGTCGACGAGCCCCTGGTGGAGCTCGAGACCGACAAGGTCACTATCGAGGTCCCGGCACCCTCCGCCGGCACGCTGAGCGAGATCATCGCCGCCGATGGCACAACCGTTGCTGTGGGCGCGCTGCTCGGCCAGATCACCGAAGGCGCCGGCGCTGCCAAGCCCGCGGCCGCTCCCGCCAAGCCTGCCGCTGCTGCTGCGGCGCCCGCGGCGCCGGCTGCTGCGCCCGCCGTGCCGAAGGCACCGCCGGCCGATGCGCCGCTCGCCCCGTCCGTCCGCAAGCTCTCCGCGGAGAGCGGCGTCGATGCCTCGACCGTTCCGGGCTCGGGCAAGGACGGCCGCGTCACCAAGGGCGACATGCTCGCCGCGATCGAGCGTGCGGCCTCGGCGCCGACCCCGGTCAACCAGCCCGCCGCCGCCGTGCAGGTTCGTGCGCCGTCACCGGCCGATGACGCCGCCCGCGAGGAGCGCGTCAAGATGACACGGCTGCGCCAGACCATCGCGCGCCGCCTCAAGGACGTGCAGAACACCGCGGCCATGCTGACGACCTTCAACGAGGTCGACATGACCAACGTCATGGCGCTGCGTGCGCACTACAAGGACGCGTTCGAGAAGAAGCACGGCTCCAAGCTCGGCTTCATGGGCTTCTTCACCAAGGCCGTCGTGCAGGCGCTGAAGGATATCCCGGCCGTCAATGCCGAGATCGACGGCACCGACCTGATCTACAAGAATTATTATCACATCGGCGTCGCCGTGGGCACCGACAAGGGTCTCGTCGTGCCCGTGGTGCGCGACTGCGACCACAAGTCGATCGCCGACATCGAGAAGGGCATCGCCGATTTCGGCCGCCGCGCCCGTGACGGCCAGCTCAAGATCGACGAGATGCAGGGCGGCACCTTCACCATCACCAACGGCGGCATCTACGGCTCGCTGATGTCGACCCCGATCCTGAACGCGCCGCAGTCCGGCATTCTCGGCATGCACAAGATCCAGGAGCGCCCGATGGTCGTCGGCGGCAAGATCGAGGTCCGCCCGATGATGTATCTGGCGCTGTCCTACGATCACCGCGTCATCGACGGCAAGGAAGCCGTCACCTTCCTGGTTCGCGTCAAGGAGAGCCTGGAAGATCCGGCGCGCCTGGTGCTCGATCTCTGATTCCTGATGCTCTGCGAGCGCCGTCGCGACTGACGCGGCGGCGCGTGTCGAACCATGGAGGCGCGCGTGACGGATAAAGTCGTTGTCATCACCGGCGGCAGCCGCGGCATTGGCCGTGCGACCGCGCTTGCGGCGACCGCGCGCGGCTACCGGGTCGTCGTGGGCTATGCCAGCAGCAAGCAGGCTGCCGACGAAGTGGTCGCACAGATCGAGGCCAGCAACGGCAAGGCCATCGCGGTGAAATGCGATGTCGCCGAGGAAGGCGACATCCTCGAGCTGTTCAAGCAAGCCGACAAGTTCGGCACGTTAGCGGCCCTCGTCAACAATGGCGGCATCGTCGGCAAGAGCGGCGTGCGCGTCGACGAGATGTCGGCCGAGCGCATCCAACGCGTGATGGCGGTCAACGTCACCGGCTCGATCCTGTGCGCGCGCGAAGCCGTCAAACGCATGTCGACCAAGCACGGCGGCAAGGGTGGCGTCATCGTCAATTTGTCATCGGTCGCTGCCAAGCTCGGCGCGCCCAATACCTATGTCGATTATGCCGCCTCCAAGGGCGCGATCGATTCCTTCACCATCGGCCTCGGTTACGAGGTCGCCAGCGAAGGCATTCGCGTCGCCGGCATTCGCCCCGGACTGATCGACACCGAAATCCACGCCGCCGGTGGCGAGCCCGACCGCGCCCATCGTCTGGCCCATCTGGTGCCGATGAAGCGCGTCGGTAGCGCAGATGAAATCGCCAACGCCATCGTCTGGCTGATCTCGGACGAGGCGTCCTATGTCACCGCAGCCATTCTCGATGTGTCCGGCGGACGCTGACGCGCCGCGCGGACGCTGACACATCCTCATCACGCTAAACTCACGGGACCTTCTCTCATGGCTACCTACGATCTCGTCGTCATCGGCACCGGACCGGGCGGTTATGTCTGCGCGGTGCGCGCCAGCCAGCTCGGCATGAAGGTCGCCGTGATCGAAAAGAACGCCACGCTCGGCGGCACCTGCCTCAATGTCGGCTGCATGCCGTCCAAGGCGCTGCTGCACGCCTCCGAGATGTTCGAGGAAGCCGGGCACTCGTTCGCCAAGATGGGCGTCTCCGTTTCCGCGCCGAAGCTCGATCTGCCGGCGATGATGAACTTCAAGCAGCAGGGCATCGACGGCAACGTCAAGGGCGTCGAGTTCCTGATGAAGAAGAACAAGATCGACGTGCTCAAGGGTACCGGCAAGATTTTGGGCACCGGCAAGGTCGAAGTCTCCGCCGATGGCAAGTCGCAGGTCGTCGAGACCAGGAACATCGTGATCGCGACGGGCTCGGACATCGCGCGTCTCAAGGGCATCGAGATCGACGAAAAGCGCATCGTCTCCTCGACCGGCGCGCTGTCGCTGGACAAGGTGCCCGGCAAGCTCCTCATCGTCGGCGCCGGCGTGATCGGCCTCGAGCTCGGCTCGGTCTGGCATCGCTTGGGCGCCGACGTCGTCGTTGTCGAATTTTTGGACCGTATCCTGCCCGGCATGGATGGCGAGATCGCCAGGCAGTTCCAGCGTATTCTGGAAAAGCAGGGCTTTTCGTTCAAGCTCGGCGCCAAGGTCACGGCCGTCGATACCTCAGGCAAGACGCTGAAGGCGACGGTCGAGCCTGCCGCCGGTGGCACTGCCGAGACGCTGGAAGCCGACGTCGTGCTCGTCTGCATCGGCCGCGTGCCGTACACCGACGGTCTTGGCCTCAAGGAAGCCGGTGTCGCGCTCGACAATCGCGGCCGCGTCCAGATCGATCCGCATTTCGCCACCAGCCTTAGGGGCGTCTATGCCATCGGCGACGTCGTCGCCGGTCCCATGCTCGCGCACAAGGCCGAGGATGAAGGCGTGGCCGTTGCGGAGATCATCGCGGGCCAGGCCGGCCACGTGAACTACGACGTTATCCCAGGCGTCGTGTATACCACGCCGGAAGTGTCCTCCGTCGGCAAGACCGAGGAGGAGCTGAAGCAGGCGGGCGTCGCCTACACCGTCGGCAAGTTTCCCTTTACCGCCAACGGCCGTTCCAAGGTCAACCAGACCACTGATGGCTTTGTGAAGATTCTCGCAGATGCGAAGACCGATCGCGTGCTCGGCGTGCACATTGTCGGCATCGAGGCCGGCGAAATGATCCACGAAGCCTGCGTCCTCATGGAATTCGGCGGCAGTGCAGAAGATCTCGCCCGCACCTGCCACGCGCATCCGACCCGCTCCGAGGCCATTAAGGAAGCCGCGCTTGCGGTGGGCAAGCGGGCCATCCATATGTAGCTACGCGCCCAGCGCCGAATCGGGCGGGAAACATATGCTGCGCCGCCTTCTTCAACCGGTCTGGGTCCTGCTGGCGATCATCTTCCTGATCGAAGCCTGGCTGTGGGACCATCTCGAGCCGATCGTTGCAAAGGTCGTCGCAGCCATTCCGCTCGCGCGCTTCAAGCAATGGCTCACGGAGCGCGTCGATGCGCTGCCTCCGGCCATGACGCTGATCGTGTTCGTGGTGCCGATCATCCCGCTGTTTCCGCTCAAGCTGATCGGGCTGTATTTGCTCACCCATGAATACTGGCTGACCGGCGTATCCACGTTCCTGTTCGCAAAGCTGCTCGGCGTCGGCGTCACCGCCTTCGTGTTCGACGTCACCCGCGACAAGCTCTTGGAGATGCGCTGGTTCGAGCGGCTGTATGAGCTCGTCTTGAAGCTGCGTGCAAAGGCGCACCTGCTGGTCGACCCGGTCAAGCAGCGGATCAGGGAGCTGATCAGCGGTAATGGCGAAGGCTGGTCCGCCCGCACGCTGCGCTTGATCCAGCGTTTCAGAAAGAGCGTGCACGAGGCGCGCTGAGCGTCCGCCGCAGACTCGCTTTCGCCACACACTCGCCGTCATCGCCCGGCTTGACCGGGCGATCCAGGGCGGCTTCAACCGCTCGTCGCAACACTTCAGCAAAGGAGGTTGCGATGGAGAACTATGTGCGATCAGGTCGGCCCCGAGAGGCGCTACGAAGGCATTACAGACCGTTCTGGGCTGCGATTGCTTCGGGACGATCGAGCGAGGATGCTGCGGTTGAGGCCGGGGTGTCGCCGGCGATCGGAGTACGCTGGTTCCGGAGGGCAGGCGGTATGCCGCCAACACATTTATCGCGGTCGTCCAAGCCTGCATCGGAGCGCTACCTCTCGTTCGCGGAACGTGAGGAGATTGCCATCTTGCGTGCACAGGGTCATGGGGTGCGAGCGATCGCTCGTCGGCTCGATCGGCCTCCATGCACGATCTCTCGTGAACTCCGGCGCAATGTGGCGCGCCGCCACGGTGCTCCAGAGTACCGAGCGACCACAGCACAATGGCACGCTGATCGGTCTGCCCGACGGCCCAAGTTGGCGAAGTTGGCCGTCAATCCGGCCCTGCGGGATTATGTGCAGGACAGGCTTGCCGGTATGATCGCCAAGCCGGACGGGGAACTCCTCGTTGGCCCGAAGGTCGTGTGGAAGGGACGCCGGGCTGTGCATCGGCAAAACCGACGCTGGGCGAGGGCATGGAGCCCCGAACAGATTTCTCGGCGACTTCGGCTCGACTTTCCCGAGGATGAGGCGATGCGCATCAGTCACGAGGCGATCTATCAGGCGCTTTATGTGCAGGGTCGAGGAGCTTTGCGCCGCGAACTGACGGCCTGCTTGCGCACCGGGCGGGCATTGCGGATGCCGAGAGCGCGCGTCCGTAAAGGCCGAAGCTTCATTCCTTCCGAGATCATGATCAGTCAGCGTCCGGCGGAGGCCGCTGATCGCGCGGTGCCGGGCCACTGGGAAGGTGACCTCATTATGGGTCTGGGAAGCTCCGCGATCGGCACCCTGGTGGAGCGTACGACCCGTTTTACCATCCTGTTGCATCTGCCGCGTATGACGGACCAGGAACGGGAAGCTGGGGTGAAAGGATCTGCACTCGCCGGACATGGCGCTGAAGCCGTGCGCGACGCCATCACCCGCGCAATCTTCACCATGCCCGAGCAACTGCGCCGGTCGCTGACCTGGGATCAAGGAGCTGAGTTGGCTCAGCATGCACGTCTGAGAATTGACGCAGGCGTGCAGGTCTACTTCTGCGACCCTCATAGCCCATGGCAGCGCGGCACCAACGAGAACACCAATGGGTTGCTGCGCCAGTACTTTCCCAAAGGGACCGATCTCAGCATGCACAACGCCGATGACCTTGAGGGCGTCGCTCTTGCTCTCAATACCAGGCCTAGGAAAACCCTAGGCTGGAAAACACCAGCGGAAACTCTCGACCAATTGCTCCGAGTGAGCGATACACAGCGTGTTGCGACGAGCGATTGAATCCGCCCAGTACGCCGTGACGGCAGTGATGGAGCCGATAGGCCGCGGCGTCCTGGATGCCCCGCCTTCGCGGGGCATGACACTGTTTGTGTGGCGGCGCGTGTACCGCCTCAACCCTCAATGCAAATGCAGCAGATGCGGCCACCACAGGCCAAGCGCGGTCATGACGAGGCCGGCGAGCGTCAGGACGCCGCTGACATAGGCGAGCGCGATCATGCTGGTGATGATGGTGGCCGAGGCCAGCACGATGCCGATCTGGAAAGCGGCGGACGCCAGCTCGAAGTGATGGTATTTCGCGGTCGCCTCGTCGCGCTCGTGCTCGGCGTGCTTGGCCTTCTCGGCGAGCTGCTCGGTGCCTTCGCCGGTCTCGGGCTCGGAACGGTAGCGCTGCGCGGTCTTGGTCCAGTCGTCGATCTGCTTCTGCAGTGCCGCCTTCTGGGCGTCGTCGGCCGTACCAGCCAGCGTGAGCTTGCCCTGTTCGGCCGCGGTCGCGACCACGGTGCGGCGGATGCTCTTGGCCTGGAAGAACGCCCAGAGATTGGCGGCCTCGACGTTCTTGCTGATCGATTCGGTCTGCGCGCCCTTGCCGAGCGTCTCCGAGATCGCCAGGAACAGCGCCAGCACGGCAATCAGAAGGGCGATCTTCTTGTTCGAGCCGGACGCGTGTTCGGCGTGCTCGGCATGCTCCATGCTTTCATGTGCGCTCATCAATCCCTCCTGCCTGTTTATCAACGATTGACCGAACCGTGCGACCGGCGCAAGAGGCACGCAGGCTGTGACAGCTTCATGTCAGGATTCGGCGGCAATTGCGCGCCGGTTCAGCGTCCGTTCACCGCCGCGGATGCGCGCTGGCATAGACTTCCAGCAGCCGCTCGGAATCGATGCCGGTATAGACCTGCGTCGTCGAGAGCGAGGAGTGGCCGAGCAATTCCTGGATGGCGCGCAGATCGCCGCCGCGTGACAGTAGATGCGTGGCAAAGGAATGGCGCAGCGCGTGCGGCGTCGCGCTGTCGGGCAGGCCGAGCGCGCCGCGCAGCCGCTCCATCGCGAGCTGGATGATGCGCGGGCTCAAGGGGCCGCCGCGCGCGCCGACAAAGATCGGGCCCTCGGCGGGCAGTGGATACGGGCACATCGCAACGTAGTCCTGCACCAGCGCCAGCACGTTTTGCAGCACCGGCACCATGCGGGTCTTGTTGCCCTTGCCCGTCACGATCAGCACGTCGCCTTCGCCGGGCCGCGGCACCTCGCGGCGCTTCAGGCCCAGCGCCTCGGAGATGCGCAGGCCCGATCCATAGAGCAGCGCCATCACGGCGGCGTCGCGCAGCAGGATCCAGGTCTCGCGGTCCTCGCCGGCGCGCTCGTCGGCATCGGCAAGGCGCTTGGCCGATGCCATCGGCAGCGGCTTTGGCAGGCTCTTGGCGACCTTCGGCGCGCGGATGGCCGTGAGTGCGCCGACCTTGCCCTTGCCCTCGCGCTCGAGGAAGCGGCCGAACGAGCGCAGGCCCGCCAGCGCGCGCATCAGCGAGCGGCCGGCGATGTCGTCGGCGCGGCGCATCGCCATGAAGGCACGGATGTCGGTGGCTTCGAGCGCGGCGAAGCGCGCCAGCGTCACGCGCTCGCCCCAATGGCTGCAAAGGAAATCCAGGCACTGCCGCAAGTCGCGGCCATAGGCCTCGAGCGTCTTCGGCGACAGCCGCCGCTCGGCGCCGAGATGCGCCAGCCAGCGCGTCATCTCCTGCGCGATCGAGGGATCGGCGCTGGCGAGCTCGATTTGGGGGGCGGCCGCTTTGCTCATGCGCTCTGGACGGAATGATTCCGCACAGTATATCGCATCACACCCGTTTATCGTTCGCTAAGGCCGCCTCGGGCCGCTAGCCTGAACGCCCAAGGTTCCGATTCTCCCTCCAAAGCCCATTGATGGATCATTCGTCGCGCAGCAACGCCGCCCCCGCCACCGCGACCCGCATGGTCGACGTGCTGGTGCCGGTCGCGCTCGACCAGACCTATTCCTACAAGGTGCCGCGCGGGATGGAGCTGAAGGCCGGCGATCTCGTCGGCGTGCCGCTCGGGCCGCGCGAGGTGCTCGCCGTGGTCTGGGCCGAAAACGCCAATCCGGATCCGCGCCTGCACAACCGCCTCAAGGAGGTCAGCGAGAAGCTCGACGTCCCGCCGCTCAAGCCAGAGCTGCGCCAGGTCGTCGACTGGGTCGCGAATTACACGCTGAGCCCGCGCGGGATGGTGCTGCGCATGTGCCTGCGCATGGGCGAGAACCTCGGCCCCGAGCGGGTCCGCGCCGGCGTACGCTTGACTGGTGATCCGCCAAAACGGCTGACGCCGGCGCGGCAGCGCGTGATCGAGCTGTTGTCGGACCGGCTGCTGCACGGCAAGTCGGAAGTCGTCAAGGAGGCCGGCGTTTCCGCCGGCGTGATCGACGGCCTCGTCGACGAAGGCACGCTGACGGTCGAGCCGATGCCGCCGCCTCCGCCGCCACCTAGCCCCGATCCGGATTTTGGCCGGCCGGATTTCACACAGCTGCAGCGCGCCGCGGTCGATACGATGCGCGCCCTTGCGGCCAACGGCACCTTCCACGTCGCGCTGCTCGATGGCGTCACCGGCTCCGGCAAGACCGAGGTCTATTTCGAAGCGGTCGCTGAAGCGATCCGCCGCGGAAAACAGTCGCTGATCCTGATGCCGGAGATCGCGCTCACCGGCCAGTTCCTCGACCGCTTTGCGCAGCGCTTCGGCGTGCGCCCGATCGAATGGCACTCCGAGCTGACGCCGCGCACCCGCGCGCGCAATTGGGCAGCAATCTCCGAGGGCTCAGCGCCGGTCGTGGTCGGCGCGCGCTCGGCGCTGTTTCTGCCTTATGCCAACCTCGGTCTCATCGTGGTCGATGAGGAGCACGATCAGGCCTACAAGCAGGATGAGGGCGTGCATTACCACGCCCGCGACATGGCGGTGGTGCGCGCGCATATCGCAAAGATCCCGGTCGTGCTGGCCTCGGCGACGCCCTCGGTCGAATCCGAGGTCAATGCGCGCAAGAACCGCTATCAGCGCATTGCGTTGCCCTCGCGTTTCGGCGGCCAGCACATGCCGCATATCGAAGCCATCGACATGCGCCGCGAGCCGCCCGCGCGCGGCCGCTATATCTCGCCGCGGCTTGCTGGCGAAATCAGGACCGCGATCGAGCGGCGCGAGCAGGCGCTCTTGTTCCTCAACCGCCGCGGCTACGCACCGCTGACGCTGTGCCGCGCCTGCGGCCATCGCTTCGCCTGCACCATCTGCGATGCCTGGCTGGTCGATCACAGATTCCGCCAGCGCCTCGTCTGTCATCATTGTGGCTTCTCGGTGCCGCGCCCGCATATCTGTCCGAACTGCTCGGCCGAGGAATCGCTGGTCGCAGTCGGTCCCGGCGTCGAGCGTTTGCAAGAAGAGGCCGCCGCGCTGTTCCCCGAAGCGCGCACCATGGTGCTGTCGAGCGATCTCATCACCTCGATCGAGACCATGCGGAGCGAGCTCGCCGAGATCGCGCAGGGCCGCGTCGACATCATCATCGGCACGCAGCTCGTGGCCAAGGGCCACAATTTTCCGCGGTTGAATCTGGTCGGCGTGGTCGACGCCGATCTCGGCCTCTCCAACGGCGATCCGCGCGCGGCGGAACGCACCTGGCAATTGCTCAACCAGGTGATCGGCCGCGCCGGCCGCGAGCAGGGCCGCGGCGTCGGCTATCTCCAGACCCACCAGCCCAATCATCCCGTGATGAAAGCGCTGATCGCCTGCGACCGCGAGGCCTTTTACGACAGCGAGATCGATCTGCGCGAGAAGACGCTCTATCCGCCGTTCGGACGCCTCGCGAGCCTGATCATCTCCGCCGGCGACCGCCCGAGTGCCGAAGGTTTTGGCCGCCGCCTCGTGACGCTCGCGCCGCGCGACGAGCGCGTGGTGGTGCTGGGCCCGGCGGAAGCCCCGCTCGCCGTCATCAAGGGCCGCTACCGCTTCCGCATCCTGGTGAAATCGGCGCGCGGCTTCGATCTCTCGGACTATTTGCGCAACTGGCTCGCGGTCTGCCCGAAGCCGACTGGCAATCAAAAGCTAGAGGTGGACGTCGACCCGCAGAGCTTTTTGTAAGGACTGCCGCCGCGAGGCACCCTGCGCTCCCTCCCCCCTTGTGGGGGAGGGCAGGGGAGGGGGTAGCCCCGGAAAAGGTGTGAGTGAGAGCCACAAGATGCTTTTAGGCAATCGAGGGAATCCCCGTGTGGCACCCCCCTCTGTCCAGCGGATGGATGGGTAACAAAACAGACCGGATGGATAGGTAACAATCGTTCATGGTTTGGTCGGCTGCGGCGCTGCGCTAGCGCAGCGCCGCAGCCTGCGTGTTTTCTGGTCGATGATGCCGATCGGTATGTGGAAGAAGCGCACTTGCCATTGCCCATCGGCGGCCTCCTCGACGGCAACGGCCTCACCAATGAGAGCGCTGGAGATGTGAATGAGTTCGCCGCGCCACTTGATCTCGCCGTTGGAGCGGACCTGGCGCACCGCGGCTTCGGCTGGATAATCCGGCTCCGGAAGCCGCCTCGGCATCGCACGAGACGAAGGCTGATAGACGCTGGCAGGTGGGCGCTGGCCAAGTGACTCGTGCGGTCGTTCTTCGTTGTAGTCGCGCACGAATGCCGCGAAGCGACGAGCCTGCGCGGCCTGGGTCGGCGGCGGCGGCTGCATGGCCTCCAGAAGCGTGAGGTGAAAACGCTCGTGGCGGCCGTTCTGCTGTGGATGGCCGGGATCAATCCGTTCATGGCGGATGCCAAGCTTGATCCACCATACCGACAGTGCCGTCAGGCCCGTGGTTCCGGTCGAGGCGAACGGCGAGCCGTTGTCGGAGCGGATGATCTGCGGCAAGCCGTACTCGCGAAACGCCCGCTCCAGCAGCGGTTGGCACTCGGCATGTTGCGTGCTGCCCGTCGCCGCCAGGCTAATCAAATAGCGGCTGAAGCCATCGGTCACCGTGAACGGTTCAACGCGAGATCCGTCGCCCAGGCGGATCCAGCCCTTGTGATCGAGCGCCCATACATGGTTGGCATGCTGAGGCACCGTCAGTTGCCCCATGCGCGGCGGCGCACGCCGCCGGGTCCGACGGTTGCTCACCAGTCCCGCCCGTTTGAGAATCCCGCCCGCCGTCGAGGCCGACGGCCAATCGACGTCCCCTTGGCGAGCCTCAAGTTTGCTGACGATCTTGCGCGGTCCCCAGCTCGGCCGCTCAAGCCGCAGCCCCACAATCGCATCCACGATGTGCTGTGGTGTCGCCCGTCCATGAACCCGCGCGGCATGGGAGCGATCCGCCAGCCCGGCAGGTCCTTCCAACCGGTAGCGCTCCAGCCACTTATAACCGGTCTTGCGGCTAATCTCGTAGCGCTCGCAAAGCTCCGTCATCGTCCACAAGCCGGTTCGCTGATCCGAGATGAAGCGAACTCGTTCGTCCATTGTACAGCTCTCCCGCCAAGGCATCGGCTGATCCTCCCAGCCGACAGAGAACTGTCACCCATCCATCCGGTCTACTCTGTTACCTATCTATCCGGTCTGGACACCTCCCTAACCCTCCCCCACAAGGGGGGAGGGAACGCAGCCGTGTGCTTCACTCACTTCATTGCAATAACGGAAGAACAAAAAGCCCGCGGTCCCCCAAGACCGCGGGCTTGTTTCACGCGTGCATCAAACTGATGAAAACTGCGCGTGTGATGTAAGGCGCGTCGAACGCCTTAGGAGACGACTTCCGCGGTGACGCGGCCGACACCAGCACCGGTGAGGCCGATGGCACGCGCGGCGCCCGTGGAGAGGTCGAGGACACGGCCGCGCACGAACGGGCCACGGTCGTTGACGGTAACGATGACGCTCTGGCCGCCATGGGTGACGCGCAGCTTGGTGCCGAACGGCAGCGAACGGTGCGCCGCGGTCAAGGCGTTCTGGTTGAAGCGCTGGCCCGACGCGGTCCGGCTGCCGGACTCGTTGCCGTAGTAGGAAGCCATGCCCGAGAAGCTGCGGCCGGTGCCGGAGGACGGCGTCATCGCCGCATTGGCGTTGCGCCAATCCGGGCCGGAATTGGTGTCGGCCTGGGCGTGGTGGCGGTGATGGTGAGAGTGGCGGTGAGGCCGGGATTTCGCGGAAGCTTCGGTGGCAGTTCCACCGACGATGAGAGTTGCGGCAACAAAGGCAATCGCCGTGCGCGGCCGGGTCACAGAGCCCAGCGTCTTCAAAGATAGCATTTAGTGGTCCCTAAGCTAGTATTGCCACAAATGTGGCAAGTGGAGCCCCCATCAGTTTGTGAGCGGGACGGCGTTTCGATTCCCAATGAGGCATGAATTGGGCAGTAAATCTGTTCTATGTCGTGCTGTAATATCTTGTGACTGGCATCGATATTGCAGCCGATGCTCCGTAACCTTGATTTTTAACGATTCGTTTACCGTCATATTACTTGCGAATACTGTAGAACGAAGTTGTCGTTCCCATTGTTTAGAATTCGATAAGTATTCGGTGGTGGAGGCGAGCGAGCCAGGATTCACGGCTCAGCGATCCGTGTTCATGGCCGCTATGCGCTGGGAGCAGGAACGAACGGGCGAGATGCCGCCGTAAGGCTCGCGGCAATTCCGTGTCATGGGAGGTCGTTGGCCGGTCGTCTGGCAAGCCTTCTCATGCGCGATCTGGCTGCGACGAACTGGCGAGCGAACCACGTGCCTTTAATTTGGCGTCATGTTGCACCTGCGCGCCTGCTATGTTAGCAAAGCCGCGATTTTTACGGACCCGGCGCCTCCCGTGCCGGCCGAAAATCGAAGTCCCGCTTGAATTCCAAGGGCTTGGATCGCTAGGCGCCGCTTCGTGGCGACGGTTTTTCCCTTGCGAGTTTGACAGCAAAAAGAGCGCGTCTGTGGCTGCAGAAGATACGTCCGTTTCCGGTGTGTCGGGCCGTTATGCAACGGCCTTGTTTGAACTGGCCCGCGACCAGAAAGTGGTCGACGAGGTCAAAGCCGATCTCGATAAATTCGAGGCCCTGCTGAACGAGAGCGCCGATCTCAAGCGCCTCGTCCGCAGCCCGGTGTTCGCGGCCGACGCCCAGTCCAGGGCCCTGTCGGCGGTGCTGGACAAGGCCGGCATTGCCGGCATCTCCGCCAATTTTCTCAAAGTGCTGACCGCCAACCGCCGCCTCTTCGCGGTGTCCGACGTCCTCCGCGCCTATCGCGCCCTCGTCGCCAGGTTCAAGGGCGAGACGACGGCCGACGTCACGGTGGCGGAAGCACTCTCCGACAAGAATCTCGACGCCCTCAAGGTTGCCCTGAAGTCGGTGACCGGCAAGGACGTCGCGCTGAACGTGAAAGTCGATCCCGCGATCATCGGTGGCCTCGTCGTCAAGCTGGGCAGCCGCATGGTCGATGGTTCGCTTCGCACCAAACTCAATTCGATCAAGCACGCGATGAAAGAGGCAGGCTGATGGACATCCGCGCCGCGGAAATTTCCGCGATCCTCAAGGACCAGATCAAGAATTTCGGCCAGGAAGCTGAAGTCTCCGAAGTCGGACAGGTGCTGTCCGTCGGCGACGGCATCGCCCGCGTCTACGGTCTGGACAACGTCCAGGCCGGTGAAATGGTCGAGTTCGAGAACGGCACCCGCGGCATGGCGCTGAACCTCGAGACCGACAATGTCGGTGTCGTTATTTTCGGTGCCGACCGCGAGATCAAGGAAGGCCAGACCGTCAAGCGCACCCGCGCCATCGTGGACGCGCCGGTCGGCAAGGGCCTGCTCGGCCGCGTCGTCGACGCGCTCGGCAACCCGATCGACGGCAAAGGCCCGATCCAGGCCGACAAGCGCATGCGCGTCGACGTCAAGGCACCCGGCATCATTCCGCGCAAGTCGGTGAGCGAGCCGATGGCGACCGGCCTCAAGGCGATCGACGCCCTGATCCCGATCGGCCGCGGCCAGCGCGAGTTGATCATCGGCGACCGCCAGACCGGCAAGACCGCGATCGCGCTCGACACCATCCTGAACCAGAAGCCGCTCAACGCGCAGCCCGATGAGAACATCAAGCTGTACTGCGTCTACGTCGCGGTCGGCCAGAAGCGCTCCACCGTCGCCCAGTTCGTGAAGGTGCTGGAAGAGCAGGGCGCGCTCGAATACTCGATCGTCGTCGCCGCCACCGCGTCGGATCCGGCGCCGATGCAGTACATCGCGCCGTTCACCGCCTGCACCATGGGCGAATTTTTCCGCGACAACGGCATGCATGCCGTCATCATCTATGACGATCTGTCCAAGCAGGCCGTCGCCTACCGCCAGATGTCGCTGCTGCTGCGCCGCCCGCCGGGCCGCGAAGCCTATCCCGGTGACGTGTTCTATCTGCATTCCCGCCTGCTCGAGCGCGCGGCGAAGCTCAGCAAGGACCACGGCTCGGGCTCGCTGACGGCGCTGCCTGTTATCGAAACCCAGGCCAACGACGTGTCGGCCTACATCCCGACCAACGTCATCTCGATTACCGACGGTCAGATCTTCCTGGAAACCGACCTGTTCTTCCAGGGCATCCGTCCCGCGGTGAACGTCGGTCTGTCGGTGTCGCGCGTCGGCTCCTCGGCGCAGACCAAGGCCACCAAGAAGGTCGCCGGCAAGATCAAGGGCGAGCTCGCGCAGTACCGCGAAATGGCGGCGTTCGCGCAGTTCGGCTCCGACTTGGACGCCTCGACCCAGCGCCTGCTCAACCGCGGTTCGCGCCTGACCGAGCTCCTGAAGCAGCCGCAGTTCTCGCCGCTGAAGATGGAAGAGCAGGTCTGCGTGATCTGGGCCGGCACCAACGGCTATCTCGATCCGCTCCCGGTCAACAAGGTGCGTGGGTTCGAGGACGGCCTGCTGTCGCTGCTGCGCGGCAAGCATGTCGACATCCTCAACACGATCCGCGACAGCCGTGACCTCTCGGATGACACCGCCGCCAAGCTGAAGTCGGTGGTCGAAGGTTTCGCGAAGAGCTTCGCGTAAGAAAGAGCCGTCATGGCCGGGCTAAAGCGCGAAGCGCGTCTTCGCATTTGATGTCCCGGCCATCCACGCATCGCTGCGTGGAAGGTAAAGACGTGGATGCCCGGGACGAGCCCGGGCATGACGATAGGGACAGGCTAGCGGTCCGACGCACCAGTCGAACCGCCGGGGTGAACGAAGAATGGCGTCACTTAAAGACATGCGCGTCCGCATCGCCTCCACCAAGGCGACGCAAAAGATCACCAAGGCCATGCAGATGGTCGCAGCCTCCAAGCTGCGCCGCGCGCAGACCGCGGCGGAAGCTGCGCGTCCCTATGCCGACAAGATGAGCGCGGTGATCTCCAACATCGCCAGCGCCGCTGCGGGCTCGCCCGGCGCGCCGACGCTGCTGGCCGGCACCGGCCGCGATCAGGTTCACCTGCTGCTGGTCTGCACCGGCGAGCGCGGCCTATCAGGCGCCTTCAACTCCTCGATCGTGCGCCTGGCCCGCGAGCGCGCCCTGGCGCTGATCGCGCAGGGCAAGGAAGTGAAATTCTTCTGCGTCGGCCGCAAGGGCTACGAGCAGCTCCGCCGCCAGTTCGACAAGCAGATCGTCGAGCATCTCGATTTGCGCAGCGTCCGCCAGCTCGGTTTCGTCAACGCCGAGGACATCGCCAAGAAGGTTCTGGCGCGCTTCGATGCCGGCGAGTTCGACGTCTGCACGCTGTTCTTCTCGCGCTTCAAGTCGGTCATCGCGCAGATCCCGACCGCCCAGCAGGTCATCCCGCTGGTGGTCGAGGAAGGCGCTGCCGCCAGCACGACCTCCTACGAATACGAGCCGGAAGAGGACGAGATTCTCACGCGTCTTCTGCCGCGCAATCTCGCGGTCCAGATCTTCCGCGCGCTGCTCGAGAACAACGCTTCGTTCTACGGCGCGCAGATGAGCGCGATGGACAATGCGACGCGCAACGCCGGCGAAATGATCCGCAAGCAGACGCTGGTCTACAACCGCACGCGTCAGGCGCAGATCACCAAGGAACTGATCGAAATCATCTCGGGCGCCGAGGCCGTCTAGCAAAGACGCATCGGTACCCATCTCACCCAACATCCCGGTCACGCTGACCGTGGTTTAGAAGTTCGGATCGAAGGAGACATTCAATGGCAGCCCAGGTCGGTCGCGTCACCCAGGTCATCGGCGCCGTCGTCGACGTGCAGTTCGAAGGCCACCTCCCGGCCATTCTCAATTCGCTCGAGACCAAGAACGGCGGCAACCGCCTGGTGCTCGAAGTCGCCCAGCATCTCGGCGAGTCCACCGTCCGCACCATCGCGATGGACACCACCGAAGGTCTGGTCCGCGGCCAGGAAGTCACCGACACCGGCGCTCCGATCCGCGTTCCCGTCGGCGAAGGCACGCTCGGCCGCATCATCAACGTCATCGGCGAGCCGATCGACGAAGCCGGTCCGGTCAAGACCGATGGCCTGCGCGCGATCCACCAGGAAGCCCCGACCTACACCGACCAGTCGACCGAGGCCGAAATTCTCGTCACCGGCATCAAGGTCGTGGATCTGCTCGCGCCCTATGCCAAGGGCGGCAAGATCGGCCTGTTCGGCGGCGCCGGCGTCGGCAAGACCGTGCTGATCCAGGAGCTGATCAACAACGTCGCGAAGGCGCACGGCGGTTACTCCGTGTTCGCCGGCGTCGGCGAGCGGACCCGCGAGGGCAACGACCTCTATCACGAGTTCATCGAGTCCAAGGTCAATGCCGATCCGAAGAATCCGGATCCGAGCGTGAAGTCGAAGTGCGCGCTGGTGTTCGGCCAGATGAACGAGCCGCCCGGCGCCCGCGCCCGCGTTGCGCTCACTGGTCTCACCATCGCGGAAGACTTCCGCGACAAGGGCCAGGACGTGCTGTTCTTCGTCGACAACATCTTCCGCTTCACCCAGGCCGGCTCGGAAGTGTCGGCGCTCTTGGGTCGTATTCCTTCGGCGGTGGGTTATCAGCCGACGCTCGCCACCGACATGGGCGCGCTGCAGGAACGCATCACCACCACGCAGAAGGGCTCGATCACCTCGGTGCAGGCCATCTACGTTCCGGCCGACGACTTGACCGACCCGGCGCCCGCGACCTCGTTCGCGCATCTTGACGCGACTACCACGCTGTCGCGTTCGATCGCCGAAAAGGGCATCTATCCGGCGGTGGACCCGCTCGATTCGACCTCGCGCATGCTCTCCCCGCTGGTCGTCGGCGAGGAGCATTACGCCGTCGCCCGTCAGGTCCAGCAGGTGCTGCAGCGCTACAAGGCGCTTCAGGACATCATCGCCATTCTCGGCATGGACGAGCTGTCGGAAGAGGACAAGCTGACCGTGGCCCGCGCCCGCAAGGTCGAGCGCTTCATGTCGCAGCCGTTCCACGTCGCCGAAATCTTCACGGGCTCGCCGGGCAAGTTCGTCGACCTCGCCGACACCATCAAGGGCTTCAAGGGCCTGGTGGAAGGCAAGTACGATCACCTGCCGGAAGCCGCCTTCTACATGGTCGGCACCATCGAAGAGGCGGTCGAGAAGGGCAAGAAGCTGGCGGCGGAAGCTGCCTGAGGGGCGAATGGCGAATAGGGAGTAGCGAAATAGAGGCGCTGCTCCCACTCGGTTCGCTACTCGCCATTCGCTATTCGCTATTCGCAGGTACACCATGGCCACCTTCCATTTCGATCTCGTCTCTCCGGAAAAGCTCGCCTTCTCGGGCGAGGTCGATCAGGTCGACGTTCCCGGCGTCGAGGGTGATTTCGGCGTGCTGGCGGGTCATGCACCGGTCGTGGCTGCGATCCGCCCGGGCATCCTCACCATCACCACCGCCGGCAGGCACGAGAAGGTCATCGTGCTCGGCGGCCTCGCTGAAGTCTCCGAAAGCGGTCTGACCGTGCTCGCCGACGTCGCGACCTCGCTGGCCGAACTCGACCGTGCCCAGTTCGCCGAGACCATCTCGGAGATGGAAGAAGGCCTGAAGGAGCACGAGGGCAGCGAGCTCGATCAAGCCATCGAGCGGCTCGACCACTTCAAGAGCATTCAGCAGCAGCTCAGCTCCACGGCTATGCACTAAGCCCCGGTGCACTGCGCCGGGGCCCGACGCTCTAGATTCCTGAACAAGTTCAGCGCTCGTCACGGAAGTGGCGGGCGCTGAAACTTTGTTGCACCGCGCTGGAGATAGCGGCATTCTGCCGCCGCGAACGAGGTTCCAGGGCAGGTCGCAGATGAAGCGCAAGATCGCAGCGATTTTCGCAGCCGATATTGCCGGTTACTCAAGACTGGTCGCGGAGGACGAAGAGGAGACGCTGCGGCGTCTCGCCTCCTATCGCGAGGTCATCGACGATTTCATCGCGAAAGCGAACGGGCGCATCTTCAACACGGCCGGCGATGCCGTGCTCGCGGAATTTCCGAGCGCGGTGGACGCGGTGCGCTGCGCGATCGACATCCAGGAGTCCTTGCGGACCCGCAACATGGCCTATCCGCCGAGCCGGCAGATGTCGTTCCGCATCGGCATCACCATCGGCGATGTGGTCGAGCGCAACGGCGATCTGTTGGGGGACGGCGTCAACATCGCGGCGCGGCTCGAAGGGCTGGCCGAGGTCGGCGGCATCTGCGTCTCCCGGGCCGTGCACGAGCAGGTCGCCAACAAGCTCTCGGTGCAATTCGCCGATATCGGCGCGCAGGAGGTCAAGAACATCCCGACGCCCGTGCACGCCTACATGGTGGCGATGCGGCGCGAGGACGGCACCTACGCCAAGCCGCAGCTGAAGAAACCGGCCTCCAAGCTCGCTGCCGCGCCGGTGTGGATGTGGCCGCTGGTCGTTGCCATTGTCTCGATCGTCGCCATCGGCGTCAGCGGCTTCCTCTACAACACCAAGCTCAAGCAGGGCGCAACCGTCGCGGCGACGCCGGCTGCCGCGCCAAGCGCTGCGCCGACCGCGGTGGCCGCCGCGCCGAGCCCAAGGCCGTCGCAATCTGCAAAGATGCCGGTGATGCCGATGGCTCCGGCGAATGCCGCGATGGCTCCGATGCCGTCACCATCCGCAGCGCCGGCGACAGGCAAGCTCGCCGCCGACAGCGTGCCTTTCATCAATGAGCGCGTCCGCAATTACCTCGCCGGCGACTACGCCGCGGCCGGCGACTACAAGGCTTTCGCGCTCAACATCGCCGGGTTCACCGGCTCTGCGCTGAATCAGCCGAACGAGGAAGCCGCGCGCAACATGGCGCTCGAGCAGTGCCAGAAGCGCGCCGATGCCGCGCAATCGCCGCGGCACTGCGAGCTCTATGCGCTCGGCGACACCATCGTCTACACCCGCGGCAAGCCGCCGATGCCTCAGGCTCCCTATTTCCGGCACGATCCCATGACCGAACGGGCCTTCGCATCGAAGGATTTTCCGATCGTGCGCGAGCAGCAAAGGGTCCGGCTCGAGAACATGTTCGTGCCCGCGGCGAAATCCCGGACCATCGCCCTCGGCCCGGGCGGACAATACTTCATGGTGCTGGGCGCATCGTCCGCCGAGGAATCGGCGCGGCGTTCGCTGGAATCGTGCGGCGCCGTCGCCGGCGTTGCCTGCATGATCGTCGCGGTCGACGACAATTTCGTCGTGCCGATCCCGAGCCTGCTCAGGATCACCGGCTTCTTCCACGCCGCGAGCAATGCCTCGATCGTGGCCGATGCGCGCGACGAGGTCGTGCGCAGGCTCGGCGATGCCATGGGCTGGAACGCCGTCGCCGTCGGCGCCGCAGGCCGCCCGGGCCTCGGCCTCAAGGCCGCCGACGAGCAGACCGCGGTCAACTCCGCGCTCGCCGAGTGCGCCAAACGCGACAGCGACTGCCACGTCATCGCGATTGGCCCGTTCACGGTGGGACCGACGAATTAAGCCTTTGCTCCGAATCGAGCCCGACTAGCGCGCCGACAAAAGTGCGTTCCCTCCCCCCTTGTGGGGGAGGGCTAGGGACATTTGCGCTAGGTTTAGCTCTAGACACGAAGAATCTCGATATGATTCAAGGTTGGGATGAAGATTCGTCCAGAGATTTTGGATCATTGGCCGGAGGTGAGTGCGCAGCTTCCGGTGGGCTTTGACTTGGAAGCAACCGCGCGGTCGCGCGGGGCGCTCACGCGGGTACGGGAGATCAAGAGCGCCGAGACGCTGTTGCGGCTGGCACTTGCCTATGGCGGTCTCGGCATGTCGCTGCGCGAGACCTGTGCGTGGGCCAAGGCTGGCGGGATCGCAAGCTTGTCCGATCCATCCCTGCTTGAGCGGCTGTGCAAAGCGGCCCCCTGGCTCGGCGAGATCGTAGCAGCGCTGATTGTCGAGCAAGCCAAAGTTCCGGCAGGACGCTGGGCCGGGTATCGTCTGCGCGCCCTCGACGGGACATCGATCTGCGAACCGGGAGCAGACCGCACTACATGGCGGCTGCATGTCGGCTATGACCTGGCAACGGGTCAGGTTGATCAGCTCGAGTTGACCGACGGGCGTGGTGCCGAGAATCTTCAGCGCCTTACTTACGCATCCGGCGATGTCGTACTGGGCGACCGCTATTATGCGAGGCCGCGCGATCTGCGGCCGGTGATCGAAGCCGGTGCAGACTTCATCGTGCGAACCGGCTGGGACTCGTTGCGCCTGTTGCAGGCCAACGGCGAGCCCCTCGATCTGTTTGCCGCGCTCGCGGCTCAGGCTGAACAGGAAGGCGAACTGCAAGTCCGTGTCTATGAAGGTACGACAGAGAGCCCGCCGCCAGAGCCGCTGATCTTGCGACTGGTTGTCCGACGCAAGGATCCGGAACAGGCGGAAGCCGAGCGCAAGCGCCTGCTCAAGGACGCCAAGAAGCGCGGCAAGCAGCCCGATCCGCGCAGTCTGGAGGCTGCGAAGTACATCCTTCTTCTGACCTCGCTGCCAGCCGGCAGCTTCCCGCCGGCCGACATCCTCGCCCTCTATCGCTTCCGCTGGCAGATCGAGCTGGCGTTCAAGCGGTTCAAGAGCCTGGCCGGCCTCGACATGCTGCCGGCCAAGAAGCCTGAACTTGCACGGGCATGGATTTACGCCAGACTGATCGTGGCCATCATCGCTGAACAGATCGCCGGGCAAGTCCCGGACTCTTCCCCCTCTGGACGCGACGACACCACCGGCAAGCCCTTCGCGCTGGCGCCTTATGAAGATTGCCCTGGCGAGCATTCACGCCGCCATCCGTGGACCACTTCTGTGGCAGGCCATTCGTAATCTCTTCAGCCGAACCCGCCGCCACCTCTGTGAGCCTCCGCGGCGGCGCCGAAAACAACACGACGATCTCCGCGCTCGACTAACCTAGCGCCTATGAGGGCTAGGGAGAGGGGTAGCCCAGCAAAGACCGCCGGCTATTGGCCGTCGATTGAGGCGCGAGGGCTCGGATAGAATCCCCGTGTGGCACCCCCCTTCCTGCCCCTCCCCCACAAGGGGGGAGGGAATGAGAGAGCGGTGCGCCTCTCACGCGTAAATCACCGCCCGAAAATCTTCTAATGATTTCAAGCCCCGCTCTACTGTGCATGGGGTTGTTTTCGCGAGTTTAATTTCCGAACGCCGCAAACTCTCGCGCCACCGCGCGATAGACCTCGCGGCGGAACGGCACCACGAGGTCGTCGACGCGATCGAGCCGCTCCCAGCGCCAGGCATCGAATTCCGCGGGCTGACCATTTTGCGGCGTCAGCGGATCGATCTCGTCGTCGCGGCCGGTGAAGCGCAGCGCGAACCACTTTTGGCGCTGGCCGCGGAATTTTGCGAGGCGATGCGTCTGCGGTCCGTCATAGGGCGGAAATTCGTAGGTGAACCAGTCGGTCTCGCCGAGATAGTCGGCACTGACGACGTTGGTCTCCTCCCAGAGCTCGCGCATCGCTGCGTCGCGCAGGTTCTCGCCCGCGTCGACGCCGCCCTGCGGCATCTGCCAGTCGAGGCCCGGCAGGATGATCTCGGGCCCGTCGCCCTTGAAGCGGTGGCCGATCAGCACGCGGCCGTCGGCATTGAAGAGGGCGATCCCGACGTTGGGACGGTAGGGTTTGTGGTCAGTCACTTGCAAATGTCTCACGTCGTCATTCCGGGGCGATGCGAAGCATCGAACCTGGAATCTCGAGGTCCCGGGTTTGATGCTGCGCATCGTCCCGGGACGACAAGAAGGAAATGGGATTACTATCCCGCCAGCGCGGAAAATTCCTGCACCACGCGCTCGTAGACCGGGCGCTTGAACGGGATGATCAGCTCGGGCAGGTTCTTCATCGGCTCCCAGCGCCAGCTGACGAATTCGGCCTTGTGGCCGCCGCCGCCGGGCTTCTCGACATTGATCTCGCTGTCCTTGCCGGTGAAACGCACCGCGAACCATTTCTGGCGCTGGCCGCGATAGCGGCCCTTCCAAGCGCGCCCCGCCACCGTGCGCGGGATGTCGTAGATCAGCCAGTCCTCGACTTCGCCGAGCCGCTCGACCGAGCGCACGCTGGTTTCCTCATAGAGCTCGCGCTTGGCGGCTTGCCAGGTGTCCTCGCCGGGATCGACGCCGCCTTGTGGCATCTGCCAGACATGGCTGTCGTCGACATGCTCGATGCCGCCGGCGCGGCGGCCGATGAACACCAGTCCCTTTGGGTTGATCAGCATCACGCCGACGCAGGTCCGGTAGGGCAGATCCTCGTAACGCGCCATTCCGCCAGACCTCTCGCATGCTGTCGGTCCGGCTTGAGCGGGCCCCCACAGGACTCGCGCCGTACCAATTCGTTGATTTAGCTGGATTTTGATTTCAGCATCGCGGTTGTCAATGGCACCAAAAGGATACCCCGGTCGCCCAACGTCCTGGTCCAGGCACTGACGCGCTCGATCGAGACGGGCAGGGCCGAGGCGGTGCCGATTGCGGCGCCGCGCTCCCGCGCCGTCGCTTCCAGCTTGTTGAGGGCGCGGTCGATCTCGGTCGGGGTCGGCACCACGTCGATCGCGATGTCGCCCTTGCCGAACGGCATCGCCTGACTCGCGGCGGCCTGGGGCGCGATGCTGCGCGGCGAGGAACCGTCGTCGAAGAAGCCGAGGCCGCGCTTGGCGGCTTCGCGGATGATCGGCTGCATCGCCGGCTCGGTTGCGACGAATCGCGCACCCATGAAATTGGTGATGCCGGCATAGCCCTGCATCCGGCTGAGGTGCCAGTACAGGCGGTCCATGTTCTGGTCGATGGTGAGCGAGGTCAGCAGCGTCTGCGGCCCGGGATCGTTGTCCGGGAAATCGTAGGGCTCCATCGGGATCTGGAGGAAGATCTCGTGGCGCTGGGCGCGGGCGCGTTCGGCGAGCTTGCCGGGATCGGCGCCATAAGGCGTGAAGGCCAGCGTCACCGCGGGCGGCAGCTTCATGATGGCGTCGGTGGTTTTTGCCGCACCGACGCCGAGGCCGCCGATCACGATCGCAACCACCGGCATCTTGGCGGCCTTGGCGCGGTCGGCCTCCGCCGCGTAGACGTTGAAGGGCTTTAGGTCGCCGGCGGCCACGGGGATCATGCCGTAGCGCGACTTCTCCAGCAGCTTGGGGTCGATCCCGGCCATGACGGGCGGCGGTGCGGACGCGGCGGCCGCCTCGCTCTTGCCTGCCGCCTCGCCGCCGCCGATCACGACGTCGTGGCGCGCGCCGGTGGAGCCGTCGATCATGGTGACGGTTTTCTGTTCGCCCGGCTGCTTCGGCGCCTCCTGGGTCTCGTGCTTGCTCGGCTGCCCCTGCTCCTGGCCGGAGGCGGCCGGCTTCTCGTCTGTCGTCTTGACGGTGTCCTTGGGCTGGCGGATCGCGATCCGCGTCATCGGCTCGCCGCCGAGCGGATCTTTGTTGAAGATGGCGAAGCCGGCAAAGGTGACGAGGAACAGGCCGAGCATGACGGCCAGCAGCTGCATGGCCGTGAACGGCAGCCGCAGCCGCCGTTTCCGGCGCGGCTTGTCCTGTCCGAGCGGGGCGCTCAGATCATCGGCCGTTTCTGTCATGCGAGATCCCGAATCACTCACCCCGACGATACCACGCCGGGGTCAAGTGGCGGCAGGCCGGGATAGGCCGGGGACTGACGAGTTCCAAGCAAAAAGGGCGGCCCGAAGAGCCGCCCTTTTCTTTAGATCTTCACTAGATCGCTTGATGCGCCGACTTAGTTCGCCGCTTTGGGCTTGTCGGCGGTCGCCTTGTTGTCGTTGCCCGGCGTCGGTGCCGCGGAGGCGCTGTTCTTGATGCCGTGGAGCAGGTCGTCGGCGAGCTTGAGCGCCTTGTCGTCCTTGGCGTCCGGTGGAACGTAGGACTGCGAGCCGGTCTTCTCGTCGCCGTCGTTCTTCAGGTGACCGCGCAGCGACGCCTCGCCCTTGGTGTCGGTGCGCGACTTCAGCTCGTCCGGCACGTCCTGCAGCACTTCGATGTCGGGAACGATGCCCTTGGCCTGGATCGACTTGCCCGACGGCGTGTAGTAGCGCGCCGTGGTTAGACGCAGCGCGCCGTTGCCGCTTCCGAGCGGGATGATGGTCTGCACCGAGCCCTTGCCGAACGAGCGCGTGCCGACGATGGTCGCGCGCTTGTGGTCCTGCAGCGCGCCGGCGACGATCTCCGACGCCGAGGCCGAGCCGCCGTTGATCAGAACGATGACCGGCTTGCCCTTGGTGAGGTCGCCCGCATGCGCGGTGCGGCGCTGGGTCTCCTCGGCATTGCGGCCGCGGGTCGAGACGATCTCGCCCTTCTCCAGGAACGAGTCGGATACCGTCACAGCTTCCTCGAGCAGGCCGCCCGGATTGTTGCGCAGGTCGATGATGTAGCCCTTGAGCTTGTCGCCGATCTGACCAGAGAGGTTGGCGACCTCGCGCTTCAGGCCTTCGGTGGTCTGCTCGTTGAAGGTGGTGATGCGGATATAGGCGATGTCGTCGGCCTCGACGCGCGCGCGCACCGAGCGGACGCGGATGTTGTCGCGCACCAGCGTGACATCGATCGGGTTGTCCTGACCCTTGCGGATGATCTTGAGCTTGATCTTGGTGTTGACCGGGCCGCGCATCTTCTCGACCGCCTGGTTCAGGGTCAGGCCCTGCACCGCCTCGTCATCGAGATTGGTGATGATGTCGTTGGCCATGACGCCGGCGCGCGAGGCGGGGGTGTCGTCGATCGGCGAGACCACCTTGATCAGGCCGTCTTCCATCGTGACCTCGATGCCGAGACCGCCGAACTCACCGCGGGTCTGCACCTGCATGTCGCGGAAGCTCTTGGCGTCCATGTAGCTCGAATGCGGATCGAGGCCGGTGAGCATGCCGCTGATGGCCGATTCGATCAGCTTGGTGTCGTCGGGCTTCTCGACATAGTCGGAACGCACGCGCTCGAAGACGTCGCCGAACAAATTGAGCTGGCGATAGGTGTCCGCGGTCGCGGCTCGCGCGCTGGAGCCCATGAACACCGCGCGCGGCTGGGTCACGAACAGCGTCAGCGCCGCACCGGTGGCCGCGCTGAGGAGAATAACTGAAGTCTTGCGCATCATCCGCGAACCTTCTCGCCTTCATTTGCGGCCCACCATGGGCCTGGATCGATTGGAGTGCCGTCTTTGCGGAACTCGACATACAGCACAGGTTGACTCGCGTTCGTGGCGAGAATGGAGGCGACTTGAGAGGTCGACCCCATGGTCGCGACCGGCTCCCCCGTGAGCACAAACTGTCCGATGTTGACCGAAATGCGCTCCATCCCGGCGATCAGGACATGATACCCGCCCCCGGCATTGAGGATCAAGAGTTGTCCATAGCTGCGGAACGGGCCGGAATAGACCACCCAGCCGTCACACGGCGTTGTGACCTGGGAGCCGGGCTTGGTGGCCAGGGAAATGCCCTTCTGTACCCCGCCGACCCCGTCGGAACCGCCAAAGTCTCTGATCTTGTTACCGTTAACCGGAAGCGGCAGGAGGCCCTTGGCGGCCGCAAAGGCAATCGCCGGGGTGGTCCGGGAGCGGTCCTTGAACGCGGCCGGGCCCGAATTGATGTTGGCGCTGGCGGCCGCCTTGGCCTCGGCCTGCCTTGCAGCCTCGGCCGCCTTCTCGGCGGCCTTGGCTGCGCTCTGCAGGTCCTGCTCCATCCTGGTGATCAGTCCCTGGAGATCGCCGACCTGTTTCGAGAGCGCGATGGCGCGCGAGCTCTCGGCGTCCAGATCCTTTTCGCGCGCGGCCTGCTGGCGCTGCCGCTCGTCGACCAAGGCGGTGAGGCGGGCCTGGTCGCTCCTGACTCTGTCGCGGTCGGAGGCGAGCTGGTCACGTTCGCTCGCGATGTTCTTGCGCAAGGCGACGATCTCGCCGAGCTCGCCCGCGATCTTTTCCGCGCGGCCGCGCAAGTCCGGTACCACGGCGCCGAGCAGCATCGCGGTGCGCAATGATTGCAGCGCATCCTCGGGCCGCACCAGCAGCGCCGGCGGCGTGCGCCTGCCGGCGCGCTGCAGGGCCGCCAGCACCTCGACGATGTCGGCGCGGCGCGAATCGAGCGAGGCGCGCATCTGCTGCTCGCGGCCGTTCAGCGTCTTCAGCCGCGCTTCGGCCTCGTCGATCTTGGTCTCGACGGCGCGCACGTTGGCGGCGGTGTCGATCAGCTGCTGATTGAGCTGGGTGCGGTCCTGGCCGAGCAAGGTGATCTCGGCCTTGAGCTTGGCCTGAGCTTCTTCCGCGCTCTTCTGCCTTGCGCGCGCGGCCTCCAGCTCCTGCTCGCGCTGCTTGATGGCGTCCGGCGAGACCGCCGCGGTCTGCGGCGCCGGCGTTGCCGTCTGGGCTTGTGCGAAGCTTTCTTCGGCGAAGAGGCTTGCGCCGGCGCAGCTTGCGATCAGCAACAAATTGAGAATCGGCGCTCGCATCGCTTTAGGCAAAGGTGCTCGTTGTGGCGCGGATCACGCGCGGTGATAGGGGTGGCCGGCCAGAATGGTGGCGGCCCGGTAAAGCTGTTCCAGAAGCATGACGCGGACCATTTGGTGCGGCCAGGTCGCAGAGCCGAACGCGATCGCGAGCTTGGCCTTACGGCGTAATTCGGGCGAAAGTCCGTCCGCCCCTCCGATCACGAAGATAGTATGACCGGCCCCCTCGTCGCGCCAGCGCCCGAGATGCCGTGCGAATACGGTGGAGTCGAGATTTTGCCCGCGCTCGTCCAGCGCCACCAGGATCGACTTGTCCGGAATATGCGCGGAGATCGCCGCAGCCTCCTCGGCCATCCGCGTCGCGGCGTCGCGCGCCCGGCTTTCGGGAATGTCGTGGATGGCGAGCTCGCGGAATCCGAGCTTGCGGCCGGCCTCGTCGAACCGCTCGAAATAGCGGTCGGCAAGCTCCCGTTCGGGGCCCTGCTTCAGCCGGCCCACCGCAATGACAGCAACGCGCATGATGTTCAGAGTCGTGTTTTCGAGACCGCGCGCAGTTCGCGCGCGCACGACGCTAGCATGCGCGTCAGCCGATTCGAAATCGGCTCCAGTGAGCCTAGATCGCCTTCGCCGCCCCTGGGCCCTGCGTGTACAACCGCTCGAGGTTGTAGAACTCGCGGACTTCGGGTCTGAACACGTGCACGATCACATCGCCGGAATCAATCAGCACCCAGTCGCAATTGGGCAAGCCCTCGACATGGATGTTCTTGATGCCGTTTTCCTTGAGGCTCTTCGTGACGTTGTCCGCGATCGCGCCGACGTGCCGGTTCACCCGGCCGGTGGTGACGATCATGTAGTCGGAGTACGCCGATTTGCCGCGAAGGTCGATTGTGACCGTCTCTTCCGCCTTCATGTCCTCGAGGCGGGAGAGGATCAGGCTCAGCGTCTTGTCGGCGTCGGGTTGCGCCTGCAAGGCCGCTTGGGTCGATGTTTTACGCGTAGGCTTGGCAACCTTGGGTAAAACAGACTTTGTCGAAGCTGACTTGGACAATACAGATGTGGTCAGGGACCATTCCTTTCACTGTATCGCGAACGCCGAATCCAGCGCCCACTGGTTACACTACATCATGTGGGGTTAAGGGTTTCAATATGCCAGAGAGCCCGGAGCCCACACCCCATGTGCAAGGTCCGTCTCACTTGGTACCTTTCCAGCTCCCGTCCGGGTTCCGCAGGCCCGTCGAGGAGAGGTTCAACTTCAATCCGGTGAGGAAAACCCAGGCCGGGGCCGGCCGATCCGCAAGTAGGGCTGCCTTGTTCTCCGGCAGGCGATAGCGCGCGAGCGCCCTGGCGGCGGGAGAGGCGAGGGCACGAAAACTCTGCGGTGGGCGATCGATGACCGCAATCGGCACCTGGCCAGCGATGCGCCGCCAGTGCTGCCAACGGTGGAATTGAGCGAGATTGTCGGCGCCCATAATCCAGACAAAGCGCAAGCCCGAGAAGCGGCGGCGCAAGGTGTTGATCGTGTCGATAGTATAGCGGGTGCGAATGACGGATTCGAGACAGCTCACCTCGATCCGAGGATCATTAGCAACGTCGCGCGCGGCCTGCATGCGCTCGCCGAGTTCATGCAGGGTCCCGTTCTCCTTCAGCGGATTGCCGGGCGTCACCAGCCACCAGACGCGATCGAGTTGCAAGCGCCTCAAGGCGAACTGGCTGATCGCACGGTGCGCCTGATGCGGCGGATTGAACGAGCCGCCGAGCAGGCCGATGCGCATGCCCTCCGTGTGGGGCGGGACCGCTTGCGCTAAGAAGCGCGGCGCGACGAAATTGTTGCTCAATGCCCGCCCTGCGACTTTACGGCCGCGTCTGCCCGGTGCCGTGAACGCGATATTTGAAGCTCGTCAACTGCTCGGCGCCGACAGGGCCGCGGGCATGGAAGCGGCCGGTGGCGATGCCGATCTCGGCGCCGAAACCGAACTCGCCGCCATCGGCGAACTGCGTCGAGGCGTTGTGCAGCACGATCGCGGAATCGACCTCGCTGAGGAACTTTTTTGCCGGCGCCTCATCCGCGCTCACGATCGCATCGGTGTGATGCGAGCCGTGGGCCTGGATATGCGCGATCGCGCCGTCGACGCCGTCGACGACCTTCGCCGCGATGATCGCGTCGAGATATTCAGTGTCCCAATCGTCGTCGCTGGCAGGCTTGACGCGCGCGTCGGTGTTCTGCACGGCGTCGTCGCCGCGCACCTCGCAGCCGGCATCCAACAGCATCTCGACCAGCGGCTTCAGGTTCTTGCCGGCAGCGGCGCGATCGATCAGCAGCGTCTCGGCCGCGCCGCAGACGCCGGTGCGGCGCATTTTTGCGTTGAGCACGATCGACTTCGCCATGGCGAGGTCGGCGCTTGCATCGACATAGACGTGGTTGACGCCTTCGAGATGCGCGAACACCGGCACGCGCGCCTCCTGCTCGACGCGGGCGACGAGGCTTTTTCCCCCGCGCGGCACGATCACGTCGATCGCGCCCTTCAATCCGGACAACATCATGCCGACCGCCGCGCGGTCGCGCGTTGGCACCAGCGTGATGGCCGCTTCGGGCAGGCCCGCTTCGCGCAAGCCCTGGACGAGACATTCATGGATGGCGCGGCACGACCGGAAACTGTCGGAGCCGCCGCGCAGGATCACGGCATTGCCCGACTTCAGGCACAGCACGCCGGCATCCGCCGCAACATTGGGCCGGCTCTCGAAAATCACGCCGACCACGCCGAGCGGCACGCGCACGCGCTCGATGGTCATGCCGTTCGGCCGCTGCCAGCTCTCGATGACGACGCCGATGGGATCAGCGATGCCGCGCACGATGCCGATGCCCTCGGCCATGCCTTCGACGCGCGCCGGGGTCAGGGTCAGGCGGTCGATGAAGGAGGAGGTGGCATTGCCGGAGGCGCGGGCCTCGGCGACGTCCTCGGCATTGGCGGCAAGGATCGCCGCAGCGTTGCTGCGGATCGCCCGCTCCATGGCTTCCAGCGCCCGGTTCTTCTGCTCCGGCGGCGCCAGCGCCAGCACGCGCGCGGCCGCGCGGGCTTTGGCGGCGAGATCGGACATCAGCGCCTGGAGATCGGCATTGCCGTCAACGGCTTTGAGGGGGGCGGCCATGGGGGTCAAAACCTTCTGCTAAGGCGGTGTCCTAGCACGGAAATCCCGCTTTTGCGAAGGGCGGGCAGGGTATGGCTGGGCTTCGCGATAGGGGTCACCAGGACCGTTGGGCATGGCCGGGCTTGTCCCGGCTATCCACGCCCTCGCCGCGGAGTCGAAAGAACGTGGATGCCCGGGACAAGCCCGGGCATGACGGCCCAGCCTTACCCGCCCACCACCAGATCGTCGCGGTGGATCATCTCGGATCGCCCGCTGATGCCGAGGATGGCCACCACGTCCTTTGAGGAGCGACCCTTGATCCGTTCGGCGTCGTCCGCGTCGTAGGCGATCAGGCCGCGGCCGACCTCGCTGGTATCGGGACCGCGCACGATCACCGCATCGCCGCGGGCGAACTGGCCTTCGACCTTGATCACGCCTGCCGGCAGCAAGCTGGCGCCGGCGCGCAGTGCCGTTACAGCGCCGGCATCGATCGTCAGCGTGCCCTTCGGTTCCAGCGAGCCGGCGATCCAGCGTTTTCGCGAGGTGACGGGATTGGCGGGGGTCAGGAACCAGGTGCAGCGGCCGCCGTCGGCGATCGCCTGCAAGGGATGCTCGATCTTGCCGGAGGCGATCAGCATATGCGTGCCGCCTGTCGTCGCGATTTTGGCCGCCTCGACCTTGGTGCGCATGCCGCCGCGCGACAACTCGGACTCGGCGTCTCCCGCCACCGCTTCGATCTCCGACGAGATGCTCTCCACCACCGGGATCAGCTTGGCATTCGGGTTGTTCTTCGGCGGCGCGTCGTAGAGCCCGTCGATGTCGGACAGCAGCACCAGCAGATCGGCGCTCGCCATGGTGGCGACGCGCGCGGCGAGGCGGTCATTGTCGCCGTAGCGGATCTCGTTGGTGGCGACCGTGTCGTTCTCGTTGATCACTGGGATCGCGCGCCATTCCAGCAACTTGCCGATGGTGGAGCGAGCGTTGAGATAACGGCGGCGTTCCTCGGTGTCCTGGAGCGTCACCAGGATCTGTCCCGCGCCGATGCCGTGAGCGCCCAGCACCTCCGACCAGATCCGCGCCAGCGCGATCTGGCCGACCGCGGCGGCAGCCTGGCTCTCCTCCAGCTTCAGCGGGCCGCGCGGCAGCTTGAGCCGGCTGCGGCCGAGCGCGATCGAGCCGGAGGAGACGACGAGGACGTCGCGGCCTTCCTTGTGCAGTTTGGCCATGTCGTCGGCGAGCGCGGCGAGCCAGGACGCGCGCACCTCGCCCTTGTCGGAATCCACCAGCAGCGCGGAGCCGACTTTGACGACGATGCGGCGGAATTGACTGAGTTCGGGGCTGGCCATGATACTAGGGGACGAATTGCTCGGGAGACGGCGGAGCGGCAGGCGCTGATGAGGGCAGCTTTTGCAGCAGGACGATGGCCGGCGCAAGGCGGCCCGCACGGTAAACCGGCACCAATGTCGGCTTGTGTCGCGCGGCCGCCTGGCTCTAATTGCCGCCCACGATAATGGGCCGGAGGAAACGAATGGATCGCCGCGAATTCATCGCCGGATGTCTCGGGCTGCCGCTTTTGACGGAAACGGGTCGAGCACAAGCGCAGGCTGGGCTGACAAAAATCATCTTTCCGTTCGCGGCCGGAGCGGGCGGCGACACGCTGTGCCGGCTAATCGCGCAGGAAATGGCCCCGGTGCTGCAACGGACTATCGTAGTGGAAAACCGCACCGGCGGCGACGGTCTGATCGGCATCAAGGCGGTGAAGGGGGCGAGTGCCGACGGCAGCATGGTGCTGGTGACGACCGGGCCGACGATGTATCTGCTGCCGATGGTGGAGACGACGCCGAGCTTCGACTCGGCCAAGGATTTCATGCCGGTGTCGCTGCTGGCGCGCTTCGAATTCGCGCTCGTGGTCGGACCGGCGATGGATGCCGCCGACTTCAAGGGCTTTGTCGCCTGGCTGAAGGCGCATCCCGACACGACGTCGTTCGGGGTGCCAAGCAACGGCACCATCCCGCACTTCATGGGCTCCAAGCTCGAGAAGGATCTCGGCATTCCGCTGACCCGCGTGCCTTATCGCGGCAGCGCGCCGATGCTCAACGATCTCGTCGGCGGCCATACCTCGTTCGGCATCACGACATTGGCGGACGCGCTGCCGCAGCATCGCGCCAAGAGCGTGAAGATCATCGCGGTCGCGAGCGCGGCGCGGTCGCCGTTCGCCCCTGATGTTCCGACGCTGAAAGAGAGCGGCGTCGATCTCGTCGCGGACGCCTGGTACGGGATGTGGCTCCCGGCCGGCAGCCCGCCGGAATTCGCGAGCAAGCTGGGCGCCGCCGCGAGCGCTGCGCTCGCCAAGCCCGAGGTGAAGGAGAAGCTCACGGGAATCGGCCTGATCCCGATCGGGAGCAGCGCGGACGGATTGTCGAAGGAACTCGCCGCCAACACGGCATTCTGGCAGCCGATCGTGAAGGCGACGGGATACAAGATCGAGAATTGAGGTGTTCTCCCTCTCCCCGTTCTTACGGGGCCGCGACGAGCTTCGCTCGCGCTGAGAGGGTTGGGGTGAGGGGCTGGCTCGGCAAAGACACTGACAGTTGGACTCGCGGAGAGTCCCCCCCCCTCACCCGGAATTGCTCTCGCAAATTCCGGCCTCTCCCCGCAGGCGAGGAGAGGCAAAGAGCAACTCACATCTTCGCGCGCTGGGCGATGCCGTCCTTGATCGCCGCGAGCTCTTTCTCGTCCCAGATGCCGATCAAAATCCCACCCTTCACCTGCAGCTGGTTGTCGGCATAGTTCGCGATCTTCTCGCGCGGCGTGGTGATGTGGTCGTTCGGATGCAGCGCCCAGTCGAACAGCTCGGCCTGGAGCTTTGCGATGATGCCGGCGCACTCGGGGTCGTCGCCGCGATCGACATATTCCTGCGGATCGGTTTCGAGGTCGTACAGCATGGGGCGGAAGCCGGAGGCGTGGATGTATTTCCAGCGGCCGTCGAACACCATGAACAGGCGGCAGCGCTCGATCGGCTGATTCAGCTTCAGCCGCACGTCCTGCATCGCATAGTCGTATTCGGAGAACGCCACCTTGCGCCAGTCCGGCGGCGTCGGTCCCCGCAGCAGCGGCAGCAGCGAGCGCCCTTCGAGGATGTGGCCCGGCACCTTGCCGCCGAAATAATCGACGAAGGTCGGCGCCAGATCGATACCTTCCACCAGGGCGTCGCAGCGCGTGCCGCGCGTGGCATCGGCTTCCCTGGACGGATCGATGACGATCAGCGGGATCTTCGCGGATTGCTCGTGGAACAGGTCCTTCTCGCCCATCCAGTGATCGCCGAGATAGTCGCCATGATCGGAGGTGAACACGATCATGGTGGTGTCCGTGAGGCCGCGCGCCTCCAGGAATTTCATCAACACGCCCATCTGGTCGTCGATCTGGGTGATCAGGCCCATATAGGTCGGGATCACCTTCTCGCGGGCGTCGTCGCGCGCCATGTTGCGGGAGTAGCGCATGTCCATATAGGCGCCGAACACCGGATGCGGGCTCGAGCGCTCGCGCTCGGAGCGGATCACCGGAATCATGTCGTCCGTTGAATACATGCTCGCATAAGGCTCTGGCGCGATATAGGGCCAGTGCGGCTTGATGTAGGACAGATGCAGGCACCACGGGCGGCCGTCGGTCTCGGCCTCGGTGATGAAGTCCATCGCGCGCCGCGTCATGTAGGGCGTTTCGGAATGCTCCTCCGGCACGCGCGCGGCCTTGTCGGCGTGCACCAGCAGCCAGCCGTTCTGCAAGCTGCCGTCCTCCGCGGCCCCTGAATTGGCCCAGTGCTCCCAGGGGTTCGGCGCGTCAAAGCCCTGCTTTCGCAGATACTCATCGTATTTCGGCCGCGGCCTTCCGGTCGGATGCAGCCCGTCGTCGCGCTCGTAAGGTTCAAACCCGCATTCGGCGACGTGGACGCCGATCATCGATTCCGGCGGGATACCGAGCGCCTTCATGCCTTCCAGATCGGGCGCCATGTGGGTTTTGCCGACCAGCACATTGCGCACACCAATCTTCTTCAGGTGATCGCCGAGCGTGGGCTCGCCGACGCGCAGCGGCCAGCCATTCCAGTGCGAACCGTGCGAGCGCATGTAGCGTCCGGTATAGAACGACATCCGCGACGGCCCGCAGATCGGCGACTGCACATACGCCTTGGTGAAGAGCACGCCGCGCCTGGCCATGGCGTCGATGTTCGGCGTCTTCAGCGTCGGATGGCCGGTGCAGCCGAGATAATCATAGCGAAGCTGGTCGCACATGATCCAGAGAACGTTCTTCGCGCGCGCCATGCCTATCGCTCCATCTTCGTTTGCAGGACATTGCGCTATTGATAGTGCGAAGAAAACCTCTCCCGAAGGGAGAGGTGTTGAGAGAGCGCCGCCCTGCTACGCCGACCACGGCTCCGCTTCGGCTGCGCTCTTCGCCTTGGCAGACACCGGGGCCTCGCCGATCACCTCGACAAGCGCGCGGAGCGCTTCCTTGACGCCATCGCCGGTAATGCCTGAGAGCAGCAGCGGCGTCTTCTTGGCGGCGCGCTTCAAGCGGTCCTTCTGCTTCTTCAATTCGTCCGGCGCGACCGCGTCGATCTTGTTCAGCGCGACGATCTCGATCTTGTCGGTGAGCAGCCCGCCATAGGCATCGAGCTCCTTCCGCACCGTCTTGTAGGCCTTGCCGGCGTGCTCACAGGTTGCGTCGATCAGATGCAGCAGCACGCGGCAGCGCTCGACATGGCCGAGGAAGCGATCGCCGAGGCCGGTGCCTTCATGCGCGCCTTCGATCAGGCCGGGAATGTCGGCCAGCACGAATTCGCGGCCGTCGGCGTTCACGACGCCGAGCTGCGGATGCAGCGTGGTGAAGGGATAGTCGGCGATCTTCGGCCGCGCCGCGCTGACCTTGGACAGGAAGGTCGACTTGCCGGCGTTGGGCATGCCGACCAGGCCAGCATCCGCGATCAGCTTCAGGCGCAGCCAGATCCAGCGCTCCTCGCCGGGCTGGCCGGGATTGGCGTTGCGCGGCGCGCGGTTGGTCGAGGTTTTGAAATGCGCGTTGCCGAAGCCGCCATTGCCGCCCTCGGCGAGCACGAATTTCTCGCCGACATTGGTGAAGTCATGGATCAGGGTCTCGCGGTCCTCGTCGAAGATCTGCGTGCCCAAGGGGACCTTCAGAACGATGTTCTTGCCGTTGGCGCCGTGGCGGTCCGAGCCCGAGCCGTTCTCGCCCTTCTGGGCCTTGAAGTGCTGCTGGTAGCGGTAGTCGATCAGCGTGTTGAGACCGTCGGCGACCTCGATGATGACATTGCCGCCGCGGCCGCCATTGCCGCCGGAGGGACCGCCGAATTCGATGAACTTCTCGCGGCGGAACGCCACGCAGCCATTGCCGCCGTCACCGGAGCGGATATAGACCTTTGCTTCGTCAAGGAATTTCATGGGTCATAGGTAGGCCAGCCGGTCCCGCGCGGCAACCCGCCATGACCCGCAAATCCGCCGAATTTCCGCGAATTCCGGCCTTTGCTTAACCTCAGGACGACGTCAAACGGGCCGGCGGCGGATCAGAAATTTCTGCATCCCCTCCAGCACCAATTCCTTGCGCTGGTTGAACACGGTGCTCCGAAGCGTCACCACGCCGGTCGAACGTCCTGGCACGAGCTCGGTGACCTCAAGCGCCGGATAGATGGTGTCGTCGGCGAATACGGGTTTGAGGAACCGGCTCGACTGTTCGAGGAAGCCGACCAGCGACTCCTCAACCATGAACGGAAACAGGCCGGCGCCGGGCGCGGTGTGGATCAGCGTCTGAAAACCGTGCGCCAAGAGATGCGGCATGCCGCGGCTGCGGCAATATTCGACATCGTAGTGCACCGGATGGGTGTCGCCGCTCGCGGTCTGGAACGCCGCGAACACCGCGGTGGTCTGGGTCCGGCTCGGCAGCACGAAGCGTTCGCCGACCACGAAATCCTCAAACCAGCGCTGCCCAGGAATCATGCGATGCTGGCTTGGATCGAAATCGGTCATGCGCTGCACCATCGGGACGAATTCGGAGCCTGATCCGTACCGCGCGGCGCGCAATGCGACAATGCGTTCAATTCGTCCAAGGCGGGCTTGTCCCGCGCGTTCACGCGATTACAACGGCAGCGATGCCCTTCTTCAAGACTCTCTCGGCCTATGACGATCGCTCCGCGCGCCTTGCCGGCATCGCGCTGATGCTGCTGTCGATCTTCATGTTCTCGTTCGGCGATGCCATGGGCAAGTTCCTGGTCGGGACCTATTCGGTGGGGCAGCTCTTGTTCCTGCGCGCCTGCGCGGCGCTGCTGCTGTTGTCGCCGATGATCTGGAAGCAGCGTCACCAGTTCCTGCAGCTCGAGCGGCCTTTGCTGCAGCTCTTCCGCGTCATCCTGTCGACGCTGGAAGTCGCCGCCTTCTTCCTCGCGACCGTCTATCTGCCGCTCGCGGACGTCATCACCTATTATCTGGCCGGTCCCATCTTCGTCACCGCGATGTCGGCGATCTTCCTGGGCGAGAAGGTCGGCTGGCGGCGGTGGACGGCGATCCTGATCGGCTTCTGCGGCGTGCTGATCGCGCTGCGGCCGTCGGCGCAGACGGTGAGCCTGCCGGCGCTGATCGCGCTCGGCGGCAGCCTGTCCTTCGCGACCCTGATGCTGATCACGCGCAGCCTGCGCAAGACGCCCGATATCGTGATGGCATCCTCGCAATTCATCGGCACGTTTTCGCTCGGTGCCGTGCTCTCGGCATTCCACTGGGTGCCGCCGACCCCGGGCAGCCTCGTGATTTTCGCTGCGGCCGGGCTCATTTCGGTGACCGCGCTGTTCTGCGTCAACCGCTCGCTGAAGCTGGCGCCGGCCAGCGTCGTGGTGCCGTACCAGTATTCGATGATCGTCTGGGCCGTGATCTTCGGCTTCGTCGTGTTCGGCGACGTGCCCGAGGTCGCCACCATCGTCGGCGCTGCAATCATCATCGGCGCCGGATTCTACATCTATTTGCGCGAGCGCGATTTGGGGCGGCAGAGCGCGGAAGTGAATCCGCCGGTGTGACGCCCACCCTGCCCTGGAGGGGGAGGGTCGCTACGCATGCAGCGAAGCGCAATGCGCAGCGGGGTGGGGTGACCGTCTCTCCGCATTGAACGCTGCCCGAGTGGAGAGATCACCCCACCCCGCTCGCGCTTCGCGCGATCGACCCTCCCCCTCCAGGGCATAGGCGCTAGGTTTAGCTCTGGACACGAAGAATCTCGATATGATTCAAACTTGGGATGAAGATTCGTCCTGAGATTCTGGATCATTGGCCGGAGGTGAGTGCGCGACTTCCGGGAGGCTTCGACCTGGAAGCCACGGCGCGGTTACGCGGAGCCTTTACCCGGGCGCGGGAGATTAAGAACGCCGAGACGCTGTTGCGGTTGGCGCTTGCCTATGGCGGCTTGGGCATGTCGCTGCGTGAGACGTGTGTGTGGGCGGAAGCCGGCGGCATCGTCCGTTTGTCCGATCCATCACTGCTCGATCGGCTGTGTAAAGCCGCGCCCTGGCTTGGTGACATTGTGGCTGCGCTGATCGCCGAACAGGCCAAAATGACGGCGGGGAGCTGGGTTGGGTATCGCCTGCGTGCACTCGACGGAACCTCGATCTGCGAACCGGGAGCTGACCGTACGACGTGGCGGCTGCACGTCGGCTACGATCTGGCAACGGGTCAGGTTGATCAGCTTGAGCTAACCGACGTGCATGGCGCGGAGAATCTTCAGCGCCTCACCTACGCACACGGCGATATCGTGCTGGGCGACCGCTATTATGCGAGGCCGCGCGATCTGCGGCCGGTGATCGAAGCCGGTGCAGACTTCATCGTGCGGACTGGCTGGAACTCGTTGCGCCTGTTGCAGGCCAATGGCGAGCCCTTTGATCTGTTTGCCGCTCTCGCGGCTCAGTCGGAACAGGAAAGCGAGCTGCAAGTTCGCGTCCACGAGGGCCAGACAAAGACTCCACCGCCGGAGCCGCTGATCCTGCGCCTCGTCGTGCGACGCAAGCCGCCGGAGCAGGCCGAAACCGAGCGAAAGCGCCTGCTCAAGGATGCCAAGAAGCGCGGCAAGCAACCCGATCCACGCAGTCTCGAGGCGGCGAAGTACATTCTTCTCCTTACCTCGCTGCCAGTCGCCACCTTCCCACCGGCCGATGTCCTCGCCCTCTATCGCTTCCGCTGGCAGATCGAGCTGGCATTCAAGCGGTTCAAGAGCTTAGCCGGGCTCGACATGCTGCCAGCCAAGAAGCCTGAACTTGCGCGGGCGTGGATCTACGCCAGACTGATCGTCGCCATCATCGCTGAACAGATCGCCGGGCAAGTCCCGGACTCTTTCCCCTCTGAGTTCGGAACCACCACAAGCAAGCCCATCGCGTTGGCGCCTCATGAAGATCGCCCTGGCGACCGTTCGTGCCGCCATTCGTGGACCACTTCTCTGGCAGGCTTTCTGTAATCTCTTCACCCGAGCCCGCCGGCACTTCTGCGAACCGCCACGCCGGCGCAGAAAACAATGCGACTATCTACACAAACGCATAACCTAGCGCCCATGCCCCTCCAGGGGAGGGTAAATCACCTCATCCTTCGCGCGCTGCTCCAGCTCTTCAGCGACGACCACACCCCGCGTGAGAGGCGGAAGCAATCGACCGGCGTCGAGGAGCCCAGCGCCAGGAAGCGGTGCAACTGCACGCCGCTCCACTGGAAGCCGCACTTCTCCAGCACCTTGCGCGAGGCCGGATTGGTGACGCGCGCGCCGGCATAGAGATGATCGTCCTCGAACTCCTCGAAAAAGAAGTCGATGGCGCCGCGCGCGGCCTCGGTGGCATAGCCCCGGCCCCAATGCTCGACGCCGAGCCAGTAGCCGAGCTCGGCATTGCCGGGCGTGGAGCAGTCGATGCCGACCATGCCGACCGGCCCGCTATCGTGCTCGATCAGGAACACGGTCTCGCTGCCGAGCGCGGCGGTGGCGCGGACGAATTCGACGGCGTCGTCCTGCGAATAGGGATGGGGGAGGCGGCGGGTGTTCTCCGCGATACGGCGGTCGTTGGCGAGCTGGGCGATGGTCCTGACATCGGCGAGGGTCGGCCGCCGCAAGGTCAGCCGCTCGGTGGCAACGACGCTCGGCCTCGCCTCCCGCAAGGTCACGCCCGAGAAATCCTGCAACATGTCCGGCTCCGTCAAAGTCACTAAATCAAAAGTGAGCAGTTCAAACGAAAAGGGAGGCCGGTTTCCCGCCTCCCCTGGAGCCTTCGATCGCTATGATCTCTGGGACTCCGCCGGTTCAGTCAGGACCGGCGGACTCCAATTTGATCCACCGTCTATTCAGCCGCCTCTGCGATCGGGAGTACCGATACGAAGGTGCGGCCGTTGGCTTTAGCCTGGAACGCAACACGACCCTCGACCTTGGCGAACAGAGTGTGGTCCGTGCCCATGCCGACATTAAGGCCGGGGTGCCAGGTGGTGCCGCGCTGACGCGCAATGATGTTGCCGGGAGTGACGATCTCCCCGCCGAACGCCTTGATGCCGAGGCGCTTACCCTTGGAATCGCGTCCGTTACGCGATGAACCGCCTGCCTTTTTGTGAGCCATGGCTCGTCTCCGAAATCCTGCGTATGTCTAGGTCAATTCCTTGACGGAATCATTTCACGATGTCTCACGCATCAATTCGTGAATTGGCGTGATCAAAGCTATCTATTCGGCGGCTTCCGCTGTCGGCTCCTTGGCCACCTTCTCCCGCTTCGGACGCGGGCCCTTGGTGGGCTTGGCGTTGTCCGTCAGGATCTCGCTGACGCGCAGCACCGTGATTTCGTCGCGGTAGCCGCGCTTGCGGCGCGAATTCTTGCGGCGGCGCTTCTTGAACGCGATGACCTTCGGCCCCCGCTTGTGGTCGAGCACCTCGACCGCAACGGAGGCGCCTGCCACCGTCGGAACGCCGAGGACCGGCGTGTCGCCGCCGACCACGAGGACTTCGTTCAACTGCACGATCGAGCCGACTTCGCCTTCGATCTTGCCTACTTCGAGAACATCATCCGGCACGACGCGGTATTGCTTGCCGCCGGTTTTGATGACTGCGAACATCGTTTTTTCTCCGTGTTCAATCCCGGCCTCGGGACGAACATCGTCCGGGCCGGCTTTTTGTCAGTCGCTATGGGTTTAAGCGCGTTTTGTGCGGGCGGGAGTTATCCCTTTGAAAGCCCACGCAAAAACAAGCGGCGCGAGAAACGCCCCGCGCCGGCTGTGGGACTTATAGCCGCTGGTCCCGACAAGTCAAGGAAAAGCCGGCGAAAACGGCCAGATTTGAAGGATTTGGCGGCCCGCAAAGCTCGCTTATCGAACAAGGCCGCCTTTCCGAATCTGCGGCCGGTTTGCAACCAACGAGTTCCCGCGCCGTTGTCAAGGCCGGAACAGGTAAGCGGGCAAGGGCACCGATGGCAACGGACGAACTGGTCAAGACAACGGGCATCGCCCAGCACGGGGCGAGCCGCCTGCCCTCGGTCGACGTCGACAGCTTCAACGTCGAGATCAAGGACGAGGACGGTTTTCTCGGCGACCGCGCCAGCAAGGGAGCGTTTCGCGAGATCCTCGAGGAGTGGCGCAAGCCGTTGCGCAAGAGCGGCGAGGATCCGTTCGGCGACGAGCCGTCCGACAAGATCAGCAAGAAGACCCTCGATGCCGTTCTGGTCGGCGACGATACCGAGGCCACGGCCGTCGTGCACAGCGCGATCGAGGAGTTCGCGCAGGAGCTGGCTTACGTCACGCGCCGGTTTCTCAAGACCAAGGCCTGGGCCAAGACCGAGTGCATCGTGGTCGGCGGCGGCTTTCGCGCCAGCCGGCTCGGCGAAATTGCCATTGCCCGGGCCGAGATCATTCTCAAGTCGGAGGGCTTCAAGGTCGATCTGGTGCCGATCCGCTTCGATCCGGACGATGCCGGATTGATCGGCGCGCTGCATCTCGCACCGACCTGGATTTTCGAGGCCTATGACAGCATTCTCGCGGTCGACATCGGCGGCACCAACATCCGCTGCGGGATCGTCGAGACCCGCTGGAAAAAGGCGTCCGACCTGTCCAAGGCCGTCGTCTTCAAATCCGATCTGTGGCGCCACGCCGATGACGAGCCGAGCCGCGAAACTGCGGTGAAGCGGCTGGTCAAGATGCTCGAGGGCCTCATCGAGGACGCCGAAGCCGAAGGTTTCAAGCTCGCGCCCTTCATCGGCATCGCCTGTCCCGGCGTGATCAACGCGGACGGCTCGATCGAGAAGGGGGCGCAGAACCTGCCGGGCAATTGGGAGAGCAGCAAGTTCAACCTGCCGGCGAGCCTCGTCGAGGCCATCCCGACGATCGGCGAGCACGACACCGCGATCCTGATGCACAATGACGGCGTGGTTCAGGGCCTTTCGGAAGTGCCGTTCATGCAGCATGTCGAGCGCTGGGGCGTGCTCACCATCGGCACCGGGCTCGGCAATGCCCGCTTCACCAACCGCCGCAAGAACGGCAACGGCAAGGACCGTGATTCCACGGAGAACGGCAAGAAGAAGGGCAAGGAAAACAACAAGAACGACAAGGAGTAACCTTGACTGGTTAGGTTAAGGACCACTTTGCGTTGCGGCGCACGGGTTGCACGCTACGGTCGAAGCGTCGCCCACTCTGGCCGGCGAAGCCGCCCTTCCCAGCCAGTATTTCAATGAGCGGCACCGGGACCGCCAGTGTTTACCGCGTCTGGCGGTCCCACCCATTCTCAGCTCCAGCCGATGCGCTGAAAGAAGGCCGAGATCTCCGCGGCCGCGCGATCCGGATCCTCGCGATGGGGGAAGTGTCCGACGCCGGTGAACATCGCAAGATCGACATTGCTGAAGGTCTCGCCCAGCCGGTCGGTCCAGGCATAGGGAAACAGCGGATCGTGCTCGGCCCAGCGCACGCAGGTCGGCACCTCGATCGGCGGAAGCGGTTTCGCTTCACCTTTCATCATCGCGACGCGCCCGGCATGCGAGGCGCGGTAATGCGCAAAGCCGCCGGCGAGATTGCCGCCCTTGAAGAAATTGTCGCCGAACGCGTCGAGCACGTCGTCGAAGGCATCTTTGCGATGCGCCCAGCCTTTGAGGAAATGGCTGATATAGAGCCGGCAGCTCTCGCGGCTCGCGCCGACCAGCGCCGGCGCCATCTCCATCTGGTGGAAGGACTGATACCAGATGTGGTTGAGCCGATCAGGGGCGGCCATGCGCGGCCCGATGCCGGGATAGACGAAATCGAAGAAGAAAAGCCCTGCGAGCCGCTCGCCCGCCTGTCGGGCCAGCGGCTGCATCACCGCGCCGCCGACATCGTGGCCGACCACTCCGAATCGCGCGATGCCGAGTCCGTCCATCAGCGCCAGCATGTCTGCGGTGTGGCCGTCCGGCCCGAAAGGCCCATCCGGCTTGTCGCTGTCGCCGAAGCCGCGCAGATCGGGCGCGATCAGCATGAATCGGTCGGCGAGCCGCGCCATCACCGGCTCCCAGGTCAGCCAGAATTCCGGCCACCCGTGCAGCAAAAGCAGCGGTTTTCCCTCGCCCGCGCGGACCAGGTGGAAATTGGCGCCGTTGGCCTTGATCGTGAGGTGCTCCATGGCGGTTCCCTGAAGGTGAAAAAGGGATGGAGGCAAGCGAGGCTGCGGATTTTCGCCTTTCGCGCCTTGTCTGGCCCGCCGTCCTCGCCTATTACACGGCCCGACCACAGGGGTTCCTGCCCCTCACGGCACCTTCAGGAGAGGTGGCAGAGTGGTTGAATGCACCGCACTCGAAATGCGGCATAGGTGCAAGCCTATCGGGGGTTCGAATCCCTCCCTCTCCGCCATAATTGCCCGATCATCCTGCCAGCACCATCCGCGCCATCGCCACAAACGCCTGCGCGGCCGGCGATAACGTTCGGCCTCGTCGCTGCAGCAGCGACACCGGGCGGGTGATGGCCGGGCGCACCAGCGGCCTCGCAATCAACGTCGGAAACTGCTCGGCCGGCAGCATCGTCGCGGGAAGGATGGCAAGGCCGAGACCCTGCGCCGTCATCGCGAGCGCGGTGTTGATCAGCGTCACTTCATAGGTCGGGGCGAGGTGCTTGCCCTGCGTGCCCAGCGCCTGATCGATCTGCATGCGGATCCGCGTCTCCCGCCGCATCGCGATCGTCGGCAGTTGCGCCAGCTCGTCCCAACTCAATGAGCGCCGTGCGGCGAAGTCGGCGGTGCGGCGGCCGATCGCGCTCAAGCGCCCGCGTGTCAGGGTCTCGATCGTCATCTCCGCGAATTCACCCTCGACGCTGCCGATCGCGAACTCCGCATCGGTTGCGATCAGGCGCGGAACGAGATCGTCGGCGGCAACATCGCGCATGTCGATCTCGATCTCGGGATAGCCTGCGCGGAATTTCGCGAGCACCGGCGGCAGCAGCGCCGAAGCGGCGCCCGCCGAGGCCACGAAGGCAACGCGGCCGGCGCGCGCCTGCGCAAGATCGCGCATGCGCCGCGACAAGCCCTGCGCATCGCCCAGCATCCGTTCGGCGGCGTGGAGCGCCTCATCGGCGGCCAGCGTCGGCTGCACCGACCGGGTCGAGCGATCGAATAGCTTGACGCCGAGCTGGTCCTCGAGCTGCTGGATCAGGAGGCTCGCCGCCGATTGCGTGATGCCGAGCTCGCCCGCGGCGCGCGTGATGCTGCGCGTCCGGTACACGGCGGTGAAGGCCCGCAATTGCCGCAAAGTGACATTCATAGGTAAAACTGATGAATTGATGATTTCTTTCCGGCTTATCGCATAACCGGGCCTGCAATAGAATGCACCCCGCGCGGACGGCAAATCCGCAGCGCTGCAAGGGACGGAAACGAGCATGAAAACGCAGGTGCTGGTGGTAGGCGCCGGGCCCGTGGGGTTGACCGCGGCGATGGATCTGGCCTCGCGCGGAATCGACGTCGTCGTCGCGGAGATCCGCCACGCCGGTGATCCGCCGAGCGTCAAATGCAACCACGTCTCGGCGCGCTCGATGGAGATCTTCCGAAGGCTCGGCGTCGCCGCGAAGCTGCGCGAGGCCGGTCTGCCCGCCGACTTCCCGAACGATTGCTCCTATCGCACCACGGCGACCGGCATCGAGCTGTGCCGCATCGACATCCCCTGCCGCGCGCGCCGCTACAGTGCGACCGGCGGCCCCGACACCTGGTGGCCGACGCCCGAGCCACCGCACCGGATCAACCAGATCTACCTCGAGCCGATCCTGTTCAGTCATGCGGCGGCCCAGCCGCGGATCACCATTCTGGCGCGCACCGAGATCACCGAGATCGAACAGGGCGACGGCGATGTGGTCGCGCTGGCGCGCGATCTCGACAGCGGAAGCTCGCTCCGCATCGAAGCCAGTTTTGTCATCGGGTGCGACGGCAGCCGTTCGCTGGTCCGCAAATCGATCGGTGCAAGCCTGTCCGGGACACCGGTGATCCAGCGCGTACAGTCGACCTATATCGAGGCTCCGCAACTCAAGGAGCTGATGGGCGCGCACAAGCCGGCGTGGATGGTGCTCTCGCTCAATCCGCGTCGCTCCGGCACCACGGTCGCCATCGACGGCCAAGACCGCTGGCTGATCCACAATCACCTGAAGCCCGACGAGCCCGAGTTCGACTCGGTCGATCGCGACTGGGCCATCCGCGCCATCCTCGGCGTCGACGAGCGCTTCGAATATCGGGTCCTGAGCAAGGAGGACTGGGTCGGGCGTCGCCTCGTGGCCGATCGCTTCCGTGACCGCAGGGTCTTCATCTGCGGCGACGCCGCGCATCTGTGGATGCCCTATGCCGGCTACGGGATGAATGCGGGCATAGCCGACGCCGTCGACCTCTGCTGGCAATTGGCGGCGCATCTGAACGGATGGGCGCCGGCCTCGATCCTCGATGCCTACGAGGCCGAGCGTCAGCCCATTACCGAGCAGGTGTCGCGCTTTGCAATGGACCACGCCATGAAGATGATGGCGCAGCGCGGCGGCGTCTCGGCGGAGATCGAGGACGACACGCCGCGCGGCCACGCGGCGCGCGCGGCGCTTGCAAGGGCAGCCTACGATCTCAACGTGCAGCAATATTGCTGCGCCGGCCTCAACTTCGGCTACTATTACGATGCCTCGCCGATCATCGCCTATGACGGCGAGACCCCGCCGGCCTACGCGATGGGAAGCTTTACGCCCTCCACGGTGCCGGGCGCCCGCGCGCCGCATCTGTTCCTGCGCGACGGCCGATCGCTCTACGATGCGTTCGGACCGGGCTACAATCTGCTGCGGTTCGATCCTGTGATGGACGTGTCGCGGCTGACGTCCGCCGCCGAAGCGCGCGGCATGCCGCTTGCCCTGATCGACATTGCGGCGGATGAGGCGAACGGTGCCTATGCCGAGAAGCTGGTGCTGGTACGCCCCGACCAGCACATCGCCTGGCGCGGGCCGGCCGCACCCGACGATCCGCAAGGCCTGCTGGCGCGTCTCACCGGCGCGGCGGTGTAAAGGAAGATCGAGCTGCCGCCTGCCTGCCGCTGGCGAAAGCGAGAATGGATCGAGGAGGGAGAACGTGTTTCACGTTGCAAGGCGCCGCATCCTGGCCATGCTGACGACCGCGATTTTCGCCGTGCTGCCGCTGGGCACCCGGAGCATCTCAATTCGTCGATGCCGTTCGACCCCAGGGATCTCGCGCCCATCACCCTGCTTGCGGAAATTCCCTTCGTGCTCGTCGCGTCCGCAGACGTGCCGGCGCACAATGCAGCCGAGACGATCGCGCTCGCCAAGGCAAAGCCGGGTGCGCTGTCGATCGGGCACGGCGGCAATTCGACGGCCATGCATCTGACCGCCGCGCTGTTCATGCAGAAGACCGGGATCGCCATGGAGCTCGTTCCCTATCGCGGCACCGCACCGGCGACGGTCGACGTCCTCGCAGGCCATGTCCCGTTCGCGGTGCTGGACATTCCCGCATCGCGGCAGCTGATCCTGGAAGGTAAGCTCAACGCGATCGGCGTCTCCTCGGCGCGCCGTCTGCCCTCCTTGCCCGATGTGCCGACGCTTGCCGAGAGCGGTATTGCCGGTTTCGAATCCGTCGGCTGGTTCGGCCTCGTTGCTCCCGCCGGCACGCCTGCGGAGATCATCGGCAGGTTGAACGAAGCTTTCGTGAAGGCCCTGAAGGACCCGGCGGTGGTCGAGAAGATCCGGACCCTCGGAGCGGAGCCCGCGCCCACCTCGCCGGAGCAGTTCGGCAGGTTCATTCAGGACGAAAGCGCGAAATGGGGCAAGCTCATCAGCGAGGCCGGCATCAAGGCGAATTAGGGCGGTTCCGTCTTCCGCCTGCGTGGCCGCTGCGGCTCGGTCTATCGATGGCCGGGTCCCGGCTATCGGTCATTCGGGCGCGTCTTCAGCGCCCGCCGCAGCACGTCCCACGTCCGCGGATCGTTCATGTGGGCCACGTTGAAGCGCAGGAAGTCTTGCGCCGTCTGCGCCACGCTGAACACATTGCCAGGCGCGAGCACGATATCCTCCTCGAGCGCTGCTCGCGCAACCGCTGTGGCGTCCTGCCCGCCCGCGAGGCGGCACCAGAGAAAAAACCCGCCGCGCGGCATCAGCCAGGGCTCCAGTCCCAAAGCCTGAAGCTTGCGCGCCACATCGCGGCGGGCGCGCGCGAGTCGCTGCCTGAGCTCGTCCATGTGCTTGCGGTAGCTGCCGCCGGCCAGCACCTTGGCGACGATCTCCGTTGCAACCGGGCTCGGGCCGCCAAAGCTGGTTGCGACCTGGAGATCGACGAGATGCTCGATCCAGTCGGGCCGCGCGGCGATGTAGCCGCAGCGCACCGAGGCCGATAGCGTCTTGGAGAAGCTGCCGATGCGGATCACGCGGTTCAAGCCATCCAGCGCAGCCAGGCGCGGCGAGCGCTCCGGCTCGAAATCACCAAAGATGTCGTCCTCGACGATAGTGAGCTCGTGCGCGGCAGCCGCGGTTAGGAGCCGGTGCGCGGCCTGCAGCGAGAGCGTCGCGCCTGTGGGATTGTGCAGCGCTGAATTGGTGATGTAGAGCCGTGGCCTTTCGGCGGCGAGGACCTGCTCGAAGTGCGCAACGTCCGGGCCCGACGGCGTGTAGGGCACGCTCACGACCCTGACCTGATGCGCCCGCAGCAGCGCGCGAAAATTGAAGTAGCAGGGATCGTCGACCAGCACGGTGTCGGCGGGCCGGAGCAGGAAGCGGCAGATCAGGTCGGTCGCCTGCGTGCCCGAACCGGTCAACATCAACTGGTTGATCGAGGCCTCGATCTCGTCTTCGGCGAGGCGCGCGAGCAGCAGGCGGCGCAGGGCGAGAGAGCCCGAGGTCGAGCCGTAATTGGTCAACGCACTTACCTCGGCCCGTGCCAGCGCGCGGGTGGCGCGTCGCAAGGCATGTTCCGGCATCCAGTCCGGCGGCAGCCAGCCGCAACCCGGCTTTGGCACGGCCGCATCCGTATCGAGCGATTGCCTGGAGACCCAGAACGGGTCGACCGCGCGGTCGCGACGCGGCTCGGCCGCGGCAAGAGCCAGCGGCGGCGCAGCCAGCGGTGAAACGTAGAAGCCCGAGCCGCGGCGGGCGCGGATCAGGCCTTCGGCGGCGAGCCGGTCATAGGCCTCGACGACGGTGGACGGCGAAACACCGATCGTCGTCGCAAGGCTGCGGATCGAGGGCAGGCGGTCGCCGGCAAGAAGCGCGCGGCCTGCGATCTTGGCGCGGATCGCGCTCATCACATCCAGGGTCCGCGTTCCGCCGCGTCCCTTCGTTTGCGCCGCGTCGCCCAAGGTGTATGACCTTCCATACCCATACAGTTTTGCGGGATTGTACTGGATTGTCGCTGGTCCCACCAGCGCAGAGGGCCGAATGTCGCGTCTCAAAACAATGGGACGGACATGCAATCTGCAGGCAGTGGCTGGGGCAACGGGCTTCTCGGCGTCATCATCTTCAGCGGCTCGCTGCCGGCGACGCGCGTGGCGGTCGGCGGCTTCTCCGCGCTGTTCCTGACCTCCGCACGTGCGGTCATCGCGGCGCTGATCGGCGCCGCCGTGCTCGGCCTGTTGCATCAGGCGCGGCCGCAGCGGAAGGATCTCGCCTCGCTCACCATTGTGTCGATCGGCGTCGTGATCGGCTTTCCGCTGCTGACCGCGCTCGCGCTCCAGCACATCACCTCGGCGCATTCGATCGTCTTCATCGGCCTGTTGCCGCTGTCGACCGCGGTCTTCGCCGTGCTGCGCGGCGGCGAGCGGCCGCAGCCGCTGTTCTGGCTGTTCGCCGTGCTCGGCAGCGCCACGGTGGCCGGCTTCGCCCTCTCCGGCGACGGCTCGGCATCAACCACCGGCGATCTCCTGATGGTCGCCGCGATCGTGCTGTGCGGGCTCGGCTATGCCGAGGGCGCTGCGCTGTCGCGCCGCCTCGGCGGCTGGCAGGTGATCTCCTGGGCGCTGCTGCTCGCGCTGCCGTTGATGCTGCCCGTTGCTGCCCTGACCTCGCCGCCGGCATGGAGCGGCGTCAGCGTGCCGGCCTGGATCGGGCTTGCCTACGTCTCGATCTTCAGCATGTTTATCGGCTTCCTCTTCTGGTACCGCGGCCTTGCAACCGGAGGCATCGCGCGCGTCGGCCAGCTGCAACAGCTCCAGCCGTTCTTCGGCCTCGCGCTCGCAGGCTTGCTGCTGCACGAGCCGGTCGCCTGGAGCATGATCGCCGCGACCGCGCTCGTCGTCGCCTGCGTGTTCTTCGCGCGGCGGTTTGCCTGACGCGGCATCTTGCCTTCGGCAATGGCGCGCACGTCGTAGCCCTGCGAACTCGACGATGCTCCCGGCCGCTCATACCTGCTCCAGCACCGTCCGCGTCAGCGCGCTCCTGGCAAACTTCTTCAGCGGCATCGGCTTGCCGAACAGAAAGCCCTGCACGAGGTCGAAGCCGAGCTCGTTGGCGGCGACGAGGTCGGCGCGGCTCTCGACGCCTTCGGCCACGGTGCGCGCGCCGTAGCCCTGCGCGAGCTCGACGATGTGACGGCACACCGTGCGCTTGAGGCGGTCGTTGGCGCTGCCGGTGACGAAGTGGGGGTCCGCTTTCAGCTTGATGAAGGGTATCTTGCCGAGATCCATCAGCGAGGGCCAGTTGGCGCCGAGATTGTCGATCGACAGGCCGATATTGTGCAGGCGCACCTCGCGCGCGACCTCGACGAGGAGATCGAGGTCGCGGATCGCCTCTTCGGCGTCGATCCCGATCGTCAGTCCGCCGAACGCCGGATGCGTCGGCATGCGGCGGCAGAGATCGCGCACCGCCTGCGGCTCCTTCAGATAGGACGCCGGCAAGTTGATCGAGAGATCGGCCGGGCTCTGCTGCTCCAGCAGATAGTGCCAGTCCTGCATGGCGCGCTCGATCACGAATTCCGAGAGGTCGCGAAAGTGCGGGTCGTGCTCTTCGGAGATGAAATAGGCGGGCGGTACCACGCCCCAGGTTGGATGCCGCATCCGCACCAAGGCTTCCGCGCCGCTGCGGATCAGCGTGCGCGCGTCGATCTTGGGCTGGTACCAGAGCTCGAGCCAGCCGGCGTGCAGGGCCTCGCCGACATGCACGGCCGGGCTCGGCGCCGGCTCCTCCGGCAGCAGCATCGCGACGCGCTCGCGCAGCGTCTCCGCGGCAAAGGGCGTGGTCAGCGGCGGCAGCATCGCAAGGCCATATTCCTCGCCGACCTGCTGCACCGCCCTGACGATGATCGAGTCGCGGGCGCCGACGGTGAGGACCTTGCCGTCGAAGGCCTCGCGCACCAGCGTCTCCAGGAACGTGCCGGGCTCGATGCCGTCGGCGGCGACGCCGAACAGGATCAGATCCGGCAGCTCGCCGGCGAGCACGGTCTGCAGCTCGTCCGCGCTGGCGCATTGGCTGGTGACGAAGCCGAAATCCTCCAGCACCTCGGCGAGGAAGGCGCGCAGATGGCGCTTGCCGTCGGCGACGCATGCGCGCGGCATCACCTTTCGCCGTCCGAAGGTCCTCGGCCTCCGACCGGCGAACTCAACAATTTCATCGTTCATCGCAAACCACTCCGTTCCGCGACCGGTGTTAGCGACGGGAGCGGTTTCAAATAAGGAGGGCTTCAGCCGATTGTTGAATTATCTGGGTAACGTTAAAGCCTGCATCATTTCTAAAATTGTCCGCATCTTCTTCGAGAAGTTTTTACGTCTGCCGGCGTGTTGCGCAGGCGCGTTGCGACAATCATGCGGGATTTTCGCAAAGGCCGGTTTGGCAGCGCGCGCTCCCCCTGTCCTGCAATTGGACGAAGCTGCGCGCGCTTCGCCTAATTGAATAACGCCGCCCTCAATTGGCTGTGGCCTTGTCGTGTTGGGCCATGCCGACCGCCTTGTAATCGTAGTTCGGATAGAACTCGGTGCGGTAGGCGCCCCACGCGGTGTCCTCGATGAGGCGGTTGACCTCGCGCAAGCGAGAGGCCGGCAGGCGCAACGTGATCACCTGGCCGATGCCCATCATCACGTACCAGCTCACGACCTCGACGCCGGACGGCGGAAATGCCTTGTGGAAGCCCTGCTTATCGAGCTGCGCATTGAGCTCGTTCAACGGACGGGACTGATCGTGCTTGAAGAACACGGTGAGCAGCACCGCATTGTCGGCGGTCGGTGCGGCATTGCCTTGCGGCGGGGTGGTCTGCGCCGTCGTCGTCGAGGTGAGCGCCAGCGCTCCCATCAGCAGCGCCGTCATCGTCAATGTCAGTCGGGCCGATCTCATCGCAATCTCCTTCCCGTTGCTCTCCAGGTGCATCGGAGGATAGGAGCGGCAGACGTGATCGAAGAACTCATTTTCGCGCGATGCGCGCATGTTCCGCCTTCGCTCGTGACGATTCTGCGACAATGCGGTCCGGCCGCGGCAGCGAGAATGTGAAGCACGTCACATGCGCATTGCTGCAGCTGCGCTATTGCTCCGCACAGCCGGTGGTGGGCTGTCGAGGATTACAGCTATGTCGATGCGGCGAATGATCTATTGGTGGTTCAGATTGGTGCTGTCAGGGCGATTTCTCGATCGCTTCCTGTGCCTGCCGCGCTAAAGCATGATCCGGAAAAGTGTGCAGCGGTTTTCCGAAAAGATCATGCTCAAACGAAGAGCTAAGACGCGACGGCGATGCATCCCAATCGCATCGCGCTTTAGCTGCGAGATCAGGTCTGCCCGATCAATTTGCGAAACGCCGCCGCGCCGTCGTGCACCGCATCGCGTCCCTTCCAGGCCAGATAGGAGAGCTTGCCGCCGAGCGTGTCGTGACTGCGCAGCCGTCGCGAGCCGAGAATGTGTCCGACATTGGAGGGGAAGCGGCTCACCTCGGCGGACACCAGCGCGGCGATCGCGTCCATCAAGTGCTGGAGGCGGACGCCCCATTCGCAAGTTTCGAGGCCGTCGATGCGGACCTTGAGCGCATATTCGATATCGTAGATCTCGGCGAGCAGGTCGCGGGCGATCAGCACGCGGTTGTGGCGGAGCGCTACGCGCAGCGCCAGCCGCTTGTCGTCGAGCCGGTCGAGCACCATGTCAACGACACAGGCATAGGGCGTGGCGGCGACGTCGGCGGCGCTCTTGCTCGCGGCCGCCTTGGTGGCGAGGCGCACCAATTGCCAGGACGTCTTCAGCCGCCGCGCCACCAGCGTCAGCGCGAAGGGCAGCGCGCCGGGATGGGCCTTCTTGAAGGCGTCGAGCTGGACGGTGACCCGCGCCACCTGACCGTCGTCGAACGTCGCGATCTTCTCGGGCAGCTTTTCGTTGAACTTGGGCAGCGCATCGCCGGCGCGCAGCACCTGCTGCATCTTCTTCGCATCGTCGAAGGCGGTGCGCGAGGCCGTGTATTGCGCGAGCCTGCCGCGTGCGAACTCGGCGCTCTCCGCCGAGGCCAGCGTGTTCTCGAGCACCTTGACGACCTTGATCTGGAAGGTCGCGGCGGTCTTCAGCACTTCCTTCTGATTGTTGGCGGCGACCTGGTCGCTGATCGCCTTGACGTAGTCGCGCGCCATGGTCGGCAGCAGGTCGCGGCAGATCCACTCCCAGATCGGAGTCAGCGTGTTGCGGGAAATCCGCCCGGCGTTGGCATGCTCGGGCGCGCCGTCGATCAGCAGCAGTTCGAGCGGCGCGAAGAAATAGCGGGAGGGGCTGGCGGCGCGCGCCTGGGTCGATCCGTCCTTGCGAAACTCGGCGCGCAGGCGCGCCAGGATGTCGGCCGAGCCCGGCATGTCGATGCCGCACAGCTCGAGCCGCTCCAGCTCGCTGAGCAGACAGCTGCGCGACAGTGGCGTCAGCCTCTGCAGGAATTCCGACAGCCGATCGACCTCGTTCATGGCACGCAATCTTCCGCAGCGTTTCCCGCAAGGGCCGACAGGCTCGATGCGGGGAGGCATTTGCGCGCTCTCAATCTGCTAGAGAAGCAAATCGCCGTTAATTAATCCGTAAAAACCAGGAGCTGCGGAGGTCCGGCAGGGCCCCGCGGTGGAGGCGGTTTCCGCGCGCTGCCCGGATTTCTGTGCGGAAATCTCAACCTTGGCGGGGCCGGTCGCCGCGGCCCGCAAGCACAAATTGTGCCGAGGTCGATATTTCAGCACAAAACCGTCAAAATCACCGTAGTCTTACGGAGTAAATTGTTAACCACAGAGCGGGGTCGGTTCCGGTAAACGAGTGACATGGGGTCACAGAATGATACGGCCACCGATTCGCGGCCGTCTGAATGGTTCGAGAGCGGCGCTGCTCCAGCCGATGAGCTCGATTTCGTCCGCGTGAATGCGGTCCGGGCCAAGGCCGCCGATGAAATGGCGGCCGCCATCGCCCGCGAGCTCAACGGTCCCCTGACTGCGCTGCTGCTCTACATGGGCGAGATCAAGCATCACAGCGATCAGCTCGCGCCTGTCACGGCCGACCGTGTCTATCTGCAGCGCGTGGTCGAGAACGCGCTGGCGCAGACCGAGCGCGTGTGCGGCCTCGTCAAGCAGCTTGCCGGTCCTCACAAGAGTGCTCTACCGATCCCGTCCGGCGCCGAGGATGCCGAATTGAAGCCCGCCCGCTTGGCGCAGCCGCAGCGCCTGTCCAGCGCCGAGCTGCTCGGCGTGTCGGGCCAGAAGCGGCTGACCAAGCGCGAGCGCGAGGTGCTGCGGCTGATCAGCGAGGGTTATTCGAACAAGCAGGGCGCGCTGCGGATGCAGATCAGCCCGCGCACGTTCGAGAGCCATCGCGCCGAGGCGATGCGCAAGCTCGGCGCGCGCAACACCGCGGACCTCGTCCGTGCGGCGCTGCTGCATTCGATCGATTGAGATCTCTTTCGTTGCCCGGGCCTGCGAAAGGCCGGGAACCCGATCGCGCTCAGAAATAGTCTTCGGCGAATGGACGTGTACGCGGCGAAGGCCGCAGCGGCTTGGGCTCGTCCCTCTGCGCGTTCGGAATGATCGTGATGGTCCAGCGCGGCGGCATGCTCGATTCCTGCTCCAGCACCGAGCGAACGAAACCAGTCACCGTTGCCTCGCCAGCCTTCACCGTCGCCATCCGGCCGTTGAACTGCGCGATGCGGAAGCGACGAACTTCTTTCTGGTCCGCGGTCTCATAGGTGAACATGGAAACCTCCTGGTTTCCGGCGACTATCGCCACCTATGATTAGCCATCTCTAAAAATCCCAAACCGTAGAAGTACGGCGGGCTTTGCACGCAGTTTTCTACCTCTGCGGTTCCTGCGCGCAGGCGGCGTCGAAGGCGGCATCCATGAGGTCCAGCAGGTCGTGGAATTCGCTCTCGTGAAGCCTCTCCGCGGTTGTCTCCAGCCGCAGCGCCAGCGCCGCGAGCCTGACATAACCGAAGGTTCCGGCCGCACTCTTCAGCGAATGGGCCTCGCGCGCGATCCTGGCGTGGTGCTGCGCGAGCGCAAGCGTGCGGAACAATTGCAGGCGCGCGCAGGTCTCGCTCCAGAATACGGCGCGCACTTCAGCGGCGCCGTCCTCACCGATCTCGGCGACCAGCGCCTGATATGCGCCAGGGTCGCGTGCGGGCTCAGCATCCAGCACCTTCTGCCTGCGCGCGACGGTCACTTCAAACATGGCTTTGCCCGTCCTGATCACGGTTGGTCGGTCGCGGCCGGTCCGGCGCGAGCCCCGTGTCTACGGCATTCGAATTTCAGTTCCGGTAGCAGGACAATTTGCGTTTGCAGGCCGGCGTTAGCCGAAGGTTTACCATATGCGGGCGCGGGTCAGCGCGGACCGAGCAGGCGGTCGTACTGGGCCTTTACGGTGGCGTAGCATTCGCATGCGGTCTGGCGCAGTCCGTCAAGATTGAGAATCTGGATGTGTCCGCGGCTGTAATGGATGAAATTAGCCTGCTGCAGCGTGTTGGCGACCAGCGACACGCTATTGCGCCGCGCCCCGATCATCTGCGCCATCGCCTCCTGGGTCAGCAGCAGCCGGTAGTCGCCCGACAGATCATGGGTGTGCAGCAGGCAGCGCGACAGCCGCGCTTCCACCGGATGGGCGGCGTTGCAGCCCGCGCTCTGCTGCACCTGGGCGTAGACCGCCAGCCCATGGCGCGTGAGCAGCGTGCGCAAGCCGCTGCTCTGTTCGGCCGCGCTGCGCAGCACGTCGAGATCCATCACGGAGGCGACGCCGGGAATCAGCACGATGGCCGTGTTGAGCGCGCAGGCATCGCCCATGGTCGAGAGTGTCCCGAGCACACTGTCGCGGCCGACCATGGCGACCTGCACATGCTCGCCCTTGGCGAGCTTCACCACCAGCGAGATGATGCCGCGGTGGGGGAAGTAGGCGCGCGCCAGCGTCTCGCCGGTTTCGACCAGCACCGCGTCTTGCGGCAGATCGACCGTGCGCAGGTGTGGGCGGATCAATTCGTAATCGTCTGCCGGCAGCGCGGACAGGAAACCGTTGGATGGGCGCACCATCGTTTCCAAAACCGTCTCCCGTTTCCCGTCGTTTCCTTCGCGGGTTAGTTTCATCATCTTCGCGTCGGGATATATTGGCAATTGGGAAAAGGTTTCCAACCGTGTCGATTGCCCGCAGCGCTGTGTGCATCTCCGCATGCAGTCGGCGCGCCCGTCACCGCTGGACTCCAACCAGGCGCATGTGATGGGCCTTGACCGCCGCGTAGCAATCGCAGGACGTCGCTTCCAGCGCGCGGAGGTCGACGATCTCGATCTGGCCGCGGCTGTAGCGAATGATGCCGGCCCGCTGCAGCGCGTGGGCAACCAGCGAAATGGCGTTGCGCCTGACGCCCATCATCTGCGCGAGCGCCTCCTGTGTCAGCGGAAGAATTTGGCTGTCGGAGAGATCGCGGGCCCGCAAAAGCCAGCGTGCCAGCCGCGCCTCGACCGGGTGGAGCGTATTGCAAAGCAGCGACTGCTGCGCATGCGCGAACAGGGCCTGCTCATGGCGGACCATGAGGCTACGAAACGGTGCGCTCGCGGCAGCCACCGCCCGGAACGCGGCGACCTCCAATATGGATGCAGTTCCCGGGAACAAAACGATGGCGTCGGCCGGCGCGATGCCGTCGGCGAGTGCCGCGCCGCCGCCCACGACGCCGTCGCGACCGAGCAACGCGACCTCGATCATCTGTCCTTCGGACAAGCCCACGGCAATGGAGACGGATCCGCCATGCGGGAAATAGACGTATCTTTGCGCGGCGCCGGCCTCGCCCAAGGCAGTTTCCCTGACCATTTCGACGGTCGCCAGATGGGGGCGCAGCAGATCGAGATCTGCCGCATCGAGCATTTGCAGCAACTGATTGGTCGGGTGGCTGCTCGCGGTCATGAAAGATTAATCGGCGCGTTCGAATGAAGATCCGACGCCGTACCTGTTCGGCACCAGTTGTACGGCGGAAAAATTATATTGTAATGGTTGTGGCGCCGTCCATATACCTGTTAGAGGGCAGACAGCCTGCCGGATTTGCGGCGGAAATGAGAACGGGCGCGATGATTCGTTTGCGGGTCCTTGCGCCGGTTCCTGCACACGTCGCGGGAAAAAGCAGCAAAGGGGGCTTCATGAGCCGGAACCATTGCGTCCGGGCTGCGGTCGGATACGGTTCGACCCACGCAGCCTGGTCCGCTGGACGAGTGCCTACCGCGCTCCGATACTGCTCCGAGCCATGGCGCCGTGTGGCCGCAGATGTCGCGTTCATCCTCTCGGTTTTCCGCGCCGGGCCGACGACATTCGCAACTTTCCATTTCTCGATCGCAAGCAAAGGAGAACGGCGTGCCCCACGATTCAATTATTGAATCGCCGGAACGGGAAGCTCAAACGAGGACAGAAGGTCTACGCCATATTCTCGTTGTCGACGACGACCCGATGGTGTGCATGGCCATCGAGATCTATCTCCAGCGCAACAATTTTCGGGTGACGATCGCCGATGGAGGCGAAGCCGGGCTGCGGGCCCTCGAACACGAACAGTTCGACCTGATGATCGTCGATATCTTCATGCCGCACATGCGCGGGTTCGAATCGATCCGGATCTTCCACGAGCAGGCGCCTGCCATTCCGCTGATCGCGATGTCCGGCTATGCCTTCGCGAATCTGAATTCGCCTGCACCGGACTTCCTCCGGATGGCGCTCGAGCTTGGCGCGGCACGCTGTCTGCGCAAGCCGTTCACGCCCAACGCGCTGCTCGCCGCCATCAACGATTGCCTGGCGGAGCACCGTCCCGACGGCGACGTTGCCGCGGCCGCGCGGCTCGGTTAGCGCGGCACGGCCCGCGGCGGCGGCCGGTAACCGTTCGTTTACCGCAAGCGCGAATTTTGCCGAATTTCGGCCAAGCAGGAATCGGTGGTCGCGCGGGCGCCCGTTTGCGGGTACGCGCCTGGCCTATCGCCCTTCACGGTCAACGCTTTCCCGCGCACATCGCCGCTGTTATCGCCGCGTTTACCTCATTCCTTTCCCGGCCGCGGCGCTGCGCCGGTTTTGCCGAAAAGCCCTCCCCCACGCAGCCAAATCGCAAACTTCTCTTCAATATCCGTATTAGCACGGAGGCTGAAATTAACGGGACCGTGAAAGGGGATGTCTAACGATCCAGAAGAGGGCTTCCGTCGATGCCAAGCGCGGCTGCGGCGTCGAGGCCAGGCAGGTCGGGGTCAGTAAGGCGTAACGCATGGATGATCTGTTGCGGGAGTTTTTGACGGAGACCAGCGAGAGCCTGGACACTGTCGACAATCAGCTGGTGAAGTTCGAGCAGGAGCCGAACAACGCCAAGATCCTGGATAACATCTTCCGCCTGGTCCACACCATCAAGGGCACCTGCGGCTTCCTGGGCCTGCCGCGGCTGGAAGCGTTGGCGCATGCCGGCGAGACCTTGATGGGCAAATTCCGCGACGGCATGCCGGTGACCGGGCAGGCGGTGACGGTGATCCTGTCCTCGATCGACCGCATCAAGGAGATCCTCGCCGGCCTGGAGGCAACCGAAGCCGAGCCCGAGGGCAACGACCGCGACCTCATCGACAAGCTTGAGGCGATGGTCGAGCAGGGCATGGCGGCGATGGCCGCTGGAGCTCCCGTTGCCGAGGCGCCGCCGCTGGTGCCGGAAGCGCCGGTTGCCGAGGCCGAGAGCAAGCCGGCGCCCGCAAAAGCAATGACCCAGGGCATGCTGATCGACCAGACCCTGGAGCGCCCGCTGCGCCCGGGCGAGGTCTCGCTGGACGAGCTCGAGCGCGCCTTCCGCGAGACCGCGATCGAAGCGCCCGCACCTGCGCCCGTTGCCAAGGCGGAGCCCACGCCGACTGCTGAAGCGCCCGCGCCCGCTGCGAAGGAAGCCGCCAAGCCGGCCAAGGAAAAAGCCGCACCGAAGAAGTCGATGGCCGACGAGGTCATGGGCGAGGGCGACCGCATCGCCAACCAGTCGATCCGCGTCAACGTGGATACGCTGGAGCATTTGATGACCATGGTCTCCGAGCTGGTCTTGACCCGCAACCAGCTCTTGGAGATCTCCCGCCGCAACGAGGACACCGAGTTCAAGGTGCCGTTGCAGCGCCTCTCCAACGTCACCGCCGAGCTGCAGGAAGGCGTCATGAAGACGCGCATGCAGCCGATCGGCAATGCCTGGCAGAAGCTGCCTCGCATCGTCCGCGATCTCTCCTCAGAACTCGGCAAGCAGATCGAATTGGAGATGCACGGCGCCGACACCGAGCTCGACCGCCAGGTGCTCGACCTGATCAAGGATCCGCTCACCCACATGGTGCGCAACTCCGCCGACCATGGCCTGGAGACCCCCGCCGAGCGCCTCGCTGCCGGCAAGGGCGAGCAGGGCACCATTCGCCTCTCCGCCTATCACGAGGGCGGTCACATCATCATCTGCATCGCCGACAACGGCCGCGGCCTCAACACCGAGAAGATCAAGGCCAAGGCGCTCTCGTCAGGTCTCGTCACCGAGGCCGAGCTGGAGAAGATGAGCGAAGCGCAGATCCACAAGTTCATCTTCGCGCCGGGCTTCTCGACCGCGGCCGCCATCACCTCGGTCTCGGGCCGCGGCGTCGGCATGGACGTGGTCCGCACCAATATCGACCAGATCGGCGGCACCATCGACATCAAGAGCGTGGCCGGCGAGGGCTCCTCCGTCACCATCAAGATCCCGCTGACCCTGGCGATCGTCTCCGCCCTGATCGTGGAAGCGGCCGGCGACCGTTTTGCCATCCCGCAGCTCTCCGTCGTCGAGCTGGTCCGGGCCCGCGCCAACTCGGAGCACCGCATCGAGCGCATCAAGGACACCGCGGTCCTGCGCCTGCGCAACAAGCTGCTGCCGCTGATCCACCTCAAGAAGCTCTTGAAGATCGACGACGGCGCCGCCAGCGATCCCGAGAACGGCTTCATCGTGGTGACCCAAGTCGGCAGCCAGACCTTTGGCATCGTCGTCGACGGCGTGTTCCACACCGAAGAGATCGTGGTCAAGCCGATGTCGACCAAGCTGCGTCACATCGACATGTTCTCCGGCAACACCATTCTGGGCGATGGCGCCGTCATCATGATCATCGACCCCAACGGCATTGCCAAAGCGCTCGGCGCCTCCGGCTCCTCGGCCCATGACATGGCCGACGAGGCCGCCGGCCATCACATCGGCTCGGGCGAGCAGACCACCTCGCTCCTGGTGTTCCGCGCCGGCTCGTCGCAGCCCAAGGCGGTTCCGCTCGGGCTGGTCACCCGCCTGGAGGAGCTTCCCGCCGACAAGATCGAGTTCAGTAACGGTCGCTACATGGTGCAGTACCGCGAGCAGCTGATGCCGCTGGTGGCCATGGAGAGCGTCACCATCGCCACGCAGGGCGTCCAGCCGATCCTGGTGTTCGCCGATGACGGCCGCTCGATGGGCCTCGTCGTCGACGAGATCATCGACATCGTCGAGGAGCGCCTCAACATCGAGGTCGGCGGCTCGGCCAGCGGCATTCTCGGCTCGGCCGTGATCAAGGGCCAGGCCACCGAGGTGATCGACGTCGGCCACTTCCTGCCGATGGCATTCGCCGACTGGTTCACCCGCAAGGAGATGAAGCCTTCGATGCACGCGCAGTCGGTGCTGCTGGTCGACGACAGCGCGTTCTTCCGCAACATGCTGGCACCCGTCCTGAAGGCCGCCGGCTATCGCGTCCGCACCGCGCCGACCGCGCAGGAGGGCCTGGCTGCGCTCCGCGCGCAAAACTTCGACGTGATCCTGACCGACATCGAGATGCCCGACATGAACGGCTTCGAGTTCGCGGAAGTGATCCGCTCCGACAACAACCTCGCATCGACGCCGATCATCGGCCTCTCGGCGCTGGTGTCGCCGGCGGCGATCGAGCGCGGCCGGCAGGCCGGCTTCCACGACTATGTCGCCAAGTTCGACCGTCCCGGCCTGATCGCGGCGCTGAAGGAGCAGACCGCGGGCGCCGCCGGCGCTTCCGAGCTGAGCCGGGCAGCCGCCTAGGACGGATGGAGGAGATACGCCGATGAGCAAGAAGACCCAGTCCACTGAAGGCGCCATGGTCGAATACGTCACCGCGATGATCGGCGGCCAGCTGTTCGGCCTGCCGATCTCCCGCGTCCAGGACGTGTTCATGCCCGAGCGCGTCACCCGCGTGCCCTTGTCCTCGCGCGAGATCGCGGGCGTTTTGAACCTGCGCGGCCGCATCGTCACCGTGGTCGACATGCGCGCCCGGCTCGGCCTGCCGAGGCCCGAGGACGGCAAGGCGCCGATGGCGGTCGGGGTCGATCTGCGCGGCGAATCCTACGGCCTGCTGATCGACCAGATCGGCGAGGTCTTGCGCCTTGCCGAGGACGGCAAGGAGGAAAACCCCGTCAACCTCGACCCCCGCATGGCCAAGCTCGCCGGCGGCGTCCACCGCCTCGACGGCCAGCTCATGGTCGTCCTCGACGTCGATCGCGTGCTCGAGCTGAAGACAGAAGTGCAGATGGCTGCGTGAGCCGACGAAACATCGAAGCCGGAGAACCAAGATGAAAACGTGTTTGGTGGTCGATGATTCCAGTGTCGTGCGCAAGATCGCGCGCCGGATCCTGGAAGGCCTGGAATTCCAGGTCACCGAGGCCGAGGACGGCTCCAAGGCGCTGGAGATCTGCCAGAAGCAGCTGCCCGATGCGGTGCTGCTCGACTGGAACATGCCCGTGATGGACGGCTTCGAGTTCATGGGCCACATGCGCCGCTTGCCCGGCGGCGACCAGCCGAAAGTGGTGTTCTGCACCACCGAGAACAATGTGGCTCACATCGCCCAGGCGCTGAGCGGCGGCGCCAACGAGTACATCATGAAGCCCTTCGACAAAGACATCATCGCGGACAAGTTCGCCGAAGTTGGTCTGATCCCGGTCGGACAAGCCATGGTCTGAGTGTGTCTGGCCAGAGTGTCCGGCCAGAGTGTTCCAGTACAAGCTTCGAAGAGGCCATCCGTGACCCCGACCGAGTACGAGTATCTGCGTAAGTTTCTGAAGGATCATTCCGGTCTCGACCTGTCCGCAGACAAGCAATATCTGATCGAAAGCCGCCTGCTGCCGCTGGCGCGCAAGGCCGGATTCGCCGGCCTCACCGAGCTCGTGCAGAAGCTTCAGGCCGGCTCCAGCGTGCTGATCGCCAGCGTGGTCGAAGCCATGACCACCAACGAGACCTTCTTCTTCCGCGACAAGGTCCCATTCGATCATTTCCGCGACACCATCATGCCCGAGGTCATCAAGGCGCGCGCGGCACGCCGCAGCCTGCGCATCTGGTGCGCCGCCGGTTCGACGGGACAGGAGCCTTATTCGCTGGCGATGTGCTTGAAGGAGATGGGCGCGGCCCTCACCGGCTGGCGCGTCGAGATCATCGCGACCGACCTGTCGCAGGAAGTCCTGGAGAAGGCCAGGGCCGGCATCTACAGCCAGTTCGAGGTGCAGCGCGGCCTGCCCATCCACATGCTGGTCAAATATTTCAAGCAGACCGGCGAGACCTGGCAGATCAATCCCGAATTGCGGGCGATGATCCAGCACCGCCAGCTCAACCTGCTGCACGATTTCGCCCAGCTCGGCACCTTCGACGTTATCTTCTGCCGCAACGTGCTGATCTATTTCGACCAGGATACCAAGATCAACATCTTCAACCGTCTGGCGCGGCAGATCGAAGGTGACGGCTTCCTGGTGCTCGGTGCGGCCGAAACCGTTGTCGGGCTGACCGATACGTTCAGGCCGATTCCGGAGCGGCGCGGCCTCTACAAGCCGAACGATCCGCGCGCCGCAGCCGCCAAGCCGGTTGTCGCCGCCGGCGCGCCGGCGCGCATGGCAGTATTGGCAGGACGATAGGCATGACCGAGGATGGCAAAGGCGCGGAGCGCGTCACCTTCAGCCGCGGCTATGATGTCTGCATCATGGCCATCGACGGCACCTGGCGCCGCGACTGCAAGCTCAATGCGATCTCCGACACCGACGCCATCCTCACGGTGGAAGGCTCGATCCAGGGCCTGAACCTGAAGGAGTTCTTCCTGCTGCTGTCGTCCACCGGTCTTGCCTATCGCCGCTGCGAGCTGGTGCGCGTCAATGGCGCCGAGATGGACATCCAATTCCTGCGCGGCAAGAACAGGAAGAAGCGCGGCGCAGCCGGCGGCCACGACGCCGCGGCGTGATCCGCGCGCGGCGACTGCGCGTTTTCCGCCATGTTGCTTTAGATTTGCTGAAACATCCGAATGAATTTGACGTCGCCGCTTTACGCCGCCTAAGCGCGAACCTTGTATCCATGGCAGGTCTCAATCTCAGGATTCGGCAATGCCCAGAAGCTCCCTCTCGCCCATCTCCTCCAACCTGCCCGACGTCGCCGAGCGGCGTGCGCTTCAGCTTCTGGTGGTCGACGACGACGCCACGCAGCGCAGCCTGATCACGGTCGCCGCCAAGCAGGCCGGCCACGAGGTCACGGTGGCGCCGTCCGTCGCGGAGGCGATCGAGAAGCTCCGTGCCGCGCGCTTCGACTGCGTGACGCTCGATCTCGTGCTGGAGGACGGCGATGGCATCGACGTGCTGCGCGAGATGGCGGCGGCGAAATTCGCCGGTGCCGTGATCGTCGTCAGCGGCATGGACGGCAAGCGCCGCAGCGCCGCCCGCAGCTTCGCCCGCTCGGTCGGGATTGGTCTGCAGAGCCTGCCGAAGCCGCTCGACCTCGCGGCCCTGCGCATCAGCCTCGCTAATCTCGGCAAGACCGCGATGGGCCTGCCGGCGATCCACACCTGGGGTGGCGTCGCCACCGACGCGATCGTGGAACGGCACCGCGCCTGAGGCGCGGAGCTGCCATGCAATCAGCCGCGGCAGGTCAGCCGCGCTCATTGCGGCTTACGCTGCGCTGCCAGATTCGGACAATTGTTGCAGGGCGTGGTCGAGCTCTGCGCGGCAGGCGTTGAGGGCCGCGCTCGCCGTAGCATAGCGGGGCGTGATGTCGTCGAGCACGACAATCTCGCTGGAACCCGCGATAGCGCTATCGTCTTCGCGCTCCATGGCGGCATCGATCAGACGCATACTGATCTCGATGCGCGCGATCAGAGAGCGAAGTTCGGCTGCGATCAACTGACGGCTGTCAGTGTCGGCGATCGCGGCGAGCGGGGGTGTGCCGGTGTAATTCAGCATGGATATTCTCCGTTCCCCGCAATAAGGCACCCTGCCGCTACTTGTGCGTTAAGTCCATGTCCCGTACAAATACGGGTGGGCCGAATCCGCGCCGAACGCCATAACAGTTGGTGCGGACGCGAGTCCTTCATGCCAACTGGATGTGGCACATGGCCGAACAAAACTCTCGCGGTGAAATCTTCGTGGTCGACGACGACCCTGCCGTTCGCGACACCCTGTCGATGGTGTTGAAGGCGGCGGGCTATGAGGTGATCTGTTTTGCGGACGGCGCAGCGCTGCTCTCCGTCGCGCGAAACCGCACACCGGCTGCGATCCTGCTCGACGTACACATTCCCGGAAAGTCGGGCCTCGACATCCTGAAGGAGCTGCACGGCGAGGATTATCCGGCGCCGATCTTCATGATCTCCGGGCAGGGCGACATCGCCATGGCGGTGGGCGCGATCAAGAGCGGCGCGCTCGACTTCATCGAGAAGCCGTTCCGCGGCAGCGAGATCGTCGGCCGGCTCGACGAGGCGATCGGAGCCTATGCACGCAGGCAGGCGGAAAACGCCTCGCCGAAATTCGGCTCGCTGCATTTCCCCGGGCGCGAGCCGCTGACGCGGCGCGAGCGCGAGGTGCTCGAGCAGTTTGCCTCCGGTGCGTCCAACAAGGAAGCCGGCCGCACGCTCGGCATCAGCCCGCGCACCATCGAGGACCACCGCGCCAACATCATGAAGAAGCTCGGCGCGCGCAATGCCGCCGACCTGATCCGCATCGTGATGACCGCGGCCCAGCGCGCGTCGTAGGGCGAGCGGCCATCCTCTCTCGTGCCCCGGACGCAGCGCATGCTGAGCCGGGACACGAGATCGCGCCTCAGCCATTCAGCGCCTTGCGGATGATCCGCGCCAGATCAGACTTGCGATAAGGCTTCGCCAGCAGCAGCACGCCCGAATCCAGCCGGCCGTGATGGATGATCGCATTCTCGGTATAGCCTGATGTGTAGACCACCTTCAGATCGGGACGCGTCTTCATCAGCTCGTCGGCGAGCTGCCGTCCGTTCATCTTGCCGGGCATGATGACGTCGGTGAACAGCAGATCGAACGGCTTGCCGGCGGCGACGATCGCGAGCGCCTCGGCGGCGTTCGCCGCCTGCAAAGTGAGGTAACCCAGCGAATGCAGCTGCGCCAGCACGTAGTCGCGCACCAGCCGGTCGTCCTCGACCACGAGGATGGTCTCGTGTCCGCCCTCGATCGTGGCCGGTGTCACGCCCTCGCCGACCGCCGTCGGCGTCTTGCCGGGCGGCAGGTACATCTTGATCGTGGTGCCGTGGCCTTCCTCGCTGTAGATCTTGATGTGGCCGGCGGACTGCTTGATGAAGCCGTAGACCATCGACAGCCCGAGCCCGGTGCCCTTGCCGGGGCCCTTCGAGGTGAAGAAGGGATCGAACACCCTGGCGAGCATGCTTGCGGGAATGCCGGTGCCGGTGTCGCTCACGGCGATCAGCACATAGTGTCCCGGCCGGACGTCGTTGACGCTGGCATAGACCTCGTCGAGATAGGCGCCGCCCGTCTCCACGATCAGCTTGCCGCCGCCGGGCATGGCGTCGCGGGCATTGAGCGCGAGGTTGAGCATCGCGGTGGTGAGCTGGTTGGGGTCGACGATCGCGACGCAGGTCTCGTCCTCGAATACCGATTCGATCTGGATCTGCTCGCCGAGCGTCGGACGCAACAGCTTCGCGGTGTCGATGATCAGCGAGTTGATGTCGATCTCGCGCGGCTGGAGCGGCTGCTTGCGCGCGAAGGCAAGCAAATGCTGGGTCAGCTCGGCGCCGCGTCCGGCGGCCTCGTCGATCATCTTGGTGATCGCCGCAAGCTCCGGCTCCTTCTCCACCGCCTCCGCCAGGATCTCGATCGTTCCGGTGATGACGGTGAGGATGTTGTTGAAGTCGTGCGCAACGCCTCCGGTGAGCTGGCCGACTGCCTCCATCTTCTCGGCGTGACGGATGCGCTCCTCGGCCGCGATCTTGTCGGTCAAGTCGCGGTAGAACACGTTGAACAGCAGGCCGTCGCGGCGCTTCAGCGCGGTGACGCTCAGCTCGGCCTTGAATTCCTTGCCGTCGCGGCGGCAGCACATGAGCTCGCGGCGGCGATTGAGCGTCTGGCCGCCTCCGGAATCGAGGAAGCGCGACAGACCTGTCTTGACTCGCTGGCGCTCGCTGGGAGCGACGATCAGGTCGATGGCATTCCTGCCCAGCGCCTCGTCGCGGCGCCAGCCGAACAGCTCTTCGGCGCGCGAGCTCCAGTTCAGGATGGTGCTGCGATCGTCGGTCTGGACGAAGGCGTCGAGCGCGGTCTCGACGATGTTGCGCGCGAGCTGCTCGCTTTCGCGCAAGGATTCCTCCGCAAGCCTCGCCTCGGTCATGTCGCGTCCGACGAAGAAGAAGCGGTCGGCCTGATCGGACCAGCTGCCGCGCCAGGACAGCCAGACTTCGCGCCCATCCTTGTGGAAGCAGCGGGTGTCGCCGAGCTTGGGGCGTCCGCCGCGCCGGAGCGCGCGCATTTCCTCGCGGGACTGATCGAGATGGGCGGGATGGATGAAATCGGCGCCGCTGCGGCCGATCATGTCGTCGGGCCGGTAGCCGAGAACGGTCTCGCAGCTCGGGCTGATCTGCGCGATATGGCCGCGCGAGTCCATGATCATGATCAGATCCTGCGAGGTGTCGAAGAGCTGCCGGCGCTCCTCGATCTGCTGCTGGAGCTGCCGCTCGGCCCGCCGCGCATCGGTGAGGCTGCGCGCGCTTCCAGAGGCGCCAATGATCTCGCCCGATGGCCCCCGGATGGGGGAGAGACTGAGTGAGATTTCGACCGGCGTGCCGTCCTTGCGAAGACGTACCGTCTCGAACCGTTCGATCGGCTCGCCCCGGGCGATCCGCGCCAGATAGACCTTGCCCTGCTCGCGGCGGTCGGGCGGGACGATGATCGAGGTGGGTTGACCGATCGCCTCGTCCGCCGAATAGCCATAAAGGCGTTCGGCGGCGGGATTCCAGCCCGTGATGATGGCCTCGAGCGTCTGCATGACGATCGCATCGTCGGACGATTCGACGGCGGCGCTGAACAGCTGCTCGCGCGCCGCGTGATGGTTTCGTTCGGCCTCGGTGCGGCGGTGCTCCCGGATCTCGCGCTGGAGCGCGGCGGTTTTCGCGCGCATCTCTTCCACCATCTGGGCAAAGGCCCGCGCCAGCACGCCGGTCTCGCCGCTCGCATCGACGGGTATGTCCGCCGGCCGTCCGCTGCCGATGGCTTCCACCGCCGCGGTGAGGCGCCCGATCGGACGGGTCAATGAGCGCGCCAGCAGCACTGCGAGCGCTGCCGCGGCGAGCACGGCGAGCACGCCGACGAGCAGGGACGCCTTCTGAATCGCGGCCGGCACGCGGCCGAACACGGCGGGAGGAACGGCCACGATAACCCCGATCCATTCCTTGCCGGCAAGCAGCGCCGGTGCGATCGCCGCGCCGGTCGGCCGGCCCAATCCGTCGGCCGTGAGCTGCGTGGACCCTTCCCGCGTGCCGGCCATGGCCGCAAAAAATGGAAAGTCATTGCGCCAGTTTGTCGGATGGCCGCGCAAAGTGCCGAATTCTTGCGCGGGATCTGGATGGACGAGATAGTCGCCGCGCGAATTCACGACGTAAATCGCTCCTCCCGAGTTCGTCGCCGCGCGGATGCGGTCGAGGGCAGGGCGCATATCGATATTGGCGATGATGATGCCGAACGGCTTGCCGTCCGGCGTGAACAGGGGCGTTGCGACCCGCAGGGTCGGAATGTGCGCGGTCGTGGTCCCGCCCTGGCGGGTCGCGAGATCGAGCGGCGAAACGTAGATCTCGCCGGGCGCCAGCCGGATGGTTTCCTGGAAGTAGGCTCGCTCGCTCTTCCGCTCCAGCTCGCCGTCGGGGACGATCCGTGCCGCTCCATTCGGGCCCGAGCGGTCGACGCGGACCAGCTCGCGCTGGTCGTCGTCGAGGCCGATGATGCGAAACTGCCCGTAGCTGGGCTTGGCCTCGATCTCGGCCGCGAGCCGCGTCGCGATGCGCTCGCGCCAGGTCTGCTCCGAAACGCGGTCGGCTGCGTCAATTCCGCCGCCGACGTGGGCGCGGATCAGGCCGTTGATCGCCGCGGCGGAGCGATAGCCGATCAGGTCGCCACGGACGCCGGAAACGTAGGATTCCAGATTGGTCGCCAGCAGGCGCGACTGGGCTTCGACTCGCTCCAGCACGCGCGGAATGACCGCCTGCGTGATGTTGCGATAGCCGAGCCAGCCGACCGCGGCCACGGTCACCGTCACCAGCAGGATCATCGCGATGGCCAGCCGCGTTGCGAGCGTCATGCGGATATTCGCTGGGCTTTCGGTATGACCGTGCTTGTTGTTGCCTGCAGCAGAGGAGGCAACCTCGTCATCGGTTGCCGGAGCTGACATCGGACCCCTCCGGCTCCCGCGCCCTCAGGCAGCCATTGACCGCGGAGAGCAGGGCGTCTGGCCGGAACGGCTTCTGCAGGCTCGCCACCGCGCCGAGCTTGGTCGCCATCTTCAGGAAATCCGGCTCCGCATAGGCGTCCGGCGTGATCGAGCGGCCGGAAATGACGATGATCGGCATGGCCGGCTGCAGCATCCGGATGCGGCGCATCGTCTCCAGCCCGTCCATGCCGGGCATGAAGATGTCGAGGAACAGCAGGTCGAACTGGCCGGCCTCGAACAACGCAAGTCCCTGGTGGCCATCGCCGGCGATGGTGACGCGATGCCCGGCCCTCTCCAGGAGCAGCCGGATCGTGATCTGTACGGCCGGGTCGTCATCCACGATCAGGATGTTGGCCACGTCTGACATCCTCCGGGGCGATGGGACATTCCGCCGCCCCCCAAATCAAACCATCAAATACGAAATTGTTGCGCGGATTCCGTTCAGCCTGCAAGCACTTCGCGACGCTGCGGCGGTCATCGGGCGCACCTCGGCCCGGCGTGGTCATTATGCATGCTTCCGTGCACAAGGTCCCGCCCGAACGGGGCTTGGAACCATCCTGCGCCAGCCATGGGACTGGGCGCCGAACCTGGTCCCAGAGATATCGGCGCGCATGCCCGAACATTTGTTCTAAAGTTCGAAGAGTTATCGCAGCCTAGTCGGTCAGGTATTCCGGGTGATGGCTTCGGATATTATCCAGCTCGCTCAGCGTGCCTGACAGATGCTTGCGCAGGTGCTGTTGCGCGGCATCGGCATCGCCGGCCTCGATGGCGCGCGCGATCAGCCTGTGATGGCGCACGATGTTCTGGGCTTTGCCGGGCGAAGGCAAATGCAGCCGGCGCAGCCGGTCGATATGCCCGCTGCGGCTGCGGACGAGTGTCCACAAATCCTGCTTGCCGGCCGCGGCGTAGAGCTGCCCGTGAAAATCATTGTCGCCGGCCATGAACGCCTCGAACTCACCGGCCTTGGCGAATTGCTGTTGCAGCGCGATGGCGTGATCGAGGCGGATCACCAGCGCAGCGTCGGCGCTCGCGGCGAGGAGCCGGACGATCTCCAGCTCGAGTGCCTGACGCAGGAAATGCGCCTGCTGGGCGCGGCCGATGTCGATCCGGCTGACCACGGTCGCGTGCTGCGGGAAGACGTCGACCAGGCCTTCTTCCTCGAGCCGCATCAGCGCATCGCGCACCGGCGTCGAGCTGACGCCGAACTGGCCGGCAAGCTCGGCGCGCGACAGCGGCGCGCCCGGCGGCAGTTCGAGCGCGATGATCGCGTTGCGAAGGCGCTCGAACACCTGCGGCGCGGCCTGTCGGGCGCGATCGAGCCTTGATGCCGTCTTTGCGGGCGCGCGTGGCGCGGAGGCGACTACTTCCATATCGGGTCCCGCTTGCCTTTGATGCACTAATATATTAGTGCATCACCAGGGTCAACGCAGCTCGGCGCTAACCCGGAGGAAACACACAACAATGATTAAGCATCTTCGCAGCAAGCTCGCGGCTGGCATCCTGATTGCCGCGACCGCGCTCTCGGCATCGACCGCGCTGGCGCAGCAGAAATCCGAGGTCGCGCTGTCGCGCCAGCCCGGCATTTTCTACATGCCGAGCCACATCATGGAAAAGCTGAAGCTGATCGAGAAGCATGCGGCAGCGCTCGGCGTTCCCGGCGTCACCACCAAATGGGTCACCTTTTCCGGCGGCGGCGCGCAGACCGATGCGCTGCTCGCCGGCGGCGTCGACATCCTCAACACCGGCACCGGCAATCTGCTGCTGCTGTGGGACCGCACCCGCGGCGGCGTGAAGGGCATCGTCGCGACCTCGGCGCAGCCGATGACGCTGATCAGCCGCGACGCCAACATCAAGTCCATTAAGGATTTCGCCCCCGGCGACAAGATCGCGGTGCCGACGGTGAAGGTCTCGACCCAGGCGATCGTGCTCCAGATCGCCGCCGCCGAGGCGTTCGGCGCCGACCAATGGTCCAAGCTCGACGCCAACACCGTGCAGCTCGGCCATCCTGATGCCTATGCGGCGCTGTCCAATCCCAAGCACGAGGTGCACACCCACCTCTCGATTCCGCCGTTCACGTTCCTCGAATTGAAGAACGTGCCGGGCGCGCATGTCGTGCTGAACTCGCCCGACGTGATGGGCGGTCCGCTGAGCCAGGCGCAGTTCTTCACCACGACCAAATTCGCCGACGCCAATCCAAAAATCATCCAGGCGGTGCGCGATGCCACCAGGGAAGCGCAGGACCTGATCCGCAGCGACACCAAACAGGCGGTCGAGATCTACAAGGAGATCACCGCCGACAAGACCACCGTGGAAGATCTGCTCGATCTTCTCAAGCAGCCCGGCATGATGGAGTGGAATCTCGAGCCTCAGGGTACGATGAAATTCGCCGCGCATTTGTACAAGACCGGCACGCTGAAGACCCAGCCCAAGGCCTGGACCGACTATTATCTCCCCGTTGCGCACGACTTGAAGGGCAGCTGATGGCGCTGCTCGACGTCAACTCCGTGACGCTGCGCTACAAGACCTCGAGCGCAGTCGTCACCGCGACCGAGAGGGTGAGCTTCACCGTCGACAAGTCCGACCGCTTCGTGCTGCTCGGACCGTCCGGCTGCGGCAAGTCCACTTTGCTCAAGGCCGTCGGCGGCTACATGAGCCCGAGCGAAGGCCGCATGAGCATCAACGATCGCGAGATCAACGGGCCCGGCGCCGACCGCATGATGATCTTCCAGGAGTTCGACCAGCTGCTGCCTTGGAAGAGCGTGCTCGCCAACGTCATGTTCCCGCTGCTCACCGCGCGAAAACTGTCGCGCAGGGACGCCGAGGCAAAGGCGCGGGCCTATATCGAGAAGGTCGGCCTCACCCGCGTCGTCGATGCCTATCCGCATACGCTATCCGGCGGCATGAAGCAGCGCGTTGCGATTGCGCGCGGCATGGCGATGGAGCCGGACATTTTGCTCATGGACGAGCCGTTCGCCGCGCTCGATGCGCTGACGCGCAGGACCTGCCAGGACGAGCTGCTCCAGCTCTGGAGCGAGACCAGGTTCACGGTGCTGTTCGTGACGCATTCGATTGCGGAGGCGATCCGCATCGGCAACCGCATCCTGCTGCTGTCGCCGCATCCGGGCCGGGTCAAGGCCGAGGTGGTCGACGTCGACAAGGTCTCGAACGAAGACGGCAGCGCCGGCCGGCTGGAGAAGGAGATCCACGATCTCCTGTTCGCCGGCGAAGCAACAGCGCATTGAGGGAACAGCTGATGGGCGAAGCGAGAATATTGCTGCGTGACGCGCCGGTCGCCGCCACCGGGGCAGGCGAGGTCGAGCGCAAGCTGAGCGTGCTCGAGCTGCTCTGGAACGATGGCTTTGTCCGCAAGAGCGTCATCATCCTGTTCCTGGCCGCGGTCTGGGAAGCCTACGGCGTCACTCTCGACAACCCGCTGCTGTTTCCGACGCTGCACGACACCATCGTGACGCTGGTCGACCGCGTCAGGGACGGCACGATCCCGATGCGGGCATGGACCTCGCTGAAGGTGTTGTTCATGGGCTATTCGGCCGGGATCGTGCTGGCCGCGATCTTCACGATCCTCGCGATCTCCACCCGCATCGGCACCGACTTCCTCGAAACCGTCACCGCGATGTTCAACCCGCTGCCAGCGATCGCGCTGCTGCCGCTGGCCCTGATCTGGTTTGGGCTCGGCAACGGCAGCCTCGTCTTCGTGCTGATCCATTCGGTGCTATGGCCGGTCGCGCTCAACACCCATTCCGGCTTCAAGAGCGTCTCGAACACGCTGCGCATGGTCGGGCGCAACTACGGCCTGCGCGGGCTGCCTTACGTGGCCAAGATCCTCATCCCTGCCGCGTTCGGCTCGATCCTCACCGGCCTCAAGATCGGTTGGGCCTTTGCATGGCGCACGCTGATCGCGGCCGAGCTGGTGTTCGGCGTCTCCTCGGGGCAGGGTGGGCTCGGCTGGTTCATCTTCGAGAACCGCAATCTGCTCGACATACCCGCGGTGTTCGCAGGCCTCTTGACCGTGATCATCATCGGGCTCTTTGTCGAGAACCTGATCTTCCGCGCCATTGAGCGGAACACGGTCCAGAAATGGGGCACCCAATCATGACCAAGAAGAAAACACCCGACCAGCTCCGCAGCACGCGCTGGTTCGCGCCCGACGATCTCCGCTCGTTCGGCCACCGCTCCCGCACCATGCAGATGGGTTATGCGCCGGAGGAGTGGAAGGACCGCCCCATGATCGCGATCCTGAACACATGGTCGGACGCTCAGCCCTGCCACATGCACTTCAAGTCGCGCGTCGACGACGTCAAGCGCGGCGTCCTGATGGCGGGCGGCCTGCCGCTGGAGCTGCCGGCGCTGTCGCTGTCGGAATCGCTGCTCAAGCCCACCACCATGCTTTACCGCAACCTGCTGGCGATGGACGCCGAGGAGCTGCTGCGCAGCCATCCCGTCGACGGCGTGGTGCTGATGGGTGGCTGCGACAAGACGACGCCGGCACTGCTGTTAGGGGCGACCTCGATGAACATCCCGGCGATCTATCTGCCGGCAGGTCCGATGCTGCGCGGCAACTGGAAGGGCAAGACACTCGGCTCCGGCTCCGACGGCTGGAAATATTGGGACGAGCGCCGCGCCGGAAAAATCTCCGACAAGGACTGGCTCGATATCGAAGCGGGCATCGCTCGGAGCTACGGCACCTGCATGACGATGGGCACGGCTTCGACCATGACCGCGATCGCCGAGGCGATCGGCATGACGCTGCCGGGCGCCTCCTCGATTCCCGCCGCCGATGCCAACCACATCCGCATGGCCTCCGAATGCGGCCGCCGCATCGTCGAGATGGTGTGGGAAGACTTGACGCCGAAAACGATCCAGACCCGCAAGGCATTCGAGAACGCAATAGCGGTGGCGATGGCGATGGGCTGCTCGACCAACGCCATCGTCCATCTCATCGCGCAGGCCCGCCGCGCCGGCCAGGACATCGGCCTCGACGATTTCGAGGTCGCCAGCCGCAAGGTCCCGGTCATCGCCAACGTCCGGCCGAGCGGCGATACTTACCTCATGGAAGACTTCTTCTATGCCGGCGGCTTGCCAGCGCTGATGGGTCAGATCAAGCCGCATCTGCATCTCGACTGCGTCACCGTGACCGGCAAGACGCTGGGCGAAAATATCGACGGCGCTGAAGTTCACAATGCCGACGTGATCCGCTCGGTCGACAATCCCATCTACAAGGAGGGCGCGCTCGCGGTGCTCAAGGGCAATCTCGCGCCCGACGGCTGCGTTATCAAGCCAAGCGCCTGCGCGCCGCGCTTCCTCAAGCACACGGGGCCGGCGCTGGTGTTCGACGATTATCCGTCGATGAAGAAGGCGGTCGACGATCCCGATTTGGACGTCAGCGAGGACCACATCCTGATCCTGCGCAATGCCGGGCCGCAAGGCGGACCGGGCATGCCGGAATGGGGCATGTTGCCGATCCCGACAAAACTCGTGAAGCAGGGCGTGCGCGACATGGTGCGCATCTCGGATGCGCGCATGAGCGGCACCAGCTATGGCGCCTGCATTCTGCATGTCGCGCCCGAGTCCTACATCGGCGGCCCGCTGGCGCTGGTGCGGAACGGCGATCGGATCACGCTCGATGTCGCAGCGCGCACCATCAATCTCGATGTCCCCGACGCCGAGCTCGATAAGCGCCGCGCCGCCTGGAAGCAGCCTGAGCCCCGCTTCGAGCGCGGCTATGGCTGGATGTTCACCAGGCACATCAAGCAGGCCAATGACGGCTGCGACTTCGATTTTCTCGAGACCGATTTCGGCGCGCCGGTCGGCGAGCCGTCCATCTACTAACACCGTCGTTCCGGGGCGATGCGACGGGACAGCGAAGCGCGGCCCGGAGCATCGAACCCGGAACCCATTTCACCGCCGTGCGTGTGGCCCGATGGATTTCCGGGTTCGCGCTGCGCGTGCCCCGGAATGACGAACAGAGAGAGTATGAGATGACCAAACTCAGCGAAGCCAGCCGCAACAAGCTCAAATCCGTCTCCACCGCCACCGTGGCCACTGCGCTGTTCAAGCGCGGCCTGCGCATCCAGATGATCCAGGATGTGCACCCGCTCGGCCCCGACCAGCCGACCATGGTGGGCGAAGCCTTCACCTTGCGCTACATGCCGGCGCGCGAGGATCTCAACACCATCGATGTCTTCAGGGATCGCTCGCATCCGCAGCGCAAGGCGGTCGAGGACTGCCCTCCGGGCGCCGTGCTGGTGATGGACAGCCGCAAGGACGCGCGCGCGGCCTCGGCCGGTGCGATCCTGGTGACGCGGTTGATGAAGCGCGGCGTCGCCGGCGTCGTCACCGACGGCGGCTTTCGCGATTCCGCCGAGATCGCCAAGCTCGGTATTCCCGCCTACCACCATCGCCCCTCGGCGCCGACCAATCTGACGCTGCACCAGGCGATCGAGATCAACGTGCCGATCGGCTGCGGCGATGCGCCGGTGTTTCCCGGCGACGTCGTCCTCGGCGACGCCGACGGCGTCATCGTCATCCCCGCGCATCTCGCCGGCGAGATCGCAAGCGAGACCTTCGAGATGACCGCGTTCGAGGACTTCGTCACCGAGGAGGTCGGCAAGGGCCGCGGCATCTTCGGTCTCTATCCCGCCACCGATCCGCAGACGCTCACCGATTTTGCGGAATGGCGGAAGAAGAACGGAAGGTAGCGCAGCATCGCGCTGCCGTAGCCCGGATGGCGCGCAGCGCGATCCGGGACCGGTCTTGCCGGCTGCACCAATCCCGTATTACGCGGCGCTCCATCCGGGCTGCGAAGCTACACCTCCGCTTCCGCCATCCCCGCCGCCCACAGCGCAAACGCATACACGATCGCCACTTCGTCGAGCCGGTCGAACCGTCCCGAGGCGCCGCCATGGCCGGCCCCCATGTTGGTGCGCAAGAGGACCGGGCCGCCGCCGCTCATGGTCGCACGCAGGCGCGCGATCCATTTGGCGGGCTCCCAGTAGGTGACGCGCGGATCGGTCAAGCCGCCCATCGCCAGAAGCGCCGGATAGTCTTTTGCGGCAACGTTGTCGTAAGGCGAATACGAGAGAATGGTGCGGAAATCCTTCTCGCTCTCGATCGGATTGCCCCATTCGGGCCATTCCGGCGGCGTCAGCGGCAGGGTGTCGTCGAGCATGGTGTTGAGCACGTCGACGAACGGAACTTCGGCGACGATGCCTGCGAACAGCTCGCCGGCGCGGTTCGCGACCGCGCCCATCAGCATGCCGCCCGCCGAGCCGCCATGGCCGATGATGCGTTTTGCGCTGGTGTATTTCGCATCAATCAGCGCGCGGGCGCTGGCCGCAAAATCGTCGAACGAATTCGTCTTCTTCTCGCGCTTGCCGTCGAGATACCAGCCCCAGCCCTTGTCGGCGCCGCCGCGGATATGAGCGATGGCGTAGACAAAACCGCGATCGACCAGCGACAGGCGGTTGGCGCTGAACGAGGCCGGCATCGCCATGCCGTAGGAACCGTAACCGTAGAGCAGCAGCGGTGCCGAGCCGTCGAGCGTCAGGCCGCGGCGATACAGGATCGAGACCGGCACCTCGGCGCCGTCATGCGATGTCGCCATGATGCGGGTGGTGACGTAGTCGGCGACGTTGTGGCCCGAGGGTATCTCCTGGCGCTTGCGCAGGGCGCGCGTGCGCTTGACCATGTCGTAGTCATAGACTTCCGACGGCGTCGTCATCGACGAATAGGAGAAGCGCAGATTGGTCGTGTCGAACTCGTAGGAGCCCATGGTGTCGAGCGAATAGGCGGCCTCGTCGAAGGCGATGGCGTGTTCCTCGTTCGAGGCGAGGTCGCGGATCACGATCGACGGCAGCGCGTTGGCGCGCTCCAGCCGCACCAGATGGCCGGCATAGAGATCGAGGTCGATGATGTAGATGCCAGGGCGATACGGAATCAAATCGCGCCAGTTCTTGCGCTCGGGTGAGGAGAGCGGCGCGGTAACGATCTTGAAGTCGATGGCGTCGTCGGCATTGGTGAGAATGAACAGCTCGTCGCCGCGATCGGCCAGCGAATATTGCACGCCGTCCTCGCGCGCCGCGACCAGGCGCGGCGGCGCTTCCGGATTGGCGAGATCGATCAGCCGCTGCTCCGAGGTCTCGTGATCGCCGCCGGCGATCACGCAGAAACGCCCGCTGGTGCTCTCGTGCAGATGGGTGAACCAGCCGGCATCCTGCTCCTCATAGACCAGCGTGTCCTCGGTCTGCCTGGTGCCGAGCCTGTGCCGCCACACCTGCATCGGCCGGTGATTGTCGTCGAGCTTCACATAGAAGAAGGACTTGGCATCCTTGCTCCAGACCATGCCGCCGTCGGTCTCCTCGACGACGTCGTCGAGATCCGCACCCGTCGCCCAGTCGCGCACGCGGATCGTGAAATATTCCGAGCCCTTGGTGTCGGCGCTCCAGGCCTGCAGCGTGTGATCGTCCGAGTGCCGGCTGCCGCCGAATTTGAAATATGTGTGGCCCTTTGCCAGTGCGTCGCCGTCGAGCACGATATGCTCGTTGCCGCCGTCGCGCGGCATGCGGCCGAACAACTCATGCTGCCCGCCTTCGCGAAACCTGCGGAAATAGGCGAACGGCCCGTCCGGCGACGGCACGCTGGAATCGTCCTCCTTGATCCGGGAGCGCATCTCGCGCACCAGCGTCTTCTGCAGCGCAGAGGTATGGCCGAGCAGGCTCTCGGTGTAGGCGTTCTCTTCATCGAGATATTTGCGAATGTCGGGATCGAGCACCTTGGGGTCGCGCAGCACCTCCTGCCATTTCGCGTCCTTCAGCCAGGCATAATCGTCGGTCACGGTGATCCCGTGCCGCGTGAAGGAATGCGGCCGGCGCGGGGCGACGGGAGGCTGGGAAGGTGTTTTGGCTTGTGTCACGCGGTCCTCGTCATCTCTCATTCGTGCAGCGCTCTTTCTTCACCTCTCCCCGCCTGCGGGGAGGGGTTGAATTCGATCGCAGATCGAATTCGGGTGAGGGGGTACAGGTCTCACAACGATCTCATTCGCTGAGAGAGGCTCCTCACCCCAACCCTCTCAGGGCGAACGAAGTTCGTCCCGGCCCCGTAAGAACGGGGAGAGGGAGAAGAGGGTTTCGCCGCCTTATATCGTCTCGATTCCGCGAATTGCCAGCGTGCTGTGCCAAGTCGCCGGGTTGTTGCCCGCCCCCTTGTATGCTTTAGCCTCCATATCCCGCCGCCGGTCCAGCCTGATGCTGTTCAACTCCTACCCGTTCATCCTGCTGTTCCTCCCCGTGGTGCTGGGCGGCTATTTCTGGCTGGGGCGGCGCAGCAGTCTGGCGCCGGTGATCTGGCTGGCGCTGGCTTCGCTCGCCTTCTATGCCATTGGCAGCTGGCAGTTCGTGGCCCTGCTGTTGCTATCGATTGCGTTCAATTACGGCGTCGGCCATCTGCTCGTCGTGGCAAAGCTCCGCCCGTCACAGCGCAAGGCAGCGCTGGCGCTCGGCGTCGCCGGTGATCTCCTCGTGCTCGGCATCCTCAAATATGCCGGCTTCGCTACCGAGAACATCAATGCGCTGTTCGGCACGCATTTTGCGGTCCACATCCTGCTGCCGGTCGGCATCTCCTTCTACACCTTCACCCAGATCGCGTTCCTGGTGGACGCGTATCGTGGCCAGGTCGCGGCCTATGGGCTGCCGCATTACGCGCTGTTCGTAACCTACTTCCCGCATCTGATCGCGGGGCCGATCCTCCACCACAAGGACATGATCCCGCAATTCGAGCGGGAGGAGTCAAAACACCCGGACGCGCATCTGATCCTGTGCGGACTCATCATCTTCGCCATCGGCCTGTTCAAGAAGACCTGCCTTGCCGACGGCATCCAGCCGCTGGTCGCGCTCGCTTTCGAGGCGCGATCGCCCAGCTTCGACCAGGCCTGGCTTGGTGCGCTCGCCTATACGTTTCAGCTCTATTTCGACTTCTCCGGCTATTCGGACATGGCGATCGGGATCTCGCTGATGTTCGGCATCTTCCTGCCCGTCAACTTCAACTCGCCCTACAAGGCCACCAGCATCGTCGAGTTCTGGCGCCGCTGGCATATGACGCTATCGCAGTTCCTGCGCGACTATCTCTACATCCCGCTCGGGGGCAACCGCCACGGCCGCGTGCTGCGCTACGTCAACCTGCTGATCACGATGCTGCTCGGCGGGCTCTGGCACGGGGCGGCCTGGACGTTCGTCATTTGGGGCGCGCTGCATGGCGCCTATCTCTGTATCAATCACGCGTTCAATGCGTCGGTGCCGAGCGTCCCGCCGCTGCTCGCACGACCGGTTCGCGCTGCCGGTGCGTTGCTGACCTTCCTTGCCGTCGTCGTCGCCTGGGTGTTCTTCCGCGCCGAGAGCGTTGCCTGGGCGCTACGCGTTCTTCACGCGATGGCTGATCCCACAAATATCGTGTTCGGTCGCGAGGAGATCGCGGCGCTGGTGCTGGTCGCAATTTATGCCGCGCTGGTGTGGCTGGCGCCGAACACGCAACAGATCATGGGATACGATCACGGCAACCGCCGGGTCGGTGAGGCGTTAAGGGCAGGGCGCATGCGGCCGCTGATCCTCTATGGCGCGTCACTGGTGCTCGCGTTCGGCATTCTGGGCATCCAGAGCCATAGCGAATTCATCTATTTCCGGTTCTGATGCGCGGCACGTTCACCAGCGTGAATCGTCTATTGCTCGCCAGCATCGCATGCGTGCTGGGCGCGGCCGCGCTCACCTACGCCGTCGATCCCCTGCAACTGTTTCGTCCCTCGCGCCTGGCCTTCTATTCCGACGACACCCGCGTGCAGAACGCCGGGTTGATCCGCAGCCAGTCGTTCGACACCGCCTTCATGGGCACCTCGCTCGCGATCCATTTCCGCCAGAGCGACATCGACCGCGCGCTTGGCGTCCATTCGCTCAAGCTGGCCATGACCGGCTCCAACTCACGCCAGCAGGCCTTCGTGCTGGAGCAGGCCATCGACCGCGGCGCAAGGCGCGTGATCTGGGAGATGGACGATTTTATCTTCGTCGATGCCGCCGACATCGAGACCGATCCCTATCTCTCCGTCGATCTCTATCGCGGAACCGCCAAGGGCATCGCGTCCTACCTGTTCAGCACGGCGATGGCGAAGGAGTCGCTCTTTGCAGTGCTGCGGTCGGTCCCGCCGCTGCGGCGGCCGCTGGCGCGAGCGACGCCCTATCTACCCGTCAAGTTCGCGCTCGCCGATGTCGATGACATCCACGCGCTGCCGCGAAACTTCGACGTCGCGCGCAGCTACAACGCGGCGAAGACGCTGGCCTCGTTCGCCTACATCACCGCGCCCTCGCGCAGCCGTTTTCTCGGCGAAGGCTATGGTTACGACGCCATGGTCCGGCATTTCGAGCAGGACGCCGTTGGTCTGATCACGCGCCATCCGGACGTGACCTTCGACATCTACTTCCCGCCCTATTCGATCCTGCAATTCGTCGCGATGCGCGATGCTTCGCCGGAGACGCTGAAGATCGTCACCGATCTCACCGCGATCATTGCGCAGCGCCTGACGCAGTTCCCCAATGTGCGCCTCCACGATTTTCGTGCGATCAAGGCGGTGACGCACGACCTCAACAACTACGGCGACGTCATCCATCATTCGCCGGTGGTGGACGCGATGGTGCTGAACTGGCTGGGGAGCGGGGAGTATCGCGTCGATGGGAAGAAGCCGACCGCGTCACTGGACGAACTGAAGGCGCAGGTCGAGGCGTATCGGCTGCAGAAATAGCTATCGCAAACTCGATTGTCGTCCCTGCCTAGTGCGCAATTGCGCACGGGGCGCAGGGACGACAGCGGAGCTTGTCGTTACTCCTAAACCGCCACCTCTTCGCCGAGATAGGCGACCGCCGCTTCCAGTCCGCCTTTGCCATGCGGGATCTTCAGCGCGTTGAGCCCGATCTCGACCACCCCGAGCGTGCCGAGCAGCATCGGTGCGTTGATGTGTCCCATATGGGCGATGCGGAAGGCCTGGCCGGAGAGATCGCCGATGCCGGTGCCGAGCACGACGCCGCATTTGTCCTTGCAATAGCGCTGCAGCACTGCGGGATCATGGCCGTTGCTCATCGTCACCGTGGTCACGGTATTGGAGCGCTCGCTGGCTTCCGCGACGTTGAAGCCGAGCACCTGGCCTTCCGACCAGGCGGCGACCGCGCGGCGTGCGGCTTCGCCGAGCAGGCTGTGGCGATGGAAGGCGTTCTCCAGCCCTTCCTCGTGCAGCATGTCGATCGCCCGGCGCAGCGCGAACAGCAGATGCACCGGCGCGGTGCCGGCGTATTTGCGGTAGTTCTCGGTGCCCTCGCGCTCGCTCCAGCTCCAATAGGGCGTCGCCATGTTGGCGGTCTTGTGCACCTCGAGCGCGCGCGCGTTCGCGGCGACGAAGCCGAGGCCGGGCGGCGTCATCAGGCCCTTCTGCGAGCCGGACATCGTGACGTCGACGCCCCATTTGTCCATCTCGTACGGCATGCAGCCGAGCGAGGCCACGGTGTCGACCATGTACAGCGCGGGATGGCCGGCCGCCTTGATCGCCTTGCCGATCGCCTCGATGTCGTTCTGGACGCCCGAGGCCGTATCGACCTGGACCACGACGACGGCCTTGATGGTATGCTCCTTGTCGCGGCGCAGCCGCTCCTCGACCTCGTGCGGCCGCACCGCGCGCCGCCAGTCGCCCTTGAGCACCTCGACCTCGGCGCCCATCAGCGCGGCCGCATTGCCCCAGCCGATCGCGAAGCGGCCGCTCTCCAGCACCAGCACCTTGTCGCCGCGCGACAGCACGTTGCTCAGCGCGGCTTCCCAGGCGCCGTGGCCGTTGGCGATGTAGATGTAAGACTTGCCCCTGGTCGCAAACAATTTCGAGATGTCGCCGAGCAGGCTCTCGGTCAGATCGAGCATCTCCTTGGAGTAGATGTCGATCGCCGGGCGGTGCATCGCCCGCAGCACCTCGTCGGGCATCGTGGTGGGTCCGGGGATGGCCAGAAATTCCCGGCCCGCGCGAACGGTCATTGCTGTTGGTCCTTGTTGCTGGAGGACGGACTGGTGGGTCGCTGAATCACACTTTTACGCGCCGTGGGCGTCCGGGAAAAGCACGTAAAACGCAGGTCTGACGGCCTCTAACGCTTCGTCTCGCGGCAGCCCGCGGCCTCGGCTTCCTCGACCGAGCAGAACCAGCGGGTACCCTTGCTGATCTTCATCTTGATCTGCGCATACCAGCGGCTGGTCGGCTGGTGATAGATGCATTCGCCGGCGCTGTTGACATTGCCCTTGATGGTGCAGTCCGGCGACGGCGCGACCGGCCCGGAGGCCGAAGCGAGCAGGATCGCATGCGCGCCGTCCGGCGGCTTGGTCGCGCCCAATATCGTCGTCTTCTTGTTGCGCACGCGCCAGTCCCAGGGAGCGATGAAGGCACCCTGCCACATGCCGGCTTTTGCCTCGCGCGCGGCGGCTTCATCGGGCTCGTAGTCGCGGGAGAGGCGGGTGTAGGCCAGCGCCCAGCCGCTGCGCACCAGCCATTTCTGGATGTCCTCGCCGCCGACCTCGCAGCGCGCCACGGTGCGGCCGCGCCGGTCGACCGAACGGGCATGGCAGATCCAGCTCTTGCCTTCGGCATATTTGGCGAGCTCGTCACGGGCCGCGACGCCGCAGGTCCAGCGCTCGCCCTTGGTGTTGAGACAGAGCTGGTCGGTCGCGGGTGCGTCGATGCCGCCGAGCCGGATCCGCGTGCTGCCGATCACGACGGAGTCGCCGGCGCGGACTTTTGCCGTGCCGGTGATGTCGGCGGCCTGCGCCAGCGAGGGGGCGAGCAAAGACAGCGCAATCAGGACTTTTCGCAACATGCCGGTCCGCGTGTGATGAAAATGCCGATAGAGGCGCGCAATTGTGGTCGGCTTTTGGCCGGTGAGCCAGCATACGACCAACAGATAGGCTTTCAACTTCCCGTCATTGTGGCGCTTGCTTACCCTCTCCTGGAGGGGGAGGGTCGATCGCGCGCAGCGCGAGCGGGGTGGGGTGACGGTCTCTCCGCGACGAACAGTGCCCGAGTGGAAAGATCACCCCACCCGTCCCGCAATCTCGCTTCGCTCGATCGCGTGCCGACCCTCCCCCTCTAGGGGAGGGTAAGAAAGCGCCTCACCCCCGCGCCATCGCCCGCTTCGCCACTGCCAGTCCCATCAGCACGAAGGCCGACGTCACCTCCGGCCCGCCGACCAGAATCCGCGTCGGCGTCTTCATCTTGTTCCATTCATAGGCGCGGAACGGGCCGCGGCGGCCGCCTTCTCCGACGGCGGCGACGATCACGTTGAGCGCCGGCGCGAAGGCGCGCGGATCGGCGCCGAGATGGCCGAGCGCGATCAGCGCCAGTGCGGCGTCGAAGACGTTCATCTCGGCGGCCATCAGCTCGCCCTTGACGTAGGACAGCACGCGGTGGCGGATGAAATCGAAATCGCCGTTGGGATCGATCGCGGCCTGCGCGGCCAGCGGCAGCGCCAGGAATGCGGCATAGCAGCGGCCGAAATAGGCGCAGTAGAGCTCCGGCAGGTAGTAGATGTGCGAGCGCGGATTGGCGAAGGCGCCGCTCGCCGCCAGCCGCTTCTGGAAGCCGATGATCCGATGCACGGTCGCAAGCCGCGCCGGCGTCTCCAGGATTTTCCAGCGCGCGAGGTTGCGAAAACTCACCTCGAGAATGTCGAGATTGAGCGTCGGATCGAGATCGTTGCCGTAGGGCCGCTCGCCCTCGAGGTTGTCGATCCAGGTCGCAACGCCGCCCTCATAGTCGATGTTGTCGTTGAGCGGCACGGTCACGCGCGGCGCGTTGACGCCGGCACGCACCTGATAGCCCGCGTAGAAGTCCAGCAGCGGCTGGTCGATGATCGGATCAAGGCAGCCGGCCTGCGTTGCCGCGGAGATCGAGCACGCCGTGGTGTCGCAATCCGGCACGTAGATGCCGAAGCCGAGGTCCTGCTTGATCTGGGCGAAGAAGCGGGAAAAGCGCGGATGCGGCGCGGGCGCCAGCGCGGTGATGACGTTGAACCGCGCCCCGTCGATGCCCTCGACCTCCTCGCGGCTGATGTTGACGCAGAAATCGACCATGTCGGCGATCGCGCGCTCTGCCGCGATCTTGTCGGCGGGCGAGGCGAGCCCGGTCTCGACGAAGCTGAGCAGCGCCTCGATGAAGAACGCATCATAATAGGCCGAGCGGTGGCGGATCTGCACCGGCTCCCACATCGGCTCGGCGATGCCTTTCCAGGGCGGATTGACCACGGCGGCTGCGTGCGAACGCGCGATGAAGACGCGCGCGAGGTTGAACAGCAGCGACGAATTCTTGTAGCCGCGCGCATTCAAGCCGGTGAGCGCCATGATCAGCTCGCGCCCGCGAAAATCGGGATCGCCGATCAGGTTGAAGGCGGCATAGGTCGGCAGAAAACCGTTGCGGCGGTACGAGCCGAGCAGATGCTGCGCGCAATCGCGGATCACGCCGTCGATCTGCGATTGCTGTGGCGTCGCCGCGGTGAACGGCGCCGGCGGCGGCTTCGGATGATCGAGCGCGATGCTGTCGAGGAGATCGGCGACGGGCTGGCCGACCGCGGCCCAGTCGGGCTCGGCGTGATCGCGAGCATGGGAGAGCGCCGCGCGCAGCCGGGCCAGCTTCGCCTCATTGCGCAGCTCAGGCAGCCCGGCGCGGCGCAGCAGCAGGCGCAGTGCGGGATTGCCCAGCGCGATCTTGTAGAATTTGGCCAGATGCGGATCGCCGCTGGCAGGGCCCGCCAAGACGGGATCGCAGACGTCATAAAGGGAGGGGCCGTCCTTGCGGGCTGTCAGCGCCCGGCAGGCGGCACCGGCGAAATAATGAAAGCTCATGAAATACCTGGTCGCGGGGGGCTTGCCCGGGGCGACAGCGCACGTTCCAAGCCGCGCGCCGCTCCCTTGCAAGTCTTTGAAAAAGCTACCCGGATTCGCGGGAAATACAAATGTGACGGCAGTCACAGAGATTGCCTGTCTCAAGCGGGCATGATCGGTCCCGGCAAGGCTACGGGGACAGCTAAATTACACCAATCTCGCTCGCAGAATTAACAAGAGAATTCAGTGGCTTAGCTCAAATTTGGGGCGATCTATTGCCCCCCGGCCGATATCCAGTTAAGGGTTTGTTTGGTGCGGCGCCGCAAATTGCGCGCAATTCGGGGGCACACCCCCGGCCAATCCCTCAAACCTAAAGCCGCTATCGCGCTACTCAAACAGTGTGCGCGCGCTTGGCCGGTCTTTGGCACTGACAGGAATGAAGCGAGATGAATCTCAGGCAGCTCGACATTTCCCGACGCACGATCGCAGTCGCCGCAGCTCTCATCGGCACGGTGTCGCTCGTCATCGGCGCCCATGCTGCCCTCAACATGCGCGCGCTCGATGCCGCCAAGGCGGTTACGACCGACCAGGTCACCGGCTCGCTCGCCCAGACCTCGCGCCTCGCGCTCGTCATCGGCAATGGTCATTACCCCGACGCCAACGCGCCGCTGACGCAGTCGATCAACGATGCCCGCGCGCTGTCCTCGGCGCTGCGCAAGAACGGCTTTGACGTCGACATGGTGGAAGACGCCACCAAGGACGACATGGTCCGCGCCGTCAATCGCCTGAAGTCCCGGATCAAGCGCGACACCGTCGTGATGCTGTTCTTCGGCGGCTACGGCGTGCAGGCCGGCCGCGAGAGCTACATGCTGCCGGTCGATGCGGTGATCTGGAAGGAAAACGACGTCCGCCGCCAGGGCGTCTCCATCGACGGCGTGCTCGAGATGATGAAGGAGCAGGGCGCCAAGGCCAAGCTCGTCGTCGTCGATGCCTCCCGCCGTAACCCTTACGAGCGCCGCTTCCGCTCCTACAGCCATGGCCTTGCGCCGATCAGCGCGTCCGACAATGCGCTGATCCTCACCTCGGCCTCGCCGGGCAAGGTCGTCGACGACGGCAAGGGCGAGCACAGCGTGCTGGTCGGCGAGTTCCTCAACAATTTGAATGCGCAGGGCAGCGCCGAAGGCGTCTTCAACAAGACCCGCCTCGCCATCTCCCGCGCCTCCGAAGGCGATCAGGTCCCGACCGTGTCGTCCTCGCTGCTCGAGGACGTGCAGTTCAACGAAGCCGGCGGTTAGCTTTTGTTACCCTCCCCTCCAGGGGAGGGTGAAGCGCCTCACCGTATCAAGTTCTACTTCGCCGCCTCCGCGGCCATCACCGGGCGCACCGGGTCGCCTTCGCGCAGCAGCGCGCCGGCGCGGGCGACGACGATGTCGCCGTCGCTGAGGCCGTCGCGGACTTCGATATTGCCGCCCGACATCAATCCGATCTCGACACGCTTGGTCTCGACGCGATTGCGGCGGATCAGCTGCACCACGGTGCCGGCGGAGGAATATTGCACCGCCGTCAGCGGCACCGCGACGTTGCAGCTCTGTCCGGTCTTGATCAGCGCGCGCCCGCTCGCGTTCAGCAACAGCCGCTTCTGCGAGGCGATGCCGACATAGACCATGCCCTGCTGGATGTTCGGCTCGACCGTCGGCCCGATCCGGCGCACCTTGCCGTCGATATCGCCGGCGCCTGCAATGCGCACCGTCGCGGTCTGGTTGACCGCGAGCTTGCGCACGTCGGTCGTCGCGACGAGGCCGACGAGATCATATTCGCTGCGTGCCACGATCGTGAACAGCGCCTCGCCCTTGGCCGAGGCGAGATTGCCGATCTGCGCGGTCGAGGTCGCGATCACGCCGGCCACGGGCGCGGTGACCTGAAGCGTGCCGCCTTCGGGCAGCGCCAGCCGCGCCAAGACCTGGCCGGCCGTGGTGGTGTCGCCGGCTTCCGCCAGCACATCCGTGACCTTCAGGCCGGGACGCTCGGGCCGCACCGAGCTTTCCTCGCGCGCGACGATCGTGCCGGTGGCTTCGACGATGTCGGAGAAGCAGGATTTCGTGACCTTCAGCACCGTGACCGCAGGCCCCTTGGGCGCGTCGTCATCGGCGGCAAGTGCGATGGGAGCGGACAGC